>NZ_JBFANB010000044.1:0-81448 GCF_040659625.1 Nonomuraea sp. NPDC049750
GCTGCAGCCCTTCCAAGGCCGGCCACCTCTGCAAGGCCATCGCCGTCCTTCAGAACCACCGCGTTGCCCAGGCCGCCTGAGGATGAAAAAGAGTCCGTGTTGTCGCCGGAGCGGGTGGAGGAGTATCCGGCGGGCTGGGGACTTCCTGCTGAGCTCAGAGAGAGAATCTGGGCCTGGGAAGAGGATTTCCCGAACCCTGACGACTGGAGTTATTTCGACCACCCCTCAAGTGCTCCAGGCAGCAAGGTCAGCGGCTGGGTGCGCTGGATTCAGGATCCCGTGCAAGTCGAATGCGGTAAAGGCCACGAGATGGCGCATCTGTTGACGATTGCTAGCCGGGAATTCGACATCGAGACGGGAAAGCGTTGGGCTCCTATCGAAGAGCGTCCGCTGCCCCCTCATGCCCCTTCCGAGATTCTGTATCCAGCCGACCTCGTGATCCAAGATGCTGGATCGCTCTACCTGTTCGTTTGCCTGGAATGCCCCGAGCGCCCGGTGGACTCTCTCAGCCAAGGGTCATGAACATGGCGCCGCATCGCGCATGCCTCCGCACGCCTGCGCCTGCCTTGATCGGAGGGCCAGCCACGTTGCTCAGTGAGCCAGGGTGAGGAACGAACCCTGGATCGCCGATCGCCCCCAGCCATGCACGGCGGCCAGCCACACCGTGGCGATCGTAAGGGCCGCATCTGTGCGGCGGCGCGGCAATCCCGGTCGGAGCGTTCGGTTCGTACGGCGGTACTGGCGTGCGGTGGCCGACCCGGTGTCCCGCCGCCGTCCGGGACCGGCCCCCAGGCCGCACGCCCGGACGGCGGGCGGGCGGAGGGCCGGAGGTGCGGCGGCGCGCCGCCCCGCCGCCTTGATCTCCTATGAGTGCTCTCTGACTCCGGCGTCCCCCTGGAGGACATCGCCCGGCTCGTCGGCCACAGCGGCACGGCGGTCACCGAAGCCGTCCACCGCAAGCAGATCCGCCCGGTACTCCTGCAAGGAGCTGCGGCGATGGACACCCTCTTCGCCTGGTAGTCACTCAGTTAGTCGCTCACCAACGCGAAAGGGTGCCACCCAGAAGAGTGACACCCTGCTCGACCAGAAAAACCTGGTCGGGACGACAGGATTTGAACCTGCGACCCCTTGACCCCCAGTCAAGTGCGCTACCAAGCTGCGCTACGTCCCGGTTTGTGTCGATCACCCCCTGCGGGGCGAGACGTCATAACCTTAGCGCACATCAGAACCGCACGTGTACTCAGCGGGAGGGGCTCGTGGGGCGTAGGCCGACCGTCGATCGGAGTGAGCTGGCCAGGCTCGTCGCCGAGGGGATGAGTGTGCAGGAGTTGGCCGCGCACTTCGGGGTCAGTGAGTCCGGGGTGCTGCAGGCCAAGCGGGCCGCGGGCCTGGCCAAGCCGATGCTCGATCACAGCCGGGCCGTACCGTGGAAGCTGGAGCGGAAGCACGCGCAGTCCGGGCCCGCCACGAACCTGCGGAACCTGTCCGCCGCCGCGCAGGGGAAGCCGCCGGCGGCCGAGCGGTTGAACACTGCCTTGCGGTGGGCGCAGCGGCTGGTCGATGCCGGGCTCGACGTCGGCTACGACAGCGTGAGCGGGTTCAGGGAGGTCGCCGCCGCCCCTGGTGACTCACACGTCGCTACAGTGCTGGAAGCGGCCAGGAAAGCGCTGGAAGGCCGCTGACACCGGCGTTTCGGGCGCTCGTACGGGGGCAGTCGCTGGTCTCGACATTAGAGACCGGAGGCGAACATCATGTCCACCTTGATCTGGGTGGTCGTCGTCGTGGTCGCGGTGGTGGCCCTCGCCGCAGTCGGCTACGTGGTGTTGCAGCAGCAGCGCCGCAGCCGCCTCCGCGCACGTTTCGGCCCCGAGTACGAACGCCTGATGGCGGAGCACGACAGCAGGCACGACGCGGAGCAGGAGTTGCTCGCCCGTGAGCAGCGCCACTCCGAGCTGGACATCCGGCCCCTGCCGGAGGAGTCACGTGACAGCTACGCCGCCCGGTGGAACGAGGTGCAGGAGCGCTTCGTCGACGCCCCCGGGTTCGCGGTATCCGAGGCCGACCAGCTGGTGGCGGCGGTCATGGCGGAGCGAGGCTACCCCACGGAGGACTTCGAGCAGCGGGTGTCCGACCTGTCCGTCGGGCACGGTGCCACCCTGGACCACTACCGGGCGGCCCACGAGATCAGCGGGCGCGCCGCCAGGAAGGAGGCCTCTACCGAGGACCTCCGTCAGGCGATGGTGCACTACCGCGCGCTCTTCGAAGAGCTCCTACAAGAGACCACGCGAGGACGGTGACCGATATGACGAGCGACGAGCTGAAAGTGCCGTCGCAACGGGCGGACCAAGTCGACGATGATGCCCGGGGGCACGACGACGCCCCCAGGGACGGTCTCCGCACGGACGATGACCGCGCACACGACTTCCGTACGGACGATGACCGCGTGGGCGGCTTCCGTGCCGATGCCGTTCCAGACGATGATGCCAGGGACGACGGCTCCCCCAAGGACGACTTCCGCGCGAACGACACCCCCACCGCCGACCTCAGCAGGGAAGACAGCGTCCGTGACGAGCGGTCGCAGGTCGACGCGGAGAACGACGAGAACGACGAGAACGACGAGGGGAATGGCGCCCGCCACCACAAGCCGTACGCCCCGACGGGCGGCGACATGCTGGCGGATTCCGAGCCCGAGTACGGCGGCGGCACCGACGACGTGGCCGGCGAGCCCATGGTGGTGGAGAGCGCGCCGGCCCACGCCGCCCCTCAGTCCGTCGTCCTGTTCGACCAGGACCCGGCCGAAGTGCAGGGCCGCTGGCGCGAGCTGCAGACCTCGTTCGTGGACGACCCCAGTGACGCCGTCCAGCGGGCCGAAGGACTGGTCGAAGAGGTCGTCGAGGCGATCACCAGCGGTCTGACGGCTCGTACGGGCGAGCTGCGCGACCGCTGGAAGGGCGCTGGCGACACCGAGCAGCTACGGCTGGCCCTGCGCGACTACCGGGTCGTGCTGGAGCGGCTGCTCACCCTCTCAGGCCACGAGACAGGGCACGAGACATCAGGGCACGAGACAGGTCTCGCAACAGGCCATGAGACGAGCCACGCAACCGATACGGCCTACGGAACGAGGTAACGGGACATGCTGGCGATAGTCGCGGCGATCATTTTCGGCCTGGGCTTCCTGCTCGACCTGCTGAACGTGAGCATCGGGTCAGGGATCTCCGGCACGACGTTCATGCTGCTCGGCCTCACCCTGCTGGCGCTGCACCAGGCGGGCATCGGCACGGCCAGCGTCAAGAGCTACGGCGGCTGGCGAGGCCGTACCCGCCGATAACGAACGCCGATAGCGGACACAGCACGACAGCGCGCGGCGCACTCGATGATCACGAGATGATCACGGGGCGTCGCGCGCGCACATGTCGATTCATGTCTGGTGAGATCAGGTCTTGCTGGGGAAGCGCATGGTGACCGTGCTGCCCTCGCCGCCCACCCGCAGCGACAGGTCGGAGGAGAGCAGGCGGGCCACCCAGAGTCCCATCCCGCCCACCGAGCCGGGCATCGGGCCGGGCTTCCAGGTGCCCTCGTCGTGTACCTCGACCACCAGTTCGCCGTCGTGGACCCAGGTGCGGAGCTGTGCGTCGACCGTGCCGTGGGTGACGGCGTTGGTGGCCACCTCGTTGACGGCGATGACGAAATCGCCCACCGCCTCTTCCGCCATGCCCACCTCGCGGGCCTCGGACGCGGCGAACTGGCGAACCCGCGGGAGGTCCGGCAACCGGAAGCTCAGCTTTTTCACCGGCGCGCCCGGTGGCGGGCTGATGGAGCCCGCCTGAGGATCGACATCCTCGTTCACCCGGTAACCGCCTTAATCAGCTGACTAGCTCACTACGTAGCTGGTCCAGCACTTTACGGAGGATTCGCGATACATGCATCTGCGAGATGCCGAACTCTGCCGCTATTTCGGCTTGTGTCATGTTCCCAAAGAAGCGAAGCAGCAGGATGTGCTTCTCACGCGACGGCAGCGCGTCGATCAGCGGCTTGACGGCCTGCCGGTCGACCATCTTGCTCAGCGTATCGTCGTCCTCCGGGATGATGTCGCCGAGAGAGGCGGCGTCGTCCTCGGTTCCGAGCGGCGCGTCGAGCGACAGCGTGCTGTAGGCGGCCGAGGCGTCGAGCGTGAGCAGGACGTCCTCCTCGCTGATGTTCATCTTCGCGGCCAGTTCGGCCACGGTCGGGGAGCGTCCCAGGTCCTGGCTGAGATCGGCGACGAGCCGGTTCAGCTCGGAGCGGCGCTCCTGATAGAGGCGCGGCACCCGGATGGCCCAGGTACGGTCGCGGAAGTGGCGCTTGACCTCGCCGGTCATCGTGACGACGGCGTAGCCCCTGAAGGCGTGGCCGAGAGTGGGGTCGAAGCCGTTGACGGCCTTCATGAGGCCGACGTACGCGGCCTGCAGAAGATCCTCCAGAGGCTCACCGCGGTAGCGGTAGCGTCTGGCGATCTCCATGGCGAGCGAGCGGTGCATCTCGACGATGCGCTCCCTCAGGCGTTCGCGGTGACTGTCGGTAGTGGCTTCGCCGGCCATTTCGGCCAGCAATTCTTCGGCGGTCAACTCCTCGAGGACGAATTCCCGCACAGCCATGGCTGCTCCTCATATGGGTCGCAGGGCCGCCTCCACCTGCAGGAAAAGCCCATGCAGAGGCCGGCCTCGCTCTACATCCGAGACGGAAGCCCTCTGCTGGACTTCGGATCCAGTGTCCCCCCTCACGGCAGAAGTATTCCTCCTTCGTGCGGTGACAGTAGGGTTGCCCCGTGACAATGCCGGAGAACGGCGAAGGGGCGGTGACGGCCCTGAGCCTTACGTCGTCGACCGTGGACGAGATCACGGTGATCAAGGTCGATGGCGTGCTCGACGCCACGACGCGCGAGCAGTTCGCCGACTACCTCTCTCTGGCGGGTTCCGAGCTGATCCTGGACCTGGCCGGAGTGACGTTCATGGACTCGCGCGCGCTCGGCCTGATCGTCCACCATTGGCAGACCAGCCTGGCATCGGGTGCCAGGTTTGCCCTGGTCGGCGTGGAATATTCAAAGTCAAAGGTCATGTGGATCACCGGGCTCGCGCAGCGGCTGCCGCTGTACGACACGCTCGACGACGCCTTGGCCGCCATTGGCTGAGCACATTCCACCAAGGCCGCTAGCGGCGGGACTTTTTCTGGTGCTCGTCGACCAGGAGCCTGGCCAGGTCCGCCACCTTGACCTGGTGGTGCTGTGAGATTCGGCGCAGTTCCTCGAAGGCCGCCTCGGACGAGCACCCGCTGGTCTTCATGATGATGCCCTTGGCCTGGTCGATCACCGAGCGACCGGCCAGGGCCTCCTGAAGCTGGGCGGCGTCCGTACGCGCTTCCTCGAAGTCCCACAGGTTGGCCATGGCCACGCCCACCTGCTCGGCCAGCATGTCGGCCAGCGCCTGGGCGGCCTGCGGGGAGAAGGCGGCCGGCCGTACCGAATAGAGGCCGATGACCAGCAGGACGGGGTCGAGCCGGATCGGCACGGTGAGCACCGAGCGCACGCCCCAGCGGGCGGCGAGCGGGGCGTAGCGCGGCCAGCGCGAGTCGCTGAGCACGTCCGTCACGACCACCCGGCCGCCGGTCAGCCTGGCGTCGGTCGACGGGCCCTCGCCGATGTCGCGTTCGCCTTCGACCAGCATGATGAGCTCGCTGTGCGAGCCCGACACCAGCACCCGCTGGTCCCGCCAGTGCTCGGCGGAACCGCCCGAGCAGCCGGGGACTCCGTCGGCCAGCGCGGTGGTCAGACCGCGCAGCACGCTTTCCGTTGAGTTGTCTTCGCCCAACCGCCCGAGAGTCGCCAGGTTACGGGCAAGTCCGGGGGTGATCATCGCCGTTGATTTCATAGCAAGCAAGCCCTACCCCTTATAGCTAGCATTATCCAGCGTGGCGTAGCGTCAGAGAATGACCATGCCCGGCCTCGAACACGCCCTGGACGCTCTGTCCGGACGTGTTTCCTCCCTGCGCGAGGCGCGGGCGGCCTACCCCTCCGACCTTGCGCCGACTCTAGACGCGGCACTCGCGGAGCTCGACACCGCCGCCGAGTTGCTGGCCGAGGCGCGTGAAGCGCTGCGCAACGCGCCCAAGCGGCAGGGGGGCAAGAAGGACGGAGGCCAGCGGGAGCTGAAGCTGCTGCGCCAGGTCTACCGGGCCTTCCCCGTGCCGGTGATCGTGCTGGACGGCGGCGGGGTGGTCCGGCGGATCAACCCCGAGACCTCGCGGATGCTGGGCAGCCCTGACGGCTACCTGGTCGGGCGGTCGTTCCCGCTGCTGGTGGACGTGTCGCGGCGAGCGGCGTTCCGTTCGCACCTGATGTCGGTGCTGCAGACCGGGCAGCCGGCGGCGTTCGAGTCGCGGCTGGCGCACCAGGGCCGGACCCATACCGTCCAGGTGGCCCTGACCAGGCTGACGATGCCCGGCGAGCCGCAGCAGATGGTGGCGGCCGTGGCGCTGCCGACCGAGGTGCAACTGCCCGAGCCGGGCGCGCGGCGGCCCGAGCAGTCCGACGGCGCGCTGCTGCTGGCGGCGGCCAAGCGCCAGGACCTGCTGGCCACGATGACCACGTTGCTGCTGGATGAGGAGGCGCTGCGGCAGCCTGTGGCGCTGCCCAGGGCGACGCGGCTGCTGGCGGCCGGCTGGGCCGACTGGGTGATCGCGGACGTGGTACGCGACGGTCTGGCCCGCCGCGCGGCCGTCGTGGCGCCCAAGGACCACCCGCTGGGCGACCTGGTACGCCAGATCGAGTCCGCCCAGCCGGCCGCGAGCCACGTGGTGACCCAGGTGCTGGAGCGCGGTTCCGGCGTGGTGCACGAGATGGTCGACGACGAGACGCTGCTGGGCTTCGGCGCCGACGGGCCGCTGCTGACGGCGATGGGCGCCGGCTCGATGCTGTGCGTGCCCATCGGCCCGGCCGACGGCGTGCTCACGCTGGTCAGGTCGCACGACCGGCCGCCGTTCACGCTGGCCGACCTGGGGGTCATGCAGGAGGTCGGGCTCCAGCTCGGGCTGGCGGTGCGTGCGCAGAGCAGCTTCCAGAGCCGTTCGCGGGCCGCCGACGCGCTGTCGGCCACCGTCGCGCCGCGCAACCTGCCGGACGTGCCCGGATACGAGGCCGCCGCGATCTACAATCCCGGCGCTTCGGTCGGCGCCGAGTTCTACGACGTCTTCCCCGTCGCGGACGGCTGGGCGTTCGCCCTCGGCGGCGCCGCGGGCAAGGGCGAGGAGGCGGCGTCGGTCAGCGCGATGGTCAGGGGCGGGGTCCGGGTGCTCAGCGTCTGGGAGTCCGATCCCGACGTGGTGCTGCGCAAGGTGAACGAGGCCCTGGTGACGCAGGGGACCGGCATGTTCGTGATGGTCGTGGCCGGGTTCGTACGGGGGCGCAGGATCCGCCTGTCGTCCGCGGGGCATCATCCGGCCGCGCTGCTGCTGCCCGACGGGAGCGTCCGGTTCGCCTCGGGTGGCGGCGTGCCGCTGGGCATCTCGCCGGAGGCCGAGACCGAGGCCGAGGAGCTGACCGTCGCGGTGGGTGAGACGCTGCTGCTGTACTCCGAGGGGCTGATCTCCTCCAGGAACGAGGTCGGCGAGCCGTACGGCGAGGAGCGGCTGGCCGACGTACTGGGCAGATGCGCCGGTCAGGCGCCTACGACCATCGTGAAGGCGGTCGAGGCGGACCGGCACGCGTTCTCCGGCGGGCAGGTGTGGGACGAGATCGTGGTGCTGGCGCTGCGTGGCGTCTGAGTGGTGCCGGCTCTGCGGCGTCTGATCTGCGGGGGTTTGCGGTTGAGCCATCTTTGGGTAAGGTCGGGGGAAGAACGACGTGCCTAAGACGCAGGCACACCTTGAAAGCTGTTTTAACGCTGAGGTGTGCCATGAATATCGCGATCGTCGCTTCCGCTACCGGTAACAAGCGTCACCACATTCTCTCCGTAGCGCGTGAACTGGGACGCGAGCACCACGTCACCATCTACTCCCGTCGTGACAGTGCCGAGGGCAAGGCCAGGACGCGGGTGGCCCCGGGTGTGATGATGGAGCACATCGAGGTGGGCCCGGCCCGCGATCTCGCCCCCGCCGACGTCATGCCGTACCTCAAGGACGTCGGCCAATATCTGAGCCGGCGCTGGAGCCAGGAACGCCCCGATGTGATCCACGCCCACTCCTGGACCGGCGGCCTCGCCGCCGTCACGGGCGCCAGCGGCCTGGGGGTGCCGGTCACCCAGACCTTCCACACCGTCGACGCGGCCCACGTGAAGCTGGAGCGCGCGCTCGGCCGCAGCGCCAGAGCGGTCATCGCCGGCTCCGGTGACGAGGAGTCGGCGCTGATCCGGCTCGGCGTGCCGCGCCACAACATCGCCATCGTGCCGTACGGCGTCGACACCGAGCGCTTCCACCGCCAGGGCCCGGTCGCCACGCGCGGCAGCCGCAAGCGCCTGCTCCACCTGGGCCCGCTCACCCCCGAACGCGGCGCCCCCACGATCATCCGCGCGCTGCAGGGCCTCCAGGACGTCGAGCTGGTGCTCGCGGGCGGCCCCGAGCCGGACCTGCTCGACGGCGACCGGGAGGTACGCCGCCTGCGCGCTCTGGCCCAGCAGCTCGGCGTGGCCGACCGGGTGACCCTGCTCGGGCAGGTCAAGCGGACCGCGGTGCCCAAGCTCATGCGCAGCGCCGACGCCGTGGTGTCGGTGCCGCGCGAGGCCACGACGGGGATCGTCGCGCTGGAGGCCATGGCCTGCGGTGTACCCGTGATCGCCTCGGCCGTGGGCGCGCACCTCGACTCGATCATCGATGGCGTCACCGGCCTGCTGGTGCCGCCGGACCGCCCCGCGCGGACCGCGCGCCTGGCCCGCGAACTGCTGACGGACCCGACGCTGCGCACCGCGCTCGGCTACGCGGGCGCTGACCGCGCCCGTTCGCGCTACTCGTGGGAGCGGGTCAGCCAGGAGCTGGTGCGGGTGTACGAACTCGCCTGCGCTTAAAGTTCCTTTTATGCTGATTCACCCTTGGGACGCGGGCACCGACGAGCAGTCCCTGGCGTACGTGAAAGACCACCAGTTCGGGCACCTGATAGCCGCGGGCCACGGCCGTGAGGTGCCCGTCGTGGTGCCGACGCAGTTCCTGCTGGTGGATGAGCGGACGATCGTGCTCCACCTGGCCCGGCCGAACCCGATCTGGGCGGCGATCGACGAGAACCCCAAGGTGGTCATGTCGGTGGCGGGCCCCTGGGCCTACATCCCCGGCCGGTGGCGGGCCGAGCCCGGTGCCGAGCCGGAGCTGGGCGTGCCGACCACGTTCTACTCCTCCGTCCAGCTCATCTGCCGGGCCGAGATCGTCAAGGAGGCCGAGGGCAAGCTGGAGATCCTGCGCGAGCAGCTCGCCGACCTCGAACCCGGGCAGGGCGATCCGGCCCGGATGCCGCGGCTGATGTCGGGCATCCAAGGGATCCGGCTGGCGATCGAGGAGATCCGCGGCAAGTTCAAGTACGACGGGCACAAGGACGACGCTCACCGGCAGCGGGTCGCCAAGGGGCTGACCGAACGCGGCGGGCCCGGCGACGCCTCAGCCCTCAGCCACCTGTAAGACGCGTCAGCCCTCAGCCATCCGTAAGACCCGCCGGCTAAGGCGCCAGGAGGCGGGCCGCCTTGAGGCCCAGGTGGATGGTCAGCCGGTCGTCGCCCTCCGACAGGTCCCGGTGCAGCGTCCGCTCGGCCTTGCCCAGCCGGTAGTAGAGCGTCTGGCGGTGGATGCCCAGCTCGGCGGCCGTCTTCTGGGCGTGGCCGCCGTGGTCCAGGTAGACCTCCACGGTGTGCGCCAGCTCGGCGTCCAGCGCCCCCGTCTCGGCCGCCAGCTCGCGCAGGTCGCTCTGGCCGAGCCGGGCCAGCAGCCGGTGCACGCCCAGGTCCTCCCACCGGGCGACGGGCGCGAAGCGGGGGAAGTGCTCGGCGACGCGCAGCGCCTGCCGCGCCTCGCGCCAGCTCTGCCAGGCCTCCGCCGGGTCCGCCCGGGGGGCGCCGGTGCCGGCCGCCGTGCCGTACGCGCTCTGCAGGGTGTGGGCGACCTCGGCGGCCAGGTGCGCGGGGGCGAGCAGCGCGACGGGCGAGCCGGCGCGGGCCAGCACGCCGCGCGGCAGCGTCCAGAGGGCGGCGACGCGCTCCTCCGACTCGCGGACGGCGATCGCGGTGACGGGCCCGAACACCTCGATGGAGGCGCCGGCCCGCTCCTCCGGGTCGGCCGAGAGCAGGGCGCGCAGGCCGTGGCCGAGGTCGTGGCGGCTCCTGGCCTCCTGGGCGAGCGCGGCGGCGGCCCTGGCGACGAGCGGGGCCGCCCGGCTCAGCGCCTTCTCGGTGAGGCTGCCCGAGTCGAGCAGCCACAGGTAGCCGTAGGTGACCTCGCCATGGCGCAACGGCCAGCAGACCCTGGCCAAGACCTTGAGGTCGGCGTCCGCGGGGATCCTGACCGGGCCGTGGGCGCGGGCGATGCCGTAGCGTTCGAAGTAGTCGCGGACCTCGCCGGTGGCGCGCCTGCGCAGGATCGACTCCTGGCGGACGGTGTCGATGTCGCCGTGCTGCGCGCCATACGCCAGCAGGCGGAACGAGCGGTCCTCCAGCGTCGCGGACGCCCCCAGCAGGCGGGCGAGCTCGTCGACGGTCTCCTGTAGATCTGCCGAGTTGTGCATTTGTATGACAGCCTGCCACACGTGGCGTTACGCGCGTCGATGGCCCGGTTGTGAGCTGCGGTTTTAGGCTGAGAACATGCTGGGTCAACTGCTACTCGCCACCTCCCGGAGCGCGCTGGTACGCCGCTCGGTATCCGGCTTCCCCCTCACTCGCAAGGTCGTCGACAGGTTCGTCGCCGGTGAGAGCGTTCAGGAGGCCCGGACCGCCATCGAACGGCTGCGCGACGCCAAACTCGCCGTCACCGTCGACCATCTCGGCGAGGAGACCCGCGACGCCGGCGCGGCGGCGGCCACCGCGAAGGCGTACATCACGCTGCTCGACGCGCTGCGCCCGCTCGATCTCGGCCGCCGGGGCGAGGTGTCGGTGAAGCTGTCGGCCGTCGGGCAGCGGCTCGACGACGCGATGGCCCTGGAGCACGCCCGCGAGATCTGCGCCGCCGCCGACGCGGGCGGCTCGACCGTGACGCTCGACATGGAGGATCACACCACCGTCGACTCGACGCTGGCGATCCTGCGCAAGCTGCGCGCGGACTTCCCGTCGACCGGCGTGGCGATCCAGGCCTACCTGTTCCGCAGCGCGGACGACTGCCGCGCGCTGGCGGTCGAGGGCTCGCGGGTGCGCCTGGTCAAGGGCGCCTACCGGGAGCCCGCCTCGGTCGCCTACCAGGGCAAAAGCGAGGTCGACAAGGCGTACGTGCGATGCCTGCGGACCCTCATGGCGGGGCAGGGGTACCCCATGGTGGCGACGCACGACGACCGGATCATCTCGATCACCGAGCTGCTCGCCGACCGCTTCGGCCGCCGGCTCGGGTCCTATGAGTATCAGATGCTGTACGGAATCCGCACCGACCGGCAGGAGGACCTCGCCGGGGCCGGTCACACCGTGCGCGTCTACGTTCCCTACGGCGACGACTGGTACGGCTACTTCATGCGCCGCCTGGCCGAGCGGCCCGCCAACGTCGCCTTCTTCCTTCGTGCCCTTGGGGGTAAGTAAATGGACGCCATCAGCAACGTGCCGGTTCCCGCCAACGAGCGGGTCTACGGCTACGCGCCGGGCAGCCCGGAGCGTACGACGCTGGAGAACCGGATCAAGGAGCTGTCCGGGTCCTCGATCGATCTGACCATGACGATCGACGGCGAGCGGCGGCTGGGCGGCGGCGCGCCGATCGACGTGGTGCAGCCGCACAACAAGGCCTCCGTCCTCGGCCGCATTCAGGACGCCACGGCCCAGGACGTACAGGACGCCGTCGACAGCGCGCTGCGCGCGGCTCCGGCCTGGCGGGCGCTGTCGTTCGACGAGCGGGCGGCGGTCTTCCTCAAGGCGGCCGACCTGCTGGCCGGGCCGTGGCGGGCGACGCTGAACGCCGCGACCGTGCTCGGGCAGTCGAAGTCGGCGCAGCAGGCGGAGATCGACTCGGCCTGTGAGCTGATCGACTTCCTGCGGTTCAACGTGGCCTACGCGCGGCAGCTGTACGCCGACCAGCCGGCGTCGTCGCCCGGGGTGTGGAACCGGATGGAGTACCGGGCGCTCGAGGGCTTCGTGCTGGCGATCACCCCCTTCAACTTCACCGCCATTGCCGGAAATTTGCCGACGTCGGCGGCTTTGATGGGAAATGTCGTCGTCTGGAAGCCTTCGCCCACTCAGCAGTTCGCGGCGCACTTCACGATGCGCCTGCTGGAGGAGGCGGGCCTGCCGCCGGGTGTGATCAACATGGTCACCGGCAACGGCCAGGCGGTCTCCGAGGTGGCGCTCACGCACCCGCAGCTGGCGGGCATCCACTTCACCGGCTCGACGGCGACCTTCCAGCACCTGTGGGGCACCGTCGGTGCGAACATCGCCTCCTACCGCGGCTACCCGCGCCTCGTCGGCGAGACCGGCGGCAAGGACTTCGTCCTGGCCCACCCGTCGGCCGACCCGGCCGTGCTCGCCACCGCGCTGGTCAGGGGCGCCTTCGAGTACCAGGGCCAGAAGTGCTCGGCGGCGTCGCGGGCGTACGTGCCGCGCTCGGTCTGGTCGCGCATGCGCGACGACTTCGTCTCCGCGGCCGAGTCGCTGACCGTGGGCGACGTGGCGGGCGACCTGTCGACGTTCATGGGCGCGGTCATCGACGACCGGGCCTTCGCCAAGCACAAGGCGGCCATCGACCGGGCGCGCGCCGCCTCGAACATCGACCTGCTCACCGGCTCGTACGACGACTCCACCGGCTATTTCGTGAAGCCGACGATCCTGGAGTGCGCCGACCCCACGGACGAGATCTTCGTCAAGGAGTACTTCGGGCCGATCCTGGGCGTACACGTCTATGAGGACGGCGACTTCGACGCGGTGCTCGACCAGATGGAGAGCGTCTCGCCGTACGCGCTGACCGGGTCGATCATCGCCCAGGACCGCTACGCGATCGCCTCGGCCTCGGAGCGGCTGCGCTTCGCGGCGGGCAACTTCTACATCAACGACAAGCCGACGGGCGCGGTCGTGGGCCAGCAGCCGTTCGGCGGCGCCCGCGCCTCGGGCACCAACGACAAGGCGGGCTCGATCTTCAACCTGATCCGCTGGGTGAACGCCCGTACGATCAAGGAGACCTTCGTCCCGCCGGTCATCACGGGTCCTTACCGGGGTGACATTCCGCAGACGGCGTTCGAGCAGCCGGACCTGAAGAAGCTGGGTTACTGAGGTCCAGCGGCTGAACAGGTGAAAGGCACCCCGGACTCGGGGTGCCTTTCACCTTTTGGCCGGCGGGCCGCCCCGTCCCGCGCCCGCACGGGGACGTCCGGTCGCTCGGCCCCTTGAGCTGGAGTTTTGCACTCAGACGGAAACCTCTGGATGGTGCCGACATGTTGCGGCACCCTGGCCAGGCACCGGGGAAAGCGTTCGTCCTTCACGAACTCGACGAAGGTGTGGGGGCATGTTCTGCTCCGCAGGTGGAGATCGTCCTGGTGTCGGCGGGGGCCCGCATCGGGGAGGCGACGGGGGTCCATATGCGATTACAGGTGCTCGGGCCGATGCGGTTCTGGACCGGTTGCGACTGGGCTCCGATCCCCAGCCCGCGCCCCCGAACCCTGCTGGCCCTGCTGACGATCGGCGCGGGGCGGCCGATCACCACAGGACACATGATCGCCGAGCTGTGGCCGGTCAAGCCGCCGCCGACGGCGGCCACTCTGCTCCGGGGCTACATCCTGCAACTGCGGCGCGCACTCGGCGACGACGGCGGCGAGACGATCATCACCCGGGCGTCCGGCTACGAGATCCGCCGCGCCGCCGAGGAGACCGACGTCGCCCGCTTCGACGCCCTGACCGCGCAGGGGCGCACCGCGCTGGTCAAGGGTGCCGCCGGGGAGGCCCACCGGCTTCTCTCCCAGGCGCTCGCCCTGTGGCGCGGCGAGCCGTACTCCGACACCCTGCCCACCACGGCGGTGACCGCCGAGGTGAGCAGGCTGGGCGAACGCCGGCTCACCGCCACCGAGGCCCGCATCGAGGCCGGACTGCTGCAGGGGCGGGGGCCTGAGCTCATCCACGAGCTCCAGGGCTTGACCAGAGAGCATCCCTTGCGGGAGGGCCTGTGGGCGCAGCTCATGCGCGCGCAGCACGCGGCCGACCGCCGCGCCGACGCCCTCGACACCTACCGCCGAGCACGCCAGACACTCAGGGCGGAACTCGGCCTTGAGCCCGGCCCTGAGCTGCGGGAACTCCACCAAGCCATTCTCGAGGGGAGATCCTTCCCCGGCGCGGGCGCCGCAGCCCGCGCCGCAGCCGCCCAAGATGGCCCGGCCTCGGCGACACCACCCCTGAAACTGCCGCTGGAACTGCCCTGGGAACTGCCCCGGGACGTCCCGGCGTTCGCCGGACGGCAGCAGGACCTAGCGTCCTTGCAACGACTCATGACCAACCCCGGCGGGTCGAGTGCCGTCGTGATCACCGGAGGCGGCGGCATGGGCAAGTCGGCACTGGCGATCCACCTGGCCCATCGCTTACGCGACCACTTCTCCGGCGGCCAGCTCTACGTCGACCTGCAAGGATCCCGCGAAGAAGCGAAGCCCCTCCAACCCGCCGAAGCCCTGGCCCGTATGTTGCGGGCCCTCGGCGTCGCATCGGCGGATGTGCCGGCGGAACCGGCGGAGGCGGCCACCCGATTCCGTTCTCTCACGTCGGGCCGCGACCTGCTGGTGCTTCTCGACAACGCGGTGGACACAGCCCAGGTCGAACCACTGCTCCCCGGCGAGCGCTGCGGCGTCCTCATGACCGCTCGCCGCTCCCTGACGACCCTGGGCTGCGCCGTCCACCACCTGAACGCCCTGCCCGAGCGGGAATCGCTGACCATGCTCGGCGGCTTGGCGGGCGACGACCGCGTCGCCGCCGAGCCGGACGCGGCTCTGCGAATCGCCCGATACTGCGAAGGCCTTCCTCTCGCCTTACGCATCGCGGGCGCCCGACTGACGTCCCGGCCGAACTGGCCCCTCCGCTGGCTGGCGGACAAGTTGGAGAGCGAACAGCATCGCCTGGACGAACTGGAGATAGACGACTTATCCATCCGCTCCGTGTACAGCGTCAGCTTCAGAGAACTGAAGAACGACCCCAGCGGACCGGACCTGACTCGCTTGTTCTGCCTGCTGGCCCGCCACCCCTACGTCACTCCCCCCTTCGCCACCGCACTCACCGACGTGGAACTTGACCATGCTGAGCGGCTGTTCCAGAGACTGCTGGACACTCGGCTCCTGGACTCGCCCCGACCGGACCACTACGAGATGTCCGGCCTGATGCGACTGTTCGCCAAAGAACAGGCCTTCATGCACATTCCCTCATACGAACAACCAGGAGATCAAGAGCGTAATCGCCTCTTCTACGCTGCACGTGCTGGCTCGCCCGGAATCGGATTCCAGCAGGAACGGGGGATCGCCATTAGGCATTGAATCCAGCTGCAGTTCGATGGCCCCGGATCGTCGCCTGATGAACCACACGTTGTCGTCGTCGGCCGCATGAGTTTTCGGTATCCGCGCAACCTCGATATCCGCGAACATTTTCCTGAGGGCGGCGAAAATCTTGTCGACGGGACCGCCCACAAGATCAGCCGCACCCCAGGAAAGCCCTTCAGTCATGAGGGAAACCGTTGCCCATCGCACCCGCGCCCTTCAGCAGCGAGGCTTTCCAAGGGCCTCAGGCGCCAACCGGCCCTTCTTGGGAACTGGATTTTGCTGCACATCGCCGAACGGATTTCCCTCACCGACCGTGACATTCACGTGATTGTAGTTCGTCGCGCCGCCGGCGGTCGGCTCAGGAGCGTAGGTGACCGTACCTCCAGCGGCGCGGATGTCGCCGGCGGTAGTGGCCCGAAGGCTTCCATGAGGAACGCCGGCGCCTGCTTCTTCGACCGACTGTCCCATCGAACCTGAGAACACTTCTCCCGCTCCTGGCATCGGGCTTTGTCCGCCACGAACGATGACGTAATCGTCTGGTACTTCCCAGCCGTTCGCATTGTGTACCAGTACCGGAGTGTTTCGAGCGACCACATGATACGTGTGGGCGTCGTTGACAGTGAGGTTGTGAACGCGTTCGGTGGCGGTCCACTTCTGGACGGCGGTGATCTGGACGTGGGTGCCGGCACTGGTGCGGAGCCACATGCCCGGCTGCAGCTGGTCCGCGTCACGCCACTCGCGCAGGTCGTCCAGCCAGAACGGATGGCCTTCGGTCGCGGTGACGTTACCGGTGCGATCGCCTCGGCCGCCGTCGATGTCCACGGTGATCTTGACGAGGTGCTTGACGCCCTCACCGACGATCAAGGCGGTGACCTGTTTCGCTTGTGTACTGCCGGTGCCCGGGTCGGCGGCCAGGACCCAATCGCCCACCTCGACACGCTCGATGGGCTTGGCGGATCCGTCCGCCATCAACACCTTCGTGCCGGGGACGAAGCTGTTGCCTTTACAGCCTCGGCCGATCGCCCTGGCGGCGGCTTTTATGCCCGATCGGATCCTGCCCGCGCCGCGAGCGGCGGAGGTCGCCCCTTTCCGGAGGACCTCCCCGGCGATCTCGCGGCCCGCCATGCCCGCTGCCCTCGCCGCGGCGTATCTGGTCAGCCCGGCGAGCCCAAGCTTTATCGCTGATCTGGCCAGGCCTGCGACGCTGACCACGGCAAGGGCGATGTCTGGCGCTAGTTTGCCGGCCTTGTACCAGTTGGAGTGAGTGTTCGCTCCTACCCAGCCCGCGATTTTGTCTTCGGCTCCGGGCAGATTGAAGAGACCGGAAAGGGGGTTCATGACAGGGTTCTGCAAGCCCCACATCTCAGCGCCTACATAGCCGTTCCAGGCCGGCTTGAGGACATGCTTGACGAACCAGTTGCCGCCACCGCCGCCACCGCTATGGCCACCACCGCCACCACCGCTGCTGCCGCCAGAGGTGTTGTTGCCTCCTCCGGGGCTCGAGTGCGAGCACCCCTTGTTGGCGTAGTAGCAGTCCGGATTGCCGTGGAGCGGGCCGTCGAGGCCGTCGGGGTCGCTCTGGGTGACGGGGGTTTGGGTGGCGTAGGAGTAGCCGTCCCAGCTCTGCGGGTAGCCGAGGTTGAACAGCGGGTCGACGGAGATGAAGCGGCCGATGTCCGCGTCGTACTCACGAGCGCCGAGGTGGGTGAGGGACGTACTGGAGTCGATGGTGCCGCCGACGAAGCCCCTCTCCCCCGGCCAGGTGCCGATCGCGGTGCCACGTGGCTGGCCGAAGGGGGTGTAGCGCCGCTTGGTGAGCGCGCCGGTCGTCGCGTCGATCGCCACCTCCCCGGTGCCCTGGTGGTCGGGCGACAGGAAGGTGACCCCCGCGGTGGTGCGCATGGCGATGGTCACGTCGTCGTGGCTGTAGTAGCGGGTGGCCTGGGTGGTCGTGACTCCCTTGTTGAGGCGCACCTCGAGCCCTGGGAGGTAGACCGTGGTCCCGGTCGGGTCGCGGCGGATCAGCCGGTCGCCGTCCGAGTCGTAGCCGAAGCCGGTCTCACCGGCGCCCGCGTCGGCGACCTTGGTGAGATGGCCTTCGACGTCCCAGGAGAGCGTCTGGTCGCCTGCGGCTGTAGTCCGCCTGGTGGTGTTGCCGGTGGCGTCGTAGGCGTAGCTGTCGGTACGCCCACCTGTCCCGGTCTGGGTGGTGACGGTGGCGAGTTGGTGCCCCTTGTACGAGGTACCGACGCCGGTGCCACCCGCGTAGGCATAGGTCCGCGTGGTGCCGAGCTTGTTGGAGGTGTCGTACTGCGTCTCGGTGGCGCGGTTGCCGGAGGCGTCGAAGGTGTACGCGGTCCGGTACGGCGCGGGGCCGCCCAGGGTCGCCGAGCCGGGATCGGTCGCACAGCCGTCGCTCGCCTGGGTCCAGGCGTCGGTGAGCCGCCTCAGGTAGTCGTAGCGGAAGCACTGGTTGTCGGTGCCGTCGCGGGAGACGTCGGTGATCTGCCTGATGTCGCCCGCGTCGTCGTAGTCGTAGGTGGCGTCGCGGTCGATGCCCGGCATGCCGGCGTGGACCGTGGTGCTGGTCTTCAGCCGCTGGGTGCCGAACTCGTACCCGTAGGTCTGATCGACCTGCTTGCCTCCGGTGGACAGCCGTCTGCCCAGCAGCTTGCTGGTCTTGCTGTAGTCGCTCCCGATGACGTACGTCGCCAGGTTGCTCGTCAGCTTCACCGCACGGCTGAGCTCGTCATACGTGGTGGCGACCACCTCGGCCGGCAGCCCGCCGACCGCTGGGCTGCTGACCGACTGCACGCTCCCGTCGAGGTTGTAGACGGTGTTGAACTGGTAGCCGGCGGACGGCGCGAGCGCCGACTCGGCCGCGGGGAGGCCGGACAGGGTGACGGTCGTGCGGGTCGGCCGGTTCTGGTTGTCGTAGGAGTTGACCGCCTCGGTGTAGACGGCGCCGTTCTCGTATCGGATGGAGCCGGTCGGCTGTCCCTTGCGTACCGTGTCGTAGGTCCACTCGGCGAGCTTGGCGCCGGGGCTGCCGCTCGTCGTGTCGTACCGGGCGGTCTGGCGGCCGATCGGGTCGTAGGTGGTGCCGATCTTCTTGCCGCGCGCGTCCTCCGCCTGGACGGCCTGGTCGAGGTCGTCGTAGGCGTACTTCGTGACCCCCTTGTCGGGGTCGGACACCTGGATCTGGCGACCGCGCAGGTCGTAGTCGTAGGTCCAGGTGTGGCCGCCGTACCCCTTGATCGACGCCAGCTGTCCCCTGGGGGTGTAGCTGTAGGAGGTCGAGTCGTAGCCGCCTGGCTTGTGCTGGCGTACCTCGACCTTCCTGCCGAGGGCGTCGACCACGGTGGTCGTGGGGATACCGCCGGCGGGCGGGGTGACGGTCGTCCAGTCGCCGCCATAGGCGTAGGTGGTGCGCCACTTCTCCCCGGCGTCGCTGTTGCCCGCGAGCAGCCGTTCGGCGACGACGCGGTCGAGCCCGTCGTAGGTGTAGGCGGTCTGGCTCTCCACCTGGCCCGGGGTGTCCACGCCGAACAGGGATGCGCCGGGAGCGTCGTCGGCGTAGTACGTGGCGTAGGTCCGGTCCACGCTGCCCTGGGCGTTGTAGAAGGTGTCGCTGATCAGGCGGCCGCCGTCAGGACCGGGCTGCTGGGTCTGGCGGGAGCGCAGCCAGCCGTCCATCAGCTCGTACGCGGTGTCCTGGCCGCCGTCGTTGTTGAGCTCCTTGGTGTAGATCGCGGTGATCTGCCCGGCCACCGTCTGGTAGCCGAACTGCCGGTTCGGGAGCTGGCCGGTGTCGCGGCCCGGCGCCCACACCCTGCTCACCCGGCCGAGGGCGTCATAGGAGAAGACCGTCGTCTTGTCGCCCTCGTCGGTGGACTTGAGGGCACTCCCCCAGGCGGGATCGAGCTCGGTGATCGTGGTCATCGCCGAACCGGCGTCCCCGCTCTTGACCGGCGGGCCCGTGACCGTCGCCCTGGTGGTCAGGCCGCTGCTCTCGGTGTAGACGGTGGTCGTCGTGCGCTCGACGGGGGTGGCCGTGGTGTTGTCGACCACTGTCACGGCCTTCGGCCTGCCGTAGGCGTCATAGGCGGTCTTGGCGGCCAGCACATAGCGCACGACGGTGCTGGTGGTGCCGGTGGCCGCGACCTTGTCGGTCGCCGTGACCAGACCCCTGGTCGGCGCCGCTCCGAAGGCCCCGCCGTCGTAGTAGGTGCGCCCGTCGGAGATGAGCTGCTTGCCGAGGTCCACGGACTGACCGCAGGACGCCGCCACAGTCCGCACCTGCGCCGGGAAGCCGACCAGCCAATCGGTGGTGTTCTGCGCCGCGAGCGTCGTGGTGGTGCATCGGTTGTCGGCGTCGGTGGTGACGTCGCCGAAGTCGTCGACCTGCGTCGGCGCGCCCGTCGTGGGGTCGAAGGTGTTGGTGGTGGCCTTGGTCTCCCGCCAGCTCCCGTCGTCGAGCGCGGTCAGCTTCCGGGTGGTCTTGGTGCCGATCAGGTTGGCGGTGACGGTTCCCCACGAGCGGGTGCGGGAGGCGGTCTGGGAGTGCCACGGCGAAGAGACGCTCTTGGACACTACGCTGCCGCCGGCCTTGTCGTAGGTCACGGTGCGGACCTCGAATCCCTGCAGGGACTCGTGGTCGGGATAGCTGCCTCCCTCGTCGTCGGAGACCTTGACGTCCTTCTCGCCGCCGGAGGTGTTGAGGCGGTCGCCGTCCATGCCCTGGAAGTACCAGTGGTCGACCTGGCCGGGCGCGCCGCTGGTCGCCGCGCTGATCACCCGTACCTCGTCGTAGCCGTGCCACTGCGACCACGTCTTGTACTTCTCGGGCGTGAGCCCGTCGTCGTCGTCGAAGTGCCAGGCGGCGTGCCCGACGCCGTAGTCGTACCTGGTGACCATGTCCGGCGACCCGCCGGTCAGATCGGTCTGTACCGTCTCGGTCACCACGTACTTGTGGAACCAGTCGAGGGTCGGGTTCTCGCTCTCGCCGTCGGTCTTCGTCCAGTACGTGGGGAAGCAGCGACGGCGGTTGGTCTGCGGGGTCGGCAGGTCGCTCGTGGTGCAGTCCGCGTCGGAGTACTTGATGTCGAGGACCCCGCCGAACTCGTTGTACACCGTGCCGAGCCGGTCCTTCACGAACGGGCCGAGGTCGTCGCCGAGCTTGTCCACCCGGTTCGGCTTCTGTGTGTAGACGAACGACACGGGGGGCAGCTCGACCGGGTCCGGTCCGGCGAGACCGATGTGGACGATGGACGTCAGCAGCAACTGCCGGTCGACGTCGGCCATCCCCCACGCGTGCTTCAGCTCCCAGTAGTCCACCGGGCGGTAGTCGCTGCCGTCCGCCTTGAGGACCTGGGTCTTGACCATGGTCAGTCGTTTACGGGTCCAGAACGTGGGCGAGAGGTTGCCGTGGTCCTCTTTGCACTCCTGTCCGGAGTCGCAGTGCAGGTCCCAGGGCACGTCCTCCCAGTACTCCGGGTGGTCCTTGATCTTGTCCACCGCGCAGTCGGCGTCCTCGGAGCGCAGGCACCGCTCGGAGACCTCGAAGCTGACCCGTGCCGGAGCCTTGCCCGGGAACAGGTTGTCGGAGCGCAGGCCGTAGTCGATGTGGTCGAGGTAGCCGCCGCGTACGTACGACGTCTCATCCTCGGCCTTGAGGTCGCGGCCGTAGTGGTTCGTCTCCTGCTTGTAGAAGTAGGTGATGGCGTTGCCGTCTCGGTCGACGACCTTGTCGAGGTTCCACCGCCACGCCTGCCGGCACCAGGAGTCCTTGAACTCGGACTTGTGGCACGGCTCGCCGTCGTCGTCGCCGAACACCGGAACCGTCCAGGCCGACTGGGTCTGCGGGTTCTCCAGGGCCAGCGTGTTCAGCCCGAAGAAGTACTGGGTGCCGTCGGGGGTGGTGACCTTCCAGTACTCCCCGTCGTTGTCGCCGTTGTCGAGGGAGGCGCTGGTCAGCTTCTCGATGCGGGTGCCGTCGTCGTTCTTCATCCGCCACTTGTCGCCGCCCGCGGGGATGAGCTCGCCGCCCTTGCCGTTCAGCGTCATCGTGGCGTTGTCGTAGCCCCAGCACAGATCGCCGGGGTAGAGGTCGAGCGTGGTGTTCTTCGGCACGCCGTCGTCCTTGCAGGACTTGTAGCGCCGCTCGATGTAACCGGGCCACAGGTCGAACCCGTCGCCTGCCCAGGACGGCTGGGTGTTGGTGTTGGAGGTCCGGCCGTCGATGGACGAGGAGGAGTACGACAGGCCGACCTCCGGGGCCAGCCCGCCCGGCACCGGCGGCACCCGCATCGGGTACGACCAGGTGAAGTCGCCGGACTGAGGGCCGACACCCCACGTCGCCGACGCCGACAGCGACGTCGCCTTGTAGTCGCCCTTGCCGCTGGCGGGCGCCGCCGCGGCGGCCAGCACCGTCGCCGCGCCGTCCGCCGACGCGGTCGTCACCTCCGCGCTCACGCTCTGGTGCTCGGTGTCGTTGGCCGAGGCCACCGGGGTCGCCGTTCGGCAGCCGGCGGCGTCCGGCGTGGTGAGCGCGCAGGCGGGCAGCCGTACCAGCCGCAGGCGGGAGCCGTAGGAGGCGCCGTACGCGCGGGCGAACCCGGAGTAGTCCAGGCGCACGGCCATCTTCCCGGGGATCGGCGCGGCACCGGCCTGCTCGACGGAGAACACCACCCCGTCGACGCCGGCCCGCCGCCCGGTCGCGCGGTCCAGCATCCGCACCCGCACCTTGCCCGGGGTGGCGGACAAGGCGGTGGCGGACGGGGCGGTGGCGGCACCGGCGGGTGAGACGGCACCGACCCAGACCGGGAGTGTGCCCGCCTTCGCGGCAGCCGTGGAGGCCGACTTACGGAGGCCGGGCGCGGCGGCGGGCAGGGAGACCTCGGCGACCCCCGCCTTCGGCCACGTCACGGTGGCGGAGGGCGCCGGGTGGGCCACGGACGCGTCCACCTTGCGCGGTTTGACCTTCACCTCGTGCCCGGCCACCGTCTTGTCGGGGTCCGCCGGCTTGGGCAGCAGCCGTGCGGTCTCCGCCGCCACCGGTTGAGCCTCGACGGGCACCGCCGCCAGCAGCCCCGCGCACACGAGGAGCGCCGTCACGGTCGCGACCAGGCGCGGAGAACGCCGCCGGCGCTTCATGCCATTGCCGCTACGCACAACTTCCTCCACGGCTAGAGCTCGTCGATCTCGGTCGGGTTGGCCAGGTAGGCGATCTCTTCCTCGGTGGCCGCGCCGCGCAGCACCCAGACGTCGTCCAGCTGGCCGCGCCAGTTCTGGCCCGCTGGATAGGCGCCGCCGGTTCTGGCCCGCCCGAGTTGCACTGAGGTGATGGGCGCGAAGACCCGGGTGTTCTCGCGGTAGGACACCGTCGGGGCCTCGGCGGCGTCCTCCCGCACGCCGTTGACGTACAGCGTGATCCGGCTGTCGAAGCCGTCGTAGACGACGGCCAGGTGGTCCCAGTCGCCGAAGCCGCCCTGGTGGAAGCTGGAGTGCTCCACCGTCGCGGTGGTCGCGCCCGCACCGTCCACGCTGGGTACGTCCAGGACGTAGCAGCCCTTGGCCGCGTCGTAGCGCACCACCACGGCGCTGTTGGTGGCGCCGGCGAGGCCGAGCACGGTCATGGACCTGGTGGGAGTGCCCGCCGTCTGCACCCACGCCGACACCGTGAAGCTCTCGGCGCTGTCCACCACCGCCCCGTCGGCCGCGGCGTAGTCCCCGTCGCCGCCGGGGAGGTCGAGCGCCCCGGCCACCTGGCCGTCGGGCGGGGTCACGACGGCCAGGGCGGGATCGGTGGTGATCTTCGCGGCGCCGGCCAGCGTGACCGGGTGCTTGACGGCCACCGGCGCGGAGTCGGGGCTGGTCGCCGGGGTGCCGGTCGCGGTGTTGAGCCGCCAGCGGCCGAAGATGTCGGACTTGACGGCGAACAGGTCCTGCGCCTCCTCGACCGAGACGATCCGGTCGTAGACCCGCACGTCGTCGATCGCGCCCGTCACATGGTCGACCGCTGCCCCGTTCCACTTGGACCGGCCGATCTGCAGCCCGCCTGCGGCCTGCCACACCGGTGGAAGGTCGTTGGAGCCGCTCTCGACGCCGTTGACGTAGATCCGGAGCTTCCCGGCCACGACGTCCTGGACCCCGACCAGATGAGTCCACTGGCCGAGCGTCGCCGTGGCGGCCGAATACGCGGTGAGCGTCGTCGGAGCCGTGATGTCGCCCGCCGTCCGCATGAAGGCCCACTTCTTGTTGGCGGCCCGGTACTTGAGGTAGAAGCCGCTCTGGTTGGCGCCGTCCTGGCTGACGATCGTCATGTCCGTGGCGGCGGTGGTCGGCAGCTTGACCCAGGCGGCGACGGCGAAGTTCCCGGTCGTGTTCAGCGCCGGGCGGGCGGTGGAGGCGTACGCTCCGGGGCCGGTGAGCTGCATGGCCGTGCCGATCTGGCCGGGGACCGCCAGAGTGGCGCCGCCCTGCACGGTGGCGGGCAGAGGGCCGCCACCCTCGCCGTAGACCCGCTCGTTGCCGGCCGGCTCCTCCAGCCGCCAGTGCGCCGCGAGCTTCCGGCCTTCCGGTGTGGAACCGGCGGCCAGACTCGCCGCGTCGGCGTCGGACAGGGCCTCGGCGAACACCTCGACCTCGTCGACGTCGCCCGGCCAGTTGTTCGCGTACCCGCCGTCGTACAGGCTGCGCCCGATCTGGAACGCGCCCCTGGCGTCGAGTACGGAGGTGACCGGGGTCTCGGCCGCCTTGGTGCCGTTGACGTACAGCCGGAGCATCTTGGCGGGCGCGTCGTACACGCCGGTCAGGTGGGTCCAGACGTTCAGCTCCGGCGGCGTGGGCGCGATCGCCCCCGTCCACGGATCGCTCGCGCCCTTCACGTCGTTCGCCGGGGTCTTGAACACCCATGAACTAGGGGCGGGATTCACGCCGAGCTGGAAACCGCTCTGGACGGACGCGTCCTGCGCCAGAACGTTGTAGAAGGCGTCGTTCTTGCGCAGCCGGACCCATGCCGCGACGGTGAAGCTCTGCGCGGTGTCGGCGACGGCGAGGTCGGTGGCGGCGTAGCCACCGGCGTAGCCGTCGAGGCTGAGTCCGTTGCCGGCCTTGCCCTCCGCGCCGAGGGTGGCCCCGGCGCCGGACCGGGCCGCGATCCCCGGGGTCTCACCTGTGAGCGTGGTGGAGCCGGCGGGTTCGTCCAGTTTCCAGCGTGTCTTCTCCGGGGCGCCCTCGCTCACCCAGAACCGGTAGTCGCCGACGGAGAAGTTCCCCGCCGCGTCCCACACGGTGATGTACAGGGTGTTGACGCCGGGATGCGTCGGGACCACCTTGACCGTCTGCGGGTTGGCGGCGCGGCTGAGCGCCGAGGCGGGGGCCGGGGTGGTGTTGAGCGCGTAGGCGTACTTGGTCACCTCGGGGTCGAAGGTGATCGTGAACGACCCGTAGCGGCCGACGCCGTCGCGCGCGCTCACGTCTGGGTCGTCGGGGTTCAGCTCCGGGTACTCGGGCGAGCCGACCACGGGGGTGCGGGGCGCTGTGGGGTCGTAGCGCAGGTAGCAGCTGGTGGCGGCGCCGCCCGAACTCCACGGGCTCCACGCCACGCCGTCGTAGGCGCGCACCTGGTAGTTGAAGTCCGTGTTCACCGGGATCAGGCCCGAAGGCACCTGCGCCGAGAACGACGAACGGTGCGAGCCCTTGGCCGACTGCTTCTTGGGGCTGGTGGTGCGCCACTGGTGCTCGGTGCCGGCGGCGTCCTTCCACGACACCAGGAACTCGGCGTTGAGCTTCTCCCCCTCGGCGCCGCTGTTGTCGGGGTCGGTGAGGTTGTCGGCGTACAGCATCGGCAGCCGGTTCACCGGCGTGGTGTGGCCGTAGGCCGGGCAGGGGCCGCCGGGGCTGGAGTGCAGTTGCTTCATCTGCGGCTGCGGCGGGGTGCTGTTGTAGTACACGCGTAGAGTCGCGTCCCCGTCGAACCGCTTCCAGCCGTACTCGTCGTCCTCGTGCCCGGCCCGCAGGCCGAACGTCGTACTCGACCAGCCCTTCTTCGCGGCCTCCTTGACGGCCGACTCCACGTCGAAGACCACGTCGCCCGCCGGGCAGCTGCTCGAATGGCCCTTGGCGACGTCCCGGTAGGTGAGGTAGTCCACCCAGTTGTCGGAGGTCGAATTCCAGGTCGAGTTCTTGCCGAACGCGGTGGTCCGGTAGATGTGCACCGACCGCCCGTCGCACGAGGGCGCCCAGGTCTCCTTGACCGAGAACTCCGCCGAAAGGATCTGCTTGCCGGCGAAGCGGCTGGTCGGCATCCGGTAGAACAGCCGCTTGACGTGCGAGCTGCCGCAGTAGGCGCCGGCCGGGGGCAGGCTGATGGGGCAGCGCCCCATGCCCTCGTCGGTGAATTTGTGGTCCTCCCAGCCTCCGCTGGAGACCATCAGCTTGGCGGACTCGCCGGGCGCGTACCACATGGGGTCGATGTAGATCGGGAACTTGGCGTCCGGAGAGGTGAGCAGCCCCTGGTCCGGCTCGAGCGTCATGCGCCCGGCGTCGGCGCTCGTCTTCATCACCGCCACGCGTGAGGTGTCCCCCGGCGCCACCGCCGACGGCCTGCGCAGCCCTCCGTTCCCGGGCGTGGCCAAGGCGGCCAATGCCCCGGCGGGCTCGCTCGAGTCCCACATCTTCGGCGGCGGCGCCCTGAACACCTCGGCGCCCGTCACCGGGTCGAGTGCCGATTGGTCGCCTCGCGTGTCCGCCGCCATCCGCAGGTCCGGCGCCGACAACCCGAACTGGAGCCTGGCCAGCCGGGGATCGCGCGCCGCTTCCGGCGTCTTCACCACCAGCACATGGGACGCGCCGTCCGCGGTGGCCCGGACCCGCAGGTCGACCTCGGGCCCGAACACGCCCCGATACACCGCGGTGTCACCGTCGAGTTCGGGTGCGGGCAGGCGGCCGGGCCACGACAGCGACATCCGGCGGCCCGCTCGGGTCATCGACAGCATGGGCGCGTCGCCGCCGCCGGACAGCCGCAGATCGACGGTGGTGGCCGCGGGCCGGATGGACCCGTCGGGATCCCTCCGCAGTGTGGTGTCGATGCCGACCCACGTGCCGTCCTTCAAGGTACGGACCGGTTCCAGGTGCTCGACCGCGACGAACCCGCCCTGTGGTCGCGCCCGCACCTCACGTCTCTCGCCGCGCAGGCCGAGGACCTCCACCGGCTGCCCCGACTCACGGGCCGACCGCGCCGCTTCGGCCTCGGTCACCTGGGGCTCAGGACCGGCGGCCCGCGCTCCCCGTCCGGGGGCCGCGCCCCAGGACGGGACGGCGAGGCATGACAAGGTCATGGCCGCCATCGCTGACACCGCGGTCAGGGTCCAACGAGTTCTCAACACCGCGCTCCCACCGGCTCCCCGTCGACGTCGGCCGCCAGACTCTTCTGGCGGCCGAGATCAAGAGTGGCGGTGGCCGGTAGTAAGCCCGTTCAGATCGCGTAGATGCCGTGTTGATCCGGTGTTGTCGCTCTACTCGGTCAGGTCGGGTCGGTGACCGTTGACCGGTTCAGCGGTCCACGAGCACCCGGCCGAACTCGACCTCCGGGGTGGCGCCGGCGAAGTTACGGTCGACCTGGGCCCGTTCGGCCGCGCTCGGATTCGCGTTCGTGCAGCTCACCGGAGCGCTGGAGCCGGACATCAGGTCGGAGCAGAGGCCGGTGCGCCGGTCGGGCAGGCCTAAGATGTGGCCGATCTCGTGGGCCGCGATGCGCACGGGGTTGTAGCCCTGTGAGGTGGCCTCCCTGCCCATCCAGATGGTGCCCCGGCCCAGGCTCGTGGGCAGGGTGCGGGGCCAGCCGTTGTCGGCGACGACGACGAAGTCCGCGGGGGTGCCTGCGACGAGGCGGACGTTCGTGACACTGGAGTTCCAGATCTGCGCGGCCTGGTCGACCGCGCCGCGGAACTCGGCCGCGCGGCCGGCGTCGTACCGGAGGGTTCTGAGCAGGGGCGCGGCCTGTGCGGGCGAGGCAGCGAGCAAGAACGCGACGGTGAGGATGAGAGAGAGCGCGAGACGCAGGGGTTTGTGCATCGGGTCTCCTCGGACAGTGGGGGTGCTGTCACGGTAGGCGCGCCGACGCGGTCCGGGGATAAGCCAGTTTGCCCCTATTGCGGTGGTATGGAGGAGCCATGCAAGCGGCTGATGGCCTGCGCCGAGGGCCCGGCGCTTGTCACGGGCTCAGGTAGCGTTCGCGCAACACCGCGATCAGCTCGGCGTCGACGCCCAACCTGTCGGCCGCGTAGTCCCGTACGGAGCCATGGCCGGCCGCCAGGTCCGCCAGGCAGAGCCGCATGACCTCGCCCGGTGCGCGGCCGTAGCCCGGCCACTTCAGCGTCCGGTCCGGATAGGCCGCCCGCCAGTCGGCGACCAGCCGTTCGGTGGCCAGTTCGGTGAGCGCGAAGTCCTCCACGATCGTCTCCTCGTCCACCCCCAGCAGGGACAGCACCAGCGCGGCCAGCAGCCCGGTACGGTCCTTGCCCGAGGCGCAGTGCATGACGAGCGGAGCGCTCTCCTCGGCGGCGATCACCTTCAGTGCCTGCCCCAGCTCCTCGACGCCGTCCAGCGCGACCTCGGCGTACCGGTCGGCGAGGAAGCGGGCGGTGTCGATGTCCGCGCCCAGCTCGGCCTGGTCGTAGGGCCGATGCTCGATGCTGAGGTTGTGGTAGACCAGGCCGTCGCTGTCCGGTACGCGGCCCCTGGCGGCTATCTCCCACGGGTAGCGCAGGTCGATGACCGTGCGCACGCCCAGGTCGAGAAAGCGCCGCCAGTCCTCCCCCTGGAGCTTGGCCAGAGAATCGGAACGGTACAGGCGCCTCCAGCGCACCGTACGACCGTCGCGGGTGCGGTAACCGCCCAGGTCCCGGAAGTTGTGCAGCCGGTCGAACGCGATATGCCTCATCGAGCACACCTTATGAGGTAGGCGGGACCTATGGACGTAGCCGGGAAACATGCCCAGATTGGTGGACATATCCAACTACGCCCGGAGGTACGCGTGAAGCGTGTCATCGTCCTGGCCGCCTGCACCCTCGTGGCTACCGCTATGGTCAGCCCCGCCCAGGCAGTCCGGACCTCTACCGCCTCGGCAACCGAATACATCGTCTTATACAAGGAAGGGGTGCAGCCGGACGTCGCCCGCAAGGCCGTCCAGGCGGCCGGCGGCACAGTGGTCAAGGAGAACACCGCGGTCGGCGTGGCCACCGTCTCCACCACCAACACGGGCTTCGCCGGCGCCGTCGCCGCGAACGCCTCGATCGAGGGCGTGGCGCACAACCGCTCCATCGGAACGGTCCCGTCCGCCGCCCGCAGCGCCGCCAAGGCGCGCAAGGCCGGCGACGCCGTGGAGAAGGCCGCTGACGGCGCCCCCGCCGCCACCACCTTCGGCAAGCCGGGCCCGACGGCCGAGCCGCTGTCGGAACTGCAGTGGGACATGAAGCAGATCCACGCCACGGCCAGCGGCTCCTATCGCTACGAGCAGGGCAACCCAGGGGTGCTGGTCGGCATCCTGGACACCGGCGTGGACGCCTCGCATCCGGATATAGCACCCAACTTCAATCGGGCTCTGAGCCGTAACTTCACGGTCGACATCCCGGTCGACGCCAACGGCGATCCGGTCGACGGGCCCTGCGAGGCCGAGCCGGACCACTCCTGCACCGACCCCGCGGACGTGGACGAGAACGAGCACGGCACGCACGTGGCCTCCTCCATCGCCTCGCCCATCAACCGGCTCGGCGTGTCCGGTGTGGCGCCCAAGGTGTCCATCGTCAACCTCCGGGTCGGCCAGGACTCCGGCTTCTTCTTCCTGCAGCCGAGCGTGGACGCGCTGACATACGCGGGCGACCACGGCATCGACGTGGTCAACATGAGCTACTACATCGACCCGTGGCTGTTCAACTGCGTGGACAACCCGGCCGACTCCCCCGCCGACCGTGTGGAGCAGGCCACCATCATCAAGGCGACCCAGCGGGCGCTGAACTACGCCCACGACAGGGGCGTGACGCTGGTGTCCGCGGCGGGCAACGGCGGCACCGACTACACCAAGGAGCTCGTCGACGGCTCCAGCCCCGACTTCGCCAGCGTGCCCGGCGAGGCGCCGTACGACCGGACGATCCCGCCGAGCTGCGTGTCCATGCCCAGCGAGGGCAACCACGTGATCGCGGTCTCGTCCACCGGCATCAGCAAGCGCAAGGCGTACTACTCCGACTACGGCAACGGCTACGTGGACGTGGCCTCGCCCGGCGGCGACGCCTACGACGACCCGGCCAACACTCGTGACGTGACCAGAGCGACGCTGGCCGCCTATCCGAAGTCGCTGGCCGAGGAGAACGGGCAGCTCAACCCCGATGGCACGCCGAACACTCCGTCCGTGGTGCGCGACTGCCGCGGCTCGGTCTGCGGGTACTACACCTACCTCCAGGGCACCTCGATGGCCTCGCCGCGTGCCGCGGGCGTGGCGGCGCTGATCGTCAGCCGGTTCGGCCACCGCGACCGCGCTCACGGCGGCCTGACCATGAACCCGGACGCGGTGGAGGCGGCGCTGAAGGCGACCGCCACCAAGACCCCGTGCCCGGAGCCGCGGGCGTTCACCTACACCCGCATCCTGCCGGACGGTACGACGACGACGGCCACGCACACCTGCGAGGGCGGCAGGTCGCGTAACGGCTTCTACGGCTCGGGCATCGTCGACGCGTTGAACGCGGCCCGATAGCCCCACGGCATGACCGGTGCGCGTTCTCGACAGCGAACGCGCACCGCGTCCGCGGAGTCGAACGGTGGTGGCGACGGGCACTACTGGGAACTCCCTTATTCGTTGTGCTCGGCGCGGCCCAGCCGCCAGTAACCCATGAAGGCCACGGCCCGCTTGTCCATCCCCCGCTCGGCGACCAGGTGCCGCCTGAGCGACTTGATCACGGCCGCCTCGCCGGCCAGCCAGGCGTACAGCGGGCCGTACGGCGCCTCCTCGGGCACCTCCCACAGCTCCTCCACATCTACATCGATGTCCTGGAAGGAGTCCGGGGTGGGCAGCGGCGGGAGCAGCCGGTCGGCGGCGGCCCTGACGGCGGGCACCAGCAGGGCGCCGCGCTCCTCGTCGGCGCGGGCCAGCCAGGTGACCTTCACACCGCTCGCCGTCTCGACGGGCAGGAAGTCGTCCGCGCTGGGGACCTCCATGAGCGCCTCGCCCTCGTAGCCGGCCGGCAGGCGTTCGAGAATGGAGCAGATCGCGGGGACCGCGGTCTCGTCGCCGGCGATCAGCACCGCCCCGGTGCCCGCCGGCGGGTGGAACTCCAGGCCGCCGTGCGGCCCGTCGTGCCGGGCGTCGGGGCCGAGCAGCACCGCGACGGCCCCTGGCCGCACATCGGCCGCCCAGCGGGCCACCGGGCCGTCGCCGTGATCGTGCATGACCACGTCCACGTCCACCTCGCGGGCCTCGGGGCGTACCAGGCGGGCGGTGTAGGTACGGAGCGGGTTGCGCAGCGCGTCGGGCAGGCCGCGCCAGCGCGGGAACCAGTCGGGGCCGCTGGGCAGGTGCTCCAGCCCGTGCCCGTCGACTGGCAGGATGAGCTTGATCCGCTGGTCGAACCCGTTGTCCGCGAAGTGGCGCAGGTCCTCCCCTTCGAACGTCACGCGCAGGAACGTCGGGCTCAGGCGTGCTAACCGGTTCACGCGTACATCGAACATGCGAAAGGGCTCGATCATCGTCAGCTCCACCTCGATCCTTTAAGGTGAGGCTAACCTAACTCATATTGATCGACCAGTCCCGTCCGGGCACGGCAAACGCCCCCGTCCCTCCAGCCCGGGACGGGGGCGCCTGCCATTCCGAGCCCTATGTCCGGCGGACTCGGAGGTCAGCGACATGACGAGGGCGGCGGCGCCGCCGAGCATCGCCCGCTCCGTCGGCGGCGCCGCGCCCGGCATGCGGACGGGGGACGGGAGCTTGATGCAGGACATTAGGCGGCGAGCGGCGGCGTCGCGACAGGGCTCGGCCTAGGGATATCCCTAGGCGTCCTTGATCCCTAGACGATCCCTAGACGTCTTTGATCGCATGTTTGACCCCCACCGGCAGCACGTCGAAGTGGACCACCACGCGGCCGGTCGCCGGATCCGGAGCGCCCGGGGACTCGAGGTCCCGGCGGTCCGCCACGGCGCGGTACCTCTCCAGAACCTCGAACACCTCCTCGCGCATCCGCGTCGTCTCGGCCGCGGTGAGCCGCATCGACCGCCGCCCGAACCCGCTCGCCCGCACCCACTCCTCGGGAGTCGTCGCCTCCTCCTCCCGCCAGCGCGCCAGCTCGGCACCACGCTGCCGAATGAGGTCGTCGAGCAGCCGGGCGAACGCGTCAACCGTCTCGGCGTCGGCCGACGGGTCGGTCGAGGGATCGCCGTAGGAGAAGCCACCCGGCACGATCCGCCAGTACTTCTCCTTGCCCTTGCCCAGCTCGGGCACCGTCTCGATCATGCCGTGCCGGGCCAGCTCACGCAGGTGGTAGCTGGTCGCCCCGGTGTTCTGACCGAGCAGTCCGGCCAGCCGGGTGGCCGTCGAGGGGCCGTGTTCGTCGAGCAGTTCGTAGATGCGCAGTCGCAGCGGGTGCGCGAACGACTTCAGCGCGTTCGCGTCGAGCGCCCTGGCCGAATAGTGCTTGCTCTCCATGGCTGTGCACACCTATCTTTGCAAAGAAATCTGTGCATAGTTTTCCTTACACATTAGCGGAGTGAGCCATGCCACGTCTCGGCCGATCGTTCGGCTTCCTCCTGTCGTCGACCGCCCTCTCCAACCTGGCCGACGGGGTGCTCAAGGTGGGCGCGCCCCTCCTGGCCGTGTCGATGACCCGCTCCCCCACGCTGGTTTCGCTGACCGGCGCCGCCGCCACGCTGCCGTGGCTACTGTTCGCCCTGCACGCGGGCGCGATCGCCGACCGGCTCGACCGCAGGCGGATCATGGTGCTGGCCAACCTCGCCCGTTCCGCCGTGCTCGCGGCGACGGCCGCGCTCGGGCTGCTCGGGCTGGTGAATCTGTGGGTCGTGCTGGCCGCCGTACTGATCGCGGGCGTGGCCGAAGTCTTCGCCGACACCTCGGCCCAGTCGGTGCTGCCGATGGCGGTGCCGCCAGAGCGCATCACGGCGGCGAACGGGCGGGTACAGAGCGCCCAGATGATCGGCAACGAGTTCGCCGGCGCGCCGATCGCGGGCCTTCTGGTCACGCTGCTGCCCACCGCCGTCTTCGGCGCTCCAGCCCTCCTGTACGGCGCGGCGGGCCTGCTCCTGCTGGGCATGAGGGGCTCCTACGGAACGGCCGCCACAGCGGGCCCCAGGCGCTCGCTGCTGCGCGACATCCTGGCCGCCCAGCGCTATCTGTGGTCCCAGCGGTTCCTGCGCACGCTGGCCGTCTCGGCCGGCCTGCTGAACTTCGCCAGCGCCGCCTACTTCGGGGTGTTCGTGCTGTGGGCCGTCGGCGACGGGTCGCGGATCGGGCTGTCCCCCAGCGGGTACGGCCTGATGATGACCGCGATGGCCGTCGGCGCGGTGGCCGGATCGCTGGTCTCGGAGCGGGTATCCGGGCTGTTCGGAGAGGGCCGGACGCTGGTCGGCGCCTGGTTGGTGAGCGCCCTGCTGTACCTCGTGCCGGTGGTGTGGCCCGTCGCCTGGCTGCTGTATCCGACCTCCGTGGTGTGGGGCGTCGTGGGGGCCGTCGCGAACGTGCTGGTCATCTCCACGCGACAGCGGCTGATCCCGCCCGAACTGCTCGGCCGGGTCAACTCCGCCTACCGGCTGATCGGCATGGGCGGGATGCCGGTAGGGGCCGCGCTCGGCGGGGTGGTGGCCGAACTCGCCGGGCTGACCGCCGTGCTTCTCGGCGCCACGGGCGTCTGTTTGGTGGGTGTGGGGCTCGTGTGGCGCGCCTTACACGATCGAATTTCCCACCCTTTGACCAGCACACCTTCCGTTCCCGACACATTCAGATCACGTTAGTCACACTTTGGCCTACCTCGAGATGACATGATTACCCCGAGCAATGAGGGGATGGCATGCGGGAGATCGGCGGACGGTACCTCCTTAACGAGGAGGCCGGTCGTGGAGGTATGGGAGTCGTCTGGCGGGCTTTCGACCAGCTTCTCCACCGGGAGGTGGCGCTCAAGGAGCTGACCCTCAGCGGTGAGGCCGAGATGGTCCGCCGCCGGGTCCTCCGTGAAGCGCGGATGGCCGCTGGGCTCACCCACCCGAACATCGTCACGGTCCACGACCTCATCGAAGAGGGCGGCAAGCTCTGGATCGTGATGGAGTACCTCGACGGCCTCTCACTGCACCAGCTGCTCTCCCAGGTGGGGACGCTGCCCGCGCAGTCGGTGGCGGCGATCGGCCAGCACCTGCTGGCCGCGCTGCGCACCGCCCACCAGGCAGGGGTGCTGCACCGCGACGTGAAGCCGGCCAACGTGATGCTGACCGGCGACCGCGTGGTGCTGACCGACTTCGGCATCGCCACGGTCGAGGGCGACATCCGGATGACCACGTCCCGGCGGCTGCGCGGCACGCCCGCGTTCATGGCCCCCGAGCGGCTGCATGGCGGCCCGGCCAGCAAGGAGGCCGACATGTGGTCGTTCGGTGCCACGCTCTACAGCGCCATCGAGGGCCAGCCGCCCTACCCCGGGCAGGACGCGGCCACGGTGCTCGGCATGGCCAGGAGCGGCGGCTACCCGCCGCCGCGCCGGGCCGGGGTGATGCGGCCCCTCATCGAGGGCCTGCTCCACCACGACCCGGTACGCCGCTTCACGCCCGAGCAGACCGCCGGCTTATTGGCCGGCATGCGCGCCAGCAGCTACCCCGCGGCGATCTGACCAGCCGCTGAGCCGCCGTCGGCCGACCGGCCCTGGCGGCCCGAGCGGCCCGCTACTCCCCCGCGACCGGCTGACCGGTCGTTCCGTTAGTCCTCTTCGCCGCGCTTGGCGCGGGCCTCCGCCTCGGCGGCGTCCATGGCGGCGGCCTCCTCCGGCGTGGGAGCCGTGCCGCCGAGGTGCTGGGGCTGCCACCACACGCCCGGCGGGATCTCCGGGTAGGTGCGCTGGGCCCGGTCCACCAGCTCCGACATCCGCGCGTGCAGGTCGGCGACGTGCTGGTCGACGTTCTCGCCGCGCTTGGGGTGGATGGGCTCCCCGATCAGGATCGTGATGGGTACGTGCCGCAGCGTGAGCTGCTTGGACCGGCCCTTGGTCCAGATCCGCTGACTCCCCCACAACGCCATCGGGATGACCGGGACCTTGGTCGCCTGAGCCATGCGGATGGCGCCGTTCTTGATCTCCTTGACCGTGAACGACCGGCTGATCGTCGCCTCGGCGAAGACGCCGACCACCTCTCCCGCCTTCAGCATGCGCAGCGCCGTCGCGTACGACCCCGCGCCCGCGCCCCGGTCGACCGGGATGTGGTGCATGCCGCGCATCAGCGGCCCCGAGATGCGGTTCTCGAACACGTCCTGCTTGGCCATGAACCGCACCAGCCGCTTGGCGGGCACCGCCCCGAACCCGGCGAAGATGAAGTCGAGATAGCTGATGTGGTTGCTGACCAGCACCGCGCCTCCGGTGCGCGGGATATGCTCGGTCCCCTCTATGTGGAAGCGGTAGTCGAGCACGCGAAAGAGGGTCCGCGCGGTGGCGATCACCGGCGGGTACACGATCTCAGCCATGACCAGAAGGTAGCCTATTCACCCCGGTCGGACGGTAGTCGGCAGGGTCGTAGAAGCTGTGGCCGAGTTCCGCAAAGACGCTTGTCCTGCCCGGGAAACGGGCAGATGTCTCTCATCATGAAGAAGCTCATCAACTCGGCCGAATCCGCGGTTGACGACGCCTTGGCCGGGATGGCGGCCGCCCACCCGTCGCTGCGGATCCGCGACCGGGTGGTCTACCGCGCGTCGGGGCCGCGGGCGGGCAAGGTCGGCTTGGTTTCCGGCGGTGGCTCGGGGCACGAGCCGCTGCACGCCGGCTTCGTCGGCTACGGCATGCTCGACGCCGCCTGCCCCGGAGAGGTCTTCACCTCGCCCGTGCCCGACCAGATCGTCGAGGCGACCACGGCCGTCGACGGCGGCGCGGGCGTGCTGCACATCGTCAAGAACTACACCGGCGACGTGCTCAACTTCGAGATGGCCGCCGAGCTGTGCGAGGACGTACAGGTCGCCGGGGTGCTCGTCGACGACGACGTGGCCGTCCAGGACTCCCTCTACACGGCGGGCCGCCGGGGCACCGGCGCGACGCTGTTCGTGGAGAAGATCGCCGGAGCGCTGGCCGAGGAGGGCGCGCCGCTGGCGCAGGTGGCGAGCGTGGCGGGCGAGGTGAACGCGCGCAGCCGCTCCTTCGGCATCGCGCTCACCTCCTGTACGACGCCCGCGGCGGGCAAGCCGACGTTCGACCTGCCCGACACGCAGGTGGAGCTGGGCATCGGCATCCACGGCGAGCCCGGCAGGATTCGGGCGCCGATGGCCTCGGCCCGCGAGCTGACCGAGATCGCCATGGACGCCATACACCGCGACCTGCCGCTGGAGGGCGACCTGCTCGTCCTGCTGAACGGCATGGGCGGCACCCCCCTGATGGAGCTGTACGTGGCGTTCGCCGAGGTGGCGGCCATCATCCGCGGCAAAGGGGCGCGGGTGGCGCGGTCGCTGGTGGGCAACTACGTGACGAGTCTGGACATGCAGGGCTTCTCCGTGACGATCTGCCGGCTCGACGACACGTTGACGCGTCTGTGGGACGCGCCGGTCGAGACGCCGGGGCTGCGCTGGGGACGCTGATGGGCGCCCCCACGGACCCCGAGACGGGCGGGTCCTCCATGGACCCTGGGACGGACGGCGGTTTCATGGACCCCGGCATGTTGACCACGGCCTTCTTCGTCGCCTGGATGGAGGAGGTGGCCGAGCAGGTCCGGGTGCATCGCGAGCGGCTGACGGCCCTGGACGCGGCGATCGGCGACGCCGACCACGGCGCGAACCTCGACCGCGGCTTCACCGAGATCCTCAAGGCGCTGGCCGACTCCCCGCCGACCGCGCCGGGGCAGGTGCTGGTGTCCGCGGGCACGACGCTGATCCGCCGCGTCGGGGGTGCTTCCGGGCCGCTGTACGGGTCGGCGTTCCGGGCCATGGGCAAGGCGATGGAGGCACCGGTGACGCAGGCCGGGTTCGCGGCGGCGTTCGAGGCGGGGGTGGTCGCGGTCGAGCGGCTGGGCAAGGCCGCTCCGGGTGACAAGACCATGGTGGACGCGCTGGCTCCGGCGTCGCTGGCCCTGGCGCTGGCCGTACGGGATGGGGTGGGGGTTCGGGAGGCGTTCGAGCTGGCGGCGCGCGCGGCCGAGGAGGGGGCGCGGGCCACGATCCCGATGCTTGCCCGTAAGGGCAGGGCCAGTTACCTGGGCGAGCGCAGCGTCGGGCACGAGGATCCGGGGGCGGCGTCGTCGGCGCTCATCGTCGCCTGCCTGGTCACCGTGAGCCCGTGATGGTGGGCATCGTACTGGTGGCCCACAGCGCCGGGCTGGCGGCGGAGGCGGCCGCGCTCGTCCGCGGCATCGCCGGTACGGGCGCGCTGGTGGCGGCGGCGGGCGGCACCGAGGACGGCGGGGTGGGCACGAGCCTCGACCTGATCGAGCGGGCGCTCACGGCGGTCGACCAGGGCGACGGCGTGGTGCTCGTACCCGACCTGGGCAGCTCGGTGCTGACGGCCCAGCTGCTGGCGGAGCCCGGCCGGGTGGTGGTGGCCGACGTGCCGTTCGTGGAGGGGGCCATCGCGGCGGCCGTCACGGCGGGTGCGGGCGCGCCCCTGGCGGCCGTTCTCACGGCCGCCGAGGAGGCCCGCACCATCCGCAAGCTCAGCGACTCCTGAGTCGGCTCAGTGGCCCTTGAACGCCTCCTCCAGCCACCACGAGCCGCGCTTCCCGGCGACCTTCGCATGGACCAGCAGCGGCCGGTCTCTGGGGCCTTTCAGCCACTCGGCCACCCCGGCCAGGTCGCCGGGCCCGGTGACCGTGACGGCCGCGAAACCGTAGCCGGTGGCGATGGCGGCGAAGTCGGCGGGCGGGAACCTGACCGTGCCGAGCGGGTGCCCGTGCGGGCCGAAGTGGTGCACCTCGGCGCCGTACGCCTCGTCGTCGTAGACCACGACCACCATCGGCAGCCCGAGCCGTACGACGGTGTCGAGTTCGGCGATGCCCATGAGCGCCCCGCCGTCGCCCAGCGCGGCCACCGGCAGCCGGTCGGGTCGGGCTAGCGCGGCGCCGATCGCGGTCGCCAGCCCGAGCCCGATCGACTGGAACGCCTGGGTGAAGCAGAACCCCCGCTCGTCGGGCACGTCGAGGAACATGGCCGGGTACCCCATGAAGTTCCCGGAGTCGACCGCCACGATCCGCTCCCCCGGCAGCAGGTCGTCGAGCCCGATTGTGAGCGTCCTGGGGTCGATCAGCCCGTCACCGCCCTCGTCGTCGTAGGGCATGGCCTGCCATCGGCCCTCGGCCCGGATCCGCGCGGCGACCTCCACCGACTGATACCCGCGCCCGGCATCCCCCGCCGAACCGCGAGCGTTCCCCACCGGACCGCGAGCGTCTCCGGTCGAAGCGAGGGCGTGGAGGACCGTGCGCGCCGTGGTGGCCGTGTCGCCGACCAGTCCGAGGGTGACCGGGCGGTGGACGCCCAGGGCGCTCTCGTCGAGGTCCACCTGGACGAGCTTGGTGTGCTCGCCGATCAACCGTCCGTGGCGGGTGGTCCACATGTTGAGGGCGCACCCCCAGGCCACGATGAGGTCGGCGTCGCGGATCAGCTCGGCGGCGAGCGGAGTGGCGAAACCGCCGCTCACGTCCAGGTCCCAGGGGTTGCCCCGGAACAGGCCCTTGGCGACGGCGGAGGTGGCCAGCAGCGCGCCCGTGGCGTCGGCCAGCTCCTCCAGCTCGGCCCTGGCGTGCCTGGCGCCGCGCCCGGCGACGAACACCGGCCGCCGCGCCTCCGCCAGCAGCCGGACCAGCGTGCCGAGCTCCGCGGCCGACGGCGTCCTGGGCGACTCCGCGTCCGACAACGTTCCCGGCGACTTCACAGCCGAGAGTGACCCCACGGCCGACGGCGTCCCGTGCGGCTCGCCGATGAGGCCGCGCCACTCGACGAGCTCCTGCTGCACGTCGAGCGGCAGGTTGAGCACGACCGTGCGCCGGTCGCGGGCCGCCGTACGGTAGGCCGACAGCGTGTCCTCGACCGCCCGGCCGGCCTCGGTGACGCGGAGCGGCACCGCGCCGACCGACGCCGCGAGCGCGTCCTGGTCGATGTGGAAGTTGGACCGTACGTCCGTCGCCTCGCCGGTGAGCACGATCAGCGGGGTACGGCTCTTGGCCGCCTCGGCGATCCCCGTCACGGCATTGGTCAGGCCGGGCCCTTGGTGGACGGAGACGATCCCGACCTTGCCGCTCATCCTGGCGTACGCGTCGGCCATCGTGGTGGCGCCGCCCTCGTGGCGGGCGGCGACGAAGCGTACACCGTGCGCCACGAGGGCGTTGGTGACGTGGAAGTTGCCGCTGCCCACCACGCCGAACGCGGTGTCGACCCCGGCCTCGGCCAGCACCCGCCCGACGGCCTCGGCGACGATCATCTCTCGAGCTTATGGTCGCGGCCGCTTCGGAGCTCGTTGGCTCGTCCCTCGCTCTCTCCCTCCGAGCTCCTCCGCTCCACCAGCGCCAATACCCGCACAGGGCTCCCAGAGCCGCCCACGATCGGCAGCGGCGGGGCCAGGACGACGGCGCCGGTCACCGGCAGGCGGTCGAGGTTGCGCAGCTGGGTCAGGCCGTACTTGCCCGCCCCCAGCAGGAACGAGTGGCACGGGAAAGGCGGGTCGAAGGAGTGGGCGGTGCCCGCGTCGGTGCCGACCGTCTCGACGCCGAGCCCGAGGATGGGCGTCTCGGCGGCCAGCCAGTTCGCGCATTCGACGGAGATGCCGGGGGTGTGCGGGCCGGTCTCGTCGGCGTTCAGGAAGGTGGCCTGGTCGGCGGACCTGGCGTCCCAGCCGGTGCGGTAGAGGAGCCAGCCGCCGTCGGGCAGCGGGCCGTTGACGCGCTCCCACTCCTTGACGTGGTCGATCTGGAGCAGGAAGTCGGGGTCCTTCTCCGCCTCCGACGCCAGGTCGAGCACGACGGCGGGCGCCAGCAGGCTGGACGGGGGCACCTGGGAGACGTCCTGACCCTCGCGGCCGGTCACCCAGTGGATCGGCGCGTCGAAATGGGTGCCGGTGTGCTCACCCGTGTGGATGTCGTTCCAGTACCAGGCGGGGCCACGGTCGTCGTAGCGGCTGATCTCCTCCAGCCGGAACGGGATCGTGTTGCCGAACGGCTCGGGCAGCTGGAGGATCGGCGTCTCCGGCGACAGGGGCGAGGTGAGATCGATCACCTCGATGGCGCCACCGCGCAGGCTCTCCACCAGGCTCCGCAAGATCGACATGTCATCCTCCTTGATGGGCTGGCTGCATCCTCCTATATCGGCCTGCCCGGCTCCAAGCACGTCAGGACTTGGTCCATGGGGCGCAGCCGCCCGTCTGGAGCGCCTTGTCGGTGGCCAGGATCGTCACGGTGGCGGGACCCTTCGGCATGTCCGCCGCGATCACGTCGCCGAGCTGGGCGGACGTGCTCTTCATCCGGGCCCAGTAGCACGTGTCCGTGGCGGTCGCGGGACCCGTCGTACGGTAGGTGCCGGGCTGGATGTCCACGCCCACGATGAGCGTCCGCATGCCGCCGAGGGCGCCCGGCGGCCCCGCCGAGCCCACGGGAGCGGCCGCCCCCGTCGGCGCGGCCGTACCCAACGGCGCGGATGTCCCCGCCGGGGTGGAGGCGGCCGGACCGGACGTGGCGGTGCCGGGCAGGGCCACCGGAGCCGACGTGACCGCGCCCGCCGGGGCCGACGGATCCGACGTGGGGGCGCCCGCCGGAGCCGACGGGTCCGTCCCCTGGTCCGCGGGCGGGGTCGAGTCGCCGATCGTCATCGTCACCGGAGGCGTCTCCGCGGGCGCGGCCGTCGCCTCCCCCGAGTCGAGCCCGGTGAAGTATCCGAGCAGGAACCCGAGTAAGCAGGTCAGCCCGGAAACGAGCACGATGATGGTCGGACTGCTCGTCGCCCGGGGATATTCCGGAGACGGAGGGTATTCGGGAGGAGGCCCGTACATCACGGGGACAAGCGTCCCATCCGTGTCAACGGTGGAGGTAGTCGACCAGCGACGCCTTCTCCGTCTCCAGTTCCTCGATCGCGCTCTTGACCACGTCACCGATGCTCACGATGCCGACCAGCCGCCCGTCCTCGACGACGGGCATGTGCCGGAACCGGTGTGTGGTCATGGTCCTTCGCAGCTCGTCGACGTTGTCGTGCGGGCCGACCGTGCGTACTTCCGAAGTCATGATCGCGGAGACGGGCTGGTCGAGCACGGCCGCGCCGCGGTCGTGCAGGCGGCGGACCACGTCGCGCTCGGACACGATGCCCGTGATCGTCACGCCGTCGGCGGAGACCACGACGGCGCCGATGTTGTGCTCGGCGAGCTTGGTCAGGAGTTCGCGGACCGTGGCTTCCGGAGCCACGGTCATCACCGCGCTTCCCTTGCCGCGCAGGATTGTCCCGATGAGCATCTGAACCACCTCGGCTCTCAGTTACCCCGGGTGGCTCCGGCTAAGCGCTCCACCCGTGTGCCTCTCAGGCAAGCAAGCAGGTAGGGGCATCGTCAAGCGTTCCCGTAGGCTGCATGCCGTACATGGAGCTTGTGAAACAGGATGCGTGATGACAGAGCCGCTCAATACCGGCAGCCATGATCTGCCCGTCACCGCGGCGCTGACCGCGTTCATGCGGACGGGCTGGGCCGACACCCGGCGCACCGACGTGGCGGCGCTGCCGATCGCGCCCTGGGCGGCCAGGCGCCGCGCCGCGCTCGCCGCCCGCTTCCCCGGTGAGCGGCTCGTCGTGCCGTCGGGGACGCTGAAGGTGCGCAGCAACGACAGCGACTACCGCTTCCGGCCGCACAGCGCGTTCTCCTATCTGACGGGCGCGGGCGAGCCGGGCGACGTGCTGGTCATCGAGCCGTCGGGTGAGGCCACGCTGTACCTCAGGCCGCGCTCGCCGCGCGAGGACGGCGAGGAGTTCTACCGCGACCGGCGTTATGGGGAGTTCTGGGTGGGGCGGCGGCCCGACCTGGAGGAGGCGGCCGAGCTCTATCAGATCGGCTGCGCCCACATCCGCGAGCTGTCGCTGTCCGGGCCCGCCAGGGTGCTGGGCGGCGTGGACGCGGCGGTCGACGCGCTGCTGCCCGGCGACGCGGAGTTCGAGAGCTTCCTGTCGGAGATGCGGCTGATCAAGGACGCGTGGGAGATCGGCGAGCTGCAGTCGGCGGTCGACGCCACCGCGCGCGGCTTCGAAGACGTCGTACGCGCGCTGCCCGCCGCGCTCGGGCACCCTCGGGGCGAGCGCTATCTGGAGGGCGTGTTCGGGCTCCGTTCGCGCCTGGAGGGCAACGCGGCCGGCTATGACAGCATCGTGGCCTCGGGCGCGCACGCGTGCGTGCTGCACTGGATCCGCAACGACGGCCGCCTCGACCCGAACGAACTCCTGCTGCTGGACGCGGGTGTCGAGTCCGACACCCTCTACACGGCCGACATCACCCGCACGCTGCCGCTGTCCGGCCGTTTCAGTCCCGTGCAGCGGCAGGCGTACGAGCTGGTGTACGAGGCGCAGACGGCCGGGATCGCCGCGCTCAAGCCCGGTGCCCGCTTCCGCGACTTCCACCTGGCGGCGATGCGGGTCATCAGCGAGGGCCTGCACGACTGGGGCCTGCTGCGCGACTCGCCGGACGCGCTGATGGAGTCGGGCCTGTACCGCCGCTACACGCTCTGCAGCAGTGGCCACATGCTCGGTCTGGACGTGCACGACTGCGCCCGCGCGCGCTCGGAGGTCTACCTGGACGGCGTCCTGGAGGAGGGCCAGGTGCTCACCGTCGAGCCGGGCCTGTACCTGCAGCCCGACGATCTCACCCTGCCGGCGGAGTTCCGGGGGCTGGGCATCCGGATCGAGGACGACCTGGTGATCACCGCCGACGGCGCGCGCCTGATGTCGGCCGCCCTGCCGCGCCACCCCGCCGAGGTCGAATCCTGGATGGGCGACCTGCTGAGCTGAAACGGTTACGAGGCGATCACGTTTCGTAGCGGGCTGACAACCTGTGACCTGGGTCTCATACCTTTTCCTCAAATTCCAGCGAAAGCATCGACTTACTAGACGGACCGTCAGTAGGGTTACTGCTTCCGTAGTCGGCTGGTTCCACGAGGTGGTCAGTTGTCCGGATACGTTGGCCGCAAGGCTGTGTCCGTGCTCGGCCAGGTGGGTGACCTCTTCGTCATCGTCCTGGAGGGATTGCGCCGCAGCTGGGACGTCCGGAGCTGGTGGTGGGAGTTCGTCGACCAGTGCTGGTTCCTGGCCCGCGTGACCAGCGTGCCGGTGCTGCTCGTCTCCTTACCTCTCGGCGCCACTGTGGCGTTGCAGGTGGGTGACCTGGCATGGCAGCTCGGCGCGGCGTCCGCCACCGGCAGCGCCGTGTTCGTCGGGCTCATCCGGGAGGTCGCGCCGCTGGCCAGCGCCCTGCTGATCGCCGGAGCCGGCGGCAGCGCGATGACCTCCGACATCGGCGCGCGGCACATCCGCGACGAGCTGAGCGCGATGGAGGTGATGTCGGTCAATCCGATCCACCGCCTGGTGACGCCGCGCATGTGGGCGGCCAGCACGGTCGCGGTCTGCCTGTGCCCGCTGGTCATCCTGGCCGGGGCCAGCGGCGGCTACTTCTTCAACGTGGTCGTCCAGGGCGTGACCTCCGGCGCCTACTTCGACGGCGCGCTGTCGCTCGTGGTGGGCTCCGACCTGTACGTGACGCTGTTCAAGGCGTGGATCTTCGGCTTCATCGCCGCGGCCGTCGCCTGCTACAAGGGCATGACCTGCGCCACCAGCCCCGTCGGTGTGGGCCGGGCGGTCAACCAGTCGACGGTGGTCACGTTCATGCTGGTGTTCGCGTTCAACTACGTGATCTCCGCCGTCTACTTCCTCGCCTACCCGCCGAAGGCGCTGTGATGGTCTCACGTACGGCCGGCCTCAGGTTCGCCGTCAGCGGGCGCGAATGGGCCGAGCGGTTCGCGACCCTGGCCAACTGGCCGCTGTTCGTGTGGAAGGTGCTGTTCTACTCCGTCCGCGATGTGATCCTCCGGCTGAAGTACTTCAAGGTCGTCATCCGCCAGGTCAGCGACGTGGTCGTGGGCGTCGGCGCGACCGTCATCGGCGGCGGCATGATCTTCGTGGTGTTCACCATGGCCTTCGTCGTGGGCGCGACCGTGGGCCTGCAGGGCTACCAGGGGCTGCAGGCGATCGGCGCCGAGTCGTTCATGGGCCTGGTCGGCAGCTTCGCCAACGTACGCGAGATCACCCCGATCATCGCCGCGACCGCGCTGGCCGCGCAGGTCGGCTCGTCCTTCACCGCCGAACTGGGCGCGATGCGGATCTCCGAGGAGATCGACGCGCTGGAGGTGATGGGCATCAACGCCTTCACCTACCTGATCTGCACCCGGGTCGTGGCGGCGCTGCTGGCGCTGGTGCCGATCTATCTGATCGCGCTGTTCGCCAGTTTCTTCGCCACCCGGCTGATGAGCACGGTCCTGTTCGGGCTGGCGCCGGGCGTCTACGACTACTACTTCTACCTGTATCTGCCGGTCAGCGACATCGTGTTCAGCGTGACCAAGGTGGCGGTGTTCGCCTTCACCGTCGTCGTCATCCACTGCTACTACGGCTTCTACGCCACCGGCGGCCCGGTCGGCGTGGGCGTGGCGGCGGGCCGCGCGATCCGTCAGTCGATCGTCACGATCGTCCTGCTCAACCTGCTGCTGTCGTACCTGTTCTGGGGTAACGGCGGCAGCGTGAAGCTGACGGGGTGAATGAATGGGTCGCGACGAGTTCTCCCTGCCCGTCCGCGCGGGCATCGCGCTCGCGCTCATCGTGGTGCTCGCGGCGACGACGATCTTCATCGTACGGACCGCGTCGGAGATCAACGGCACCAGGATCGACGCCGTCTTCGCCCGGTCCGGTCAGGGCCTGGACACCCAGTCCCCCGTCAAGATCCGCGGCATCACGGTCGGCGACGTGACGAAGGTGTCCCTCGACGCCAAGGGCAAGGCCGTGGTGAGCATGGCCATCGAGCCCGGCGTCAGGCTGCCCAGCACCACTGTCGCGGCCATCGAGCCGTCGTCGGTGTTCGGGCCCAAGTTCGTCGACCTCAAGCTCGGCGCGGGCGAGACCACCGGCCCCTACCTGGCCGGCGGCGCGGTCATCACCCAGACCGAGCAGGCCCTCGACCTGTCCGACACGCTCGGCGCCGCCTACCGGGGCCTGAACGCCGTGGACCCGCGCGAGGTCACCGTCATCGTGCACACCCTGGCCCAGGGGCTCGACGGCGAAGGGAAGCGGCTGCGCGAGCTCATCGACGACGCGGGCACGGTCGTCGATGTCGCGCACCGGCAGCGCGCGCGGGCCAGGCAGTTCCTGCATGACACTGCCGGGCTGTCCACCGCGCTGTCCGACAAGGGCGACGAGCTGGTGGCGATCTCCTCCGACGTCAACGTCATCACCCCCGACCTGCTGGAACGGGCCGACAAGGTGCGGGTCCTGCTCCAGGAGGTCACCTCGGTCTCCGACCTGAGCGCGCACGGCCTGCGCAAGCACCGGCAGGACCTGCGGGCGGCCGTCCACTCGGGCGAGCGGGTGGCCTCGCTCATCTACGCCCAGCTCGGCCTGGCCGGTGACGGCGTACGCGGCCTGAACCGGCTGGTGGACCTGCTGAACAAGCTGATCGAGGCGCCGGGCCCCGGCGGCGCCCGCCAGTTGCAGGTGGAGGCGTTCGTCTCGACCGACATCTGCGAGCTCGTCGTCGGCTCCTGCGGACCCACCGACGGGAGGGACTGACGTGGCGCTGTCCAGGGAACGCGTGGCCCGCCGGTGGACGCTGCTGCGCGTGGTGCTGTTCGTCGGCTTGACGGTGGCGCTGATCGTGGTGATCACGGTGCAGATCGCCCGGGTCAGCACCGGCGGCGGATACCAATTAGTCGCGACATTTGATGATGTGTCCGGGCTGCGGGAGGGCGATCAGGTGAAGATCGCCGGGGCGCCCGTGGGACAGGTCGACACGATCAAGGTGGTGAACGGCCGGGCCGAGATCACCATGGAGGTCCAGGACGCCGTCAGGGTGCCGTCGGACACCGAGGCCGCGATCAGGTGGCGCAACGCGGTCGGCCAGCGGGTCGTCTACCTGCTCCCCGGCACCGCGCCGGGCCGGCTGGCCCCCGGCTCTCGGGTCGTCCGCACCTCGTCCGTGGTCGACATCGGCCAGCTGGTGAGCGACCTCGGCCCGCTGACCCGCAGCCTGGACCCCGACCAGATCAACCAGCTGCTCACCGCCGCCGCCAAATCCCTGAAGGGCAACGACAAGAACATCCCCCGGCTGCTCGACAACGTCAACGCCATCACCGGCACGATCAACGAGCGCAAGCAGACTATCCAGCGATTGCTCAAGGACTACGCCACCGTCACCGGCGTGGTCGCCCAGCGCGACAAGCAGATCGAGCAGCTCGTCGACAACCTGGTCACCCTCTCCGAGGCGTTCGCCGGCAACCGCAAGCTGATCGACGACGCGATCGTGCAACTCTCGACCACCGTCCATACCTCCGATCAGGTGCTCGGCAAGAACGCCGACGAGCTGGGCGCGCTGGTCGACAACCTCTCCGGGCTGACCGGCGGCATCAGGCGGCACGTGAACGAGATCGACAAGACGATCGGCACCTTCCAGCCGCTGCTGGCCCGCGCCTACTCCAGCGTCGATCGCGGCCACTACTTCATCACCGCGGTCCCGTGCCTGGCGCTGAGCGCCGCGCCCTGCCCGTACCCGATGAAGACGCCGCCCCCACTGCGCGGCAGCACGCGGATCCAGAGCTCGAAGGACCTGCAGAAGCTCATGGTCGGTGAGTGATGGCGCTCAAGTCCTTCCGCGACCGCAACAAGATCGTCGTCGGCCTGATCTCGCTGGCGGTGATCGGCACGATCCTGGTGGCCACCTTCCTCGTCGGCAGCCTCGGGCTGCTCGAAGGGGGCTACTACATGTCCGGCACGTTCGTGGACTCCGGCGGCCTGCGCACCGGCAACGATGTGCGGGTCGCGGGCGTGCGGGTCGGCAAGGTGACCGAGGTACGGCCCGACTACGGCCAGGGCAACGTGGTGGTCACCTGGAAGGTCGACACCGACGTACGGCTCGGCCGCGCCACCCGGGCCGACATCACGCTGTCCAACCTGCTCGGCGGCCGCTACGTCAAGCTGTCGGGCCCGGTCACCGCCCCGTACGTCGACCAGCTCCCCGAGGCGCAGCGCCGGATCCCGGTGACGCGGACGGGCGTCCCCACGCTGATCAACGATGCCATCAAGGACGCCACCCACCTGGTCCAGAAGCTCGACACCAAGGCCGTGGACGACCTGCTCACCCAACTGGGCAAGGTCGACATCAGCAAGCGCGGCCGGATCACCAAGCTGCTGAAGAACATCGGCGACCTGTCGGACACCATCAGCCAGAGCGAACCGCAGCTGCAGAAGCTCCTCGACAACGGCACCAAGATCATGAACGTGCTGGAGCGCAAGGACAAGCAGCTCGGCCGGCTCATCGACGCCATCGAGGTCATGCTGAACGAGCTGCGCTCGCGCCGCAACGAGCTGCGCGCGCTGCTCGGCGACGGCAGCGACCTCGTCCAGAGCACCACCCGGCTGATCAACGAGCACGAGAAGACGCTGGTCCAGGTCCTCGACGACACCGGCGCGATCACCACCAAGCTCAACAGCGGCAACAAGGAGTTCAACGCGCTCCTGGCGTGGGCCGGCCCGACGTTCTCCGGGCTGTCCACGATGGGCGGCCAAGGCCCGTGGCTCGAGGCCATAGCCACGGGCCTGGGCCCCATCGACCCGGAGGTGCTCGGCGCCATCGCCAAGGACAGGAAGAACGACCGATGACCCGTTTACTGGCGGCCCTGCTGGCCGGCACGCTGCTGGCGGCCAGTGGCGGGTGCACGCTGCTCGGCCCCGAGCCGTACCGGCTGACCGCGATCTTCAGCAAGGCGCCCTCCCTGTACGAGCAGGCGCGGGTGAAGGTGATGGGGCTCGACGCCGGATATGTGACGAGCATCCGGATCGACGGCGACAAGGTGCGCGTCGAGCTGTCGGTCGACCGGGAGGTGCCGCTGCCCGCGAACGTCAAGGCCGTGGTCGCGCCGCAGAACACCCTGGGCGAGCGCAACGTCGTCCTCTACCCGCCCTGGAAGCCCGGCGACCAGCGGATCGCCTCCGGCGCCACCATCCCGCTGGAGCGCACCGACCTGCCGGTGGAGATCGACGACGCGCTCGACGCGTTCACCAAGCTGACCGACGCGCTGGACTCCGACAAGCTGGGCGACGTCGCGGGCGACCTCGCCGACGGCGTCAGGGGCCGCGGCAAGACGGTCAACAACGCGCTCGCCGACACCGCGCGGCTCACCGACACGCTGGCCAAGCAGGACCAGCAGCTCATCGACCTGGCCAAGGGCCTGAACAAGCTGGCCACCAGCCTCAACAAGCGGCAGGGCCAGGTGACCGGCGCGATCGACTCCTTCGCCGAGGCCAGCGCCATCCTGGCCGAGGAGCGGCGGCGGCTGCGGACGTTCATCGCGGGGATGGCCGACTTCGTGCGCCGCGGCGACGTGATCATCGAAGCCTATTCAGAACGGCTCCCCCAGGCCGCCGGCACACTGGCCGAGCTGGTGCTGACCGTCCGGGCCAACAGCGCGTCGATGGCCCAGGCGATCAAGGGCGCGGCCGACTTCTCCGACATCCTGATCGACTCCTGGGACAAGAAGCAGCACGTACTGAAGATCCGCGTGGTGCTCAACGCGATGACCAGGGCCTGGCTGACCCCGCTGTTCGACGCCCTGAACCTCGGCAAGGTCCCGTGCCTGCCCGCCGGCCTCAGCAACTGCCCCTTCGAGAAGGGGAAGAAGAACCGATGAAGGCACGTGTCCTGTCCGGGCTGCTCGCGCTGGGCATCACCGCGTCCTGCTCGCTCCAGACACTCGGCGCCACCGGCGGCGATCTGACCATCAACGCCACCTTCGACGACGTCCAGAGCCTGGTCGCCGGGCACAGCGTGCAGATCTCCGACGTACGGGTGGGCACGGTGACCGGCATCCGGCTGCAGGGCTACCAGGCCAGGGTGACCATGTCGATCACGCCGGAGCACCCGGTGCCCGAAGGCAGCACCGCGACGGTGGCCAAGACCTCGGTCCTGGGCGAGAACTACGTCCAGCTCACGCCGCCCCCGGGCAAGGACCTGTCGAAGGGCCCCTACCTCAAGAGCGGCGCCACGATCACCGACACTTCGGTCGAACCGGACATCGAGCAGGTCACCGCGAAAGCCGGGCCGCTCATCGAGGCGCTCGGCACACAGGACGTCAACGCCATCCTCGACGCCGCCTCGACCGCGTTCGCCGGCAAGGGCGCCGACGTCAACAAGCTGATCAAGCAGACGGCCGAGGTGACCGACACCTACGCCGCCGCCCGCCAGGACATCGCCACCACCGTGGACGCCCTGGCCAAGCTGGGCGACCAGCTCGCCAAGGGCAGCAAGGAGCTGGACCGGCTGCCCGGCACGCTGGCGGCGGCCACGGCCCGCATCGCGCACGGCCGCAAGCACGTGAAGACGGCCATCATCGCGCTGACCGACCTGGCCAAGGAGGCCAACCTCACGGTCTACCCGCGGCACGCCGCCCGGCTGCGCACGCTGCTGCGCGAGCTCGACGCGATCACCTCCTCGATGCTGCGCGGCAAGGAGGACCTGAAGGCGCTGGTGGCCAAGCTGCAGGCGTTCATCGACACGCCGCCGATCACGGTCAACGGCCAGGTGCTGATCTACGTGTGGCTGAAGGGCCTGCTGACGCCGCGGCACAAGGGACTCCTGCCGAACGGCAAGACGGGCTTGCTGCCGAACGGCAAGACGGGTCTGCTGCCCAACCGGGTCGCGGACTTCCGCCTGCTCTGGGAGCCGCCGCGATGAGGAACTATCTGCTCTGGGGGCCGTCGCGATGAGGAACCGCCGCATCTATCTGAACCTTGGCTTCTTCGTCGTCCTAGGCATCGTGATGACGATCTGGGCGTTCAGCACGATCATCAAGCTCGACGCGATCACCCAGCCCTACCGGGTGTCGGCGGAGTTCGTCTCCTCCCCCGGCCTGGTCCGCGGCTTCGACGTCGCCTACCTGGGTGTGCGGGTGGGGAAGGTCGGGGACGTACGGCTGGCGCCCGGCAAGATCGTCGTGGGTCTGGACATCGACAAGGAGGTCCGGCTGCCGAAGGCGGCCACGGCCGAGGTACGGCGCAAGTCCGCGGTCGGCGAGCCGTACGTGGAGCTGTCGCCGCCCGTGACCGGCGTGAACGGCCCGACGCTCGCGGCCGGCGACGTGATCCCGCTGTCCAAGACCACGGTGCCGCTGGACTACCGCAAGCTGTTCGAGGGCGTCGGTAAGCTGCTGTCCGCGGTGCCGCCCAAGGACGCCAAGACGATCACGCACGAGCTGGCGGTGGCGCTGGACGGCCGGTCGTCGTCGATCAGGGACATCATCGAGGACGCGCACGACCTGACCGGCACGCTGGCCGACAACTCCCAGGTGCTCGACGACCTGTCTGTGCAGCTCACCCAGCTCACCCACACCCTGGCGGGCAGGAAGGACAAGCTGGCTTCCGGCATCACGGACCTGAGCACGGTGACGGCCACGCTGCGCGACTCGCGCAGCGACCTCGACGCCTTCCTGGACCAGGGACCCGGCGTGTTCGGGCAGCTCGACCAGGCCATCAAGCGGGCCAGACCGGGCCTGTCGTGCCTGCTGACCGCGGCGGGCCTGCCGCACAAACCGGTGTTCTCCGCCGAGACCGAGCGGAACGTGCACCACCTGCTGAGCATCGTGCCGACCGCGCTGAGCCTGGCGGACGACATCAGTGTGAGGGAGGGGAACACGGTGTACGGCAAGGCGTCGTTCATCTTCAGCGTCCCAGGCGGGCCGCAACCGGCGGAGGAGTACGCGGGCCCGGTCGGCCCGCCCACCGTGCCCCGCCTGCGCGCCTGCACCGACCGCGCGACGGACGAGCCGGTCCGTACGGAAGACGCCGCCGACCATCCCAGGAAAGACACCGAAGCAGAGCAGACCAGGCGGCCGGAAGCCCAGGCCAAGGCCACCGCACAGCCCGAGCGGACCCCGGAGGCGGCGGGCGCGAAGTCACCCGCCGCGGCTTCCGGGCCCGCGTCCCGTACCCCGGTGGACGCCGCTCCGCTGATCGTCGCGATCTTCCTCGCGGTGGCGGCGAGTGGTGGCATCTTGGGGTGGATCGCGGTGGGCCGGGCCGCCCGCCGCCGTGAGGAGAAGTCATGACCACCAAGCAGGACCTCGCGGAGGACCAGCGGAGCGCCACGGAGGAGGCCCCAGCGGCAGAATCACCGACCACCTCGAACGGGCCGCCTGGGGAGCCCTCGGCCAGCGCGGCCTCGGACACCGGCCCCTCGGACGGCGCCTCCTCTGACAGCGGCCCCTCGGACGGCGTCCCCTCCGACACCGGTGCCTCGGACGGCGGTGGGGTGGTCGCTGCTGGGCGGTCGGGGCTGGGGCGTGGCCGGATCCTGGTGGCGGTGGTGGCCCTGCTGGTGGCCGCGCTGGCCGCCACGGCGGCGCTGCAGTGGATCTCCGCGAGCCAGGCCCGCGACTCGCTGGCCCGGCTGGAGAGCGAGCGGGCCCTGCGACTGGAGGTCTCAGGCGCGGCGAGCTCGTTCGGCAAGGCGCTGCTCAGCTACGACTACCAGAACCTCCAGGCCACCCGCGCCACGCTGACAGCCCAGGCCACCGGCGACTTCCTGGCCACCTACGACGAGGCGTTCGGCGGCGCGATGGCCCAGGTCATCGTCAAGCTCAAGGCCGTCTCGCAGGCGAACGTCCGCGAGGTCTACCTCTCGGACGTCGACGAGGCCACCGCGCACGCCATCGTCGTGGTCGACCAGCAGGTGAACACCTCGGAGGCGATACGCTCGGTCAAGGACTCCCATCTGAAGATCAGCCTGGTCAAGGAGAAGGGCGTCTGGAAGGTCCACGACGTGACCGTGCTCGGCGCGGCCAAAGAGGACCAGTACAACCTGGACAGCGGCACCAAGAAAAAGGACTGACCGATCGGCCCCGTGGCGATGGGTGGGCGCCCCGACGAGGTGCTCGCCCCAGAAGACTGGCTGACCGACGTCGAGCGGGCGCGCGCCGCCAGGTTCGCGTTCGAGCCCGACCGCCGCTCGTTCACGGCGGCCCACCTGCTCGTACGCCTCTGCGCCGCGGCGGTGCTCGACACCGACCCGGCCGGGCTGACCCTGTTACAACACTGCGAGATACACGGCCCCGGCCACGGCCGCCCATACATCGAACAGGCCCCCTCCCTGGGCGTCAGCCTCAGCCACACGCGCGGCTACGTCTGCGCGGCGGCCGGTGCGGGCCGGGTGGGCATCGACGCCGAACGCGTGCCGCCGGGCCCGTTCGACCGGCTGCTCGCGGGCCGGGCGCTCACCGAGCGGGAACTGGCGGCGGTCAGCACCAACGAAGAGCTGATCAGGCGCTGGACCCGCAAGGAGGCCCTGATCAAGCGCGGCGAGCTGACCATCGACGGGCTGCGGGCCACCGACGCCGACGTGACGGGCCGCCACCTGCTCGAATGGACCGCCGAGGGCGACATCGTAGTGGCCGTCATCACAGATTCACCAGCCGAGCAGCTGCCTCTGGTCGGATAAAATGGAGGCATGTTCTACAGCAAGTCAGTCGAGGAGCGAATCGCCGATCGGATGGCCAAGCGCAAGCCGCTCGAAGAGGGCAAGACCTTCGAGCACGGGCCGGCCAAGTTCGTGTTCGTCTCGCTGATCGTCGCCGTCGTGCTCATGCACGTCGTCGGCCTCGCCGTGGTCATGGCCCTGGACTAACGACGCCGAGTGGGAGTCGGATCCAGGAACACCTGGGAGATGCCGGGATAGCGATCCCGCAGCCAGCGCTCCAGCTCGTCGCAGGCGATCTCCACCCCCGCGGCCGTCGCGTCGTCCCGGAAGTCGATCTTCGCGGCCACCAGGAAGCGGCCCGGGCCCAGCATCATGGTGAGCAGCTCGACCACGCTCTCCACCTCGGGCTGCCCCGCCAGCACCGCGCGGATCTCCTCCTCGACCGGGCCCGGAGCGGACTGGCCGATCAGCAGCGACACGTTCGACCGGATCAGCGTGAGCGCGGCCACCAGCAGGAGCACCCCGATCGCGATCGACGCCGCGCCGTCCCACACGGGCGAGCCGGTCACCTGGTAGCCGAGCAGACCCAGCGCCGCGATCACCAGCCCGATCAGCGCGGCCGCGTCCTCGTACACGACGGCCTTCAGCGCGGTGTCCGAGGTGATCGAGACCAGCCGGAACGGGCTGACGTCATGCCTGCGGGCCTCCCTGCGCAGTTGCGCGAGCGCGTTGAGGAAGGACACGCCCTCGATCGCGAAGGAGAGGGCCAGCACGATGTACGACGGGATGAGGTTGCCGAGCCGCTCGCCGTGGCTGATCTCGTGCACGCCATGGGTGATGGAGAACCCCGCGCCACCGACCAGGGTCGCGACGGCCGCCATCATCGCCCAGAAGAAGCCCGCCTTGCCGTGCCCGAAGGGGTGGCGCGAGTCGGCGGGCCGCTGGCCCCGGCGTACGGAGACCAGGAGCAGGAGCTCCGTCACCGTGTCCGCGGCCGAGTGGGCCGCCTCCGACAGCATCGCCGCCGAACCGCCGATCAGGCCCGCGATCAGCTTGGCCACCGCGATGGCCAGGTTCGCACCGCCCGCGACCAGGACGGTGCCCAGACTCTCACCCGAGTTGTCCGCCACGACGGGTCACTCTATGACGCGCGTTACCCCTGGCGGCATGGTGGGCCGCGTCCGGCGGCGTGGCGGGGCCTCGTCCGGCGGTCCGCCATAGAGCCTGCGGCGTTCCACGGACTGCGAGGTCACACGGACTGCGAGGCCGGCGCCTATGTGCGCTAGATTGGAGATCTTGACCTCCTCCCTCGCCTGAAGACGGGGGTATCCACGCTCGAGGAGTCTCGATGAGCGCGCCTCGCTGGCTCTCCCCCGCCGAGCAGCGTGCCTGGCGTACCCACCTGGCGCTGCACAAGCTGCTCATGCATCGGCTCGACCGCGAGCTGCAGGAGCACGCCCTGTCGGTGAACGACTACGAGATCCTGGTCAATCTCTCGGAGAGTCCCGACCACCGGATGCGGATGAGCGATCTGGCCGACGCGACCATCCAGTCGCGCAGCCGGCTGTCGCACCAGATCTCCCGTATGGAGGCCAAGGGACTGGTCGTCAGGGAGGACTGCCACGACGACCGGCGGGGCACGTTCGCGGTGCTGACGAGCGAGGGCTGGGCCACGATCGAGCGGGTCGCGCCTGATCACGTGACCAGTGTCCGGGAGCACTTCGTCGACCGGCTCACCGACGACCAGCTGGACGCGCTGGTGGCCGCCTACGAGCCGATCGTCGAGCACCTGAAGAAGCTACGCTGAACGGCCACGCCGACACCTAACCGATATGCCCGACGGCGCACGATCGTTCCGGGCGCTCGCTACGATCCGCTCATGCTTCGAAAGCTGCTGTTCGTCGTCGTCTTCGCGCTGGTGTCCGCCTGCTCATCGGGCGGCGGCGGAAGCGAGCTGCCCGCCGGGCCCGACCTGCTGAAGAAGTCCACCGAGGCCATGAAGGTGGTCAAGTCGGCCACCTTCTCCATCGCCACGGACGGCAAGCCCAAGGTGCCGGTGAAGAAGGCCGACGGCAGGCTGACGGCCGCCGGTGACGCCGACGGCACGATCACCATCGAGGTGCTGGGCAGCCTCCAGGAGATCACCTTCGCCCTGGTCGGCGACACCGTGCACTTCAAGGGCCCGACCGGCGGTTTCCAGAAGATGACCAGGAAGGACCTGGCGCAGCTCTACGACCCGTCGAAGATCCTCGACCCGGCCAAGGGCCTCGCGCAGCTGCTCAGCACGGCCACCGACCCGCGTGTGGAGGCCGAGGAGAGCGGCGCCTACCGGGTGGCCACCGCGTTCTCCGGTCAGGTCCTCGGCACGCTCATCCCCGGCGTCACGCAGGGCGTCAACGGCAAGCTCTGGGTGGACAAGGCCACCAGCCGGCTCACCAAGCTCGAACTGCCGCTGCAGGACGGCACGGTGACCGTGTCGCTCAGCGACTTCGACGCGCCGGTGACCATCACGCCACCCGCCGCCGGATGAGGCGCGCCCGCCGGGTCGCGCTCGGCGTCGGCGGCGCGGTGGTGCTGCTGGCCGCCCTCGACGCGTACGTGGTCGTGACCGTCCTGCTCGACATCGCCACCGACGTGGGCATCCCCACCAACCGCCTGGAGCGGGCGACACCGGTGGTCACCGGGTTCCTGCTCGGCTACATCGCCGCGATGCCGCTGCTCGGCCAGCTCTCCGACCGGTACGGCCGGCGGCCCCTCATCCACGCCTGCCTGGCGGCGTTCGCGCTCGGCTCGGTGCTGACCGCGCTGGCGTCCGGAGAGGTGATGGTGGTGGCGGGCCGGACGATCCAGGGGATCGCGGGAGGCGCGCTGCTGCCGATCACGATGGCGCTCATCGGCGACCTGTGGCACGAGCACGAGCGGCCGGTGGCACTCGGCGCGGTCGGCGCGGCGCAGGAGCTGGGCAGCGCGCTCGGTCCGCTGTACGGCGGGGTGCTGGCGCTGCTCCCGAGCACCACGGTGTTCGGGATCGAGCTGGGCGGCTGGCACGCCATCTTCTGGATCAACCTGCCACTGGCGGCACTGGCCGCCGTGGCGGTCCACCTGACCGTCCCCTCACCACAGGCTCAACGGGCCCTTTCCGGCCCCGCTCCCATGGGTCAGACCCCGCCCGGCCCTCTGAAGCAGACTCCGTCCGACCTTTTGGAGCAGACCCGGTCCGAACACCCGGAGCAGCCGTCTTCCGGGCCTTCGGGTGGGGCGTCCGCCAAGCTTTCGGATCATGGGTCCTCCGGGCTGCCGGGGCAGGCGTCGGCCGGGCGTGTGGACGGGGTCGGCGGCGCGTTACTGGCATTGAGCCTCGCCCTCCTGGTCGTGGGCCTGTACAACCCCGATCCCGCCACGACCGTGCTGCCGCCCTGGGGCCTGCCGGTGATCGCGGCCGGGGTCGTGGCCGGGGCGGCGTTCGTCTGGTGGGAGATCAGGTCGAAGGTCCGGCTGCTCGACCTGACGGGCACCCGCAAGGGACCGCTGCTGGCCACGCTGGGCGTGAGCTTCCTGACCGGGGCCGCGCTGCTGATCACCATGGTGTTCGTCCAGTTCACGGCACAGACGCTGCTCGACCTGGAGACGTTGGACGCGGCGCTCGTGCTGGCCAGGTTCCTGATCGCGCTCCCGGTGGGCGCGCTGCTGGGCGGTCTGCTGGCCCGCCGGCTCGGCGACCGCGTGGTGGCGGTGGCGGGCCTGATCGTGGCCTCGGCCGGGTACGGCGTGATGAGCCGCTGGCCGCTCGACCTGGCGAACGCCGCCCTGATGGTGGACCTCTCCCTGGTCGTGGCCGGACTGGGGCTGGGGCTGGTCATCGCCCCCGTGTCGGCCGCGGTGCTCCGGGTGACACCCGCCACGCAGCACGGGGTGGCCTCGGCGGCGTTGGTGGTGGCCAGGATGATGGGCATGCTGATCGGCATCGCGGGGGTGTCGGCGTGGGGGTTCCACCGGTTCCAGTCGCTGACTGCGGGCCTGGACACGCCGCTGCCGGTGGGGGTGGAACCTGCGGTGTACGCGAAGCAGCTGAGCGAGTACCTCGCGAAGGTGGACGCGGCGCTACATCTGGAATACACGGAGATGTTCTTCGTCACGGCGCTGATCTGCCTTTTGGGCGCGGCGGTCGCCGCCTTCCTGCCCCGCACTCGGTGAAGTCCGTCCTGGCCCCGCACTCGGTGAAGTCCGTCCTGGCCCCGCTCCCGAGGAGGCCGTTCCAGCCCTGCGCCCGGTGACGTCCTTCTTGTCCCGCGCTTCCGCTGAATCCTTCTTGTCCCAAGCCGGCCCCGAAGACCCACCCGTCCTTCGGGGCTGACCATGGGGAGGCCGACCATTCCGTATGGACGCCATGGCCGGCCATACGGAAGCCATGGCCGACCATGCGCACGTCACGGCGCCCGGCCCCGCCCACCGGAGGAGCGTGCCCCTGGACGGGGCCCGGCCACGTATGGCGGGTGGGGCTCACCGGGCTTGCCGTAAAATATGGCGCTTTTCTACGGAGAGAGCCGAGGGCGGTCTACGGAGAGAGGCGATTCAGGTCGCGGGGGAACAACGTGGCCTGGCGGATGTTCGCGGCGCCGACCAGGCGCGCGGTCCAGCGCTCGAGCCCCAGCGCGAACCCCCCGTGCGGCGGCATGCCGTGCGCGAACGCCTGCAAATACCCCTCATACGGCCCGACATCCTCACCACGCGCGGCGAGCGCGTCGAGGTAATCCTGGTGCCTGTGCAGCCGCTGCCCGCCCGTCACCAGCTCCAACCCCCGGAAAAGCAGGTCGAACCCGTTCGAATACCCCTCACGCAGCGGGTCCGGATGGGTGTAGAACGGCCGCTTGGCCATCGGATACCCCGTGACGAACAGGAACTCCGACCCGTGCTCCCGCACCGCCCACTCCGACAACCACCGCTCCTGGTTCGGTGACAGGTCCGGCTCGAACTCGTCCGTGAGCCGCTGCGCCTCGGTGAAGTGGATCGCCGGGATCTCGGCGGGCACCTCCGGCAACGTCACGTCGAGCAGGTCGACCGCCGGCTGCCCCTGTACCGCCTCCACCATGCCCGCCACCGCCTCGCGCAGCACCGCCATCACGTCGCGGTGGTCGCGCACGAAGCCCAGCTCGGCGTCCAGGCTGGTGTACTGGGCCAGGTGGCGGACCGTGTCGTGCGGCTCGGCCCGGAAGACCGGCCCCACCTCGTAGACCCGCTCGAACACACCGACCATTGCCTGCTTGTAGAACTGCGGCGACTGCGCCAGGTAGGCGGGGCGGCCGAAGTAGTCGATGCCGAAGACGTTCGCGCCCGATTCGGTGGCCGAGGCGACGATCTTGGGCGTGTGGATCTCGGTGAACCCCAGCCGGTCCAGCGCCCGGCGGAACCCGGCCACACTCGCCGCCGAGATCTCCAGCGGCGCCCTGAGCCGCGGATGGCGCAGCGCGACCGGTGCGTGGTCGAGGATCGTGGGCAGCGCGGCGGGCACGACCGGCCGGTAGAGGTCGAACGGCGGCGCCTCGGTGGGCTCGGCCAGTACCTCGATCTCCGCCTCGGTGAGCTCGGCGCCGCCCGGCGCCTGCGGGTTCACGGTCACGACGCCCGTCACCCGGACGACCGTCTCCTCCCCCGGAACCGCACCGGGCTCCTCACCCGGGACCACGCCGGGCGTCACCACCTGGGCAAGCCCGCTGCGGTCCCTGACGACCAGGAAGGACACGGATTTCAGCCGCCGGCGGCGATGTACCCAACCGGCGATCGTCACTCGTTGTCCGGCGTGCTCAGCGAGCTCCGCCGACAGGACACGAGAGATCATCACAGCTCCTCACGAGTTGCATGATCCCTTGGGAGTGCGGGGGAGAAGGGAACTCCCGGTGCCACCGCACTTTCGCCGCCCACGAAAGGGCGGCCTCCACGACCCGATGACGGGGGTCAGACCGGCGGGGCATTTCCTCCCCGCACTCGGGAGTGTCTTCGCCGAAGGGGCGCGAGGCCGCCTTCACAGCTACCGGCGGCTCTCTCAGCCCGCGCGGGCCTTCGGTTACTCGTCTCCGTCTACGTGTTGCCGGAGAGCGTAGTCATCGCCGGCGGACGTCGGCAACCTGATGAGAACCCGTCCGCACAGGCACGCCTACATCCAGAACGCCCAATAGTGTTTGGTCGCGTCAAGCAGTACGGCGGCTGCGGCTCCGAGAATGACGCCGTACAGCATGTAGCGACGTTGAGTACCTTGGCCCCGCTTCTCGACACGTTGAGCCACGGCGTCGACCTGCCTGGCGAGGAGGACGTCGAAGGCATCGGCCTCTTCTTTACGTCGCGCCGCGATTTCACGGCTCGAATCGGCTTCACGCCTGTTGGTTTCCGCTTCGGCCGCAAGTCTTCGGGCAACGGCCGCACGGGCTTTCATCGCGGCCTCAAGTTCAGCCAGTTCGTCGAAGGTGCCTTCCAAGCGGCGGGCCAGATCCGCGAACTGGATCTCGAGACTTTCGTCGTCGGCATCGCCCAGAGCGCGACCATGCCGCGGATTCAATCGCGTAATGAGGCTCTCGAGGTCTGCGAACTGCTGGTCTGAACGAAACCGATCTCGAAGTACTGCGGTGCATCTCAGCGAGCTTCGGGAATGCAGTTTCAGGAACCGACGCTGCTGTGATCAAGGATCAACCCCGAACTTCCTTCATCCGCGATCGGCTGACCCATGACCACACCCACCCTCAACGACCTCCAGCCCGGCTGTCTCGTCTACATCCCCGCCGGGGCCTCCCCACAGCACGCCCGCCCCCTCGCCATGTGCCTCCACGACGCCGGCCCCAGCTACTACCCGCGCGGCGAGGTCTGGCTGGCCGGCCAGGTCCTCCGCGCAGACGGCTCCAATCCTCTCCAGTACCGCACCACCGCGATCAACGCCACCCTGGCCAAGATCACCATCGCCTCGCCCGGCATCCGCCACTGCGTCGCCACCGGCCGCCCCAACTCGTACGGCATCATCGCCATGAACGAGACCGGGGAGCTGGAGCCCGGCTGGCGCATGCTCCAGAGAGAGCACCTCAGCGGCACCAACCTCTGCCCGCGGCCTGCGTACTCACCTACGGCGCCCACATCCCCGCCATGACCCCGCCGAGACCCTCATGGCCACCGCAGCACAGGACGCTTTGACCAGAGCCAAGACGGCTGACAGCTGTCTTGTCTCGTCGGATCTGAGGCATGAAACATCTCTCACCTGCGGTTCCTCATGATCAATGAGACGGATCGATGTCGATCCGTCTCATTGATCATGAGGCATTTCGCGGGATGTCTCCTGCCGCCCGCCACACCCCAGGCTCGATCTCCCGCGATCGAGCCCGCAGCGTCTCCGCCAGCCCTCCAGGCCACTGCGTCCCTTCCGGGCCCATCGACCACGTGACCCCGTCCAGGCTCGTGCCATCCAGGTCCGCGCAGGCCAGATTCGTTCCGCGCAGGGACGCGCCCGCCAGGTTCGCATGAGTCAGATACGCGCGGCCCAGGTTCGCGTGATCCAGGTTCGTGTCGCGGAGGTCCGCCTCGGTCAGGTTCGCGTCGTTCAAGTCCGCGCCGACCAGGTTCATGCCGCGCATCTTCGCGCGGTACAGGTCCTCGCCGCGGTCCAGGTCGAAAATGTCGTCTTCCCAGTCCACCTCTTCCATGAACCGACGGTAGACCGACCCGCCCACCTGTCACACCAATCCGCCCGATCTGGACACGAAGGCACATGGTCCGGCGGAACGCATCGAGTGGGTCCCCTGACGGACATCCGCCTGCCTGATCGACAAGCGCGGCATCGCCCGCGGAACCAGCATGAACGTTCTGCTCTGCGTCCCTCACAGAGGTGTAGCTTCCGGCGCGAGAGCAGGCGCACTCCGTATCCGCTGAAGGAGATCCAGCTCCCCCCACATCCGACGACCACAGGGGGCGGATAGGGGTTATCCGGAGGGCCGTCGCCGAGCACACTCGGGGCAACCCGTCCCCCGGAGGAGGCCGACATGCGCAGAGCCCTGGTCGGATGCGCCGTCGCGCAGATCGTCGTGGTGATCCTGCAGTTCTACCTGGCCACGTTCGGCGCGTTCCAGATGCCGCGGCCCACGGGCACGGATCCCGCGGCGATCGGCCTGCACGCCGCGAACGGCCTGTTCGTCATCCCGGCCGTCTCCCTCGTGGCCACCGTCGTCGCGGCGCTGGCGAAGGTGCCCGGCAAGCTGATCGCGCTGAGCGCCGCTCCCCTGGTGCTCAGCGCCGTCCAGATGCTCGTCGTCTTCCCGCTGGCCGGCCTCGCGGGCGCGACGACGGACGACACACCGCTGGCCAGCCTGTTCGTGTACGGTCTGCACGCCGTCGTGGGGCTGGGGCAGCTCTGGGCGGTGATCGCCGCCTACCGTGCCGTACGCAGGCACACCAAGGCACCCGTGGAGGAACCCCAGCCCCAGCCGGTCTGACCGAACCCACGCCCAGGCCCGGCCCGAAGAGAGCCGAACCGTGACCTGAGCCGGAACCCCGGACGGCGACCTGGATCGGAGCGCCGCCCTGGGCCGAGGCTACTTCTTGGCGGGCTGGCCGCCGCTCTTCCGCTTCTCCCGGATCTTCATCGACACATCGATCGGCGACCCGGCGAAGCCGAACTCCTCGCGGATCCGGCGCTCGATGAAGCGCCGGTAGGTGTCCTCCAGCCAGCCCGAGGTGAACAGCACGAACTTGGGCGGCTCCACCGACGCCTGCGTGGCGAAGAGGATCTTCGGCTGCTTGCCACCCCGCACCGGCGGCGGCGTCTGGTGCACCAGCTCGGTCAGGAACGCGTTGAGCCTGGCCGTCGGCACCCGCGTCGACCACGACCCGAGCGCCTTCTCCAGCGCCGGGACGAGCCGGTCCATGTGGCGGCCGGTCTTGGCGGAGATGTTGACCCGCAGCGCCCACGGAGTGCGGACGAGCTGCCGGTCGATCTCCCTCTCCAGGTAGTAGCGGCGGTCCTCGTCGACCAGGTCCCACTTGTTGAACGCGACGACCATCGCCCGGCCCGACTCGATCACCAGGCCGATGATCCGCAGGTCCTGCTCGGTGAGCACCTCACTGGCGTCGATGAGGACGATCGCCACCTCGGAGCGTTCGAGGGCGGCTCGGGTGCGCATGGCGGCGTAGAAGTCGGCGCCCTGCAGCTCGCGGTCGCGCCGCCTGATGCCGGCGGTGTCGACGAAGCGCCAGGTCTTGCCGCCCAGCTCGATCAGCTCGTCGACCGGGTCACGGGTGGTGCCCGCCATCGGGTCGACCAGCACCCGCTCCTCCCCCGCCAGCTTGTTGAGCAGCGAGGACTTACCGACGTTGGGCTTGCCGAGCAGCGCCACCCGGTAGGGGCCGCGCTCGGCGTCGAACCGCAGCTCCGGCGTCTCCGGCAGCGCGTCGAGGATCACGTCGAGCAGGTCGCCGCTGGAGCGGCCATGCAGGGCCGAGACCGGCTGCGGCTCGCCGAGGCCGAGCGCCCAGAGCGCGGCGGCCTCCAGCTCCACCTGCTGGTTGTCGACCTTGTTGGCGGCCAGGATGACCGGCTTGCCCGACTGGCGGAGCACCGAGCCGACCGTCTCGTCGGCGTCGGTCGCGCCCACGGTGGCGTCGACGACGAACACGATCACGTCGGCCAGCTCGACCGCGACCCGCGCCTGGTCGGCGATGCGCAGGTTCATTCCGGTGGCCTCGGGGTCCCAGCCGCCGGTGTCGACGACCGTGAAGCGGCGCCCGCGCCAGTTGGCGTCGTAGGTGACGCGGTCACGGGTGACGCCCGGCACGTCTTCGACGACCGCCTCGCGGCGGCCGATGATGCGGTTGACCAGCGTGGACTTGCCTACGTTCGGGCGACCGACGATGGCCACGACCGGCACCGGGCCGCTGTCGGCGACGTCGTCGGATACTGCGAGATCGTCGAGTTCAGCCTCGACCCAATCCCCCGTTGACACGATTTTTCATCCTTTGTGAGTACCGCACCCTTGTCAGGTGCGCTCCTTGATCAGACTCAGCACCTCGCCGATGACCTCTTCGAGGGTCAGCGGCGTGGTGTCGAGCTCGACGGCGCCAGCCGCCATCGAGAGTGGATCCGTCTTGCGAGTGGAGTCGAGGGTGTCACGCTTGGCCATCGCGGCCTGCTGCGCCTCCACCGTGGTGCCGCTCAGCTCCGCCGTACGGCGCAGTGCACGGGCCTCGGCGCTGGCCGTCAGATAGACCTTGACGGTCGCGTCGGGGGCGACCACGCTGCCGATGTCGCGGCCCTCGACCACGATGTCGCCGCTGCCGATGATCTCCCGCTGCAGTTCAACGAGACGCGCGCGCACCTCGGGAACCGCCGCGACGACGGAGACCGAACCGGTGACCTCAGCCTCCCGGATCGGCCCGGCCACGTCGACACCGCCGACGTGGATGGACGGGCCGTCGGGGTCGGTGCCGCAGGTGATCTCGGGCTCGCCCGCGCGGGCCGCGACAGCGGTGGGATCGACCAGGTCGACGCCCTGCTGGAGCATCCACCAGGTCATCGCCCGGTACATCGCCCCGGTGTCCAGGTAGCGCAGCCCGAGTGCGCGAGCGACTCCACGCGACACGCTCGACTTGCCCGACCCCGCGGGACCGTCCATGGCGACGACCAGACCGGTCACGGCCTCTCCCTCTTCACGTTTCCCACTGCACGTTTTTCCCCAACCTGAAGAGGCTACCGCCTCGCACGCATGCCCTACGCCCTGCTGGACAATCCGGCGTCCGCCGCGACCCCCTCCCGACCACAGTCTCCATTCCGCGCTCGATCGTCCGCCGACCACGGTCCCCATACCGCGTACAGGGCCGGATACCGTTCCAACGCGGTCGCCAAGGCGTCGGGGCGCGCCACCCGCCATTACTTGAGGCCGGCCGTCAGCCGGAACAGGCCGACCGGCACCAGCCCGCGCTTGAGCAAGCGGTAGGTGGGCAGCGGGCTGCCGCTCACCGTCTCCTTGTAGACGATGGCCCAGCGCCCCTTCAGGTACGCCCTGCGCGGCGTGTCGTCGGGGTGGGTGAACTGGATGACCGCGTCCCGGCGTCCGAGGCTGAGGGGTTGATGAACGTACCCGAACCGGAACGCCTTCACCGGACGGCCGCGCAGCCCGTCGGCGAGCGCGTCGGCCGCGTGCAGGCCCGTCGGGATGCCGCCCTGGCAGGTCCCGTGCATGACGCCGTACGGCTGGCGCACCGCGGCGGCGTCGCCCACGGCGTAGACGTCCGGGTGCGACACCGAGCGGAGCGCGGCGTCGACCACGATCCGGCCCCGCCCGTCCACCGTCAACCCCGCCTCGTTGGCCAGGGGCAGGCCCTTGGTGCCGGCGGTCCAGAGTGTCGCGTCGGAGGGGATCAGCTCGCCCCCGGCCAGCTCGACGGCGTCCGGTAGCACCTTGGTGACCTCGGCACCGTCGCGTACCTGGATGCCGAGCCGGTCCATCGCCCGCTCGACGTAGGCGCGGGCCTTCTCCCCCATCATCGAGCCCGGACGGCCTCGGCTGAGCAGGACGACGCGCAGGTTGGGGTGCGCTTCGGCGAGCTCGGTGGCCGACTCGACGCCGGTCAGACCGCCACCGGCCACGACGACCGTCCCCCGGTCGAGCTCACCGAGCCGTCGCGCGAGCCGTACGGCCTGGTCGTGGTCGTCGTAGACGTAGGCGTGCTCGGCCACGCCGGGGGTCGAGGCGTCGGTGACGGTGCCGAGGGCGTAGATCAGCTTGTCGTACGCGATCACGCGGCCGTGATCCGCGCCGTCGCAGTTGACGGTGACCTCGTGCCGTGCGGGGTCGAGGGCGCTCACGCGGCCCAGGACGAGGTCGATGCCCGTGCCGGCGATGATGTCGGCGATCGCGTGGTCCCGCAGCCGTTCGCCCGCGGCGGTCTGGTGCAGCCGCAGCCGCTCCGTGAACCGTGGTACGGCGCTGACCAGCGTCACCTTGCCGCCGTGGCGGCGCGTCCGGGTGGCCGCCCTGATCGCGGCCGCGATGCCTGTGTAGCCGGCGCCCAGAATCAGAATGTTCGTCATGTCCCTGGCTCCTTGCGAACTCCGATGGGATTCCGCGCTGAAGACGGAGCGAGCCGCCAGGAATGTGACATCGGCGCCGTTCTTCCACCCCCGAAGGGGCTCCCTCCCAGGGACACCCGCCCCGGCGGACCGTTACAGAGATCGAGACGGTCGCGTGACGAACCACCCGGGAACCCTTGTGGCCACCGCCATAGGAATCCGATGACCGCGTGAGGATGAGCAACTTTTGCCGTCTACCGTCAGCAGTGGAGTGCTGTCCTCGCGGGCGTGGCGCCAGGCGGTGACGGCGCCGACCGAGCCCAGCGGCCATGCGGGCGAGCCGTCGACTCCGCTGGTTGTCGTCGCGAACTACGCGGCGGGACCGAGGTGACCCTCAATGAGGGTCTGGGTGATCGGAGGGCGGTCCCAGAGAGCGAGGAGTTCGTTGGCGATGGCCGTGATCGGCAACGGGTGTGAATCGAGGGCAACGGTGGCCTCCGGTCGGTCCAATGATCGGGATGAAAGGTAAGCGTGACTCCCTTGGGAAGGATCATCCGCAAACGATCGCTGACCGTCTTACGTCACCAGCCACATGAAGAAGCCCTTGGGGGGCGTTTCTGCTGGTCAAGGCACTTTTCGCTGATCGGACGTCGTGTGCCCGGCAAGATTCGAGCCTGCGGTGCCCGCTTTAGGGGACCTGCCAGCCCCGTTCGAGCAGGGCCTCGGTGAGGACGGCCGCCGCGTCCGGCTGCACGGAGACCTCGGCGATGCCCAGGGGCAGGCCGGGAGCGTGCTCCAGCCGTACGTCCTCGACGTTGACTCCGACCTCGTCGCAGATCTGGAAGAGCCTGGCCAGCTGACCGGGACGGTCGCCGACGACGACCTGGACCACCACGTACGCCGGCGCGGGGCCCCCGTGCTTGCCCGGGATGCGGCCGTGACCGGCCACGCCGCGCTTGAGCAGCTGGGTGATCTCCTGTGTGACCGTGCCGTCGCCGTCGGCCAGCGCGCGGAGCGCCGTAGCGGCCTCGGCCAGGTCGCGGGAGATGGCCTCCAGCACCTCGGCCACCGGCGTCGCGTTGCCCGACAGGATGCCGAGCCAGAGGCCCGGGTCGCTGCCCGCGATCCTGGTGACGTCGCGTACGCCCTGCCCGGCCAGGCCGAGCGCGATGTCGGACGCGTCCGCCAGCCGGGCCGCGACAGCCGAGGCGGTGACGTGGGGCGCGTGAGAGACGACGGCCACGGCCTGGTCGTGCTCGGCCGCGTCCACTTCGATGGGGTTGCCGCCACAGAGCTCCACCAGCCGCAGCACGGCGGCTCTGGCCTCCGGTGTGGCGTCGGGGGTGGGGCACAGCGCCCACGGGCGGCCCAGGAACAGCTCGGCCCTGGCGGCTCCGGGGCCCGACTTCTCGCGTCCGGCCAGTGGGTGGGAGGCGACGTAGGTGGACATGTCACAGCCCAGCTGGGCGGCCCGCTCGATGGGCTCCACCTTCACGCTGGCCACGTCGGTGTAGAAGGTGGCCGTGCCGTTGCGCTGCAGCGCCAGCAGCTCACCGGCGACGTGCGCGGGCGGCACCGCGAGCACCGCGAGATCGATCGTCTCGCCGGACTCACCCGAGGCCGAAGCGGACTGGCGCAGGGCCGAAGCCGACTTACCTGGAGCCGACGCGGACTCACCCTGGGCCGAAGCGGCCTGGGTGTGCGTCTCCGGGTGCCACTCCTCGCCCGCGCCGAGCTCCCGGGCCAGCCGTACCGCTCCCTGGTCGTGGTCGGCGAGCAGCACGCGCACCCCGCGCTCGCGCAGCGCCAGCGCGATTGAGGTGCCGATGAGACCGGTGCCGACTACCAGCACGGTGCGGAGTTCGGAGGCCATGTAGATGTCCTGATTTATCTGGCGTCGGAGTAGCTCGGTCGGGTAGCGGGAAAGCGGATGAGCCGGTCGTTACTGGGCGATGTCCTGGCGGAGCGCGACGGCGCCGCGCAAATAGACGTGCTGGATGTCGGAGCGCGGCCGGTCCGTCTCCACGTGGGCCATCAGGCGTACGACCCTGGGCAGCGCGCCCGGCACGTCGATCTCGGTGCAGCAGATCAGCGGCACGTCGTGGAAGCCCAGCTTCCGCGCCGCCAGCGCCGGGAACTCCGCCGTCAGATCGGGAGACGCCGTGAACAGCACGCTGATCACATCGTCGGTGGTCAGCTTGTTGCGCCCCATCATCTCGCTGACCAGCTCGGTGGTCGCCTCGATGATCGCCCCACGGTCGTTGGCGTCCACCTGGATCGCCCCGCGGATCGCCCGCACCATGTGATTACACCCCTCTATAGCGGTGAAGCCCGTGCGGAGGTTCGCACGGGCTCCTGCGTTCCCGCCAGATTACAGCTTCTGCGTCACAGCTTCACAGCGGCGTAAAGCTCGCCGACCTCCTTCAGGGACAGCGCCCTGACGGTGCCCGCCTTGGTACGGCCCAGCTTGACCGGCCCGAACTCGATCCTGGCCAGGTCGATGACGCGATGACCCGCCTCTTCGAGCAGCCGACGGACGATGTGATTGCGGCCTTCGTGCAGAACGACCTCGACCAGCGCCTGCTGGCCGTGCTCCTGCACGATCGAGAAGGAGTCGATCTTGGCGAGGCCGTCTTCCAGCTCGATGCCCTGCTTGAGCCGACGGCTCAGATCACGCGGGATCGGACCCGGAACCTTCGCCCAGTACTTCTTCTGCACCCCATAACTCGGGTGAGTCAGCCGGTTGGCCAGCTCGCCGTCGTTGGTGAGCAGCAGCAGCCCCTCGGTCTCGGTGTCGAGCCTGCCCACGTGGAACAGCCTCGGCGCGAGCTCCTCCACATAGTCGGCCAGGCACGGCCGGCCCTGCGGGTCGTCCATGGTGGACACGACGCCGATGGGCTTGTTCAGGGCGTAGTAGACCAGGTCGGGGGCGGTCGGGATGCGCTTGCCGTCCACGTGGATGACCTGCGCCGCCGGGTCCACCTTGGCCCCGAACCTCCGTACGACCTGCCCGTTCACGGTGACGCGGCCGTCGCCGATCATCTCCTCGCAGGCGCGACGGCTGGCCACGCCCGCCTGGGCGAGCACCTTCTGCAGCCGTACGCCGCCGGGCACCTCGGTGGTGTCGCGCTCGTCGGTGTAGCCGTCGGGGAAGAAGTTGCGATCCCGCATGGGCTGGCGAGCGGTCTTGAACCGGTCGCGCGGCGCACCGGTGGCCGCCCCGTCCCGTCCGCCGGACGTACGCCCGCCGCCGATGGTCTGAACATCGTCGCGCCTGGGCGTACGAGCCGGGCGGCCGGCGTCGCGGCGCGAGCCGGCGTCGTCACGCCGCCCGAAGCGGGCACGAGTGGACTCTCCACGGCCGTTGCCGGTCCGCGGGGACTCTCCGCGGCTGTAGCCGCTCCTCGGGGACTCGGTACGGGAACCGCCATCCCTGCGGCCACCACGGTCGGCCCGGAAGCCGCCACGGTCCTCCGTGCGCTCGGGACGCGATCCGCCCCGATCGTCACGACGGTCACTCTGGTAACCGCCGCGGTCGTCACGACGCTCGGGCCGGAAGCCGCCGCGGTCGTCACGACGCTCGGAACGGAAGCCACCACGGTCGTCACTGCGGGCGCCTTGGAAACCGCCACGGTCGTCGCGGCGCGGGGAACGGAAGCCACCGCGATCGTCGCGGCCCGCACCCTGGAAACCACCGCGGTCGTCACGACGCTCGGAGCGGAAGCCACCCCGATCGTCACTGCGGTCGGAACGGAAACCGCCCCGGTCGTCGCGGCGGGCGCCCTGGAAACCGCCACGGTCGTCACGACGCTGGGGACGGTAGCCGTCACGGCCGCCACCCTCCCGAGAGCCGGAGCCACCACGGTCGGAGCGGTATCCGCCGCGCTCGCCGCCGGCGGACGAGCCGTAGCCACCGCGCTCGCCACGGGACGACCCGCCGTAGCCACGGTCGCCGCGCGACTGCGCGCCATATCCGCCGCGGTCGCCACCGCGCGATGGTGAAGAGCCGCCACGGGACTGCGAGTAGCCGCCCCGGTCGCCACGGGACTGCGAGTAGCCGCCGCGGTCGCTGCCGGGCGCCGGACGGTCGTCGTCGCGGGAGGGAGAGCGGTCGTCGCGGTACGTACGCTCGCGGGACGAACGGTCGTCACGGGAGGAACGGTCGTAGCCGCCACGGTCGCCCGTTGAGCTGGAACGGTTGTAGCCGCCCCGGTCGCCCGTCGAGCCGGAGCGGTCGCGGGAGTCGCCGGAGGCGGGCCTGCCGTACCGGGCGCGGGAACCGCCACGGTCGGCGCGGAGCGAGTCACGGCCGGAGCCCAGCTCGCTTCCGGAGTCGCGGCTGTAGCCGCGGTCACTGTCGTCGCGGCGCGCTCCGCCGCGGTCACTGTCATCGCGGCGGGGTCCGCCGCGGGAATCGTCTCGGTGGGAACCGCCGCTGAACCCCTCACGGCGGGGGCCGCCGCGCGAGTCGTCCGAGCGGAAGGCGGGACGGCCGCCACGGCTCGCGCCGCCGGTGCGTCCACGACCGCGTCCATCACCGGACGGGGTGCTGCGCCTGTTGATCACTTTGTATTCTCCTCGAGGTTTTCCACGTCGTCGGGGAGGAAGGGCGCGAGCTCGGGAAGCTCGCCGATGTCCTTCAGTCCCAGGCGTTCAAGGAAGTATGAACTTGTCCGGTAGAGCACTGCCTGGCTCTCCGGGTCGGTGCCGGCCTCTTCGACCAGGCCCCTGGCGACGAGCGTACGCATGACGCCGTCGCTGTTGACGCCGCGGACCGCGGCGACTCGTGCACGGCTCACCGGTTGCCGGTAGGCGACGACCGCGAGGGTTTCCAGCGCGGCCTGGGTGAGCCGGGTCTGCTGGCCGTCGCGGACGAACCGCTCGACCAGCGCGGCGCAGTCGGCTCGCGTGTAGAACCGCCAACCGCCTGCCACTTCTCTCAGATCGAAACCCCGTCCGGCTTGGGTGTATTCCGCGGCCAAGGCCCGGAGTGCGGTGCTCACCTCGTGGGTGGGCCGTTCGAGCACCTGCGCCAGGGTCACTTCGGGGACGGGCTCGTCCACGACCATCAGGATGGCTTCGAGCGCCGCCCCGAGCGTCGGGCCGCCGCCTTGGGGGTCGCTATCGGCGGGTTCATCGGGTATGTCGTCCAGACCGGCCGGCTCGGATACCACCGCACCGGTCGGTACGAGGGACGCGTCCCAAAGCTCATCATCCATGTCCGGCTCGATGGACGCCCCCTGGAGCCGGTCCTCCAGCTCAGGGGACAAGAGCCGGTCGTCCGCATCCAGCTCAGGCGACGCGCCCTGAAGGCCATCACCCGGCTCGGGAGACGGCTCCTGGAGCCGATCGTCCACCTCCGGCTCGGACGGCGTGACCTCCGCCTCATCGACCGCAGGCGGGGCCTCCGGGCCGTCGTCCGGCCCGTCGTCCAGGCCGCCGTCCAGGCCGTCGTCCGCGCTCGCGGCGGCGAGCGACCCCGGGAGGGTCATCCAGGCGGGCAAAGGGGCGGGTTCGCGAGGCGGGGTGTCGTCCAAGCGGTCAGTCATCAGCCGTCTTCTCCGCGCTCTCCTCGTAGTCGTCCCCCACCGAGACGTCCCCCTCGTCCGTCCCGGTCCAGGTCACGTGCAGATCGCCCAGCGCTTCGACCTGTTCGAAGGTGACCGCGGACTCCCGGAAGAGCTCCAGCACCGCCAGGAAGCGGGCGATGACCTCGATGGTGCCGTCACAGTCGGCCACCAGGGCCCGGAAGGTGGCCCGCCGCATGCGGCGCAGGTGAGCAACCAGAATAGCGGCTTGCTCCCGCACGCTGGCCAGCGGTTGATAGATGTGCCCGACGCTGACCGTGGGCGGCAGCTTGGGGACGAAGGCACGGGCGGCGATGCGGGCGAGGTCGTCCGGGCTGATGCCCAGGATGAGCTGCGGGAGGAGGTTGGCGAACTGCGGCTCCATGGGCGCGGTGCGGGGGAAGCGCAGCGCCTCTTCGGCCATGCGGCCGGAGAAGACCTTCGCCACCTCTTTGTACGCCTTGTACTGCAGGAGCCGGGCGAACAGCAGGTCGCGGGCCTCCAGCAGAGCCAGGTCCTCTTCGTCCTCGACCTCGCCCGAGGGCAGCAGCCGGGCCGCCTTGAGGTCGAGCAGGGTGGCCGCGACCAGCAGGAAGTGGCTGGTCACGTCGAGATCCCACTCGGGGCCACGGGCCCGGATGTAGGCGATGAACTCGTCGGTGACCTTGGAGAGCGAAATCTCGGTGATGTCGAGCTTGTGTTTGGAGATCAGGCCGAGGAGCAGGTCGAAGGGCCCCTCGAAGACGTCCAGGTGGACCCTGAACCCTTGTGGCTCTGTCTCCGTCACCTGGCCATTGTCGCAGGTGCCGGCCAGCGGGACAGCACCTCGCGGGCTAGCTCACGGTAAGCGTTGGCACCCAGGGACGACGGGTCGAAGGTGGTGATCGGCTCGCCGGCGACCGTGGCGTCGGGGAAGCGCACGGTGCGGTTGATCACGGTGTGGAAGACCTTGTCGCCGAACGCCTCGACGACGCGGGCGAGCACCTCTCGGCCGTGCAGGGTGCGCGCGTCGTACATGGTGGCGAGCAGGCCCTCGATCTCGAGGTCCTCGTTGAGGCGTTCCTGCACCTTGGTGATGGTGTCCATGAGCAGGGCCACGCCGCGCAGCGCGAAGAACTCGCACTCCAGCGGCACCATGACGCCCTGCGCGCAGGTCAGCGCGTTGATGGTGAGCAGGCCCAGCGACGGCTGGCAGTCGATGAGGCAGACGTCGTAGTGCGGCAGCAGCGGCTTGATCACGCGGCCGAGCACCTGCTCGCGGGCCACCTCGGTGACGAGCTGGACTTCGGCGGCGGACAGGTCGATGTTGCTGGGCAGCAGGTCGAGGCCCTCGACGCCGGTCTCCAGCAGCACGTCCTCGGCGGTGACGTTGCGCTCCATCAGCAGGTTGTAGACCGTCAGGTCGAGCTGGAGCGGGTTGATGCCGAGGCCGACGGACAGGGCGCCCTGCGGGTCGAAGTCGACGAGCAGCACCTTGAGGCCGTATTCGACGAGCGCGGCGCCCAGGTTGATGGTGGTGGTGGTCTTGCCGACCCCACCCTTCTGATTGACCATCGCGACCACCCGCGCGGGCCCGTGGATCTCGGGCGCGACAGGTTCGGGGAACACCGGGCGGGGACGCCGGGTGGGGCCCAGATTCACGCCTATGGAAGGCGTGTTGGTCTTCGTGTCTCCCCAGGGGTTGTCGGGGGTCCCCGGGGCCGAACCGTTGGTCTTCACAGTCACCAGCTCGAACCTCCCTGACGATCCCGAACCGGACCGTCCGGACGGACACTATGGCGTCACCACTTAACGCGGCAAGGCGGCACGCCGAAGTGCCGCACGTCGCAAAAGACTATAGATCACTGCCGGGCACGGGGATGCGCGGCGGCGTACACCTCGCGGAGTTTGTCGACGGTGACCAGGGTGTAGACCTGCGTGGTCGTGACCGAGGCGTGGCCGAGCAACTCCTGGACCACCCTAACGTCGGCTCCGCCGTCAAGGAGGTGGGTTGCGAAGGAATGACGGAGAACGTGCGGAGATATCCCGGCGAGTCCGGCTCGTTCGGCGGCGGCCTGGAGCACCTCCCAGGCGCCCTGCCGGGTGAGCCGGCCGCCCCTGGCGTTGAGGAAGGCGGCGGGCGTGCCCCGGCCGTGGGCCACGAGGCCGGGGCGGGCCCTGACGAGGTAGGCGTCCAGCGCGGAGCGGGCGTAGCGGCCCAGGGGCACGACGCGGGTACGGCTGCCCTTGCCGCGCAGCCGTACCTGCTCGGCCTCCAGGTCGTCCACGGCCAGGCCGACGGCTTCGGAGATGCGGGCGCCCGTGCCGTACAGGACCTCCAGCAGGGCGCGGTTGCGGAGGGTCAGCGGCGCGCCGTCGGGGCCGGAGGCGGCGATGAGCCGCTCGACCTCGTCGACGGTGATCGCCTTGGGCAGCCTGCGGAGCTGTCGCGGCGGACGCACCTGGTGCGCCGGGTCGTGGGCCGTGACGCCCTCGCGCAGCGCGAAGCGGTGCAGGCCGCGGACGGCCGACACCGCCCGCGCGGCCGAGCTGGCCACGAGGGCGGGGTGGTCGCAGTCGCCTTCCCGCAGCGCGGCGAGGAAGTCGAGGACGTCGGCCTCGCCCACCTCGCCGAGCGACACGCGGCCGCGCGAGCGAAGGTGCTCGAAGTAACGGTCGAGGTCACGGCGGTAGGACGCCAGTGTGTTGGCAGCCAGGCCCCGCTCCACCGTGAGGTGGGCGAGGTAGCTGGAGAGCACTGCCTCCACGAACTGGTCCTTCCGTCACGCCTCCTTGGCGTCGGCGGGGCGCAACAGGGCGAATCCCTCGACCGAAGCCGCATATGCGGCGAGGATACCGGCCACGGTCGGGGAATTGTGGATCATTCCCATGAGCGCCCTTTCGACCGCGTCGGGTAGAGGCACCCATTCGACCGGCATGTCGATCTCTTCGTGTTCGTGGACGAAGCCGTTCTCGTCCTCGGGAATCTTCGACAAGCCGCGGGCCAGGAACACCCGGATCCGCTCGTTGGACATACCGGGCGAGGTGTAGAGGTCGACCAGTGTGTGCCAGGTCTCGGCGCGGTATCCGGCCTCCTCGGCCAGCTCCCGCGCGGCGCCGGTGACCAGTGATTCTCCTTCCACGTCGCGCAGTCCGGCGGGCAGTTCCCAGAGCAGGTGGCGCGTCGGGTGACGGTACTGCCGGATCAGCAGGACCCGGTCCTGCTCGTCGAGCGCGAGGACCGCGACGGACCCGGGGTGCACGGCGTAGTCGCGGTCGGCGACCGTGTCCCCCGGCATACGGACGGTGTCGGTGACCACGTTCATCACCCGGCCCGCGAACCGGTCCTTGGATTCGACGACTTCCCACGCCTCGGGCGTGTCTTCCACCCTCACTTGGCCACCTTCGCGGTCACCCGGCTGTCGGCGTAGGCGAGCGCGGCGTTGATCAGCCCCTTGAACATCGGGTTGGCCCGCGTCGGCCGGGAGCGGAACTCGGGGTGGGCCTGGGTGCCGATGAAGAACGGGTGGGCCTCGACGGGCAGCTCGGTGTATTCGACCAGGCGGCCGTCGGGCGACAGCCCGGAGAACACCAGGCCGACCTTCTCCAGGCGTTCGCGGTAGGCGTTGGAGACCTCGTAGCGGTGCCGGTGGCGTTCGGCGACCTTGGCCTTCCCGCCGTACAGCTGCCTGGCCAGGGTGCCCTCGCCGAGCTTGGCGGTGTAGCTGCCCAGGCGCATGGTGCCGCCCATGTCGCGCTCGCCGGCGACGACGTCCTCCTGGTCGGCCATCGTGGAGATGACCGAGTGCTTGGCGTCGGGGTCGAACTCGCTGGAATTGGCGTCTTCGAGCCCCGCCAGGTTGCGCGCGGCCTCGATGACCATGCCCTGCATGCCGAGGCAGATGCCGAGCAGCGGGATCTTGCCCTCCCGGGCGTGGCGGATCGCGCCGATCTTGCCCTCGATGCCGCGCACGCCGAACCCGCCGGGGATCAGCACGCCGTCGACGCCGTCGAGCTCGCGCTCGGCGCCCTCGGGCGTCTCGCAGTCGTCGCTCTTGACCCAGCGGATGTTGACGCGGGCGTCATTGGCGAACCCGCCCGCCCGCAGCGCCTCGGTGACGGACAGGTAGGCGTCGGGCAGGTCGATGTACTTGCCGACCAGGGCGATGGTGACCTCCTTGGCCGGGCGGTGCACCCGGCGCAGGAGCTCCTCCCACTCCTTCCAGTCCACGTCGCGGAAGGGCAGGCCGAGCCGCCGCACCACATAGGCGTCGAGCCCCTCGGAGTGGAGCACCTTGGGGATGTCATAGATCGAGGCCGCGTCCACGGCCGAGACCACGGCGTCCTCGTCCACGTCGCACATCAGGCTGATCTTCCGCTTGATCGCCGTCTGCACGGGCCGGTCGGAGCGCAGCACGATCGCGTCGGGCTGGATGCCGATGCTGCGCAGCGCGGCCACGCTGTGCTGTGTCGGCTTGGTCTTCAGCTCGCCGGACGGGCCGATGTACGGCAGCAGCGAGACGTGCAGGAAGAAGACGTTGTCGCGCCCGACCTCATGCCTGATCTGGCGTACGGCCTCCAGGAACGGCAGCGACTCGATGTCACCGACCGTGCCGCCCACCTCGGTGATGACCACGTCGACCTCAGGACCCGCCATGCCCCGGATGCGGTCCTTGATCTCATTCGTGATGTGCGGGATGACCTGGACCGTGTCGCCCAGATATTCGCCGCGCCGCTCCTTGGCGATGACGTTGGAGTAGACCTGGCCGGTGGTGACGTTCGCCGAACCGTGCAGATCGGTGTCAAGGAACCGCTCGTAGTGGCCGACGTCGAGGTCGGTCTCGGATCCGTCGTCGGTGACGAAGACCTCGCCGTGCTGGAACGGGTTCATCGTCCCGGGGTCCACATTGAGGTAGGGGTCGAGCTTCTGCATGGTGACCCGGAGACCGCGTCCCTTGAGCAGACGGCCCAGGCTGGAGGCGGTGAGCCCCTTCCCAAGGCTGGAGGCGACACCGCCGGTGACGAATAGATGCTTGGTTTGCGATGCGCTGCGCAAAGGGGCTCCCGTGGGTCGATGTGTGGTCGAAGCGTCCACGGGCTCTCAGGATATCAAACAACGCCCCCGACATGCCCGAACGGCATGACCTAGCGGTAACTTTGGGCCCTATGTCATTAGTACGGCGGGCAACGGGCGCGCTGATTCACCGTGCCTACAAGGCGATCCGCGCGGCCGGGGCGATCACCCCGGCCAGTCCGGGCGGCACCAGATTCCGTCATCTGGGCGACGGGGTCAGCATCGCCTTCCCGCCGGGCGCGATCTTCGGCGAGCGGTGGATCGAGATCGGCGACCACACGCTGATCGGCGAACGCGTGTCGCTGTCCTGCGGCATGGGCCCCGGCGTCGACCTGGGCCCGGACTCGATCCTGCGGATCGGCGGCGGCTGCTCGATCGGCCGGGGCTCGCACATCGTGGCCCACCAGTCGATCGACATCGGCGAGCACGTCTTCACCGGCCCGTACGTCTACATCACCGACCAGAACCACGTCTACGACGACCCGGAGACACCGATCGGCCGGCAGTGGCCACGCAACAGTCCGGTCTCGATCGGCGCGGGCTCCTGGCTCGGGGCGGGCGCGATCATCCTGCCCGGCACCAGGATCGGCCGTCAGTGCGTGGTGGCGGGCGGCGCGGTCGTCCGCGGTGAGTTCCCCGACCACAGCGTGGTCGCGGGCGTGCCCGCCAAGCTGGTACGCAGCTACGATCCCGCGCTGGGCTGGCACACTCCGGGCATCTCGCTGGCCATGGACCGGCAGGCCACCGCCTCCTGAGCTCGGCCGCTCAGACGGTGGATCCCGCCCCGCCCAAGCTGTAGACCGAACAACCTTCTGGCGGCTAGCGTCGGACCATGCGGACCGCCATTTGCGAACGTCTCGGCGTCGAGTTCCCGTTGTTCGCCTTCAGCCACTGCCGCGACGTGGTGGCCGCGGTCACCAACGCGGGCGGCTTCGGCGTCCTGGGCGCGGTCGCCTACACCCCCGACCAACTCGACACCGAGCTCACCTGGATCGACGAGCGGGTGGACGGCCGCCCGTACGGGGTCGACGTGCTGGTGCCCGGCAAGCTCGACGCGTCGGCGCTCGATCTCGACGCCCATTTGACCGACTTCATCCCGGAACGGCACCGCGACTTCGTCACGCACCTGCTGTCCAAGTACGGCGTGAACGCCCCGCCGCAGCCGGTGGCCGCCTCGACGGACGAGTTCGGCAGGCGGGTGACCGCGGCGGGCGCGACCGGGCTGATCGACGTGGCGCTCAAGCATCCGATCGGCCTGATCGCCAGCGCGCTCGGACCGCCGCCACCGGAGATGGTGGCCAAGGCGAGGGCGGCGGGCGTACCGGTGGCCGCGCTGGTGGGCACCGTCGAGCACGCCCACAGGCAGGTGGCGGCCGGCGCGGACCTGATCGTGGCCCAGGGCACCGAGGCCGGCGGGCACACCGGCGAGATCGCCACGATGGTGCTGGTGCCGCAGGTCGTGGACGCGGTCGCCCCGGTGCCCGTGCTGGCGGCGGGCGGCATCGCCTCGGGGCGGCAGATGGCCGCGGCGATGGCGCTCGGCGCCGAAGGCGTGTGGTGCGGGTCGGTCTGGCTGACCACCGAGGAGGCGGAGACGGCGCCCTCGGTGAAGCGGAAGATGCTGGCCGCCTCCTCGCTCGACACGGTCAGGTCCAGGTCGCGTACCGGCAAGCCGGCCAGGCAGCTCAAGTCGGCCTGGACCGAGGAGTGGGACTCCGGGCCGGAGAGCCCCGGCCCGCTCGGGATGCCGCTGCAGATGCTCGTGGCCGAGGCCGCGATGGCCCGCATCGGCACGGCCGCCGAGCGCGGCGAGCCGGGGGCCGTGGAGCTGGCCAACTACTTCGTCGGGCAGGTCGTCGGCCAGCTCGACCAGGTCAAGCCAGCTCGCGAGGTGGTCTACGAGATGGTGAGCGAGTTCGCCGACGCGGTGGAGCGGCTGTCCGGATTGACCGCTCTGTCGAGGTGACCGAGCTGTCGGCGTGACCGGCTACGATGCGCGTGTGGTCGGGACACCCGAGGTCGAGCGCGGCACCGGTGTCCCCGCGCACGTGCAGATCGAGCGGTGGCTGCTGCAGTCCATCGGCAGCGGCGAGATGGAGCCCGGCGACCGGCTCCCGGGCGAGCGGGAGCTGTCGGCGCGCCTGGGCGTGAGCCGGATGACGCTCAGGCAGGCGCTGGCGACGCTGGAGCACGACGGCGTCCTGGTCAGGACGCCGGGCAGGTCGGGCGGCGCGTTCGTCGCCGACCCGCGCGTCGAGTGCGATCTGACGGGGCTGGCGGGGTTCACCGAGCAGATGCGGCGCGCCCATCTCCAGGCCGAGGCCAGAGTGCTGGTCGCCACTACCGTCCCCGCGCCCCGCTCCGTCGCCGCCGCCCTGGAGCTCGCCGTGGGCGAGCCGGTGCACCACGTCGCGCGGGTACGCTCGGCCGGGCAGTCGCCGGTGGCGCTCGAACGCTCCTTCTTCCCCGCGCTGCCCGGCTTCCTGGAGCAGGACCTCGACGGGTCGCTCTACGCCCTGCTGGCCACCCGCTACGACCTGGAGCCGCGCACCGCCGTCGAGCACCTCGACCCGGTCATCGCCAGGTCCGACGAGGCCGCCGAGCTGGGCGTCGAGCCGGGCACGCCGCTCATGCTGATCGAGCGCACCGCCTACGCGGCGGCCGGGGAGCCGGTGGAGTTCGCCCGCGACCTGTTCCGCTCCGACCGGGTGCGCATCTCGGTCCGCAGCGGCCTCAGCGCACCCGCCCGTGGCGGCCTCAGCGCACCCGCTCCCCCGCCGGGTCGAAGAGCGGGTCACTGACGACGGTCCCGGTCACCCAGGCGCCCTCCACCTCGACCTCGACCTTGACGCCCGGCCCCACCGGCAGATAGGCGTAGGCGATCGGCGAGCCGACCGTGTAGCCGTGGCCGCCCGAGGTGATCCGGGCCACGACCTGGCCGTCCAGGCGCACCGGCTCGTTGCCGAGCGCGATCGCCCCCGGCTCCAGGGTCAGGCAGCGCAGCCGCCGCTCGGGGTGGGGGTCGAGCGCGTCCTTGCCGAGGAAGTCCTTGTCGAGCTTGACGCAGAAGCCCAGCCCCGCCTCGTACGGTGTGGTCTCGGGCCCGATGTCGGCGCCCCAGACGCGGTAGCCCTTCTCCAGGCGCAGGCTGTCGATGGCCCGGTAGCCGCCGGCCCGCAGCCCGTACGGCTGCCCGGCCGCCCACAGCGCCTGCCAGAGCGCCAGGCCGTACTCGCTGGAGCAGTACAACTCCCAGCCCAGCTCCCCCACGAACGTCACCCGCAGCGCCAGCACCGGCACGTCACCCACGGTCAGCTCCCGCGCCGACATGAACGGGAATCCGAGCGGGTCGGGCGTGAGCGTCCCGAGGATGTCGCGGGCGCGCGGCCCCCACAGGGCGAAGCAGGCGTACTGGCCGGTCACGTCGGCGATCCGCACGTCGGCGCCTCTGAGCGCGGCCTGCTTGCGCAGCCAGCCCAGGTCGTGCGAGCCGAACGCGGTGCCGGTCACGATGAGGAACTCGTCCTCGGCCCGCCTGGTGACGGTGAAGTCGCACTCGATGCCGCCGCGCCGGTTGAGCGCCTGCGTGTACGTCACCGCGCCCACCTGGCGGGCGACGCGGTTGTCGCAGACCCATTCGAGCAGCTCGGCGGCGTCCGGCCCGGTAACCTGGATCTTGGCGAAGGAGGTCTCGTCGAACAGGCCCGCCGTCTCCCGCACGGCCCGGTGTTCGACCCCGATCGCGGGCGACCACAGCCGTCCGGCCCACCCTTGGGGCCGCTCATCGCGGCCACCATCCGGCTCGTTGGACCGGTCCGGCTCGTTGGACCGGTAGTAGTTGACCCGCTCCCAGCCCGCCTTCTCGCCGAACTCGGCGCCGTGCGCGGCGTGCCAGCCGTACGCCGGGGAGACCTTGAGCGGGCGGCCCGCCGAGCGCTCGTGGCCGGGGTAGCGGATGTCGTAGTAGGTCTCGTAGTTCTCCACCGCGCGGGCGAGGGTGTAGGACGGGGAGCGGTACTGGGGGCCGAAGCGGCGGATGTCCATGTGCCAGACGTCCATGGCGGGCTCGCCCTCGACGATCCACTCGGCCATCACCCTGCCGATGCCGCCGGCGCCCGCGATGCCGTGCGCGCAGAACCCGGCCGCCACGAAGAACCCGCCGACCTCGGTCTCGCCCAGGCAGAACTCGTTGTCGGGGGTGAACGCCTCCGGGCCGTTGATCATCTTGCGGATGCCGACGTCGGCCATGGCCGGGACACGGATCCGCGAATTCTCCGAGATTTCGGTGAATCGGTCCCAATCTTCGGCGAGCAGGCGGCCGTTGAAGTCGGCCGGGATGGCGTCGTAGGAGGTCTCGTTCGCCGTCCAGGGGGCGCAGGTGCGCTCGTAGCCGCCCATGACCAGGCCCTGCACCTCTTGCCGGTAGTAGACGAGCAGGTCGGGGTCGCGCAACGTCGGCAGGCCGGTGTGCTCATGGAAGGCGTCGGTGACCACGTACTGGTGCGACATCGGCACGATCGGGATCCGCACCCCGGCCATCCGGCCGATCTCGGCGGCGAACATGCCGCCGCAGTTGACGACCACTTCGCAGTCGATGTCGCCCTGGTCGGTGCGTACGCGCGTGACCCGGCCGCGTTCGGTGTCGATGCCGAGCACGCGGGTCCTGGTCCTGACGCGGGCGCCGCCCTCGCGGGCCTTCGTGGCCAGCGCGTAGCAGAGCGCGGAGGGGTCGATCTGCCCGTCGGTGGGCAGGTACGCCGCGCCGACGACGCCCGAGGGGTCCATCAGCGGGAACAGCTCGACCGCCTCGGCGACGGAGATCTCCTCCAGCGGCAGGCCGAACGTGCGCGCCCAGCCGATCTGGCGGCGGATCTCGGCCATCCGCTCCGGTGTGCCGGCCAGCTTGATGCCGCCGCACTCCGTCCAGCCGGCGTCGAGCGTGCGGTAGAGCTCCACCGAGTACTGGTTCATCCTGGTCAGCGTGGGGTCGGCGCGCAGCTGGCCGACCAGCCCCGCGGAGTGGAAGGTCGAGCCGCTGGTCAGCTCGTCGCGGTCCAGCAGGAGGACGTCGCGTTCGCCGAGCTGGGTCAGGTGGTAGGCGACGGAGGCGCCGCCCACGCCGCCGCCGATGATCACGATGCGGGCCGAGTCGCTCATGCGGGCGAGGCTACACTAAAAGGTCTAGACCGTTTAGGGGGCATCCAACTGTTCATCTTTAAGATTGAGTGGGTAGATGCAAGTGCGATTGTGTGAGTCCTAAGGAGGCCGGTGCGGCCCGGGATCTCGCATGCCAGTCGCACGACACGGTTACTGGATTCGCCGTGCACGCCGGTGGCCGGGCGACCTGCCGTTTCAGATCGCCTATGCGGTCCTAGGGTCCGGCAATCAACGCCGGGCCCCGCCGGGCGCGGCGTTGTTTTCGTTCGCCGGCCTCACACACGGTCCGGCCTGCCGTGCGGCTACCAGCCCTGAATGTCGGTCGTGATGTCGTGCATGGGTTGTGTGCGGCGAGTGGTGTTCACGTGTCGCTCATATGTTCTACCCGACGCAGCCAAATGCTGGTAATCTTACGGTCACTGTCTGTGAAAGTCGGGAGGTGCGGGTCATGCGAGCGCACGGGTCGGCTTTCCCAGCGGAGGCGGTGACGTCGTGGTGCGCCCACTGGCATGGTCGCCGTTTGGCGGGCCATTGTGCCCGCCCGGCGCGCATGGCTAAGGCGCGCGGCATCGCGATCATCGCGGTGGACCCGGCCTACACCTCCAAGTGGGGGGCTCAGCACTGGCAACAGCCCCTCACTTCCAACAACCGTAAGACCAGCCGGCACGATGCCGAGAGCATCGCGATCGGCAGGCGCGCCCAAGGCCATGCGATCCGGCGACGGACGACACCGCCCCGCGATGACCAGAGCGATCGTCGCGGGCATCGGAGCGTCCAGGCCGAACCGGATGCTCTTAGGCGTGAGGGACCCCGCCCGCACCCCCGGACCACAGACACGATCCGCGCCGCCCGGACACAGCCACAACGCGGGCAACCAGCACGCCCACCACCGTTCGGGGCGCGCGGCTGAGCATGAGCGCCCTGACAACAGGGCCCACTCCCGCTCAGTCTTCAGTAACGGTGTCGGCGCTAGCATCGATCGTCAACGATCCCCTCCTGAAGGAGAGGGCTTGAGGTGCCGTCAGGTGCTTTGAAGCCCCGCGTTGACCAGCCCTAGTCATCACCGTTGGAGGTGTGATCCAGATGGCTACCTTTCACGCA
>NZ_JBFANB010000045.1:0-75859 GCF_040659625.1 Nonomuraea sp. NPDC049750
TTTGGTTTTCGTCACGAAATTGCGGCATAAGGTATTCACCGACACCCACCTGACCCGCATGGAAGAGATCATGAGGGACGTATGCGCCGACTTCGCAACCGAACTCCGAGAGTTCAACGGCGGCCACGACCACGTCCACCTCCTGGTGAACTTCCCACCCAAGATCGCCCCGTCGAAGCTGGTCAACAGCCTCAAGGGCGTCTCCTCCCGGCGGATGCGGCAAGAGTTCCCCGACCTGTCCGCCCACTACTACCGGGCCACCAAGCTGTGGTCGGGCTCCTACTTCGCCGGCTCCGTCGGCGGTGCACCCTTGTCGACCGTGCACCAGTACATCGAGCAGCAGAACCGACCAATCTGAACCGAAGGGACACCGGCCCACCCGGCGGCGAACCGGCTGTTCCTGCCCCGCTACACGGGCCAGTCGGCTTCACGCCCGGCATGAAGGAGCTGATCCGCCAGTGCGGCATCCCGCGGCTCGTCGTAGGGGAGTGCCGGACCTTCATGGGCCAGCACGAATGGCTCGTCCGGCACGGTGTGGAGGTGGGATGAGGACATCGGGAAATGAGCCCCGCCCTCGGCCGCCGAGCCTGGCAGGCTGGCGGCCATGGGATTCGGGGTTCGTCAGTTCGAGCTGACTTTGCTGCATCGGATGCGTGATCTCAACGCCGAACGGGTGGAGGACGCGCTCATGGACATGGGCGCGTCCCGGGCCGAGCTTCGCGCCGCGCACACGCAATGGACGAGGATGGCCCACTCCGTCCGTAGCCGGAAGGGCCTGGGCGCGTTGCGGACGATGCTCGGTCCGCCGTCGTACGAGGGCACGACCCCGGTCGGGAGCCTGACCTGCCGGGTGGCTCGGTGGGCGCTGCCGTCCTGGCCGGACCTGGAGTTCGAGGCGCTGATCGGGCCTGACGGGGCGATATGGAACCAGTGGTTCATCCGTCCCCACGGCGACAAGGCGCTCGCCTTCGTGGACCTGGTCCCGTGGGGGTGCGTCGTCGGTGATGTCGTGACGAGTTTCCCGGGGGCCGTCCAGGGCGAGGGCTCGGCGCCGCAGCATTGGGTGGTCGACTTCGCCCACGAGGGCACGGACTACCGGGCCCGCTTCGTGTACGGCCTGTTCCAGCGGCTCGACCGGGCCTGACCGGGCGCGGCGCCTGAGGCATCAAGGAGGCGGCCACCTGACCGAGGGTCGCCTGTCTCAACCGGGTAGCGTCTCGCCGCCGATCGGGGCCAGGATCTCGCCGGTGTAGTACGACGACAGCCGTTCGGCCGCGAAGAAAACGTACGAGGGCGCGATCTCGTCCGGATCGGCGGCCCGCTTCATCGGCACCTGCTTGCCGAACTGCTCGACCTTCTCCTTCGGCATCGTCGCGGGGATCAGTGGAGTCCAGACGGGGCCCGGCGCCACGGCATTGATCCGGATGCCCCGATCGACGAGGCTCTGCGCCATCGAGTAGGTGAAGGCGTTGATCGCGCCCTTGGTCGTGGCGTAGTCGATGAGCGACTTGTTGCCGCGCAGACCGTTGATCGACGAGGTGTTGATGATCGCGGAGCCGCTGCGGAGGTGGGGCAGCGCCGCCTTGGTGACGTGGTAGTAGCTGTGGATGTTGACCGCGAAGGTGTGTTCCCACTGCTCCTCGGTCAGCTCCTCCAGCGAGTCGACCGGCGCCTGGTAGGCCACGTTGTTGACCACGATGTCCAGCCCGCCCAGCTCGGTCACCGTCTGCGCGACGACGGACGCGCAGTGTTCCCGCTCGGCCAGGTTGCCGGGGATCAGGACGCAGCGCTGCCCCGTCTCCTCGACCAGCTTCCTGGTGTGGGCGGCGTCCTCGTGCTCACTCAGGTAGGCGATGGCGACGTCGGCCCCCTCCTTCGCGAAGGCGACGGCCACCGCGCGGCCGATGCCCGAGTCGCCACCGGTGATCAGCGCGCGCTTGCCTTTCAGCAGTTCAGTGCCGGTGTAGTCGCGCATCTCATCACGCGGCTCGGGGGCCATCTCCCCGGTACGTCCGGGATAGGGCTGGTTCTGGGCAGGTGGCGTGCTGTCTGGTTGCTCGGGCATGGCCCCCGAATGCCCGAGCTCGGGTACGGATAACGTCTGTGGGTCGTATATTTCCGCCCTACCTCCCTCATGGGCGCAGCCGCAGGCCGGCCTGCTCCTCCAGGAGGGCGACGGCGAGGAGTTCGCCGTCGACCGCCCCAAAGCGGTCCAGTGCGCGCTGGTAGGTGCGTTCGACGAGGTGAGAGAGCTCGAAGGGCACCCCGCGCTCATCCGCCATGGCGGTCACCGTCTCGAGCTCCTCGCAGCACCGGTCGAGGCCGAAGGACTTCAGGTAGTCGCCGGCGAACAGGGCGTCCAGGTCGCGACGGACGAAGGCGCTGGAAGCCGCGCTGGAACCGAGCGCCTCGCGGAGTACGGCCAGGTCGATGCCGGCCCGCCGGCCGAGCAGGAGGGCTTCGGCGGTGGCGATCGCCTGCCCGAACCACAGCAGGTTGGCCAGCAGCTTGGCGGTGTATCCGGTGCCGTGCCCGCCGAGGTGGATGATCCGTTCAGGATCGCCCAGAACACTCAGCAGCGGCCGGTGCCGCTCCAGCAGCTCCGCGGGCCCGCCCACGAACAGGTGCAGCGTCCCCGCCCGCGCGGCCGGGACGCCACCGCCGACCGGTGCCTCCAGCACCCGCACTCCACGCCGATGAGCCTGCTCGCGAACCGGCGCCACCAGGGCCGGGGAGTTGCTGGACATGTCGATCCAGGTCGCCCCGGCCGCCAGCGCCTCCAGGGCGTCTCCGGGCTGCAGCATCGCCGCGCGTACCTCTGCCGGACCGGGCAGCATCGTGACGAGCACCTCCGCCTCCGCGGCGGCCTCGGACGGCGACGCCGCCCAGAGCGCTCCGGACTCGATCACGTCTCGCGCGCGTTCTGGCCGCAGATCACTCGCGTGTACGCGGTGTCCCGCGCGGGCCAGATTGGCGCACATGGGCAGACCCATCCGGCCCACACCGATGAATCCGATCTTCGGCAGTCGCGAATCGCGCATGCGGAATTCCTGTCCGCCTCGCTCACGAATCAACATGCGTAAGAACCTCTTCGGCTACGCCCACAGATGACCGTGCTCGACCGCTTCCTCCGGATCCGGGCGTTCGGCGATCCTGGACCCGTGGACGGCGACCGCCGAGAGGCGTGAGCGATGATGTCTGCGCGAACATGAGTGAGCAGGGAAGGAGGTGGCCGTGAGCGAAACCGGACGCCGGCTGCCCGCGCGGGCCTCAGCGGTCGTCATCGGAGGTGGCGCCATGGGCGTCAGCTCAGCCTACGCGCTGGCCGCGGCCGGAGTCACCGACGTGGTCCTGATCGACAAGGGGCCACTGGGCTCCGGTTCGACCTCGAAGGCCGCCGGGGGAGTGCGGGCGCAGTTCTCCGACCGGGTCAACGTTCAGCTCGCCGTACGCAGCCTGGAGACCTTCGACACCTTCGCCGCCCGCTTCGGACAGGAGATCGACCTGCACAAGGTGGGCTACCTGTTCCTGCTCGACTCGCCCGAGTCCGTGGCGGAGTTCGAGAAGAACGTCGCGATCCAGAACGACCTCGGCGTGCCCAGCAGGATGATCTCGGTGCGCGAGGCCGCGCGGCTGTCGCCGCTGATCGACACCGACGGCCTGCTCGCCGCCGCCTACTCGCCCACCGACGGCCACTGCACGCCCGAGTCCGTGGTGCTCGGCTATGCGGGCGCGGCCCGCCGGCTCGGCGCGCGGCTGCTGCCCAACTGCGCCGCGACCGGCATCGAGACCGTGGACGGGCGCATCGTCGCCGTCCAGACCGAGGGCGGCCGCATCGAGACCGACACCGTGATCTGCGCGGCCGGCGCCTGGTCACGTCCCATAGGCGACTGGGTGGGCGTCGACCTGCCGGTGAGCCCGCTGCGCAGGCAGATCCTGATCACCGAGCCGATCCCCGATCTGCCGCCCACGACGTTCACCATCGACTTCGGCACCACGTTCTACTTCCACCGCGAAGGTCCCGGCCTGCTGCTGGGCATGTCCGATCCGGACGAGACGCCGGGGTTCAAGTTCGACCGGTCCGACGCCTGGCTGCCGAGGCTGGGCGAGGCCATGGGCCGCCGCGCCCCGGCCCTGCTGGAGACCGGCATCGCCACCGGATGGGCCGGCCTGTACGAGGTGACGCCGGACCACAACGCGCTCATCGGGACCGCCCCGGACGTCGACAGGTTCATCTACGCCACCGGTTTCTCCGGCCACGGCTTCCTGATGAGCCCGGCCGTCGGCGAGGTGGTCCGCGACCTCTACCTGGACCGGACGCCGTTCGTCGACGTCAGCGGCTTCGACGCGAGTCGCTTCGCCCTGGCCGGGGCCAGACCGGAGCTCAACATCGTCTGAACGCCGGCACACCGTACGGGCGGGCGGCGGACGTCGGGCCCTGTGACCGGGCCCTAAGCTGGCCACATGGGTATGGTCGGGACGGTCGGGCTGGTGCTGCATCCACGGCGCGACTCCAAAGAGGCGATCGACACCATCCTGAGCTGGGCCGCCACCAGAGGCGTCACCGTCATGGGGCTCCCGGAGGAGGTCGGCCGCATCGACTGCAGCGCCGTGCCGGTCGACGTCGACCTGCTGATCGAGCGGGCCGACCTGCTGGTGAGCCTCGGCGGTGACGGGACGATGCTGCGCACCATGCGGCTCATCGCCGGGCGGAAGACGCCGGTGCTGGGGGTGAACCTGGGGCGGCTGGGGTTCCTGGCCGAGATCGACATCGCGGAGTTGCCCGCCACGCTGTCGGCCATCGACGGGCACCGCTACACGATCGAGCCGCGCATGGCCGTGCGGACCAAGCTCGACGGGGCCGAGGAGCTGATCGCGTTCAACGACATCGCCCTGGTGCGCATCCCTGGCGACGGCATGGCCGCCGTCTCGGTCATGCCGGGTGACGATCCGTTCGTCCGCTACGCCGCCGACGCCGTGATCGTGGCCACGACCACCGGGTCCACCGCTTACAGCTTCGCCGCCGGCGGGCCGATCGTGTCGCCTCGGGTGGCGGCGCTGCTGGTCGTGCCCGCCGCCGCCCACTCGTCGTTCAACCGGGCGCTGGTCCTGCCCGCCGACGAGGAGGTGACGCTGGAGCTGCTGCCCACGAGCGGGCGGCTGGCGGTGGAGGTGGACGGGGCGGTGCTGGGGCATCTGTGCCCCGGTGACCGTGTCACGGTGGCCGCCATGCCGGCCGCGGCCAACGTGGTGCGGATGGGGACGACCTTCTACGAGCGGGCCCGGCGCAAGCTGCGGGTGGACGGCAGCGCCGAGGTCGACTGAGCATGGACACGGCGCCTGGCCCGAGGTCGACTCAGCGTGGATAGGGTGCCTTCCGCCGGGTAGGCGGCGAGGTATGGCGACGCTGGTGGGCACGTCCGGGTGGCAGTACAAAGACTGGCGCGGCATCCTCTATCCACAGGAGGTCCCGCAGCGTCTCTGGCTGGAGACCTACGCCGAGACGTTCCCCACAGTCGAGAGCAACAACGCCTTCTACCGCCTGCCCTCACCCGAGTCCTTCGCCGGCTGGCGGGACCGCACACCCGACGGGTTCGTGATGGCCGTCAAGGCCAGCAGGTTCCTCACCCACATCAAGCGGCTGGCCGATCCGGAGGAGCCGGTGGAGCGGCTGATGAACGCCGCCTCGGAGCTCAAGGACAAGCTCGGCCCGATCCTCCTGCAGCTCCCGCCGACCCTGAAGGCCGATCCGGACCGGCTCGCCCGCTGCCTGAACTGCTTCCCGAAGCACGTGCGCGTCGCGGTCGAGCCCAGGCACCCGTCGTGGTGGACGGACGAGGTCCGCGAGATCCTCGCGGCCCGCGACGCCGCCCTGTGCTGGGCCGACCGGCTCGGCAGGCCGGTGAGCCCGTTGTGGCGCACCGCCGGCTGGGGATACGTGCGGCTGCACGAAGGGCGGGCCAACCCCTGGCCGTTGTACGGGGACACGGCGCTGAAGACCTGGGCCGGGCGGGTCGAGGAAGCCGGCTGGCCCGACGCCTACGTCTACTTCAACAACGATCCGGGGGGAGCGGCCGTGCGGAACGCGACCCGCTTTGCCAGACTCGTCTAGTGCATACCCGCCTTTATCGAAACGGTGTCCTGGAGAAAGAGGGCTTCCCGGTCGAGGAAGTCTCGGACTATGTGGCCGACGAGGTCAACGAAAATGAGGCCAATACCGTCTGGTTCGACCTGTGCTCGCCGACAGCGGAGGACCTTGCCGTGGTCGGCGAGGAGCTCGGGCTGCACGAGCTCGCCGTCGAGGACGTGTTGTCCGACCATCAACGCCCCAAGGTGGACATTTACCAAAATCACCTGTTCATCACCGTCTACGGGGTGCACTTCGACGACGGGCGTCTCGATCCGGTCGAGGTCAACGCCTTCGTGACGAAGAACGCGCTGGTCACCGTCCGCCAGAGTGATCACTTCGACATCGGCGAGGTGGTCAAGCGCTGGGACGCCGCCAAGCGGCTGGCCGACCACGGGGTGGCGTTCCTGCTGCACGGCCTGCTCGACTACGTGGTCGACGGGCACTTCGACCTCGTCCAGGAGTTCGACGCCAGGGTGGAGAACCTGGAGGAACTGCTGTTCGAGGAGGAGCCGATCGACGGCAGGCAACTGCAGCGGACCATGTACGACCTGCGGAAGAACATGGCCCGCTTCCGCAAGATCACCATGCCGATGCGCGAGGTCGTCGGCACCCTGCTCCGCCGCGACCAGGAAGTGGTCGCCGACCCCGTCATGGCCCCCTACTACGAGGACGTCTACGACCACGTGGTGCGCGTGGCGGAGTGGACCGAGTCGCTGCGCGATCTGCTGGCCAACATGCGTGAGACGCGCCTGGCCCAGCAGGGTTTCCGGCTGAACGAGATCATGAAGCGGGTCACCAGCTGGGCGGCGATCATCGCGGTGCCGACCGCGATCACCGGCTTCTACGGCATGAACGTGCCCTACCCGGGCGCGGGTCACCCTTGGGGCGTCTGGGTGGCGTCGGCGATGGTGGCCGTGGCCTCGGTAACGCTGTACGCGATCTTCAAGAAGAAGGACTGGCTGTAGGCGCGGGGGCAGGGGCCGCCCCGGCCGTCGAGCGCGAGCCGCACCGTCAGCCGTACCTGCGCGGCTCCCGAGGCGGGGTAGAGGGGCAGGCAGCGGCCGCCCGCGATCAGCGTCCGGCGCCCGATCGGGGTGGCGATCAGCGGCAGCTCGTCGTAGGTCGCGGGGACGGCCAGGCGGAGCGTCCAGAGGCCCGCCGCATGGCCGCGTTCGCCGTCCAGCGCGTAGTAGTCGAGCACGCCGCCGCTGGTCGAGACCACGGCCCGCATCGTGAAACGGCGCCCTTGGACGGTGAACACCTCCGCCGACGGGGCATGGTAGATCGAATGGATGTAGCCGATCGCGAACACGCCGGACGGCGGCAGGAGCAGCCCGTCCACGGCCGGGCGCCCCGCGCCGGAGGCGCCGGCCGCCAGCAAGGTCACCAGCGCGAGCGCGAGGCGGATCAGCCCTTCTCCTTGTAGTAGCGGGCCGCGCCCGGGTGCAGCGCGACCGGCTCCACCTGCTGGCCGATCTTGACATCGAGCTTGGCCGCCTCGGGGTGAACGGCCGCGAGCTGGGCCTTCTTCTCGAACAGCGTCTTGGTGATGTCGTACGCGAGCTGTTCGTCCATCTTGTCGGGCACGAGCAGGACATTGGCCACGCCGACCGTCTTGACGGTGCCCGGCAGCTTGTAGAGGGACATGTCGATGTCGAGCCCGATGTACTCCTTGCCGTACTTGGCTTGCATCGGGGCGAGCAGGTCGGTGGCGTCGAGCAGCTTCATGTCCGGCTTGCTGGTGGCCAGGTCCACGATGCCGCCCGTGGGCAGCCCGCCGACCCAGACGAAGGCGTCGATCGTGCCGTCCTTGACGGCCTGGACCGACTCGTTGATGGACAGCTGCTGCTTGGAGATGTCGGAGTCGGGGTTCAGGCCGGCCGCCTCCAGCAGGCGCCTGGCCAGCACCTGGGTGCCGGAGTTGGGCGGGCCGATCGAGACCCGCTTGCCCTTCAGGTCGGCGACCTTGCTCGCGGCGAGGCCGGGGGCGATGACGACGTGGGCGTAGTTGTCGTAGATGCGGGCGATGGCCTTGATCGGCTGCTTGGCGGTGAAGGACCCGGTCCCGTTGACGGCGTCGGCGGCCGTGTCGCTCTGCGAGAAGGCGATGTCGGCCTTACCGGTGGCCAGCAGCTTGATGTTCTCGACGGAGGCGGAGGTGACGGACGCGGTCGCCTGGGTGTTGGCGATGTTGTCGGTCAGCTGCTTGGCCAGGCCCCCGCCGTACACGTAGTAGACGCCGGTCGTGCCGCCCGTGGCGATCGACAACCGGTGGCCCGATCCGCTCACGTCGCCGCAGGCCGCCGCCCCGGCGGCCAGTGCCGTGGCGGCGAGTACCGCAAGGATCCGCTTCACGCTGGGACTCTCCTTCTCCTGATGAGGTGCACGGCCGCCGCGACGGCCAGGACGGCCAGGCCCGCGACGATGGGGACGGGTTCGAGGAACAGCAGCAACACAGCCGCCACGGTGGCCAGCAGCCGCTCGGGCCACCCGGTCACCCCGCCGGTCGCCATGGCCAGGGCCGCCACGGCGACGGCCGAGACCGCGCTCATCAGCAGCACCGTGCCGATCGGTCCCTGCCCGAGCAGTGCCTGTCCGTTCGGCGTGAGCACGAACGCGAACGGCACCAGGAACGCGGGCAGCGTGTAGCGCCAGGTCATCATCATCGTCTTGTAGGTGTTGCCGCCGGTGATCGCCGCCGCCGCGACGGCCGACAGCGCGGTCGGCGGGCTCACCTCGGACAGCACCGCGTAGTAGAAGACGAACATGTACGCCTCGGCGGACGTGACGCCGAGCGTGGTGAGCGCCGGCGCGATGATCACCGCGGCGATGATGAAGCTCGCGGTCACCGGTACGGCCAGGCCCAGCAGCATGACCGCGACCCCGGACATGAACGTGGTCAGGATGAGGTTGCCCGCGGCGACGTCCACGATGATCGCGCTGAGGTTGAGCCCGAGCCCGGTCTGGGTGATGACGCCCACGATGATGCCCGCCGCGGCGCACACCGCCGTCACGGGCAGCACCTCCAGCGTGCCCTTGGCCAGCGCCTGCGCGGTTCGCTTCGGGCCCATCCGGTGCTCGGGGTCGAGGAATGACAGCGCGAACGCGATGGCGGTGGCGATCACGACCGACTGGAACGCCGAGCGGTCCAGCGCCATCAGCACGATGATGAGGATCAGTGAGCTGAAGTGGTAGCCGAAGCGCAGCAGCAGCCGGCCCGCCTTCGGCGCGTCCACCGCGACGGCGTGGGTGCCGAAGCGGCGCGAGTCGATCTCGATGGACAGGAAGATGCCCAGGTAGTAAAGGATCGTGGGGATCGTCGCGTACACGAGCACTTCGAGGTAGCTGACCTTGAGGTACTCGGCGATGATGAACGCCGCCGCGCCGAGCGTGGGCGGGGAGAGGATCGCGCCGATGCCACCCGAGGCGAGGATGCCGCCCGCCGCCTCCTTGGGGTAGCCGGCCCGCCGGAGCACCGGCCAGGCGACGCTGCCGAGGCTGACCGTGGTGGCCACGCCGGAGCCGGAGACGGTGCCGAGCAGGAAGCCGGCGGTGGTGACCGTACGGCCGGGGGCGGCGCGGGATTTGCGGAAGGCGGCGAAGCTCAGGTCGATGAAGAACTTGCTCGCACCCGAATAATCCAGCACCGCGCCATAAATCGTGAAAAGGATGATGTAGCTGGCCGCAACCTGCATGGGGACGCCGAAAAAGCCCTCGGTGCCGGTGTAGAGCTGCGACACGATCTGCGCGAGGTCGAAGCCGCGATGGCCAATCGTCCACCCAATCGGCAAATATGCCCCGAAATAGGCATAAGCCAGGAAAATTAGGCAGATGATGGTGAGTGACCAGCCGACCGTGCGGCGGACCGCTTCCAGCAGCAGCACGGTCAGCACCAGACCGGCCGCGATGTCGAGCCCGGTCAGCGCCGCGCCCGAGCCCCGGTCGCGGAAGGCGTCGATGTCGAGCAGCGGGTAGACGAGCACCGCGAGCGCGGCCGCCGCCAGCAGCCAGTCACCCACCCCGGGCCGATCGACCACGTCACGGCGCGCCTCCTCGGACGGCTGCTCAGGCGGCGCCGTGCCGCGTACCCGCCGCAGCGCCGAGGAGATCCCCGAGCGGTAGCAGAGGAACACCAGCGGCAGCGCCACCGCCAGGAACGTCAGCCGATGCTCCAGCGCCTCGACCGGCCTGAACACCACCACCAGTGAGTACGCGGACAGCAGCCCGCCGACGATCCACACGCCGAGCCGCAGCGTCCCGGTCAGCCGCCGGGCCGGCCGCTCCTGCTCGTGGGCCGACACCAGCTCCGCGTCGCGGTCGCTCAGCTCGGTCAAGTGTCCTCCCTGACAGGGCGTTTGAAGGGACTTTACGAGTCCTTTACGCAATGAGGAAGGCCCAGTTCGGTACAGAAATCTGGACGGCGGCGATCGGCGGGCGACTCGGCCGCGACGCTTGGCCGGTGTTCCGGAGCGGCAGGCCGTAGCCGGAGACCGCAGTGTGTGCGTGCACACACTGCGGTCGGAGACCTCGGTCGTGCGTGCACGCACTGATATAAAGAACCGTGGCCGAGATCACCCTGAACGTCCGCCAGCTGCAGGCGTTCGCCGAAATCGGCTACCAGGCGGCGGGCGGCGGGGGCGGTGGCGCGCGCGGTGCGATGGCCGCGCTGCGCCGGGTGGTCCCGGTCGACGCCTACGAGTTCGTCGCGTTCGACCCGGCCAGCGGGCGGCACCACAGCGTCGTCTCCGACGGCCACCGGCGCATCGACGGCGACGCCGCAGAGGAATACATCGGGTTGGAGGCCTACCGCAGGGCGATGGCCACGCGGGCGCCGGTGCCGATGCCCGAGCCGGGCACCGAGCGCTATTTCCGCCGCCATCTCGCCCCTTATGGGTGGCGCGCCGGGCTGACCGCGCCGCTGTTCCTGGCCGAGGGCCGCTACACGGGTCTGCTGCACCTGGCGGCCAGGGAGACGTTCCCCGAGCTCACCGGCTCGCTGGTCGCGGCCGTGGCGCCCATGCTGGCGCATGTCACGGACCTGACCCGGTGCGTGATCGACCCTGTGGGGCTGCCCGCCGGGTTTCTCGCGGCCGCCTACGACCGGCTGGGCGTCCGCCGCCAGGTCCCCGGCGTCGCCAGATCCGCGGCCTTGTGGAACGAACCGGCCATCGCGGGGCTCGCCCGCGCCTTCATCGACTCGCGCGAGCTGAGCCGCCGCGGCCTCTGGCTCGACCGCGTCGGCCGCTGGCACGAGGTGCGGGTGCTGCGGGCCGGCGTCGGCTTCCAGGGCTCGCTCCAGGGCGCGGTGGTGGCCGAACGCCCGTGCTCCCTGCCGTACGAGCTGACCGGCAGGGAGGTGGACGTGCTCACCCGGGTGGCCGCCGGCGACTCCAACCCGCAGATCGCGGCCGCCCTGGTGCTCAGCGTCCGCACCGTGACCACCCACCTGGAGCACATCTTCGCCAAGCTGGGCTGCGACAGCCGCACCCGCCTCACCACCAAGGCGCTCGCCGAGGGGCTATGCCGCCTCGACGTCTAGCCCGCTAGGAGATCTTGCCCAAACCGCGGGCGAGGATCGTGGCGGTGTCGGCGATGACCTTCTCGTCGTTGGCGGCATCGGCGGCCGGGCGGTTGGTGTAGATCGCCAGGATGATGGGCGCGGCCCCCTTCTTGGGCCAGGCGATGGCGATGTCGTTGGCCGTCCCGTACGACGGGCCGGTGCCGGTCTTGTCGCCGACCGTCCAGGTCTTGGGCAGGCCGGCGCGGATGCGGGCGTCACCGGTCGTGTTGGCGATCAGCCAGCCGTTGAGCGTCTCCCGGTCCTTGGCGGTGAGCGCGTCGCCGGTCGTGACCTTCCCGAGGTCGCGGGCCAAGGAGGCGGGCGTGGTGGTGTCCCGCTTCTCCTTGGGGGTCCAGTCGTTGAGCTCGGTCTCCCAGCGGTCCAGGCGGGAGATCGGGTCCTTCAGCGTACGGAAGTAGCGGGTCAGGCCCGCCGGTCCGCCGATCTGCTTCAGCACCATGTTGCCGGCGGTGTTGTCGCTGTAGGTGATCGCCGCCTTGCACAGCTCGGCGACGGTCAGCCCGTCCTTGACGTGCTTCTCGGTGACCGGCGAGTTCGGCTTCAGGTCGTCGGCCGTCCAGTGGACGACCCGCTCCATCAGCCCAGGGTCGGAGGTGCGGGCCTTGTGCAGCGCGGCGGCGGAGACCATCGCCTTGAAGGTGGACAGCAGCGGGAAACGCTCGCCCGCCCGGTAGGCGATCGTCTTCCCCGTGGCCGTGTCCAGGGCGTACGCGCCGATGCGGCCCTTGTAGGACGCCTCCAGCGCGCGCAACTCCTTCTTCGCGGCCGCCTGACCGTCGCTCAGCACCTGAGACGGCGCGGTCGCGGCCGAGGCGGTGCCGGCTCCGTAGGCGCCGCCCGCCAGGAGGGAGACCGTCAGCGCGGTCGCTTGCAGCGCGGCCGTGAGGCGGCGAGGGTGTCGCATGCCATGTCCTTGCTCTCGTCCGTCAGAGGAGAGGAGCACAGCAGATCGGATCAGATGGTGTCCAATATCGATATGGAGAAGGGGTCTATATCGGCTGACAAATGATCGCAGGTCAGATGGCCTCCGCCGACCGTTGCGCGGGGATCATCACCTGCCGCAACTCGAACCACACGGACGTCGCGCCGTTCTCGCGGACGAGCCCCCACCGGTGGCTGAGCGTCTCGATCAACGGCAGGCCGCGTCCGCTGGTCGCCTGCGTCTCGGTGCGGCACGCGCACGGCGGCCCGCTCGAACCCCCGTCCCTGACGAGCACCCGCACAAGGGATCCCGCGGCGAGCACCGACACCGTGAACGAGCCGCCCTCACCCGAGCGGGAGTGCAGGATCGCGTTCGTGGCCAGCTCGCTGGTGAGCAGCACGCAGTCGTCGTACAGCGGATGATCACGCCCGAGCGCCGCCGTCACGAGCCCCCTGGCCCTGGCCACCTGGGACGGAATCCCCGGGAACCGGACGACGAACGGCTCCCGGCCCCCTTCTTCTAACTGGTGAAAGTCCGGCGGTGCCACGGCGACCTCCCCGATTACGGCGACGTCATGAGACGCGTCAGAGGGGTGCGGGAGATTATCGCTAAAAGGTAGGAATGCCCTTTCCCATGGTCGCCCGCGCGACTGTCCGGGCGGACCGAGTACGCTGCGATCGACGAGTCGACTAGGAGGGGTGCCTGCGTGAGCAGCCTGGAGGCCGTCTGGGTGCAGCCGTACGATCACCCGGGGGCAGTGTTCGTGACCGGAGTTTTCGACATCCTGCACGTCGGACACGTGCGTTACCTGGGTGCCGTCGCAGGGCGCGGGCTGCCGCTGGTCGTCGGCGTGGAGGACGACCCGCGCGTGCGCGCGTGGAAGGGGCCGACGCGCCCGTTCAACCCGGCGGCGGAGCGCGCCGAGGTGCTGGCCGCGCTCCGCTTCGTGAGTGGGGTGTTCATCGTGACCGGGCCCCCGGCGGCGCACGGCCCGGAGGACTACATCGACCTGCTCGCCCCCATGCGGCCCGGCGCGCTGGCGCACACCGCGGGCGACCCGCACGCGGGCGGCCGATGCGCCGCGGCCGCGCTGCTGGGCGCCGAGTGCTGGGAGCTGGAGGCCATTCCCAATCGCTCGACCACCAGGATCGTCAACGCGGCGGGCAAGGGCTGACCCCTTTTGGCGGGCCGGTCTTTTCAAGATCGCGTAGTCATGGAAGGCCGGTCCTTCCAAGATCGCGTAGGCTTTGCTGACATGACGGTCGATCTGGTAGCCAAGCGGGTGACGGACCTGCTGGCCCCGCAGGTGCTGGTGATCACCATGCCCCCCGCCGTGGGGCTGATCGCGCACGGCTGGAGCGGCGCCGCATGGGGCCTGGCGGCCTCGGCGCTGTGCGGCGGTGTGCCCGCCGGGGTGATCGCGCTGGGCGTCCGCTCGGGGCGGCTGGACTCCCACCACATCGTCGACCGGACCCGCCGCACCGGGCCCCTGCTGGCCGCTGTCGCCGCCGTACTGGTCGCTCTGGTGCTCCTCGTCGCGCTGGGCGCCCCGACGCTGCTGGTGGCCACGGTGACCGCGATGCTCGTCGCGCTGGCCGTCACTGTGCCGGTCACGATGCGCTGGAAGATCTCCTTCCACGCCGCCGTCTGCGCGGGCACCGTGGTGGTGCTCGCCCACGTCCTGCCCGCCGTGCCGACCGGCCTGGTGGGCGCGGCCGTGGTGGCGCTGGTGTGCTGGGCCCGGGTACGGCTGGCGCACCACACGTGGGCGCAGGTGGTGGCCGGGGCGCTGGTGGGTGTGGCGTCGACATGGGTGACCCTGGCGGCGTTCGGCATCCGATAAGGGCGGAATAGCGGTGGCTTCATAGGGGTTGCCGCGACCATGGAAACCACGAACCGCGGCCGGGTGCGTGTCGAGCGCTCCGCCAAGCGTGTCAGGACCTACCTCGGCGGCCGGGCGGTGGCCGACACCACCCAGGCCCTCCTGGTGTGGGAGATCCCCTATTACCCGACGTACTACTTCCCGCTCTCGGACGTCGACGAGTCGGCGCTCAAGCCGACGGGCACCACGAAGCACTCGCCCAGCAGGGGAGACGGTGTCGTCTACACCGTCACCTCGGGAGGCGCGGAGGCCCCGGAGGCGGGGCTGGTCTACCCGGAGTCGCCGCTGGCGGACATCCGCGGGCACATCCGCTTCGAGTGGGACGCCTTGGAATCGTGGTTCGAGGAGGACGAGGAGGTCTTCTTCCACCCGCGTGACCCGTACACCAGGGTCGACATCCTGCCGAGTTCGCGGCACGTACGCGTCGAGGTCGACGGTGTGACGGTGGCCGACTCGCACAGCCCCCGCATCCTGTTCGAGACGGGCCTGCCCGCCCGCTATTACCTGCCCAAGACGGATGTACGGCTCGACCTGCTCGAACACACCGACACCGCCACCCACTGCCCGTACAAGGGCACGGCGGAGTACTGGACGGTCAACGGCGCCAAGGACCTCGCCTGGTCGTACCGGACGCCGCTGCCGGAGAGCCAGCGGGTCGCGGGGCTGATCGCGTTCTACAACGAGAAGCTCGACATCTACCTCGACGGCGAGCTCCAGGAGCGGCCGAAGACCAAGTTCGCCTGACGCGCCGGGGATCGGCATCTGTTACCGAGCCTGCCAAGAGGGCTGCCTGAGCGACTACACATGTGTGTAGTAGGCTTTCTCATCGCGTAGTCAGATATACGCGCGGATAGGTGTCGGCGCACGGCCCTGATCGGGTCGCCGACGCTCGGATCCGGGACGCGGCGCCGCGAACAAAGGGATCGGCGCCCACGAGAAAGGCTCATGATGACTGCTCCCATCTCAGTGAGCGGTCTGGTCAAGACGTTCGGCCGCACCCGGGCGCTGGACGGACTAGACCTGACCGTGAACTCCGGCGAGGTGCACGGTTTTCTCGGACCGAACGGTGCCGGCAAGAGCACCACGATCCGGATCCTGCTCGGCTTACTGCGCGCCGACGCGGGCACCGCCCGGCTGCTCGGCGGCGACCCGTGGGACGACGCGACCAGACTGCATTCCCGGCTGGCCTACGTGCCGGGAGACGTCACGCTCTGGCCGGGCCTGTCCGGCGGCGAGGTCATCGACCTGCTCATGCAGTCGCGTGGCCGTGCCGACCGTGCCCGGCGCCAAGAGCTGATCGAACGCTTCGACCTGGACCCCGGGGTCAAGGCCCGCGCCTACTCCAAGGGCAACCGGCAGAAGGTGGCGCTGATCGCCGCGCTCGCCTCCGACGTCGAGCTGCTGATCCTCGATGAGCCCACCGCGGGCCTGGACCCGTTGATGGAGGAGGTGTTCCGCGACGTCATTCGCGAGACGCGCCGACGCGGCGACCGTACCGTACTGCTGTCCAGCCACATCCTCACCGAGGTCGAAGAGCTGTGCGACCGGGTCACCATCATCCGCGACGGCCGGACGATCGACACCGGCAGCCTGTCCGATCTGCGGCACCTGACCCGCACCTCCATTCAGGCCGAACTGTCCGGCCCTCCCAGCGAGCTCGCCAAGCTGCCGGGAGTGCATGACCTGCGGACGGAGAACGGTCTGGTGCGCTTCGACGTCGAGGCCGACGAGCTCGGCCCGGTGCTGCGGTGCCTGGCCTCGCTCGGCGTCCGTGGCCTCGTCAGCCAACCGCCCACGCTCGAGCAGATGTTCCTGCGGTACTACGACAGGACGCGCGCGGAGGCGGGCCGATGAACGCGCTCACCGGGACGGCTCGGTCGGCACGGCTGGCGCTGCGCCGCGAAAGACGCATCGCGCCGTGGTGGATCATCCTGCTCGTCGCCTTGGCCCTGTCACTGGTCTCCTACATCAACCGGAACATGCCCACCCCCGAGGTGATGACCACCTACACCACGATGATCAACCGCAACAGCTTCTTCCGGGCGCTCGGCGGCGGCTTCGTCGTGCCTGACCTGGGCTATATGCAGGCCTGGCGCAGCGGCGGGTTCCTCTACGTGCTGAACGGGCTGGCCGCCCTGATGGCCGTCGTCCGCTACACCCGCGCCGACGAGGAGGCCGGCCGGATCGAGCTGCTGCGCGCGGGCGTGCTCGGCCGCCAGGCTCCCCTGACCGCGGCCCTGCTGGTGGCGGGCGGGGTCAGCTTCGCCGGTGGCGCGGCGACCACGATCGTGCTGATCGGGATCGGGCTGGATCCGGCCGGGTCGATCGACTACGGCGCGGCCATCACCATGGCCGGGTGGGTGTTCGGCGCCATCGCCGCCGTGGCCGCCCAACTCGCGCAGACCGCCCGTATGGCCAGAGCCATCGCCCTGTCGGTGCTCGGCCTCGCCTACATCCTGCGCTACGCCGGCGACGCCTCCGGACAGTACTGGATGAAGTACATCTCCCCGATCGGCTGGAGCCATCTGGTGGAGCCGTACTGGAGTGATCGGTGGTGGGCGCTGGCGATTCCGGCGGCGGTGACCGCTGCCCTGACGGCCATCGCCTACCGCCTGGCCGGCCGCCGCGACCTCGGCGCCGGAGTGATCCATGAGCGTCGCGGGCCCGTGACCGCCCCCGGCCTGCGCGGCCCGATCAGCCTGTCCTGGCGGCTCCACCGCGGCCTGCTGATCACCTGGGCCGCCGGAATCGCCTGTTTCGCGGCGGCGGCCGGGGGCGTCAGCACCCTGGCGTACCAGTTCACCGAGGCGCCTGGCGTCACGGTCGACAACCTGCTGAAGGCTTTCGGCGGCAGCTCGGGAGGTGGGGCGGTCGACTTCGCGCTGTGGGCCATCATCCTGATCTTCGCGCACGTCATCGCGCTCTATCCGGTCCTCATGGTCCAGCGGCTGCGCGCCGACGAGACCACCGGGCGCGCGGAAGCCGTACAGGCCACCCCGATGACCCGGCTGCGCTGGGCCACCGGGCAGCTGGTGGTGGCCGGTCTTGGCTCGGCGGCCCTGCTCGCCGTCGCCGGAGTCGTCTTCGGTACGTTCTACGCCTTCCTCGTCGGTGATCCCGCGTCGGACATCGTCCGCATCCTCGCCGGCACCCTGGGCACCGTCCCCGCCGCCTGGCTGGTCGGGGCGATCTGCGTGCTCGCCTACGGCCTGGTCCCGAGGGCCTCCGTGACGATCGGCTGGATCACCTGGGTCGCGGTGGCGGTCATGGGGCGGGCCGCCGGCCCACTGTACGGACTGTGGGGCGGGACCCCCTTCGAGCCGTTCCACTACATCCCCAACACCGTCGCCGGTGCCCCCTTCGACCCGGTGCCTGCCCTCACCATGGTCGCGCTGTCAGCGCTGCTGCTCGGTGGCGGGCTATTCGCCCTCCGCCGCCGCGACTTCGGCTGATCAGCCCTCCCATAGCCGCGCCACCGCCCGCCCGGCCCGGTCACGGGGGAGGACTCCGGCCCGGTCGCTCAAGCCGTCCAGGCCGGGTTGCGGCCCAGGTAGCGGAGGAGCTCCGCGATCTCGTCGTCGCCCGGCTCGGCGGGCACCACCGCGGCGTAGGCGCCCCACTGGCGCAGCGGCTCGACGATGGCCTTCGCCACCGGCAGCAGCTCCCCGGCCAGTTCCGGGGTCAGCGGCGAGGACTGTCCGGTGGCCACGGCGATGTCCCAGGCGTGCACCGCCGCGTCGAGCGCGCAGGCGCCCGCGCCGAGCGCCGGTGCCATCGTGTTCGGCGGCACCGGGACGGGCACCTGCTCGGCGTTCTTGTCGACACCGGCCCAGGCCCTGGCCGAGTGCTCCATCGCGGCCTCCGCGTACGCCCGGGGGTCCTCGGCCAGCTCGCCCGTCGGCTCGAACGGGTTCTCGGCGGGACCCGGCTCCCCGGTGAGGAAGGCGGCGAAGCCCACCTGGTCGCCCGCGGCGTGCTGGAGCACCTGGGTGACGTTCCACTTCGCGCAGGGGGTCGGCAGGCCCCAGCCGTCGGCGGGGACGCCGGCCACGGCCTGGCGGAGCGCCTGGTGCGCGGCGTCGAGTACGTCCCAGCCGGTCGGCATGTTGTCGCTCATGGGGGGTTCCTTCCGTTCGTTCTGCTGTGTGTTCCACTCTATCAGAACGGAATGCTTTGTTCCAGTCCGATAATGAGCATGTCCAGCGCGCGCTCGAAGTCGGTGGCGGGGTCGGTCGGGGGGATGTTCCGTAGCAGCCTGCTGAAATGCGGGAGCTGGGCCGGGTCCATCTCCTGGATGTAGACGCCGACCTGCTTTCGTCCCGCGTGCTCGCCGGTGTCGACGTTGAATCCTCCGGTGGACAGCAGCAGCGACCCGAAGATCAGGCTGTTCACCGCGCCGAGCGCGCGCCACGCGGCCGCGTCGTCGAAGCCGGCCTCGTACAGGGCGCCGACCACGCTGTCGATCGGAGCCAGCGCCCGCACGGTGGTCGGGTTGGACTGGTCGGTCAGCAACGCCATCGGCACCACCGGAGAGCGGGCGAACACCCCGTACATGCTCAGCGCCACCGCTCGGAGCCGCTGCGGCCAGGGCAGCGCCGGGTCGGGTAGCTCGACCTGGTCGAAGGCCCGCTCCGCCAGGCCGTCCAGGATGTCGGCCTTGTTGGAGACATGGTTGTAGAGCGACATCGCCTCGACGCCGAGCGACTTCGCCAGCCGCCGCATGGACAGCCCTTCGAGGCCTTCTTCCATGGCCAATTCCAGGGCCGCGTCCAGAACCTTCTCCCTGTTCAGCGGCTCGCGCCGGGCCATTCGCCATTCCTCCTGCCGTAGAACTCCGGTTGACAGAGCTTACGGTGTATGTATGTACTTACGGCGTAAGCATACACCGTAAGTAAGGAGATTCCGTGAACGCGGACGTACTGATCGTCGGTGGCGGGCCGGTCGGCCTGCTGCTGGCCTGCGAGCTGAAGCTGGCGGGGGTGGACCCGCTGGTGCTGGAGGCGGCCACCGGCCAGGAACGGATCACGCGCAGCCTCGGGATGCGCTCGCTCAACGCGCGCACCCTCCACACGCTGGGCCTGCGCGGGCTGGTGGAGCCGCTGGCCGAGGCGCAGTGGGCGCTGTTCGACGAGCTGGGGACCGGTCGTGAGCCCGCCGCGGGGGACATGGTCGCTGGGCTGGTGTACATGCTCAAGCAGGGCATGAGCGGCGGCCACTTCAGCGGCCTGCCGCTGATCGGCGAGGCCGGCAACCGGGTTCCCGAGCTGCTCATGCTCAAGCAGCACCAGCTGGAGCGGGTTCTGGCCGAGCACGCGGCCGGGCTCGGCGTCGAGGTCCGGTCCGGGTGCCGGGTCGCCGAGATCGCCGACGAGGGCGACGGCGTGGTCGCCACACTCGCGGACGGCCGGGTCGTACGGGCCGGATACCTGGTGGGGTGTGACGGCGGCCGGAGCCTCGTGCGCAAGCAATCCGGCATCCCGTTCACCGGCACGTCCGCGACCATGACCGGGCGCACCGCCGTGGCCGAGCTGGCCGACCCCGGCGCGCTCACCTCGTCCCTGCGCGCCCCCGGCGGCCTGGTGAACCTGTCGCTGGTGCCGGGGGAGGTCGCCACCATCGAGTTCGACGGCGGTCCCACCGACCGGGACGCGCCGGTCACCGCCGAGGAGATGCAGGCGAGCATCCAGCGGGCGAGCGGCACGGACGCGGTCGTCCTCAGCCTGGAGGCCGGCATCCGCTACAGCGACAACACCCGGCACGCCGAGACGTATCGCCAGGGGCGCATCCTGCTCGCCGGGGACGCGGCGCACGTCCACTCGCCGATCGGCGGCCAGGGTCTCAACCTCGGCCTCCAGGACGCGGCCAACCTGGGCTGGAAGCTCGCCCTGGTGGTCCGCGGCCAGGCGCCCGAACGGCTCCTGGACACCTACACCGCCGAGCGGCACCCGGTGGCGGCCCGCGTCCTGCGCAACACCAGGGCCCAGGTCGCGCTGATGCGGCCGGGGCCGCAGGTCGACGCGCTGCGCGAGGTGATCTCCGAGGCGCTGGAGCTCCCCGAGACCAGGGGGCACTTCATCGCCATGGCCAACGGCACGGACATCGACTACGCGCCGGACGCGTCGCGGTCGCTGGTCGGGCGGTTCGTACCGGATTGGAAGATCGAGGGCGTGGGGTGGGCCAGGGAGTCGCTGAGGGACGGCCGCGGCCTGCTGCTGGACCTCGCGGGCTCACCGGAGACCCGCGCGGCCGCGAAAGGCCGCGATGATCGTGTCCGCGTGGTGGGCGGAACCGTGGATCAAGCCGACGCGGCCGCCGTGCTGGTACGCCCTGACGGTTATGTCGCCTGGGCCGGTTCCGGCGAAGCCGGTCTCACCGAGGCCCTCGACGCCTGGTTCGGGGTCGGTTAGGTCAGCAGCCGGGTCAGCACACGGGTGCCGAACTCCAGCCCCTCCACCGGCACCCGCTCGTCCTTCCCATGGAACATCCCGAAGTAGTCCAGATCGGGCCGCAGCATGAGCGGCGCGAAACCGTACCCCTTGATGCCGATCGTGGCGAAGGACTTGGCGTCGGTGCCGCCGCTCATCACGTACGGCACCGGCCGGGCGAGCGGGTCCTCGGCCACGAGCGAGCCCGCGAGCGAGTCGAAGAACGACGAGGGGTATGGCGCGTCCGGCGCGTCCTCCAGATTGACGAACTCCCTGGTGATCTTCGGCCCGAGCAGCTCGTCCATGGTCGCCAGGAACTCCTCCTGAAGGCCAGGCAGGTAGCGGCCGTCCATGTGCGCGTGGGCCGTGGACGGCACGACGTTCACCTTGTAGCCCGCGTCGAGCATCGTCGGGTTGGCCGAGTTGCGGATCTGCGCCCTGAACAGGTGGCCGAGCGCGCCCAGCCGGGTCGCCTCCTCGTCGAGGCGGTCGAGGTCGATCGGCTGGCCGGTGATCTCCGACAGGCTCTGGAGCAGCGCCGAGACCGACGGCGTCAGGCGTACCGGCCACTGGTGGGCGGCCACCCGCGACAGGGCGTGCACCAGCGTCGCGACCGGGTTGTCCACCGCGGGCCGGGAGCCGTGGCCGGCCACGCCGTGGGCGGTGAGCTTCATCCAGGCCGTGCCGCGCTCGCCCACCGCGATCGGGTAGACGCGGTGGTCGCCGGCGGCGACGCTGAAGCCGCCGGACTCGCTGATCGCCTCCGTCACGCCGTCGAACAGCTCCCGGTGCTCGGTGACGGCGTGCCGCGAGCCGTAGTCGCCCGTCGCCTCCTCGTCGGCCAGGAACGCCAGCACCAGGTCGCGCTTGGGACGCAGGCCGCGCGCCGCCATGCCGAGCACGGCCGAGAGCGTCATCGCGCACGACCCCTTCATGTCGACCGCGCCCCTGCCGTAGACGCAGCCGTCGACGATCTCGCCCGAGAACGGGTGCATCCGCCACTCGGCCGGGTCGGCGGGCACCACGTCGAGGTGGCCGTGGACGAGCAGCGCGTCGCGGGAGTCGCCGTCGATCCTGGCGACCACGGTCGTCCGCTTCGGCGCCGACTCGAACACCACCGGCTCCAGCCCGGCGTCGGCCAGCAGCGTGGCCACGTACTCGGCCGCCGGGCGTTCGCCCGACCCCGGGTTGGAGGTGTCGAACCTGATCAGGTCCGAGCAGATCTCGCCGACGCTCTTCACGACCGTCCCTTCAGCTTGAGCGGTGCCACTTCGGGCGTCTCGAACCCGAAGATCAGTCCATAGAATGCCAGTTCGGCCTCCAGCACCGCGACGATGGTCTCCTCCCGGCGCCAGCCGTGCTGCTCGCCGGCGAAGGTGAGCAGGGCCCACTGTTTACCGTGCCGGTCCAGCTCGGCGACGAACCGCTCGGCCTGGCCCACGTCCACGATCGCGTCCTCCAGGCCGTGCAGCATCAGGCACGGTCCGGACGCCCGCGCGGCATGCAGCAGCGGCGAGCGGTCGGTGTAACGCCGGCGGGTCTCGGGCAGCGGTCCGATCAGGCCGTCGAGGTAGCGCGACTCGAAGTCGTGTGTCTCGGCCGCCCAGCTCTCCGGGTCGGTGATCGCGTAGTGCGCGACGCCGCCCGCGAACACGTCACTGTGCACCAGCGCCGCGACCGTGGTCCAGCCACCGGCGCTGCCTCCCCGGATCGCGATCTTGGCGGCGTCGGCCCGGCCCAGCTCGACCAGCCCGCGCGCCACCTTCGCGCAGTCGGCCACGTCGACCACGCCCCACTGGTGCCGCAGCCGCTCGCGGTAGGCCCGCCCGTAGCCGGTGGAACCGCCGTAGTTCACCTCCGCCACGCCGAGGCCCCGGCTGGTGAAGTAGGAGACCTCCAGGTCGAGGGTCATCGTGAAGCTGCCGGTGGGCCCGCCGTGCGCGAAGACCACGTACGGCGCGGGCCCCTGAACCCCGGTCGGGTGGTACAGGTGCGCGTGCACGCCCTCGATCGTCACCGTCTCGGGCGTCGGCAGCAGCGCCCGGTCGGGCAGCGGCTTCGGCGCCGACACCGCCTCGTGCGCGCCGCCGTCGAGGTCGACCACGGTCACCCGCGTGGGCGTGTACGGAGTGGCGGACACCGCCACCGCCTTGCCCCCTGCCGCCGAGATCGTCGGCGCCCAGTACGTCGCCTCGCCGCCGATCTCGCGCAGGTCGCCGCTCTCCAGATCCAGGACGCTCAGGAGGCGGCGGTCGGGCGTGCCGTGCACGAGCACCAGACGGTCGCCGGAGATGGCGAAGTAGGTGCTGCCCGGCTTCCAGGGCGCGGTGCCGACCTCGGAGGCCATCGGGGTGAGGTTGCGGGCGCCGGAGCCGTCGCGGGCGACGAGGTGGATGTTCCACCAGCCGCTCGGGTCGGCGACCGCGTACAGGGTGCGCTCGTCGCGCCACTCCGCCTGGATCACGGACTCCGCCGGGCCGCCCGCGATCACCTGGTACGGTCCGGCGGTTCCGTCCTGGTCGAGGGGGGCCACGCAGAGTTCGGTGCCGTCCCAGGGCATGTTCGGATGGTCCCAGCCGATCCAGGCGACATATCCGCCGTCGGGGGAAATGCGGGGGTTCATTAGGAAATGTTGGGCTTTGGTGATCACTCTGAGCGGGCCGCCGCCGAGTGGCACCGCGACCAGGTCGCGCATGTCGTCCTGCTCGCGTACGGCCCACACCTCGTCCCGGCCGGGCGGGAGGTAGAGGTCGGCGTAGCGCGCCGTCCCCTCAGGTGTGAGCGCCACGGGCTGTCCGGTCGCGGGCGTGGTGGCTCTGAGATCGCCGGTCGCGAGTGGGCCGTCCAGGCGGTAGACGCGCTGGTCGGACCAGTTGGTGAAGACCAGGCCGCCGCCGGGCAGCGGGCGCCAGGACCGCCCGCCGTACTCGACCACGCGGTTGCGCGCGTTCCACCCCTCAGGCAGAGCGTCGACCGGGGAGCCGTCCGGCAGGCGGCGCACCACGCAGCGCCGGCCGCCCTCGTGCGGGCGTGGCTCGTCCCACCAGACCTCCAGTCCGGCGGGCGTGGCGACGGCCTCCACCCACTGGGGGCCGCCATCGGTACGGGCCACGTCGATCGGTCGAATGCTCATATCTCACCAATTGCCATCGGAAGGGGGCAAGGAACGCTCGGGCGGGTGGAGGACGTACACGATGCCGCCGCTGCCCGAGCTCCGGAGCCAGACGTTCTCGAACGCGGCCCGCGGATAGACCCGGCGCACGTCGGCGTCGCTCGGCGCGGCCGGGTCGTTGACGACGACGTCGCCCTCGGCGGTGAAACCGGTGACGACCATGATGTGCCCGCCCGAGGAGTAGCCGGACCCCGGCAGCTCGTGCGCCTTGAACGCCAGCGACACGATCACCGGGATCCCCGCCCGCACGAACAGGTCCAGCTCGGCGGCCGACCGCAGCCTGGTCACGAACCCGGCCAGCCCGAAACGGCCCGCGTAGGCCACGTTGAACGGCCAGTTGCCGGTCCCCTGGTAGCTGTGGTCGAACGTGCCACGCGCGGCGTGATCGACCACAGGACTGGGATCGCCGGCCACCACCCAGGCCAGCTCCTCGGGACCGGGGCCGCGGCCCCAGAACCCGAGGACCATCGCCACCGAGGCGGGGCTGCACCAGTTGGCGCCGCCGCCGTCCAGCTCCGGATGGTGACCGGCGTGCGTGTACTGAGAGTGCCGGGGCACCACCAGCTCGACGGCTCCGGCCGTACCCGGAAGGCTCGGGGCGGGGGGACCCTGGGGGAGCGCGGAGGCCATCACGCCCAGGCAGTCCACGCGCGCGCCCGCGCCGTGCGGCGTGACCCGCACTCGATAGGCCGTGACCGGCCGGCGCGCCACGAACGTGTCCACGGCCACGTCGCCGTCCTCGTCACCCTGGCCGGGGAAGGAGGTGCGGATCTCGTCGTGCTCGGCCCAGTGGCCCATGACGTACCACTTCGACTGCTCGCCCGTCGCGAGCCTGACCTGCAGCTCAACCTCGATCCACGTGCCCGGCGGGGTCCGCGCGGTCCACGAGGGGACGAGCTGGGTCGCGGTGAAGCCGATCGGGTGTTCCGGGCTGGTCCATGAGGTCAATGGGGTGGCGGGCACGGCGAAGCGGGCGAAGGCGACGCGGGCCGGGTCCACGGTGAGCACCGGACCCATTGTGGTTTCGTACCGGTTGTCGCGCATCGGAAGGTTTACGTACTGCGGTGATCTTGTCGGTGGTGATCTCTAATGTTCCGGCCATGAATCAAGCAGTGCAGGCGTATTCCTACGCCCGACCCTCCCTGCTGACCGACGGCAGACCCGCTCTCTCGACCTCCGGTGGGGCGGCGTTATCCAGCCCCCGGACCCACCCCAGATTCTTCAGCGACCGGCTCAGGCCCGAGGCCCGGGCGTGAGCGCTTGGGAGGTCGTCGAGGAGGCCATCGCCACCCGTGACGCGGTCAAGGTCGCGGAGATCGTGCGCGAGGGCGTGATCGACAGGGAGTTGCTGCTCGACGGCTGCGTCCGCCGCTTCCTGCGCGGCGGCCAGGTCGCCGACCTGCGCTTCTTCGCCCGGCTGCACGAGCTCGTCGAGCCCGCCCACGCCGAGATCGCGGCGCGGGCCCACGACTACCTGCGGCTGCTGCCCGCCGCGCCACCTGTGGTCGCCGAGCTGGCGCTGCGGCACCTGCGCCGCCTCGACACGCTCGACCCCGCCGATGTGGCCGAGGCCCTGCGGGCGCTGCTGTTCAGGCCCGAGCGCAAGCTGGTGTCGATCGGGCTGAGCTGGCTCGACCAGGCCGTCCGCGACGCCGCTGACGATGCCGACGACTACGCGCCGGCCCTGGCGTACGCCTTCGCGTGCGACGCCCCCGACCTCCAGGAGCGGGCCGTACGGCTCGCGCTCAAGCACGCCGCCCGATTCACCTCCGTGGGCGCCGAGGTGATCCGTGACGCGCTCGGGCTGCTCCCGCCGGACCTCGGCGAACAACTCGTGACGGTGTACGGCGGCGAGGTGGCGGCCGATGAGGACGACGACTGCTTCATGCCCGTGCCGCTGCCCGCGTCTCCCCAGGAGGACGCTGGTTTCCCGCTGATCGGTGACATCCGGGAACTGGGCGCCTTCCCCGAGCGCGAGGACTGGCAGGGCGCCGAGCGGTGGCTGGAGGGGTTCGTCCGGTTCTGCACCGACGACCGTGACCTGCTCCGCTCCGTCCTGACACGCTGGACGAGCTGGCCGACCCGTCTGGACGTGCAGCCGGAGTGGCGCTACCTGGACCAGTGGTCCGAGGCGATGGCCAGGCAGATCGTCACGCCCGAGACCTGGCTCGGCCGGTCGTCGTCGCTGCTGCCGTCGCCCGTACGGGTGTCGCCGCCGCACCTGTTCCTGCTGCGACGCTGGGCCGAGGTCCACGCCGCGCTGCGGGCGGGCACGCTGCCGCCGTATCTGCTGGCGACCCCTACGAGTGGCACTGGGCACCTGGATCCCGGCGTGCTGGTCGACCGGCTCGAAGGCTACGAACGTACTGGCGCCAAGGTCATGGACGCCGACCTGTGGCAGGCGCTCCTGCGGCTGCCCCGCTCGGTCGCGCCCGAGGTGGCGGCGCGGGCGAGCGGGCTGACGTCCGGGGCGGGTGTCACGGCCGCCCGCTGGATGAGCGGCGACCGGCCCGTGCCGGTGACAGCCGTCGAGTGGACTCGCGGCTTCACCACCTACACCGGTGACCGCGAGCCCGCTGGCGGGAAGCATCCCGACCTCGTGCCCAGGATCGCCCTCCCGTGCGGCGAGTCGGGTCCGCTCAGTCTCTCGGACGGTGAGTCCGGTGCTCTCGGCCTCTCGCACGGTGAGTCCGGGCCGCTCGGACTCACGCAGGGCGAGTCCGGGCCGCTTCCTCCCTCGTACGGCGGGTTCGGGCCGCTTCGTGATCTGCTCGACGACCCGGACGCGTCGCGGCGGGACGGTCACGGCGTCTACCTACCGTGGTGGCCCGCCGTTCTGCCGTCGGACCGGGAGGTGGTGGCGCTGCACTGCCTGCCGTTCCTGCTCTACCACTGGAACGCGCCCGGGGTGGAGCCGGACATGCTCTGGGCGCTGGCCCGAGCTGGTGGGCCGGCGGGTGAGGGGGTCGCGCTGCTCCTGGCGTACTTCCTGGTCGAACGGGACTCCTGGGCGGGCGGGAAGCAGCCCAATGAGGGGGTCCGGGTGCTGGTCGAGATGGCCGCGCGGGACGACCTGCCCGCCGCCGAGTTGGGGCGGCAGCTCGCGCTGCTGTTGCGCAGGGCCTGGTACAAGCTGAGCGCGGTGGTCGAGTCGCTGGAGAGCGCGGCTCGGCATGGGGCGCATCGGGAGGTGTGGGAGGTGGTGGCCGGGTTCCTGGAGGTGTACCTGCCGGGTCCCGGGGAGCGGGCGCGCACCGTCCACACGCAGGCGCTCGGCTTCGCCGTACGGGCCGCGTCGTGGGCGGGGGCGCGGGGTGAGCTGCCATGTGTCGCGGAGATCGCGCGACGCAAGGGGAGCAGCGGCTTCGTCCGCGAAGCGCGCCGCCTCCACACCCGGCTCACCTGACCCGCCCGCGCGCCCGCTCCACTCAGTGGGCGTGATTGCCGGCCGGGGCATGTCGCCTCGGCCGGTGGCGCGGGTGGGGGGTCAGAGGTACAGGCCGGTGGATTCGCCCTCGGTGGGTGCGGGGATCGCGCGGCCCGAGCGGAGCGCGTACAGCTCCGCCAGCGTGGCGCCCGACGGGCCGACGCCCTCGGATGAGCCGAGCCAGCCGACCGCCTCGTTCCTGGTCAGCGGGCCGATCTCGATCTGGGCCAGGCAGCGGCCCGGACGTACGACGGCGGGGTGCAGCCGGGTCAGGTCCTCGTTCGTGGTGATCGCCACCAGCACGTCACGGCCCTGTCCCAGCAGGCCGTCGGTGAGGTTCAGCAGCCGCGACAGCCCCTGGCCCGTCTGGGCCTTGGCGGAGGAGCTGATCAGCTCGTCGCAGTCCTCCAGCACGAGCAGCCGCCACCGCTGCGCCTCCTCGTCGGTGTCGTAGCCGACCGCCACCTCCATCAGGTAGCCCGGCTCGTTGAACAGGCGCTCCGGATCGAGTACGCAGTCCACCTGGCACCAGTCCTGCCACTGCTTGGCCAGCGAGCGCAGCAGCGTGGTCTTGCCCGTGCCCGGCGGGCCGTGCAGCAGGACGAGGCGCCCGCCGATGTCGGCCGGGGTGACCGCCATCAGGCCGTCGAGCGAGTGGCGTACGCGGGCGGAGTAGTTGCCGCTGATCTCATCCCAGGGCGAAGCGGTGATCGGCTTCTCGGAGCGGGTGCCGCCGTGCGCGCCACGCCACCAGAAGCCCATCTCGACGTGGTCGGTGTCGGGCTCCGGCTCCTCGGCGCCCTCGGTGCACTCCTTCAGCACGGAGCGGGCGAGCTCGTCGCTGACCGCTGTGACACTGACGGTCGCGGTGCGGTTGCGGTGCCGGATGACCCGCAGGGTCCAGCCGTCGCCGCAGATCAGGCTCGACACGGAGCCGTCCTGCACCTGCGCGGTGCGTACGGTCCTGCCCTGCTCGGGGCGGAGCGCGGCGTCGGGGCGTACACGTTCCAGGTTGGCCAGGCGGGACCAGGGCTGGACGCCGGTCGCGAACGGCGACAAGGCCAGAGCGTCGATGACGTCGATGGCGGAGTCGGCGTCGTCGATCCAGATGTTCATCGGGAGCTCAGGGGAGTCCGGGCTGGGGAACGGCACCTCCTTAATCACAGACATAACAGTAATGATCCAGGTTCGCGGCCCGGTCTGTCGACGGCATTTGCGCAATTCCAGAGGTATTGCTGGCGCTCCGGGTCTCAGCCCTTGCTCAGATCTCCGGTCTCCTCGACCATGCCGAGCCCTGGTACGTCGCGCCACACGTAGGTGAGCTTGCCGCCGTCGAGCGTGAGCCAGACCGTGCCGGCGATGCAGTCGCCGGTGTCGGGCTGGAGAGAGAAGGTGAGCTTCGTCCCGGCCACCTGCGTCAGGGTGATCTTGCCGGTGCAACTGGCGGCGCTGTTCTTCTCCGTCCATCGGGCGATGGGTTGCCCGGTCTTCAGGTCGATCGTGATGGCGGCGCCCTCGGAGTCGAGCGGGTTCGTGGAGGTGATGCGGCCGGACCACTTGCCGGCGAACGCGCCGGGGATCTTCGGCGAGCCGCTTTGAGGTTTCGTTTCGGTGGTGGTCTTCTCAGTAGCGGTGCTCGTGGGTTCCTGGGCGATGGTGCTCTGGCTTGGTGCTGGAGTCGAGGATGTCTGGGTCGTGGTGAAGGTCGGGGAGCGGTTGATCCACAGGAGGGTGCCGCCCGCCGCCCCCAGGGCGAGCACGGCCGCCACCGCGCCGATCAGCAGGCCACGCGAGCGGTTCCGCTTGGAGACGTCTGTGGTGAGCGCCGCGGCTCCCGGTCCTGTACGTTCCCCAGCGCCGGTATCGGGGGGTCCGGCGGGGACGCCCGGCCGCCCGGCGACCTGGCCCAGAAGTCCCGCGGCACCCGGCCTCCCAGTGGCCTGACCCTGACGTCCCGTGGCGGCGACACCCGACCTATCAGGGACGCCCGGCGCGGGGGCGAGCGGGGTCGATGCGGGGCTGACCAGGGAGACCATCAGGTCGCGGGCCGTGGGCCGGTGCGTGGGGGCCTTCGCCAGGCACGACGCCATCAGCCCCCGCAGCCGGGGCGGCAGCTCCGACAAGTCCGGGTCGGCGTGCAGGACCCGGTGCAGCACCGCGGGCACCGTGTCCGCGCCGAACGGGCTGCGACCCGTCGCCGCGAACACCATCGTCGCCGCCCACGCGAACACGTCCGACGCGGGGGAGGCGGGTGAGCCGGCGATCTGCTCGGGCGACAGGTAGGCGGGCGTCCCGATCAGTCCCGAGGTCAGCGTCGCCGCGCCCTCCGCCCTGGCGATGCCGAAGTCCACCACCCGGGGCCCGTCCGGGCCGAGCAGGACATTGGCCGGCTTGAAGTCGCGGTGCACGATGCCCGCCGCGTGGATGGCGGCCAGGGCCGTGGCCGTGCCGACCACCAGGCGTTCCAGTTCGCCGCCGCGCAGCGGGCCGCGTTCGCGGGCGCGCTCGGCCAGCGACAGCCCCTCCACGAATTCGCTCACCACGTAGGGCCGCGGCCCGTCGATCGAGGCGTCCAGCACGCGCGCCGTACAGAAGGAGGCGATGCTCTCCAGCGCGTCGAGCTCCCGCGCCAGCCGCGCGCGGGTCTCCTCGTCACCGGTGCTGAGCAGCTTGATCGCGACCGCCTCGCCGTCGCGGGAGTGCGCCAGGTAGACGACGCCCTGCCCGCCCCTGCCGAGCCGCCCGGCCAGGCGGTACGCGCCCAGCGACGCCGGGTCGTCCGGGGTCAGGGGGGTCGCCATGGCGGATACGTTACCGCTCGCCATGCATCCGCATAGATAGCCCGGTACCTTGTGTCCTCGATCGAAAGTGTCCTTGATCGAATCACTGCGTACGTGGGGGTTTCTGGGGTGGCGAGGGTGACGTTCCGTGAGCGCGCGCGGTACTGGTTCGACAACACCATGTCGAAGGGCACGGCCTCACTGATCGGCTGGCTGGCCGTGGTGTCGGTCGGGCTCATCGTGGTGGTCGCCGGGCTCACTCTCTGGCTGGCTCCGGAGGAGCCCGAGGGCGTCGGCGGCGCCGGCCACGTGATGTGGATCGCGCTCATGCACGCGCTCACTCCGAGCAAGGTCGCCAGCGACAAGGGGTCGGTCGCCTATATGGCGGTGATGTTCGCCGGGTCGCTCGGCGGCATCTTCGTCGTCAGCATGCTCGTCGGCCTGCTGTCCAACGGCCTCAAGCAGAAGGTCGACCGGCTGCGCAGGGGCCGCTCCCGCATCGTCGAGTCCGGGCACACGGTGGTGCTCGGTTGGTCGGACCAGGTGTTCACGATCGTCGCCGAGCTGGCCAAGGCGCATGCCAGCCAGCCGGGCTCGGTCATCGCCGTACTGGCCGAACGCGACAAGCTGGCCATGGAGGAGGACATCCGCGAGAACATCGGCGACCTGGGCAGGACCCGCCTGGTCTGCCGCACGGGACGGCCCACCGAGTCGCGTGACCTCAACCTGATGAACCTGGCCGCCGCCAGGTCCGTCGTCGTGCTCTCACCCGACGGCGAGGACCCCGACGCGCACGTCATCAAGATCCTGCTCGCCCTGGCCAAGCGCCAGGGCACCCGCCCGCCGGTGGTCGCCGCCATCGCCGCCAGCCGCAACATCGCCGCGGCGCGCCTGGCCGGTGGCAAGGACGTGCACCTGGTCGACTCCGACGACACCGCCGCCCGGCTCATCGTCCAGTCCTCGCGGCAGTCGGGCATGTCCGTCGTCTGCATGGACCTGCTGAACTTCGACGGCGGCGAGATCTACCTGCGCGCCGGGACGGAGCTGGCGGGCAGCACGTACGGCGACGCGCTGCACGCCTACGAGACGGCCACGGTCATCGGCCTGCGCCGGCCCACCGGAGTCATCCTGAACCCGCCCATGGACACCGTCATCGAGGCTGCCGACCAGATCATCGTCATAGCCCACGACGACTCCGCCATCCGGCTCGCCACCGGCGAGGCCGCCTTTGACGAGAACGCGATCGCCGTCGCCGGCGGCTCCCCGCTCGAACCCGCGCGCACGCTCCTGCTCAACTGGAACGGCCGGGCCGACGAGATCGTCCACTACCTCGACGCCTACGTCGCCCCCGGCTCGGTCCTGGAGATCGCCGCCGACCATCCCAAGGCCGGGACCGGCCTGGCGGACCTGGTCAACCTCACCGTGAACGTCAAGGAATGCGACACCACGGACCGGTACGCGCTCGAATCCCTCGGCGTCGGCCTCTTCCAGCACGTCATCGTCCTGTCGGACGACCGCTTCAAGCCGCACCACGCCGACACCCGCACGCTCATGACGCTGCTGCAACTGCGCGACATGCAGAGCGCGATGGGCGAGCACTACTCGATCGTCAGCGAGATGCACGACGAGAACAACCGCGCGCTCGCGGAGGTGACCGAGGCCGACGACATCGTGATCAGCGACACGGTGATCGGCCTCCTGCTGGCCCAGCTGGCGGAGAACCGGCACCTGGCGGACGTGTTCGGCTACCTGTTCGACTCGCGCGGCTCGGAGATCTACCCGCGCCCCGCCGGCTCGTACGTGGCCTCGGGGACGCAGGTCACCTTTTCGACGGTCATCGAGGCGGCACGCCGCAGAGGTGAGACGGCCATCGGCTATCGCGACAGCTCGGCGCTCAACGTCCCGCCGCACTACGGCATCGTCCTCAACCCACCGAAGTCCCAGCCCATCGTGCTGAACCGGCAGGACGCGGTGATCGTCCTGGCCGAACGCTGAACCCCTGGTGACGGCGCGGACTTGCCCGGAAGGCTACGGTTTGGGCGTGAGGACGATTGACTGGGTAGACGGCGCGGTCGAGCTGGTGGATCAGACGCGCCTGCCGGACGAGTGCGTCATGGTGCGGATCGAGACCGTCGCGGACCTGATCGACGCCATCCGGCGGCTGGCCGTACGCGGGGCGCCCGCGCTCGGTGTGGCCGGGGCGCTCGGCGTCGTGCTGGCGGCCGGCGACCAGGACGCCATAGCCAGGCTGCGCGCGGCCCGGCCCACCGCCGTGAACCTCGCCTGGGGCGTCGACCAGGCCGCCACGCACCTGCCCAAGGGGCCGCAGGCCGTGCTCAAGGCCGCGCTGCGCATCCGCGACGACGACATCGCCGCGTGCGAGGCGATGGGCCGGCGCGGTGCCGACCTGCTCGAAGGCGACCGGCTGCGCATCATGACCGTGTGCAACACCGGCGGTCTGGCGGCCGTCGAACGGGGCACCGCGCTCGGCGTCGTCCAGACGCTGCACGAGCGCGGCCGGCTGGCCGAGGTGCTCGCCCTGGAGACCCGTCCGCTGCTGCAGGGGGCCCGGCTCACCACCTGGGAGCTCGGCAGGATGGGCGCGCCGCACCGGCTCGTCGCCGACTCCGCCGGGCCGTACCTGCTGGCCAAGGGGGACATCGACGCGGTGCTCATCGGCGCCGACCGCATCGCCGCCAACGGCGACACCGCCAACAAGATCGGCTCGTACGCACTGGCGCTCGGCGCGGAACGGGCCGGGGTGCCGTTCATCGTCGTCGCGCCCGAGACCACCATCGACCAGGCCACCCCCTCGGGCCGGCAGATCGAGATCGAGGATCGAGGCGCAGACGAGATCGTCTCCATCAGGGGCATGCGGGTGGCGCCCGAGGGCACGCGCGCGCTGAACCCGGCGTTCGACGTGACCCCGCACGATCTCATCACCGCGATAGTCACCGACAAAAGGGTGATCAGACCCTAAGAACCCTGAAAATTCCAGATCTACCCACCTTTCCGCGCACTCCGGGCTACGCTCAGTGGTCACATTCCCCTACCCCCGGAGACACAAGGTGGCCATCGACCTCGTGTTACGGCGTGACTGGCACGCCCGTGCGCCGCACGGTGACTACACACAGCTCGACTCCACCAAAGGAGTGAAGGTCCACTACACGGGCGGCCGGGTCGAGCCGGGCATCGTCGCCGACCACGCGGGCTGCGTGTCGCTGGTGCAGTCGATTCAGGGCTTCCACATGGACGGCAACGGCTGGATCGACATCGGCTACTCGTTCGTGGCGTGCCCGCATCGGAAGGTGTTCGAGGGGCGAGGGCTGCACCACTTACCGGCGGCCAATGGGGCCGGGCTCAACTCGGGCCATTACGCCGTGCTCGGCCTGGTCGGCAACGCCGGGCTGGTGGAGCCGCCCGACGGCCTGCTCAACGGCATCCTGGACGCGGTCGAGTACGTCCGGGAACGCGGCAAGGCGGGCAAGGAGATCAAGGGACACCGGGACGGCTACTCGACCGACTGCCCCGGCGAGCCCCTCTACGCGTGGGTCAAGCGCGGCGCGCCCCGGCCGGGTGACGGCGGCGGCGGTGGGCCCGAGCTGCCGACGGCGCCGCCGTTCCCCGGGCGGCTGCTCAAGTACCCGCCCGTGACGCAGGGCGAGGACGTGCGTACGTGGCAGCAGCAGATGAAGGTACGCGGCTGGGAGATCGACGTCGACGGCGCCTACGGCAGCGCCTCGCGCGACGTGTGCCGTCGTTTCCAGCGCAGCGTGAGCATCGACGACGACGGCATCGTCGGTCCGACCACCTGGCGGCTGAGCTGGGAGGCACCGCTGCCCTGACGGTGGGGTCGGTCAGGGGCGAACCCGGGGTTCCTCGCCTAACAGGGCAACGCCTACTATCCGAACATGCATCTGGTAGCGGGTTTTCCCCCCACCAATCGGGATGACTGGCGGGCGCTGGCGCTTGAGGTCCTGCGTAAGACGGGTGTCGAAGCCGGGTCGCCCGAAGAGGCGCTGTCCAGCATCACGTACGACGGGGTGACGCTCGCGCCGCTCTACGACGCCGCCGATCTCCCCAAGACCCTGAGGAAGGGCGCCCCCGGAGCGCGCGCCGGGTGGGATGTGCGGCAGCGGCACGCCGTGGCCGACGCCGAGGCCGTACTGGCCGATCTGGAGCACGGCGTCACCTCGCTCTGGCTGGTCCTGGGTGCCGGCGCGATCCCGGTCGCTCACCTCGCCGACCTGCTGCGGGAGGTCCTTCTGGATCTCGCGCCGATCGTCCTGGAGGCCGGGCCCGAGGTGCGGGAGGCCGCCGAGACCCTGTTCGGGCTGGCGGCGGAGCGCGGCGTCTCGCCGACGGGCAACCTGGGCGCCTCGATCGCTACGGCCGGCCGGGAGACGACGGCCGAGCTGGCGGCGCGGTGCGTGGAAGGCTACCCCGGGATGCGGGCCGTCCTGCTGGACGCCACGCCGTACCACGACGCGGGCGGGAGCGACGCCGACGAGCTCGGCTGCTCGATCGCGCTGGGCGTCGAGCACCTGCGCGCGCTGACCGGTGCGGGGCTCACCGTCGAGCAGGCGTTCGGGCAGCTGGAGTTCCGTTACGCCGTCACCGACGACCAGTTCGCCGCCATCGCCAAGCTGCGGGCCGCCCGTACGCTCTGGGCGCGGGTGGCCCAGGTATGCGGGGCGGCGGACGGCGGGCAGCGGCAGCACGCGGTGACGAGTTCCGCCATGATGACCGCCCGCGACCCCTGGGTGAACCTGCTCCGCACCACCATCGCCTGCTTCGCCGCCGGGGTGGGAGGCGCGGACGCGGTGACCGTGCAGCCGTTCGACGCGTGCCTGGGGGTGCCGGACGCGTTCGCCCGGCGGATGGCGCGCAACACGCAGGCGCTGCTGCTGGAGGAGGCCGGGGCGGGCCGGGTGGCCGACCCGGCGGCCGGCTCCTGGTACGTCGAGCGCCGGACCGCCGACCTGGCCGACCGCGCCTGGGCCTGGTTCCAGGAGATCGAGGCCGCCGGGGGGATCATGGCGGCCTCCGGCCTGGTCGCCGAGCGGATCGCGGCGACCAGGGAACGCCGCGCCGACGACATCGCCCACCGGCGCTTCCCGATCACCGGCGTGAGCGAGTTCCCCCACCTCGACGAGAAACCGGTCCGCCGGAGCCCCGTTGACGGAGGCGCGCTCGCGGGGGAGAGCGCCGGGGATGAGGGCGCGGTCGCGAGGGAGAGTTCTGGGAATGGGGGCGCGCTCCCGGATGAGGGGTTGCCGCGGATCCGGTACGCGCGGGAGTTCGAGGAGCTGCGGGATCTCGCTGACGCGCAGCCGGAGCGGCCCGTGGTGTTCCTGGCCACCTTCGGGCCCGTCGCCGCCCACACGGCTCGTGCCGCGTTCGCCGCGAACCTGTTCCAGGCGGGCGGCCTGGCCATCCAGACCGCCGGGCCGGGGACCGACCCCGACCAGATCGCCACCGCCTTCGCCGTCAGCGGCAGCGACGTGGCCTGCCTGTGCTCCAGCGACAAGATGTACGGCCTGCACGCCGAGGCGGTCGCCGCCGCGCTGAGACGGGCGGGCGCGAGAAAGATCTGGCTGGCGGGGAAGGGGAGCTACGAAGGCGTCGACGACTGCCTCTACGCCGGGTGCGACGCGCTCGCCGTGCTCCGCACGACCTTCGACGACCTGGAGGTGACGCGATGATCCCGGACTTCTCGGCCATCCCACTGACCGACCCGACCCCCACCAAGCCCGCTGCGGATGCGGCCGAGCCCGCCCAGCCCGCCGCAGGTGCCGCCCAGGCCGCCCAGGCCGCCCGGCCAACCGAGGTCGCTCAGCCCGCCCACCCCGCCGGGGACACCGAGGCAGCCCAGCCGAGTCCCGATGCGGCCGAGGTCTGGGAGACGCCCGAGGGGATCGCGGTCAAGCCGGTCTACACGGCCGACGACCTCGACGGGCTCGACTTCCTGCGGACCTATCCCGGCGCCGCGCCGTACCTGCGCGGGCCCTATCCGACCATGTACGTCAACCAGCCCTGGACGATCCGCCAGTACGCGGGCTTCTCCACTGCCGAGGACTCCAACGCCTTCTACCGCCGCAACCTGGCCGCCGGGCAGAAGGGCCTGTCGGTGGCGTTCGACCTGGCCACGCACCGGGGCTACGACTCAGACCATCCGCGGGTGGCCGGTGACGTGGGCATGGCGGGGGTGGCGATCGACTCGATCTATGACATGCGGCAGCTGTTCGACGGGATCCCGCTCGACCGGATGTCGGTGTCGATGACCATGAACGGCGCGGTCCTGCCCGTACTGGCCCTCTACATCGTGGCGGCCGAGGAGCAGGGGGTGGCGCCCGAGCAGCTGGCCGGGACCATCCAGAACGACATCCTCAAAGAGTTCATGGTCCGCAACACCTACATTTATCCCCCAGGCCCATCAATGCGCATAATTTCGGATATTTTCGCGTTTACCAGTGAAAAGATGCCGAAGTTTAATTCCATCAGCATCTCCGGCTACCACATCCAGGAGGCCGGGGCCACCTGCGACCTCGAACTCGCCTACACCCTGGCCGACGGGGTCGAATACCTGCGGGCAGGTGTCGCCGCCGGGATGGACGTCGACAGGTTCGCGCCCAGGTTGTCGTTCTTCTGGTGCATCGGCATGAACTTCTTCATGGAGGTCGCCAAGCTCCGGGCCGCTCGCCTCCTGTGGGCGAACCTCGTTTCCGGATTTAACGCGAAAAATCCGAAATCTCTGAGCCTCCGTACCCACTCCCAGACCTCCGGCTGGTCCCTCACCGCACAAGACCCGTTCAACAACGTCGCCCGTACGTGCGTCGAGGCCATGGCCGCCACCCAGGGCCACACCCAGTCCCTGCACACCAACGCCCTCGACGAGGCGCTCGCGCTGCCCACCGACTTCTCCGCCCGGATCGCCCGCAACACCCAGCTCCTCCTCCAGCAGGAGTCGGGCACCACCAAGGTGATCGACCCGTGGGGCGGCTCGTACTACGTCGAACGCCTCACCCACGATCTCGCCGAACGCGCCTGGGCCCACATCCAGGAGGTCGAGGCCGCCGGCGGCATGGCCCGCGCCATCGAGGCCGGGCTGCCCAAGCTCCGCATCGAGGAGGCCGCGGCCCGCGCCCAGGCCCGCATCGACTCGGGCCGCCAGCCCGTGATCGGCGTCAACAAGTACCGTACCGACGCCGACGAGCCGATCGAGGTGCTCAAGGTCGACAACAGCGCCGTGCGGGCGCAGCAGCTCGACAAGCTGCGCAGGCTGCGGGCCGAACGCGACGGCGGCGCAGTGGCCCGCGCGCTCGACGCCCTGACGAAGGCCGCCGGCGAGCCCGCCCCCGGCCTCGAGCACAACCTGCTGAAACTGGCGGTCGACGCCGCCCGCGCCAAGGCGACCGTGGGCGAGATCTCCGACGCGCTGGAGCGGGTCTTCGGGCGCCACGCGGAGCAGGTCCGTACCATCTCCGGCGTGTATCGCGACGAGGCGGGCCCGGCCGCCAACATCGAGCGGGTACGCCGGGCGAGCGCCGACTTCGAGCGCGCCGAGGGCCGTCGCCCGCGCATCCTGGTGGCCAAGATGGGCCAGGACGGACACGACCGCGGCCAGAAGGTGATCGCCACCGCGTTCGCCGACCTGGGGTTCGACGTGGACGTCGGCCCGCTGTTCCAGACGCCGGAGGAGGTGGCGCGGCAGGCCGTCGAGGCGGACGTGCACATCGTCGGGGTGTCCTCGCTGGCGGCCGGGCACCTGACCCTAGTGCCCGCGCTCAGGCAGGCACTGGCGGCGCTGGGCGCGGACGACGTGATGATCGTGGTCGGCGGTGTCGTCCCGCCGGGCGACTTCGACGAACTGCGCGCGGCCGGCGCCTCGGCGATCTTCCCGCCCGGTACGGTGATCGCCGACGCCGCCCTGGACCTGCTGGTGGAGCTCGCGTCCCGCCTGGGGCACTGACCCGGCCTCAGTCCAGCCTGTTCATCGCGCACATGTTCACGGTGATGACGCTCTGGCGGCTGCCCCCGCTGACCACGTTGAAGGCGACCCGGTGCCTGCCCTGCGTCTTGAACGACCCGGCCGGCAGGTAGACCTTGTACGGTGTTTCGGCGGGGGTGCGGCCCAGGTTCTGGCCGTCGACGAGCCAGCGGTAGGTGAAGGCGTGGCCTTTGGGGCCGTCGATGACGGCGTACACGTTGAGGTCGCTACGCCAGCAGCCGCCCAGGTCGATGCCTTCCGGCCGCAGGGTCACCGATCGAACCCCGCCGCTCGCGGCCGTCGCCTCGGTGGTGGCGTTGGTGGCGGGTTCGGTCGCGGTGGTGCTGGGCTTCGCGCTCGGTTCGGTGGCGGGTTTGGTGGTCTTCGTGTCGTGTGTGGGCCGCTTGCGGCCGGGTGAGGGCGTCGCGGACTGCTTGCCCTTGGCTCCGGTGGTCTTGGTGGGGGAAGCGCCGGTAGGGGAGGGGCTGGTGGTGGGCGTCACGGTGCGTTTCCGGCCGGTCCGTGACCCGCATGCCCACCCCCGCTCTGCCCGGGGGCTGTCGCGTGAGCCGCTGCCAGAGGGTTCGCCGTGCCGCCGAGGAGTCGCAGCAGGACGTCCTGCATGGTGGGGCGGCGGGACGGGCCCTTGGACAGGCAGGCGTACACGATCGGCCGCAGCCCGTCCGGCAGGTCGCCGAGCTGGGGTTCGTTGTTGAGGATGCGGTTGATGACGGCCGGCAGCGCGTCGTTTCCGAACGGCGGCACCCCCGAGGCCGCGTACACGATCACCGACGCCCACGCGAACACGTCCGCCGCGGCCCTGACGGCGGTCCCGGACAACTGCTCGGGCGCCATGTACGCCGGGGTGCCGACGATGCCGCTGGTGACCGTGAGCGCGGAGCCGGCGGCGCGGGCGATGCCGAAGTCGATGACCCGGGGACCGCCGGGACCGAGCAGGACGTTGGCCGGTTTGAAGTCCCGGTGCACGACGCCCGCACGGTGGATGGCGGCCAGCGCCGTGGCCGTGGCGACCGCCAGGCGTTGCAGGCCCGCGCCGGTGTGCCGACCGGCCTGCTGGAGCGAGGGGCCTTCGACGTACTCGGTCACGATGTACGGCCGGGCGCCCAGCGAGGCGTCCAGCACCCGCGCGATGCAGAACGGTTCCACCCGCCGCGCCGCCGCGACCTCCTTGGCGAAGCGGTCGTCGCCGACCAGCCCGTCCAGCAGCACCTTGACCGCGACCGGCCCGCCGTTCGGCGCCTGCGCCAGGTAGACCACGCCCTGGCCGCCCTCGCCCAGCCGCCCGACCAGCCGGTACGGGCCGACAGCGCCGGGATCCTCCGGCAGGAGCGGTTCCGCGGCCATCGTCAGTTCGTCTCACCCGGGCACAGCGTGACGGAGACGCTCCGCTGCCTGGCCACGGGCGAGGTGATCCGCAGGGTCGCGAGGTGGGTGCTCCCGCTGCCGTTGATGTTGCGGGGCGAGGTCAGATACAGCTCGCCGTCCTGCGGGATGGTGGCCGTCGACCGCGACACCGTCCTGCCGTCGATGACCCAGGCGAAGCTGAAGTTCAGCGGATCGCCCTGACGCTGGACCAGCCCCCTGAGCGTCACCTGGCCACCGGAGTAGCACCCGTTGTCGAGCGCGCCGCCGGCGCGGACGTACCGGACCTTGAGCTGCCCGCCCGCGACGGACGTGGCCGTCGGGTCCGCGTTGGGGGTGCCGTTCTGGCTCGCGGGGTCCGGGGTCGGCTGGGACGTGCGGGTCTTCTTCGGACGGGGTGTACGCGTGGGGGAGGTGGCCGACGAGGTCGGCGTGGAGACGCCGGACAGGTTCTTGGTCTTCGGCTGCGGTGTCGAAGGGGTCAGCCACACGATCGCCGCGCCCAGCGCCAGCACCGAGATGCCGGAGGCGCCCGCGATGGCTACGGTCTTCACACGCCGCCGCCGGGGCCGCGCCTTGCCGTCGCCCCCGGCCGCCTGCGGGCTCACCTGAGTGGCGGCCTGCTCGGGTGCGGCACCATATCCGCCCTGGTCCGGCGCGGGATCGTAGCCAGGTTGCTCCGGCGGTGCCGGAGGTCGGGACTGTCCGCCGAGCAGGTGCAGCAGAACGTCCTGCATGGACGGCCGACGGGCCGGATCCTTGGCCAGGCAGCTCAGCACCACCGACCGCAGCGGCTCCGGCAGCTCACCCACCTGCGGTTCGCTGTGCACGATGCGATTGATCACCGCGGGCAGCGAGTCGTCGCCGAACGGCGGCACCCCCGACGCCGCGTACACGATCACCGACGCCCACGCGAACACGTCCGCCTGAGCCCCCACCACCTGCCCCGCCAGCTGCTCCGGCGCCATGTAGGCGGGCGTGCCGACGATGCTGCTGGTCGAGGTCACCCCCGAGACCAGTGCGCGGGCGATGCCGAAGTCGATGACGCGGGGGCCGTCCCGCCCGAGCAGGACGTTCGACGGCGTGAAGTCGCGATGCACGACGCCCGCCTGGTGGATGGCGGCCAGCGCGGTCGCCGTCGCGACCGCGAGCCGTTGCAGCCGCGCCCCGCTGTGCAGGCCCGCGTGCTGGAGGGATGGGCCGTCCACGTACTCGGTCACGATGTACGGCCGGCCAGAGGTCGACGCGTCGAGCACCTGCGCGATGCAGAACGGCTCCACCCGCCGCGCCGCGGCGATCTCCTTGGCGAAGCGGTCGTCGCCCGCGATGTCCTCGCGGAGTACCTTGATCGCGACCGGTGCCCCGTTGCGCGCCTGGCCGAGGTAGACCACGCCCTGACCGCCCGCGCCCAGCCGTCCGACGAGCCGATAACGCCCCACCGCCGCCGGGTCGCCCGCTCGTAGGGGTTCGACATTGGGCATAAGCGGAGTGACTCCTGTGACAGCTGAGAATAGACGTCCAGCACCCTAGCGCCAAAAGTCAGGATCTGTCGGAAGTTAAGCTGACCAAGCCTGAGAAAGGGGGGGCGAGTGCGCTCGCTGGAGGACTATGCCCGTGGGGTGCGCGAAGGCTCGCGTACCTGGATCGCCCGCGCCATCACGCTCGTGGAGTCGACCAGGGCGGACCACATCGCGCTCGCCCAGCGGCTGCTGGTCGAGCTCACCCCGCTGTCCGGCGGGGCCACGCGGGTGGGCGTCTCGGGGGTGCCCGGCGTGGGCAAGTCCACCTTCATCGACGCCCTCGGCACCATGCTGACCGGCCAGGGCCACAAGGTCGCCGTACTGGCCGTGGACCCCTCCTCCACCAGGACCGGCGGGAGCATCCTGGGCGACAAGACCCGTATGGCCCGCCTGTCGATGGACCCCGCCGCCTTCATCCGGCCCTCGCCCACCTCGGGCACCCTGGGCGGCGTGGCCAAGGCGACCAGGGAGGCCATGGTCGTGGTGGAGGCGGGCGGGTTCGACGTGGTGCTCGTCGAGACCGTGGGCGTCGGTCAGTCGGAGACGGCGGTGGCCGACATGGTCGACACGTTCCTGCTGCTCAGCCTGGCGCGTACCGGGGACCAGCTGCAGGGCATCAAGAAGGGCGTGCTCGAACTGGCCGACGTCATCGCGGTCAACAAGGCGGACGGCGAGCACGAGCCCGCGGCGCGCAAGGCGGCGCGGGAGCTCGCGGGGGCGCTGCGCATGCTGCGTTCCGACAGCGTGCCGCCGCCGGTCCTCACCTGCAGCGGCCTCACGGGCGCGGGGCTCGACGAGCTGTGGCGCAAAGTGCTGGCCCACCAGAAGTCGCTGGACCTGGCCGCCAAGCGCCGCCGCCAGCAGGTGCAGTGGACGTGGACGCTGGTGCGCGACCGGCTGGTGGCCGAGCTCCGGGACGCGCCGGAGGTGGCGGCGATCGCGGCGGAGGTCGAGCGGGACGTCCTCGCGGGCACCCTCACCCCGGCCCTCGCGGCCGACCGTCTCCTGTCCGCTTTCGAGCGCCCGCGCCGGTGATCGGCATAGGTGAGTGGGTCTCGGGTTGAGATTCCTCCTCCGCTGGGTGGTATATCCCATCCGCTTCTACGCCCCGTAATCAGTCAGTGACGTGATTCATGTCACTATTGCCCCCATCGAGGCTCGGAGGGGCATATGGGTGCGGAGTCGGGGCTGCCGGAGTCGGTCACAGAGGCATTGGCGGAGTACGGGCGGCTGCTCGGCGAGCACGGCATCACCTGGGGCGAGCCGGAGATCCACTACGTCAAGCTCTTCGCCAGGCGCAGGGTCCTGCCTCCCGCCCAGATGGACCGGTTCTGGCGGCTGGCCTACGGCCGCCTCGCCGAGCGTCACCCCGGTGAGACCCAGGACCTGCTCGCCACCCGTCTGGCGGAGCTGGACTTCGACGAGCTCCTGCGCGACGCGCTCGACGGCGAACTGCCCGCCCACCTGGCCGCCCTGCGCCTGACGTCCGGCGGCGCCGTACTGGACTGCACGCCACGCGCGCTGCTGGACCGCGTACCGCACACCGTGCCGGACCCCGCGACGGGCCCGCAGCGGAACGGCACGGCTGGTACACAGCCGGACCCCGCGACGGGCGCGCAGCGGAACCCCACGGCTGGTGCGCAGCCGGACCCCGCGACAGGCGGGCCGCCGGACCGTGCGGATCGCACCGGACCGCCGCGGTTCGCGATGCTGGTCGACTCGCGGCGCGACGTCGCCAGCATCGTCGTCGTGGACGGCGCCGAACGGGTCGTCGCGCCGAGAGGCGCCTGGCTGGTCGAGATCGACGGCGACAGCACGGTCACCGTCGACGGAGCACCCGTGCCGATCGACGGGCTGACCAGGACGGCCCCGGCGGCCACGTTACGGCTGAGCGCCGGGTTCCCCTGCCGGTGGAGTGTCGCCGGCGCCGACGGACAGGGCTGGTTCCCCGAGGCGACCCCGCACCGCCACGACTTCCACGGCCGCCCGTACTTCCACGGCGACGACCTCGTCCTGCGCGTCCCGGCCGAGCCGCTGACGGTCACGGTGACCAGGGGCATGGAGTACGGCACGGCCACCGCGGAGATCACCCCGGAGCCGGGCGAGGGGCACCTGGTACGGCTGGCCCCGCGCAGGATCTACGACGCCGCGGCCCTCGGCTGGTACGGCGGCGACATGCACGTACACCTCAACTGGGCCGGTGACGTGGTCGGCCTGCCGGCCGACGCGGCGGCGGCGCAGCACGGCGAGGACCTGCACGTGCTCAACCTGGTGGCCGGCAACGTGTCGGGCAGCCGCGTCTACGACCGGGCGGCGCTCGACCACTGGAGCGGCGCCGACCTGCCCTGGTCTGATGGAACCCACCTGGCCAGGATGGGCGCCGAATACCGCAACGACCTGCTCGGCCATGTCTACGCCTTCGCGCCACGGGCGGCGCCGGAGCGCTTCCACGCCGGGTTCGACGGGGACGCCGACTGGCCGCCCAACGCCGAGGGTCTGCGCGAGCTGCGCGGCCTGGGGGCGCTCGTCGGCTACAGTCACCCGTTCCACCAGCCGATCGGCGACTGCGACTCGCCCAAGTCCATCGTCTGGCCCGCGCCGCGCAACTGCGCCGCCAGGGAGCTGGTCGCCGACGCCGCGCTCGGGCTCGTCGACAGCCTCGACGTGCTGACCCACTCCTCGATCACGGCGAGCGCGGCGGTGTATCGGCGGCTGATCGGGGCGGGCAACCGGCTGGCCGTCACGGCGGGCACCGACTCCATGATCTCCTTCACCCGGGCCGGCAACCAGTCGAACCCGCTGGGCTGGGCCCGCGTCTACGCCCAGGTGGAGGGCGCGCTGACCGCCGCGTCGTTCGCCGAGGCGGTACGGGCCGGCCGTACGTTCGCCACCACCGGGCCCTGGCTGGAGCTCTCGGTCGACGGGTACGGGCCGGGCGACACGATCGACACGTGCCGCGGCGACCGGCTGACGGTCACCGCCACCGCCATCGGCCCGGAGGTCACGGCGGTCCGCGTCCGCACGGCGGAGGGCGTCCGCGCCGGGGCGGAGCGCCTGCCGGCCGGCGAGCGGTGGGGTGGCGAGGTACGCGGCCTGGAGCCCGCGACCAGCCCCGGCGACTGGTTCGAGGCCGGTGGGCGCCCGCCCACGGTCCACTGGCGCGGCGAGGAGGAGGTGCTGAGCGTGACGGTCGAGCTGGAGACCGACCGCCCCACGTACGTGGTCGCCGAGGCCCTGTGCGACCCGCACCCGCGCACGCTCAACCACACCGGCTACGCCCTGACCAGCCCCGTGTACGTAGACGTCGACGGCAGACCGGTGGCCACGCCAGCCGACGTGCGGTGGTGCCTCGACTGGCTCGAACTGCTGGAAGATCTCATCAAGCAGCACGCCAGGCTGGCCGCCCGCGACCAGCTCGTCGACCACCTGGCCGTGCTGCGACAGGCCAGAGCGGTTTACCAGTCGCGTTTACGCTGAGGTCGATGGACATCGAGACGCTGCTCCGCGACCACCCCGACTGGCTCGGCCACCTCGAATCCGGCGGTCCCGCCAAGATCGCCTTCCCCGACGACCTCGCGGACGAGCTGGTCAGGCTCGCCGTGCCGCACGAGGACATCGGCGCCGTCCTGGCCACGCTGCCGGAGCCGGGCGGCCCGCTGTGGTGGCTGGCCGAACGGTGTGTCGGCGCGCTGGTGTCGGCCATGGGCAGCCTCGACCCGCCCCCTGCCTTTCCCGCCCTGCCCGAGCTGGGCCCGTACTTCTTCGTGCACGTGTACGTCGCCGCCCTGCCGTACACCAGGCGGTATCACCGCGGACACGGCGTCCCAGAGGAGGTCTCCCGGGCCACGCTCGCCGACCTGGGCCGCAACATGGCCGCGCACCGCAAGCGGCACGGCACCGGTGGCCTGCACCACCCCAGGTGGTTCATGCGGCACGCCCGCGGCATCCTGTACGAGCTGGGCAGGCTGCAGTTCGAGCGGGTCAGGATGGGCACCAGGACCGGCGAGGGCGTCGCGGCGGCGGGGCTGCCCGCCGGGCCGGGGGATCCGGCGCTGGGCGTGCACATCCCCGACTTCAAGGGCCCCCTCACGCCCGCCGCCTGCGACGCGTCGTTCGAGGGGGCCAGGCAGTTCTTCCCGCGCTGTTTCCCGGAGGAACGCTTCCTCGTCGCGACGTGCCATTCGTGGCTGCTCGACGACCAGCTCGCCGTTTACCTGCCCGCGAGCTCCAACATCGTCGCCTTCCAGCGCCGCTTCCACCTGCTGCACCGGGGCGACCCCAGTGCCGTGCTCGACTTCGTCTTCGGGTCCAAGGCCGCGGCCGAGTGGCCCCGCCGGACGCGGCTGGAGCGGGCCATCGCCGACCACCTCGCCGCGGGCGGCGAATGGTACGGCCGGGCGGGCTGGCTCAGGCTCTGACCAGGGCGATACGCGGATGATGACCGCATGTGTTAAATTTTGGCCATGCGGTCAGAAAATGAACCGAGCGGCCAGAAGGCGCGTTCGTTCATCGAAGAGGCGCGGCGGGCCCAGATCGTCGCGTCCGCGATCGAGGTGATCGCCGAGTCCGGGTTCGCCGGGGCGTCGCTGGCCCGGATCGCCCAGCACGCCGGCATCAGCAAAGGCGTCATCTCCTATCACTTCGCCGGCAAGGACGAGTTGATGGAGGAGGTCGTCAACCAGGTCTACAGCGCGATCGACGAGCACGTACGGGCCCGGATGGAGGGGCAGGAATCGGCCACGGACCTGCTCAGGACGTACATCCTGGCCATCGCCTCGCACATGAAGGAGCACCGGACGCAACTCAGAGCGCTCGGCCAGATCTACTACAACCTGCGCACCGCCGACGGCCAGCCGCGCTACGGCTTCAAGGCCAACGAGGAGACCTACGCGGCGCTGGAGCGGATCTACCGTGCCGGCCAGGCCGCCGGGGAGTTCAGGACGTTCGACGTGCGCGTGATGGCCGTCACGATGTCGTCGGCCATCGACAACATGTTCGGCTACTGGGTGACCTATCCCGACCACGACCTCGATGCACACGCCAGAGAGCTGGCCGACCTATTCGAGAGGGCTGTCAAATAATGAAGACCGAGCCGAGGACTGCCACGCGGCTCTTCGCCATCGACAACCTGCGCATCGTGCTGACCGCGCTGGTCGTCATCCACCATGTCGCGGTCACCTACGGAAACATCCCGCTCTGGTTCTACACCGAGCCCGCCAAGGACCCCTCGGGGGTCGCGCTGGACATCCTCGTGGTGTTCGACCAGGCGTTCTTCATGGGCTTCTTCTTCCTGATCTCCGGCTTCTTCACGCCCGGCTCCTACGACCGCAAGGGCGGACGGTCGTTCCTGCGGGACCGCCTGATTCGGCTGGGCATCCCGCTGCTGGTCTTCCTGCTCGTGCTGCGGCCGCTGGTGACGATCGGCTCCTACCGGTCCGACTACGCCTCGTTGCCGTACTGGCAGTACTACATCGGGTCGTGGGACCCGGGACCGATGTGGTTCGTCGAGGTGCTGATCGTGTTCGCCGCCCTCTACGCGCTGTGGCGGCGCTTCAGCGCGCCGGTCGAGACGCCGTTCGGGGCGGAGCACTCGGTGTTGCGGCCGCGCTGGATCGTGCTGTTCACCGTCGGCCTGTCGGTGGCCACCACGCTGTGGCGTATCCCGGTGCCCGTCGGCTCCTATGTGCCGGTGCTGGGGCTGCCGACGCCGTACTTCCTGCCGCAGTACGCGGCCATGTTCGTGGTCGGGCTCATCGCCTTCAGACGCGGCTGGTTCATGACCCTGCCCGCCAAGGCGGGGCCGCTCGGGTTCGGCATCGCGGCCCTGGTGAGCGCCGTGCTGCTGCCGCTCTCGCAGGTCACCACGGGCACGCTGTCGACCGCCGTGACCGCCACCTGGGAGTCGGCCTTCGCGGTCAGCGTGATCATCGGGCTCACCGTGGTCTTCAGGGAGCGCTTCAACCACCAGGGGCCGCGCGGCAAGTGGCTGTCGGCCCAGGCGTTCACCGTATACATCATCCACCCGCTGGTCCTGGTCGCGATCGGCTACGCGCTGAGCGGGCTGCACGCGATCGCGATCGTCAAGTTCGCCATCGCGGCCGTCATCGCGCTGCCGGTCTGCTGGGGGCTGGCCTACCTCGTACGGTCGCTGCCGGGCGCCAAACGGGTGCTGTGATGTCTGAAGATCACGCGTAGAACGAGTCGAGCGTGTCGCCGTAGCGCTCCTCGACGGCCTTGCGCTTGACCTTCAGGCTCGGCGTGAGCTCGCCCGTCTCCACCGTGAAGTCCGCCGCCAGGATCGCGAACTTCTTGACCGTCGCGTAGCTGGCCTGATCGGCGTTGACCTGCTTGACCGCGCTCTCGACCTCCGCGCGCATGCGCGGATGCTCGCGCAGCCGCTCGGGGTCGAGGGGCAGTCCCTCGGCCTCGGCCCAGGGCTTGACGACCTCCATGTCGAGCGTCACCAGCGCCGTGACGTAGTTGCGCCGGTCGCCGTGGACGAAGACGTGCGACAGGTACGGGCAGGTGGCCTTGATGCGGCCCTCCAGGTAGGTGGGGGCCACGTACTTGCCGCCCGAGGTCTTGATCAGCTCCTTCTTGCGATCGGTGATGATCAGCCGCCCGGCCTGGTCGAGCTCGCCGATGTCGCCGGTGTGCAGCCAGCCGTCCGACAGCGTCTCGGCCGTCTCCTCCGGCAGGTTGTGATAGCCGCGCATGATGCCGCACCCGCCGATGAGGATCTCCCCGTCCTCGGCGATCCGCACCCTGGTGCCGGGGAGCGGCGGCCCGACCGTGCCGTACTTCACCGAGTCCGGCCGGTTGAGGAAGCTGCCCGCCGACGACTCGGTCAGCCCGTAGCCTTCGAGGATCGTCAGGCCCGCCGCGTCGAAGAACTCGGCGATGTCCTGGTTGAGCGGCGCCGAGCCGGAGATGAAGTAGCGGATCCGGCCGCCGAACCGCTCCCGCAGCTTGGCGAACACCAGCCGGTCGGCCAGCCCGTACTCCAGGCGGACGCTGAGCGGGATCGCGGCGCCGCGCTGGCGCGCCTTGCTGACCCGGATGCCCGTTTTCCTGGCCCAGGCGAAGATGCGCGCCTTGACGCCGCCCTCGCGCGCCACCGTGGACGCCACGGTGTTGTGGATCTTCTCGAAGATGCGCGGCGCGGCGGCCATGATGGTCGGCTTGAGCGTGCCGAGGTTGTCGGCGATGCGGTCGAGACGGCCGTCGATCGCGGTGGCCACGCCGATGTCGATCATCACCACCTCCAGCAGCTTGCCGAACGAGTGCGACAGCGGCAGCCAGAGGAAGTGCAGGTCGTCTTCGGAGATCAGCTCGATCTTGCGGACCGCGTCGGCCGCGTACAGCCAGTTGTCGTGGGTCAGCTCCACCCCCTTGGGGCGGCCGGTGGTGCCGGAGGTGTAGATGAGCGTGGCCAGATCGTGCTCACCGATGGCGTCGACCATCGCGTCATAGTCGCCGTGGCCGGCGCCGCGCGTGCTCAGCGAGTCGAGCGTGACCACCCAGCCGTCGTCGGCGGGCGCGCCGTCGATGACGATCACCTGGGTGACGTCCGGCAGCTCCTTCTGTACGGACCTCAGCTTGGCCACCTGGTCGTCGTTCTCGGCGACGACGATCGTGCTGCCGGAGTCGGTGATGACGAAGGCCGACTCGGCGGCGGTGTTGGACGGGTAGATCGTGGTGGTCGCGGCCCCGGTGGACAGCACGGCCAGGTCGGTGAGCACCCATTCGAGCCGGGTGGAGCAGAGGATCGACACGCGGGTGCCCGGACCGGCGCCCAGGGCGGCCAGGCCGAGCGTGAGCCCGCGTACGCGTTCGCCGACCTCCCGCCAGGACAGTGAGGTCCAGCCGTCGTCCGACGGCACCAGATAGGCGGCCGCGTCGGGGGTGGCCGAGATCCGGTCGCGCAGCAGGGCGGGGATGCTGGACATGCCTGGCCTCCTGGTGGGGACGTTGCTGCCGACTCTAGGTGCCGTCCCCCATGCCAGTCGATGCCTGATCGTCAGACGTGCTGCCGTACGCCGCCGCGCGGGCGGGCGGTGCCGACCAGGCGCGCGGTCCGCACCTCCCACGCGCCGCAGGCGCAGCGCAGGTAGGACACGACGCCCTCGGAGGTCATGTGGGAGGAGACGACGGCGAGAGCCAGCGGATCGTGGAGGTCTCTGGAATGCATGACTCCAGACTGATGTAATGGTCTTATGCATTTCAATGCTTACGGAGGCAATGGCGCCGCCCTGGCGGCCGCCCTGGTCAACGGCACCGACTTCCGGCCGGAGGCGGTCGAGGCGATGCTCGCCGAGCACGCCATGCTCCGCCCGCAGGTCACGCCCGAGCAGGCGGCCGAACTGGCGGAGTGGCGGCACCGCCTCGCCCCGCTCTTCGGCGAGCAGGACCAGGACACCCAGATCAAGCTGATCAACGACCTGCTCGACATCACGGCGTCCAAGCCCTATGTGAGCGCGCACGACGGCCGCGAGCCGCACCTGCACTTCTTCTCCGTCGACGCCGACATCGTCAGCAGGGCGAAGGACACCACCGCGGGCGGGCTGGCCATGGCCATCTCCTTCTCCGACGGGCGCCGGCTCGGCCGGTGCGACAGGCCGGGGTGCGAGACGGTCTACGTCGACACCTCGCGCAACGGTCGGCGCCGGTTCTGCTCGCTGGCCTGCGCCAACCGGGTGAACGTGGCGGCCCATCGGGCCAGGGGCCTTGCCGGATAAATGCGTTGCCGGATGATTTCCGGCCGGGTACAGTCCTCTGCGACGTATCGCCGAGCCCTGGGGGCAGTTGACGTGAGGGTCTGAGGTCGCGGGCACCGCACCTGGCCGATTCCTTCGGCGTACGATCCTTTGTCGCATCCAGCTGTCGTCATCAGGCGTCGTATTCAGCGGTGTTCCCGCCAAGTCACGAAATTTCGATCTTTGTGACGGGAGCCACCTCATGTCATTCTCCATCGTCGTCGACGGCGTGTCCTTCGCCTGGTCCGACGGCACCCCTGTGCTCGACGGCCTCGACGCCGCCTTCCCGGCCGGGCGCACCGGCCTGATCGGGGCCAACGGCTCCGGCAAGTCCACCCTGCTCAGGATCATCGCCGGCGAGCTGACCCCCTCTGCCGGATCCGTCTCGGTCATGGGAGAGGTGGGCTACCTGCCGCAGAGCCTCTCCCTGAACGCCGCCCGTACCGTCTCCGACCTGCTCGGCATCAGCGCGGCCCGGACGGCGCTGCACGCCATCGAGGCCGGTGACGTCGCCGAGGAGCACTTCACGGCCGTCGGCGACGGCTGGGACGTGGAGGAGCGCGCGCGGGCCGAGCTGGACCCACTCGGCCTCGGCCACGTGGAGCTCGACCGTACCGTCGCCACGTTGTCGGGCGGCGAGACCGTCATGGTCGCGCTGGCCGCCCAGTTCCTCAAGCGGCCCGACGTCCTGCTGCTCGACGAGCCCACCAACAACCTCGACCTCGACGCGCGGCGGCGCCTCTACGCCGCGGTCGCCGCGTGGCCGGGGGTGATGGTGGTCGTCAGCCACGACCGGGCGCTGCTAGAGCTCGTCGACCGCATCGCCGACCTGCGCGAAGGCACCGTCCGCCGCTACGGCGGCAACCTGAGCGCGTACGAGGAGATCCTCGCCGCCGAGCAGGAGGCTGCGGAACGCGGCGTCCGGGTCGCCGAGGCCGATGTGAAGCGGCAGCAGCGCGAGCTGGTCGAGGCCGGCACCAAGCTCGACCGGCGTCAGCGCTACGGCGCGAAGATGTACGCCAGCAAGCGCGAACCGAAGATCATCATGCAGGCGCGCAAGCGCCAGGCCCAGGTGTCGGCGGGCAAGCACCGCAACATGCATGCCGAGAAGCTGGAGGAGGCCCGTGACCGGCTGACCGAGGCCGAGCAGGCGGTCCGCGACGACGCGGAGATCCGCATCAAGCTACCGGGCACCGTGGTGCCCGCCGGTCGGGTCGTCCTGGAACTCCCGCTGTCCCGTACGACGCGTGAGTCCGATCAGGCGCTGAAGCAGCTGGTCGTGCGCGGACCCGAGCGGATCGCGCTGCTCGGCCCCAACGGGTCCGGCAAGACCACCCTGCTGCGGCGCATCACCGAACACGGGGCGAACGTCCCGGTCCGCTACCTGGCCCAGCGGCTCGACCTGCTCGACGACTCGCTGAGCGTGCTCGACAACGTCCGCGCGCTGGCGCCGGCCGCGCCGGTGAACGAGGTACGCGCCCGCCTGGCGCGGTTCCTGTTCCGGGGAGATCGGGTGGCGCGGCCGGTGGGCACGCTGTCGGGCGGCGAGCGGTTCCGCGCGACCCTGGCGGCGTTGCTGTCGGCGGAGCCGCCGCCGCAGCTGCTCCTGCTCGACGAGCCGACCAACAATCTCGACATGCCCAGCGTCCGCCAGCTGGCGCAGGCGCTCGCCGCCTACCGGGGGGCGCTGATCGTGGCCAGCCACGATCTGCCCTTCCTGGAGATGCTCGGTTTGACCAGGTGGCTGCGGCAGGACCGCGAGGAGGGACTGACCGAATCGTAATTGACGGGTGGGGATCAATCCGGCGATAGTGTGGCACGTGGCTCCCCCTCGCTTGATCTGTTCCACGCTCGCGCTCGCGACCCTCACACTGGCCGCGTGCTCCGCCACGCCCCAGCGGCCGAGCGGCGGCGAGGCCAGTGTGAGCGGTGTCGGTGGCGGCACCGGCTCGATCGTCGCGAACTCCGGTCCCGCCACCCCGCAGAGCAGCGGCCCGACCGGCCCGGCCGCGCTGACCGCCGAGGCGTACAAGAGCGAGCTGGGCACCAAGCACAAGGCCATGCTCGACGCGATCAACGCCATGGCCGGCGCCCGTACCGTCAAGACGCTCAACCAGCGCGTGCAGAGCGCCCAGGAGCAACTGCTGGGCGCCGCCAACGAGCTGACCGCCATCGCGCCGCCGCAGCAGGTACGCGCCCAGCACGACGCGTACGTGGCCAGCCTGCGCGAATTCGCCACCCAGCTCGGCACCACGGCGGGCAAGGTCCGCAGCGGCAACCTGTGCACGTCGTCGGCCGTGCTGACCGACCTGGGCGACCGGCTCGACTCGCTCGACCAGGCGGGCGAGGCACTGCAGGGCGCCGGTGGCTATCCGGCCGACGTGGTCACCGTGAAGGCCAAGGGCAAGCAGTCGAGGCGGCTTGGCAACGGCCACTATCTACGCAAGACCAGCATGTCGGGCCGCAGCTCGCTGCAGATCGACAACGGCGGCACCCGCGACGCGGTCGTCACCGTCCTGAAGGGCAAGTCAACGGCGTTCAGCGTGTACGTGCGCAAGAAGACGAAGTTCAAGGTCAGGGGCGTGCGCGACGGCAGCTACAAGATCTTCTTCACGCACGGCGTGGACTGGGACGGCAAGAGCAAGTCGTTCACCCGTGAGTGCAGTTTCGAGCGGTTCCAGAAGACGGTGAAGTTCAAGACCACGTTCACCGCGACGCAGATCCGCTGGCACGACTGGCGGGTCACGCTGCACGCCATCTCCGGCGGCAACGCCCGCACCTCCGACGTGGATCCGGAGCAGTTCCCGCACTGACGGGCCGGGGCCGCGTACTTGGAGTTGGAGTACGCGGCCCGCTGGATCGGGGGAGCAGACCTGGATCAGGCCGAGACCTGGATCAGGCCGAGACCTGGATCAGGCCGAGACCTGGATCAGGTCGAGAACAGCATGCCCACCCAGCTGCGCTGGCCACGGTGGTGGCCGTAGTGGTGGCCGCCACCGTGGTGCTGCGGAGCACCCCACGCCGGGCCCGGCGCGGGCGGCGGAGCGGCGTGGTACTGCGACTCCATCCGGGTCAGCGTCTCGAGCTCGCCATAGTCGAGGAAGATCCCCCGGCAGTTGTCGCACTGCTCGATGTGGACGCCATTACGCTCATATGTCCGCATATTGCCGCGGCACTTCGGGCACTGCATTTCACGCTCTCCTCGGCTTGGAGTTTAGGGAAGAACCTACCGCGCGAAACACCGTCACGCTCGGACGATTCTGTTGCACGACTCGACCAACGAATGCTCCACCTCGTCCAGTTCCCGACGCTCCCGGAAGGCGTTGAGCACCGCCACGGCGGCCAGTTGCACGGTCAGCGCCCGGGCGGGAAGGTCCAGCCATTGCCACGGATCGTCGCCCCGGCCGAGCGCGGGCCCGCCGGAGGCGAGGTAGGCGCCCAGGAACCGGTCCCAGATGGCCGGGTCGAGCAGCCCCGCGGCGTACCAGGCGGCCGGTCTGGCCAGGTCCCAGGCGGGGTCGCCGACGCCCAGGTCGTCGACGTCGATGAGCAGCCAGCGGTCGCGGCAGACGAGCTGGCCCAGGTGCCAGTCGCCGTGGGTGAGCAGCCCGGGGCCCGGCTCGGGCTCGGGGAGCTCGCTGAACGCCCGGCGTACGAGCTGCTCGACGGGACCGTCGCCGGGCATCCGCCGCACCGCGCGGGCGGCCCGAGCCGGTCCGCCGGCCGCGGGCAGCGGCGGTAACAGCGTCAGGGGTACGGCGTGTAACCGGGCGAGCAGCCTGGCCCCCTCCTCCCAGGGCGCGGAGTCGGGGGCGTCCTGGGAGACCGGACGGCCCGCCGGCCACACCGTGACGGCACGGCCCGCCACCGTCAGCACCTCGGGATCCAGCGGCGCCAGCATCAGGCCGCTCAGCGCCGCCGACGCGGCCGCGCGCAGCCTCGGCCGCAGCGACTCCACCTCATCGCGCGCCGAGTGCGCCTTCACCACCACCTCGCCCCGGCGCAGGACCACCACGTCCGTACGCGTCGGATGGCGCACGATGTCGCCCGTGCCGCCATAAGCGCCGGCGATCCCCGCCAGCTCCTCCTCCAGAGCCACTCGTACAGACTAGAGGTCATGAGAATAGGTTTCGCCGTGCCCCAATCCGGGCCATGGGCCACGCCGGGCAACATGCGTCGCGTCGCCGCCCGCGCCGAGGAGCTGGGATATCACGAGCTCTGGACCTTCCAGCGGGTGCTCTATCCGGTGGGACATCCGATGGGACCGACATATCGCAGCGTGCACGACCCGCTCGTGACGCTCGCCTACCTGGCCGGGGTGACCAGCACGATCCGGCTGGGCGTGGCGATCGTCAACGCCTTCGTCCAGCCGGTGCCGCTGGCCAAGCAGCTCGCGACGCTGCAGAGCGTCTCCATGGGCAGGCTGACGGCCGGGCTCGGGCTGGGGTGGCTGCGGGAGGAGTTCGAGGCGGCGGGGGTCGGCTTCGAGCATCGGGGGCGCAGGGGGGAGGAGTTCGTCCAGGTCCTGCGCAAGGCGTGGCAGGACGAGGTGGTCGAGCACCACGGGGAGTTCTACCAGGTGCCGCGCTCCCACATCGACCCCAAGCCGTCGCCGGCGCCGCCCATCCTGCTCGGCGGCACCGCCGACGTCGCGCTACGGCGGGCCGGGCGGCTCGCGGACGGCTGGATCAGTTCGAGCCGGGAGGACCTGTCGGCGGTCGCCGGGCGGATCGAGCTGATCAAGTCGGCGGCAGCGGAGGCGGGCCGCCGCGACGCCGACGCGCTCCGCTTCGTCTGCCGGGGCGTGACCCGCGTACGCCCGGAAGACGCTGCGGATCGGCAGCCACTGACGGGCACTTACGAGCAGATCAGGGCGGACGTCGGCGAACTGGCGGCCCAGGGGGTCACGGAGGTCTTCCACGACCTGAACTTCGACCCGGAGATCGTCACCTGCGACGCCAAGGAGGCGATGCGCCGCGCGGAGGAGGCCCTGGAGGCCCTGGCACCCTCCGCCTAGGCGCGCTGCCGGGTGTGCAGGTGGAGGTCGCGGAGCAGGCATACCTCGGCCAGGTGGTGGATCAGCTCGCGGTTGATGTGCAGCACCAGCGCGGACAGCGGATACTTGGCGTACGGTCCCTCCGCCTTCCCGCACGGGCGGGCGAGGCCGGCTTCGCCGAGGGACTCGACCCCGGCCAGCCAGGTGGCGTACTCCGCGTCGAGCTGGGCCAGCGCCTCGTCCGCGGTCGCGGCGTACTCGAACGACTGGTAGTCGGTGGGCGCGCGACCGAAGTGCGCGGCGTTGCGCACCGCGAGCACGCCGACGATCACGTGCCCGAGCCGCCAGGCGATCGTCGTGAACGGCGGCGGATCGGGCATCGGTATCGCGAAGTCGATGGTCATCGCGCCGGACCCGGCCCGCACCGGCGCGTCGCCGGTGCCGCGCGGGCGCACGCTCCAGCAGCCGGGCGCGGGCTCCCAGAAGTACTCCTCGTCGGTGAGCCCGTCGAGGCGTTCGCGCACCTGATGGGTCCAGTGCCAGTCGGTCTGATCTCGGAGCAGGGTGTTCCAGGTCTGGTCGGTCATGGGTCCAGCCTGCCGCAGATAGCGGACAGGATCGTTCCGCTATCCGTGGAACGATGAGCGCGTGACTGTCGAGGCGACGACCGAGCGGGTGCTGCGGCTGCTGGCGCTGCTGCAGCACCGGCCGTCCTGGACCGCCACTGAGCTGGCCGCCGAACTGGGGGTCACCGACCGCTCGGTGCGCCGCGACGTGGAACGGCTGCGCGCGGTCGGCTACCCCGTGCACGCGACGGCGGGCGTCGGCGGCGGCTACCAGCTCGGCGCGGGCACCCGGCTGCCGCCGCTGCTCCTCGACGACGAGGAAGCGATCGCGACCGCGGTGTCCCTGCGGATGGCGTCGGGGGGCACGGTCGCCGGGGCGGGGGAGGCGGCACTGCGGGCGCTCGCGAAGCTCGACCAGGTGATGCCACCCCGGTTACGGGCCGAGGTACGGGCGGTGCACGGCGCCACCGAGACCCTCGTCGGCCCTGGGACCGAGATCGACGCGGAGCTGCTGGTGACGCTCGCGCGGGCCTGTCGCGACGCCGTGCGGGTGCGATTCCGATACGCCGGACGCGCCGGCGCGGAGCGCGAACGCACGGTCGAGCCGGTACGGATGGTCGCCACCGCCCGCCGCTGGTACCTGATGGCCTGGGACGTCGACCGCGACGACTGGCGCACCTTCCGGCTGGACCGGATGAGTGAGGTGCTGGCGACGACTTGGCGCTTCCGCGCGAGGGAGCATCCGGACCCGGTCGCCTACGTGCAGCGGTCCGTGACCGAGGCGCCGTACCCGTATCTCGCCCGGGTGCGGGTGCACGCCCGGCCCGACGAGGTGCGGGAGCTGGTGCCGCCCCAGGTGGGGCGGGTCGAGGACGATCGCGACGGATGGTGCGTGCTCGTCGCCGGTGGGGAGAGCCTGGACTGGCTCGCCGTGCACGTGGCCCGACTGGGCTTCGAAGCGCAGGTGCTGGAACCTCCGGAGCTGCGGGAGGCCAGCGCCTTACTCGCCCGCCGCCTCGCGGCGATGGCCGGAACGGCTGACGGACATGGTGAGGTTGAACGAGGTGAGGTTGAACGAGGTGAGGTTGAACGAGGTGAGGTTGAACGAGGTGAGGTTGAACGAGGTGAGGATGAACGAGGTGAGGATGAACGAGGTGAGGATGAACATGCATGAGCAGGAACTGATCGAGCCGTGGGAAGGCGTCCTGATCACTCCAGACGTCATCGGCCACACGGGCGTTCTTGTTCTGGCGGGTTCGAGCGGACGTTCGCCGGCCTGCTCCCGGCCGCCGAGATCCCCATCGAGGAGAGCAGGGCCGACGTGCTGCTGGTGGCGGGAGGGGATGATGCGATGTGGCCGCCCCTCCCGTTCGCCGAGCGACTCGTGGCCCGTCGCGGCACCGCTCGCCTGATCAGCCGGGCCGAAGCCGGCCATCGCCCACGTCTTCCAGGTGAAGGCCCGGCTCCCGAAGGGCCGCGGTTCCTTTACGGGGGTGACGCCGCCGACGACGCCGAGCTTGGAGCGGCCGCCTGGCCGCACATCCTCGATCTGCTTCGCGGCTGACCTGAGCGATCACTGCCACTTCAGCGAGCTTCGCGTCGTCCAGTAGGTCTGGGGGTCCTCGGTCAGCGTGGCCAGGCGCTCGTCCAGTTCCGTGTCCCAGCCGACCCCGATCGCGGTCAGGTTGCTGTGGAACTGATCCACCGAGGCGGCCCCGCTGAGCACCACGCCGGCCCACGGTTGCGCGAGGACGGCGGCCAAGGCCAGTGCGTCCGGCGCGAGACCGCGCTCCCCGGCGGCACGGACGAGCGCCGGAGGGGCGGCGTGGGAGGTCAGGCGGCCGTTCGCCACGCCCTCCTTGACGATCACGCCCAGGCCGGACCGGTGCGCCCGGGCCAAGGCGGGGCCGGCGGCTCGCTCCAGCAGGTTCCAGGTGGCCTGGATCGTGTCGAACAGGCCGATCTCGATCGCCCGGTCGATGGTGTCCGCCTGGTGCGGGCCGGTCGTGGACAGGCCGACCGAGACGCCCCCGGCGCGCAACTCGCGTAGTTCGGCCAGGATGTCCTCGTCGCCGAGCACGCCGCTTTCGACGGTGGCCGAGTGGATCTGGTAGAGCGAAAGGTGCTCGCCCAGCAGTGCTCGGGTCTGGTCCAGTTGGTGGCGCAGCCGATCGGCGGACAGTTCCTTCACCTCATGCCGGTCGGCGTCCATCCGCCAGTCGCCGACGTAGGCGTACCCCCACTTCGACCCCACGGTCACGGCCCCGGGCGCGATGGCGCGCTCACGTAGCCAGCCGCCGAGGAACTCCTCGGCTCTGCCGTAGGAGCGGGCCACGTCGAAGTACCGTACGCCGGCCGCCAGCGCCGCATCCAGCACCGCCCAGGTCCGCGCCCGCATCGCGGCGACGCTGCGATCACCGCCGAGATCTTCGTCCCGGCCGAGTGTGATGTACGCCGGCCGGCCCAGCGCGGCCAACCCGATCCCCACCGGCGTGACCGGCAACCCGCTCCGCCCCATCGGCCGCACAGCCAGCTCATCACGCATCTCGGCGCCCCTGCTTTCATAGTCGGTATACCGCTCGGGATGATGTCACACCAGCGCTTTGACCAGGAGCGATGGGGGTCCGGTGTCAGGACGCCGCGAGCCGGAGCGCCTCTCCCGCGACCGCGTGACGCAGGCCGCGGATGCCGTCGCGTCCCCGCACCGGGTGTACGGCGTTCGTCAGCAGCACCACGGTCAGCCGGCGGGCCGGGTCGACGACCAGCGAGGTGCCGGTGAAGCCGGAATGGCCGAAGGCGGCGTCCAGCGGTCCCACGATGGCCGGGTCGCCGATCCGCACGCCGAGGCCGTGCCGGAACGCCGCGCCCTCCGCTCCCTGGTCGCGGACCATCTCGGCCACGGTCTCCGGGCGCAGCATCGCGCCACCGCCCAGCCGCAGTGTCTCGCCGAACGTCAGCAGGTCGTCGGCCGTCGCGAACACCCCCGCGTGCCCCGCCACACCGCCCAGGCCGTACGCGGTCTCGTCGTGCACCTCGCCGCGCACGCAGCCGGGTCCCTGGCGTTCGGGCTTCCACTCGGTGGCGGCGACGCGCGGGAGCGTCGCCGGGCCTGGGCGGTAGCCGGTGTCGGTCAGGCCGAGTACGCCGGTGACCCGTTCGCCGACCAGCGCGTCCAGCGGCGCGCCGCCCGCCAGTTCGGCGATGCGGCCCACCATGACCATGCCCACGTCGCTGTAGAGGTACGGCCCGCCGACCGGGCCGGTGACCGGGGTGCCGACCATCGCCGCCATGCGCGCGGCCGGATCGGCGCCGGGTAGTTCGAGGTCTATGCGGCGGGTGGGCCGCAGGCCGGCCGTGTGCGTGAGCAGGCGTCGCAGGGTGACCCGGGGGTCGGCGCCCGGCAGCCAGGCCGCCACCGGCTCGTCGAGGTCCAGGCGGCTCTCCTCGGCCAGCGACAGCACCACGGCCGTGGTGAACAGCTTGCTGATCGAGGCCAGATCGAAGACCGAGTCGCGGGCCGCCGCCGGCCGCTCGGCGGTCAGGGTGCCCTCCAGATCGGCATAGCGGACGAGCTCCCCGGCGACGGCCGAGGCCGCCACCGAGCCGTCCACGGAGATCACCGCCACCGCCGCCGAGCACACGCGCGGCACGCCGTCCGCCAGGATCGCGTCCAGCCGATCGGACATCGTTCAGCCTCCCCGTAAGTCCGCCGGCTCGTGGGTTCACCGCGCCCACGAGCAGTTCCGGGCCGTACAGGAATCCGGTCCGTCAAGCAGTCCGGCCCGTGATACAGCCCGTCAGTCGCTCAGCCGCTCAGCACGTCGCTCAGTCGCTCAGCTGCTCAGCACGTCGCTCTCAGCTGCTCAGCGCGTCGCTCAGCCGCTCGCCGTGCGATTCCAGCAGGGCGCGGGCCCCGTCGGCGTCGAGCCCATGCTGGATCATCAGCACCGCTATCTTCGCCTGTCCGCCCGCCGCGTCCAGCGCCTTGCCCGCCGTGTCGTTGTCGGCGCCGGTGATGTCGCGCACCATGCGGAGCGCCCGGTCCGCCAGCTTGCTGTTCATCGCCGACATCTCGATCATCTTGTTGCCGTACGTACGGCCGAGCCGGACCATGGAGATGGTGGAGATCATGTTGAGCACCAGCTTCTGAGCCGTGCCCGCCTTGAGCCGGGTGGAGCCGGTCACCACCTCGGGACCCACCACCACCTCGATCGCGTGCTCGGCGGCGGCCGACAGGGGCGCACCGTCGTTGCACGAAAGGCTGACGGTCAGCGCGTCCCGCCGGGACGCCTCCGCCAGCGCGCCGAGCACGAAAGGCGCCCGCCCGCTGGCCGACACGCCCACCACCGAGTCGAGCGGGCCCACCTCCAGCTCCGCGAGCGAGGCGGCGCCCGCTTCGGCGTCGTCCTCCGCGCCCTCGACAGAGCGGGTGAGCGCGTCCAGACCGCCCGCGATGATGCCCTGGACGAGCGACGGATCGGTGCCGAACGTCGGCGGGCACTCGGAGGCGTCGAGCACGGCCAGCCGCCCCGACGTACCGGCGCCGACGTACAGCAGCCGCCCGCCCTCCGCCATGCGCGCGGCGATCGCGTCGATGGCGGCGGAGATGACCGGAATCGCGACGGCGACCGCGGCGGGCACGGCGGCGTCGGCCTGGTTCATCAGCCGGGCGACCTGCTCTGTCGGCAGCCGGTCGATCTGGCTGTAGCGGGGATCGCTCTGTTCGGTGGGCAGCTCGGGGAGCGGATCAATCATGACGCTAATTTCCACCCTCTACTTCTCTCTTGTAAATATCTTTCAGACAATGGGTTCATGACGTACGTACGCACTGGCGCTGAACGGCTGGCCACGGATCCCACCCTGGCGGGCGGCGACCGGCTCGGCCTGATCACCAACCCCACAGGAGTCCTGCCTGATCTGACCCCCACGACGGACGCCCTCAGCGCGGCCGGAGTGCCGCTGACGGCGCTGTTCGGCCCGGAGCACGGCATGCGGGGCACCGCTCAGGCGAACGGCGGCGAGTCCGACACGATCGACCCCAGAACCGGCCTGCCCGTCTTCAACACGCACAAGGTCTCGGGCGCGGCACTGGACGAGGTGGTGGCCGGCTCCGGGGTCGACACGCTGGTGTTCGACATCGCCGACGTCGGCACCCGCTTCTACACCTACATCTGGACCATGTACGACCTGATGGCATCGGCGAGCAGGCTGGGCCTGCGGTTCGTGGTGCTGGACCGGCCCAACCCGCTCGGCGGGACCATCGAGGAGGGACCGCTGCTCGACCCGGAGTTCGCCAGCTTCGTCGGCAGATTCCCGCTGCCGGTACGCCACGGCAGGACCGCCGGGGAACTGGCCACGCTGTTCGGCTTCGACCTGGACCTGCGCGTGGTCACCATGGACGGGTGGCGGCGCGGCATGACCTTCGCCGAGACCGGGCTGCCCTGGGTGATGCCGTCGGTCAACATGCCGACCGTCGAGACCGCGTACGCCTACCCGGCCACCGGGCTGTTCGAGGGCACGAACTTCTCCGAGGGGCGCGGCACCACCCGGCCGTTCGAGCTGGTCGGTGCCCCGTACGTCGACGACCGCTTCGCGCCCGCGCTCAACGCGCTCGGCCTGCCCGGGGTGCGGTTCAGGGAGACCTGGTTCACGCCGACGTTCCACAAGCACGCGGGCACGACCGTGCACGGAGTCCAGCTGCACGTGCACGACCGGGAGACGTACCGGCCGGTGCTGACCGGCCTGTCGATGCTGCACGTGGCTCGCGCGCTCTACCCGGGCGAGCTGGCCTGGTGGGGGCCCGAGCTGTTCATGGACCACCTGTGGGGCTCCGACACGCTCACGAGGTGCCTGGACGCCGGGGAGGACCCACGTACCCTCTGCCCCGACCCCGTCCACCCTGAGGGACAGCTCCTCTACGGAGGCCGCGTTTAGCGGCGCACCGAAGGTTGCGGGATCCGTACCGGCGTGCGACATCACGCCAGATCGCGTCGGTAGAGCCAGAAGACGCGTTCGGCCCGCGCGCCCACGGCGTGCGAGTAGAACCGCAGCGGCCCGACCCAGCCGATCTGCGCGCTGGACAGTCCGGCGGCGCGCATCTCGGCCAGGCAGCGGCGCAGCAGCACGCCGCCCACGCCGAGCCCGCGCGCCTCGGGCGCCGTCCCCATCGGCCCGAACCACGCGGGCCGCGCCCCCCAGGCGGCGAACCCCAGGATCCGCCCGTCGCGCTCGGCGTAGTGCAGCCCGGCGGCGTTGGCGGCCTCCCAGGCCCAGTTCTCGTTCCAGTGCTCACGCACAAAGGCGGCGACCCGCTCGCGGTCCGCCGCGTGCCCCCGCTCCGCCGAGTCCGAGGCCGCGTGCACGCTCACTCCGGCCTCGGCCAGCCGTACCGGCTCCTCTTCGACGGACAGGTCCGCGCCGAGGTCGGCGGTCATGTTCCAGGCCACGTGATAGCGCTCGTAGCCGAGGCTCTCCGCCAGGCACGCGGCGGCGGTGTAGCGCACGTCGATGCCCGGCCAGGCGTAGCAGGGCGGGTTCCCGGCGAAGCGCGCCTGCCTCGCCCCCTCCGACCGCAGCCACTCCTCGGCCGCGCCGACCAGCGCCCGACCGTGCCCCCGACCCCGCGCGTCAGGGTGTACGGCCAGCAGATCGAGGTGCCCGACGGCCGGATCCTTGGCGGACACCGAGGCCATGACGACCCCGCCGTCCATCACCAGGGCGGTCCAGCGCCGACCGGCGGGCGGATGCGCCAGCCGCTCGACCAGGGCCGCCCCTTCGCCGCCGTCCAGCGTCAGCGCCGCCCGCGCCACCTGCGCGGCGCCCGCGAGGTCGGCGGAGTCGGCCTGCCGGATCACCTGCGCGGCGCTTGCGAGGTCGGCGTCGGCGTGCCGGATCACCTCCGCGGCGCCCGCGAGGTCGGCGGAGTCGGCCTGCCGGGTCACCGGGGTCACACCTCGCTCATCGGGCGTGCGATGACGCTGCGCCGCCGCGGGTAGTAGCAGGCGTGCTCCTGAGGTACGCCCTCCGTCACCTGGAGCAGCGGCCGCTCGCTCGTGCACCCGTCGCCCCGGAACGGGCACCGGGGCGCGAACAGGCACCCGCTGTCGGAGTGGTCCGCGGCGAGCGCCTCCAACGGCACCACCGGCTCCTCACCGGGCCGCTCCAGCCCGTGCAGGACGGGGATGGCGGACAGCAGCGACTGCGTGTATGGATGCACCGGATCGGCGATGATCGTGTCCACCGGCCCGCGCTCCACGACCTGGCCGCGGTAGATCACGTACAGCTCGCCGTCGCCGCCGATGTAGCGCGCGGTGGCCACGTCGTGCGTGATGAACAGCACGCTGACGCCCAGCCGCTCGCGCAGGTCCTTCAGCAGCGCCAGGATGCCGAGCCGCAGCGACACGTCGATCATCGAGACCGCCTCGTCGGCGACGAGCATCTCGGGGTCGACGGTCAGCGCGCGGGCGATCACCACGCGCTGCCGCATGCCGCCCGAGAGCTGGTGCGGGTAGCGCGACAGGACCGTTCCGGGGTCGAGGCCGACCAGCGACAGCACCTCGGCGGCCCGCTCGTCGATCCAGCTCTTGGGCCGGCCGGTCTGCCCGGCCCGCAGCGCCAGCGGCGCCTGGAGGGTCTGGTAGATCGTCCGGGTCGGGTTCAGCGCCGAGTAGGGGTCCTGGTGGATCATCTGGATCTTGCGGAAGTGCGGCTGCCGCTGCTTGACCTTCAGCGGCGACATGGGCGTCCCGTCGATTGCGATCTCGCCCGCGTCGTAGGTCTCCAGCCCGGCGATGATGCGCCCGAGCGTGGTCTTGCCGCAGCCCGACTCGCCGATGAACGAGGCGGACCCGCCCTTGGCGATCGCGAAGTCCACGCCGCGCAGCGCCGGGACCTCCCGCTTGCCCAGCATGTTGCCGCGCTGCTTGAACGTCTTGGTGATGCCCGTCCCGGTAATCACGAAGCGTGCTCCTTCACCGTCACCGCGTGGCAGGCCACGAACCTCGCCCCGTCCGCCACCACCGAGGGATCGACGGTGTCGCACACGTCCATCCGCAGCGCGCAGCGCTCCCTGAACACGCAGCCCTCCTTGGGCACCGTCGCCAGCGTCGGCGGCCGTCCCGGCAGCGCGCGGGCCTCGTCGATGTCGCCGACCAGCCGGGGGATCGCGTTGATCAGGCCCCTGGTGTAGGGATGGCGGGGCGCGCCCAGCACCTCCCTGGTGGGCCCCTGCTCCACCAGGCGTCCGCCGTACATGACCGCGAGCCGGTCGGCCACCTCGGCCACCACGCCGATGTCGTGCGTGATCACCAGGGTGGTCAGGCCGCGCTCGGCGTGCACCTCGCGGACGATCTTCAGGATGTTCGCCTGGGTGATCATGTCCAGCGCGGTCGTCGGCTCGTCCAGCACCACCAGGTGCGCGTTGAGCACCAGTGCCAGCATGATGCCGACCCGCTGCCGCATACCTCCGGACAGCTCGTGCTGGTGCGAGTCCAGCACCCTGGCCCCGTCCAGACCCATCCGGCCCAGCAGTTCCCTGGCCTCGCGGACCAGGCCGGGCAGGTCCTCGACGCCGTGCGAGCGGCCCAGGTCGAGGAGTTGCTTGCCGACCGTCTTGAGCGGGTTGAGGGAGTTCTGGGCGGCCTGGAAGACGTACCCGATGTGGGCGCCCCTGGCCTTGCGCAACTGCTCGCCCGCGAGCCCGACCACGTCGCCGAGCCCGTCGATCTCCACGCTGCCCGCCGAGATCCTGCCCGGCGGCTGCACCGCGTTGAGCAGCGACAGGGCCAGCGTCGACTTGCCGGATCCCGATTCACCGACGATGCCGGTGATCGTGCCGGGCTCCAGGGTCAGGCTGATGCCGCGTACGGCGGGCAACTCGCCCGCCGGCGTCTTGTAGACGACCGTGAGGCCGTCGATGCGCACTCCCGGCGCTTGCTCCGCCACTGCTACTCCTCACGCAGCCGGGGGTTGAAGATCTCGTCCATGGCGTCGACCACGAGCACGATGCCAAGGGTGAGCAGCAGGATCGCCAGCAGCGGCCCCAGCAGGTAACCGAGCGCGTTGGGTGTGATCATGGCGCCCGCCTGGAACACGGCCAGGTTGAGCATCACGCCCCAGTTGTTCGCCTCGTACGGCAGCACGCCCAGGAAGAACAGGCCCACCTGCGCGTAGACGGCGCCGGTGACCGCGATGAGCATGTTCATCGCGATGTACGGAGCCATGCTGGGCAGCAGTTCCTTGCTGATGATGTGCCTGGTGGACAGGCCCAGCCCGCGCGCGGCCTCGATGAAGCCGCGTTCACGCAGGGACAGCGTCTGCGCGCGCACGGCCCGCGCCACCCCGCCCCAGCCGAGCAGGCCGAGCACCAGGCCCATCTGGATCGGGCTGCCGAACTTCCAGACCATCGCCAGGACCAGCAGCAGCGGCAGGCCGGGGATGGTGAGCTTCATGTCGGTGATCCGCATGAGCACGCTGTCCCAGCGGCCCCGCTTGAACCCGGAGAACAGGCCGAGCGTCGTACCGAAGACCACCGTGATGACCGCGGTCACCGCGGCGCTGAGCAGAACGTAGCGGGAGCCGGTGATGACCAGCGCGAGCACGTCCCTGCCCTGGGGATCGGTGCCGAACCAGTGCGCCCAGCTCGGCGCCTGGGTGATGGCGTTGGTGTCGCCCGGCAGCTGGTCCGGATAGAACAGCGGCCCGAAGGCGCCCATGAACGCGAAGCCGGCGATGATGATCACCCCGGCCAGCCGGCTGGGCTTGCGCTTCATCACCCGCCAGACGCCGAGCCAGAAGTTACGGCGCATGGTCGCGGCGGCGGACGCCGTCTCAGGGATCAGCACGGTGCTCATGTCGAGTCCTCTCCGCCGCGCACCCGCGGGTCGATCACCGTGTAGAACAGGTCGGCCACGATGTTCGCCACGATGACAGCGGCGGTGATCAGCAGGAACGCCCCGCCCATCAGCGCGTAGTCGCGGGTGTTGATGCTCTCGATGAGCAGCCACCCGAGTCCCGGATAGTTGAAGATCTTCTCGATGAAGACCGCGCCGCCGAGCAGCAGCCCCAGAGACAGGGCGAGGATCGTGAACAGCGGCAGGATCGCGTTGCGCGCGATGTAGCGGAAGATGATCGAGCGCTTCATGCCGCGCAGCTCGGCGGCCAGGATGAAGTCGTCGCCGAGCACGGTGACCACGCTCGACTTCATCGCCAGCACCCAGCCGCCGTAGGCCGACAGCGCGTAGGTGGCGATCGGCAGCACCGCGTGCTCGGCCAGCGAGCCGAGGTAGCCGGCGTTGAAGCCCGGCTCGAACATGATGTCCACCGGCCCGTCGGCGGGCAGGATGGGGATGAGCGTGGCGAAGATGACCACGAGCAGCATCGCCAGCACATACTGCGGGATGCCGTGCAGCAGCGAGCCGGAGATGGCCAGGGCGTCGCCCAGCTTGCTCTTGCGCTTGATGGCCGCGTAGACACCCAGGATGACGCCGACGAGGAAGCTGAGCAGCGTGCCCCCCAGCACCGGCAGGATGGTCCACTTGGCCGCCTCGCCGAGCACGCCGAGGACGGGCTGTCCCGGGCGGCTGACCGAGGTGCCGAGGTCGAAGTGGAGCAGCCCGCCGATGTAGTCGGTGTACTGCTGCCACAGCGAGCCCGTCGGCTGGAACCCGTACAGCACCTTGACGGCCTGCGTGGCCGCCTCCGGAGACATGCCGCTCTGGAGCAGCTTGTCGTACTGGGCCGCCATGGGGTCGCCCGGGATGTTGTTGATGATGAAGAAGCTGATCGTCGCCACTACGACGATCATGACGAAACCGCGGGCCAGGTGGCCCGCGAGTCGTCGTGCGATAAGTGTCATAAGTTACTGCTTCGACTTGACCATGCCGAGCTGGATCCACACACCGGACGCGAGCACGCCGGTGCCGAGACGAAGGATCTCGTCGTCGTGGGGCCAGCCGGTGAATCGGCTGTTGTTGACGAACTGGTTGTTGACGTAGTCCCAGAGCTGGATGACCGGCAGGTCCTGGTTGGCCGCCGTCGCCAGCTGCGCCATGATCGGCTTGGCCGCCTCCTCGTTGGCCGAGTTCAGCTTGCCGGTCAGCTCACCCGGGTCGATCTTGGTGCCGTTGACGTCGATCTGCTCGGGGCCGCCCATCCAGTTGCCGTTCTTGCCCGCCGGGGAGTGCTCGATCTTGCCCGCGACGTTGGTCCAGCCGTTGGAGGCACCGTAGAGGCGCTGGAAGATGTCGTACGGCGCCGGGCCGAGCGCCATGAGCCAGAAGCCCACGTCGTACTTGCCGGCCGCCAGCTCCTCAAGGTAGACGGGGTAGTCGGGGCTGGTCTGGATCTCCGCGTCGATGCCGGCCTTGACCAGCTGGCTCTTGATGTTCTCCTGCGCCGACAGCCAGTCGGAGAAGCCGGCCGGCGCGTGCATGGACACCTTCCACGGCTTGCCGTCGGCCAGCGTCCACTTGCCGTCCTTCTTCGTCAGCCCGGCCGACTTGAACTCCGCCTCGGCCTTGGCCGCGTCGGGCTTGTACGGGTCGAGCTTCGGAAGCGTGTCGGGGATCCAGGCCTGCGCGGCCTTCTGGTGGATGCCGCTGGTCGTGACGGCCGGCGTGCCACCCTCGGGCGAGGCGACCTTGGTGACCTGGTCGCGGTCGATGAGGTAGGCCAGGCCCCTGCGCACGTGGACGTTGTCATAGGGCTTCTTGGACTGGTTGAAGGCCATGCTCACGGCCACCGGCGAGTAGCCCTTGATGACCTCGTTGCCTGGGCCCTGCTTGATCCGGTTCATCACGTCCGTGGGAGCGGCGACGAATCCGGACTGGTCGAGCTTGCCGGCGGTGAGGTAGTTCCAGATCTGCTCGTTGCCGGTGTAGTTGAGGAACTTCACCTGCGCCGGAGCCACGTTGGCGGCGTTGTAGAAGTTCTTGTTCTTGACCAGCAGGGCTTCTCCGGGGTTGACCCGCTCCAGCACGAACGGACCGGCGGAGACGTCCTTGGGCGGGGCGAAGGCGATCACCTTCTGGCCGATGGCGGTGATCTCCGTGCGGGCCTTCTCGGCCTCCGCGCCGTCGCCCCGGGCGGTCTTGAGCTTGTCCCAGAAGTCCGCCGGAAGAACGCTGCTCCACACGTGGGCGGGCAGGACGGCCGTGTCGAGCACGCCGCGGGCGAACTTCGGACTGGGGCTGGCCATGTCCTGCGTGATCTTCAAGGTCTGGTTGTCGACGACCGTGACCTCCGCGGCGGCGCCCGCCGCGCCAGGGGTGACCGAGAAGGCCGTGCTGCCCTGCGTGTAGGCGATGCCGATGGACATCTTGACGTCCTCGGCGGTGACCGGCTTGCCGTCGGACCACTTGGCGTTCGGCTGGAGCTTCAGCGTGATCGCGGAGTTGTCCGGCGCGATCTCCCAGCTCGCCGCGATGCCGGGCAGAGCCTGGTTCGGGTCCGTCAGGTGGTTCTTGACCCACGCGATTCGCATCGCGTTGAAGCCCGAGAAGGAGTTGCCCTTGGGGTTGTACGGGTTGGCCGGCGCCGAGGCGTCGAGGCCGGGCCGGTTGACGTCGATCGTGGTGAAGAGCCCGCCACCACCGCCCGAGCTGGACTTGTTGGTGGAGCCACTGCTGCACGCTGTGGCAGTGGCCAGGCCCAGCAACGCTACTACCGCTGCTAGTCGCTTCATGTACCGCTCCGGGGAGTGTCGGACCTGCTTGAGGATCGCGTGGGATTAGCCGGACCCTACGGTCACGCACAGGTCACGTCAATAATCTCCAGGTGTTGTGAGGCTAATGTAACTTTCCTTCATGCCCCATGTCGATGGCGCTCGGCGCCATTAGCCCAGCATAAGCACCGCAGCCCCGTTGACCTGCCCGTCTGCCAGATCACGGAGCGCGGAAGCGGCCCTGTCGAAGGGATAGGGCGTCGTCATCACGTGCGGCGGACGCCCGAATGACAGGTCGAGATAGGCCCGTCCGTCGGCCCTGGTGTTGGCGGTCACGCTCCGTAGTGTTCGTTCCTGGAACAGGTGGCGCTCGTAGTTCAGCGTGGGGATGTCGGTGAGGTGGATCCCGGCCACGGCGAGCGTGCCGCCCCGGTCGAGCGCCGCCAGTGCCACGGGCACCAGATCGCCCACGGGCGCGAACAGGATGGCCGAGTCCAGCGGCTCGGGCGGGCGGTCTCCGGCGGAGGCCGCGCCCAGCTCCAGGGCCAGCTTCCTGGCGGCGCTGGACCTGGTGACCACGTGGATGACGGCCCCCTGGGCGATGGCCGCCTGCGCGGTCAGGTGGGCGGACGCGCCGAACCCGTAGACCCCGAGCCGGCCGCCTTCCGGCAGGTCGGCTCGGAGCAGCGCCCGATAGCCCACGATCCCGGCGCACAGCAGGGGCGCAAGCTTCTCGGCGGGCGCCCCTTCGGGCAGGGCGTAGACGTAGGCGGCGGGCACCGTCAGATACTCAGCGTAACCGCCGTCGGCATCCCACCCGGTATAGGCCGACGAAAGGCAAAGATTTTCTTTGCCGTCCAGGCAGTAGCGACAGGCCCCACAGGTCCACCGGAGCCACGCGACCCCCACCCGCTGCCCGACGTCCCCGTCCCCGCCGACCACCCGCCCGACCACCTGGTGGCCGGGCGAGATCGCGGGGTGGCGGGGCGGCAGGTCCCCTTCGACCAGGTGCAGGTCGGTCCGGCACACCCCGCAGGCCTCGACCTGGACCAGCACCTCCCCGACGCCCGGCTCCGGCATGGGCTTGTCCACCATGACCAGTAGCCGGTCCGGATCCGGAATCCATGCCTTCATCGGGCCCCCTTCAGCTCAGGACGCCAGCCGGGACAGCGCCAGAGAGGCGTACAGGGCGGCGCCGTCCGGCAGCACGGAGTCGTCGAACTGCGCCTCTGGGGAGTGGTTGTACGGCGCCGTGGCCGGATCGCGATCGGGCGGGCACGCCCCCAGGAAGACGAATGCCCCGGGGATGGCCTGCAGCACGTACGAGAAGTCCTCCGAACCCATCACCGGGTGCGGCGTGACGAAGTAGCGCCCGGGCCCGAACAGCTCCTCGGCGGTCCTGGAGACGAAGTCCGCCTCGGTGGGATCGTTCACGGTGACCGGGTAGCCCATGCCGAACGACGCCTCGACCGACAGCCCGTGCGCGGCCGCGACGCCCTCGACCACCTCCACCAGCCGCCGCTTCACCAGCTCCCGGTTGCCCGGCGAGAACGTGCGCACCGTCGCCTCGAAACGCGCCTCGTCCGGGATCACGTTGTCGGCCGTGCCCCCGTGGAAGGACCCGACCGTGACCACGACCGGGTCGAACACGTCGAACGTCCGGGTGACCATCGCCTGCAGCGACGTCACCATCTCGCAGCCCGCCTGGATGGGGTCGAGCGCGCGATGCGGGCTGGAGCCGTGCCCGCCGCGCCCCTTCACCGTCACCTCGAACACGTCGGCCGCGGCCATGAGCGGTCCCGGCCGGGAGGCGAACAGGCCCGGGGGCAGCATCGAGGAGACGACGTGCATCCCGTACGCGGCGACGGGCCGCGCGCCCGCCGCGTCCAGCACCCCCTCCTCGATCATGTGCTTGGCGCCCTCGTGACCCTCCTCGCCCGGCTGGAACATGAAGATGACGTCCCCGGCCAGCTCCGCCCGCCGCGCGCTGAGCAGGTGCGCGGCGCCGGCGAGCATGGCGGTGTGCAGGTCGTGACCGCACGCGTGCATCTGCCCGTCGATCTGCGACCGGTAGGGCAGATCATTGCGCTCGGTGACCGGCAGCGCGTCCATGTCGCCGCGCAGCAGCACCGCCGGACCCGGCCGGCCGCCCCTGAGCACGGCGGTGATCGAGCTGAGCGCCTTCCCGGTGGTGATCTCCAGGGGCAGCCCGTCGAGCGCCGTCAGGACTTTCTCCTGGGTACGCGGCAGCGCGAGGCCGATCTCGGGAGTGGTGTGCAGTGACTGACGCAGCCGGACGAGCTCGTCCCGCAGGTCCCGCGCGGATTCAGTGAACGACATGAACAACATTCTTCATGTGCTGGTCGGGAAGTCGATAAGGGACACTCTGTACGATGGGCCGCGTGACTCAGCGTAAGCGGATCAACTCCTGGCTTTCCGACATGGACGGCGTTCTCGTACACGAGGGCCGGCCCGTCCCGGGTGCGGATGTGTTCATCAAGCGGCTCAGCGAGTCCGGCAAGAAATTCCGGGTGCTGACGAACAACTCCATCTACACCCAGCGGGACCTTTCGGTACGCCTGGCGAACGCCGGTCTGGAGGTGCCCGCCGAGTCGATCTGGACCTCGGCGCTGGCCACCGCCCAGTTCCTCGACGACCAGCGGCCGGGCGGCTCCGCCTACGTGATCGGCGAGGCCGGGCTGACCACCGCGCTGCACGAGGTCGGCTACGTGCTGACCGACCTCGACCCCGACTACGTGGTGCTCGGCGAGACGCGTACCTACAGCTTCACGCAGATCACCCGGGCGATCCGCCTCATCGAGGGCGGCGCCCGCTTCATCGCCACGAACCCGGACCCGGTCGGCCCGTCCACCGAGGGCTCGCTGCCCGCCTGCGGCGCGGTCGCCGCCATGATCACCAAGGCCACCGACGTCGAGCCCTACTTCGTCGGCAAGCCCAACCCGCGGATGATGCGCAGCGCGCTCAACGAGATCGAGGCGCACAGCGAGACCACCGCGATGATCGGCGACCGGATGGACACCGACATCGTGTGCGGGATGGAGGCCGGGCTCTACACGATCCTGGTGCTCACCGGCGTCACCCAGCGAGAGCAGATCGACCGCTTCCCCTTCAGGCCGTCGCTGGTCGTCGACTCGGTGGCGGATCTCATCGACCTGATATGAACCTGACACTAGTTGGCAGGTAAGCCTGGCAAGGTGCCCCGTATGACGCATATCTACCTGGAGGTCGGCCCCAAGAAGGTCTTCGCCTGCTCGCTGGAGTGGCCCGGCTGGTGCCGGGTGGCCAAGGGCGAGGAGGCGGCCATCGACCTGCTCGTGGACTACGCGCCTCGCTACCGGCCGATCGCCGAGCGGGCCGGGCTGCCGTTCGAGCCGGGCGATCCCGTGGTGATCGCCCGCGAGCCGGGCAGCGAGATGACCGACTTCGGCGCGCCGTACGCGATCCCCGAGCTCGACCAGGAGCCGATCGACGCCGAGACCGCGCGCCGCCACGTCGCGCTGCTGCGCGCCGCCTGGGAGCTGTTCGACGAGGTCACCGCCGAATCGCCGGAGGAACTGCGCAAGGGGCCACGGGGCGGCGGGCGCGACCTGTCGAAGGTCGTGGCGCACGTCACGGAGGCGGAGCGCTCCTACGCCCGGAAGGTCGACGTACGGCACAAGCCGTACAAGAGCCAGGCGGACCGCGACGCCATGCGCGAGGAGCTGGCCGAGGCGCTGTCACGTCCCTGGCAGCCGCCGCAGACCACCGGCTGGCCGCCCGCCTACGCCGTACGGCGGACCGCCTGGCACGTCATCGACCATCTGTGGGAGATCGAGGACCGCCGATGAGGCGCGGCAGCGCGCTGATGTTGCGCGACAGGTAGGCGGCCACGGCCTCGGGGACGACGTGCCGGGAGGTGATCTCCGTCTCCCGCAGCGGCAGCCTGACGACCTCGTAGACGCCGCGCGACGGGTCCTCGAACTCGGGCCCGTGCCGCAGGGCCGGGTCCATGTCGATCAGGCGGCAGCCATAAACGTGCTGAGTCTTGACCTCGCCCTGCCACGGATAGGTGACCGTGGTCAGCGGGGTCACACCCGAGACCGTCGCGCCCAGCTCTTCCAGCAGTTCCCGGTGCAGCGTGTGCTCCAGGGTCGCGTCCTGGGGCTCGACATGGCCGCCGGGCACGGACCAGTAGACCTGGCGCCCCGGCACCGTCCGGCGGAAGATCACTAATTGCTCGTCATGGTCAAGGAGGACACCACGGACACTCGGTCGCATAAGACCACCCTATTTGGCCGGTATGACCTTCGGGTAGCCTAACTTACGGTACTGTAACCTACAGGGAGACGATCTTGAAGGCGATGACGCAGACGCAACTTCTGCACGAGCTGGAGCCCGTGGTCGCCGGGGAGCTCGACCGCCATAACGCGATGGCGAAAGAGTGGTTCCCGCACGAGTACATTCCGTGGAGCGAAGGCCGCGATTTCGACGGCGTCTACGGCGGCGAGGCCTGGCAGGACAGCGACTCGAAGCTGCCCGAGGCCGCCCGGGTCTCGCTCATCGTCAACCTCCTCACCGAGGACAACCTGCCCAGCTACCACCACGAGATCGCCACGACGTTCGGCCGTGACGGCGCGTGGGGCACCTGGGTGGGGCGCTGGACCGCCGAGGAGGGCCGGCACGGCGTCGCGATCCGCGACTACCTCACGGTGACGCGCGCGGTCGACCCGGTCGCGCTGGAGCGCGCCCGAATGACGCACATGGAGGCGGGCTTCGCCACCGAGTACGGCACGATGCTGGAGCAGCTGGCCTACGTCTCCTTCCAGGAGCTGGCCACCCGCATCGCGCACCGCAACACCGGCCGGGCCTCCGGCGACGAGGGCTGCGAGCGGCTGCTGGCCAGGATCGCCGCCGACGAGAACCTGCATATGCTCTTCTACCGCAACCTGCTCAAGGCCGCCTTCGAGCTGGACCCCAACCAGACCATGCGCGCCGTGACCGACGTCGTGAAGACCTTCCAGATGCCCGGCTCCAGCATCGAGGGCTTCACCCGCAAGGCGATGATCATCGCTCACGAGGGCATCTACGACCTGCGCCTGCACCTCGACGACGTGCTCATGCCGGTGCTGAAGCAGTGGTCGGTGTTCGACAAGACCGGCCTCGACGCGGGCGGGGAGCAGGCTCGGGAGGAGCTGGCCGAGTTCCTGGCCAAGACCGAGACGACGGCGGCCAGGTTCGTCGAGCGCCGGGCCGAACGCAAGGCTCGCGCCGCCCAGCGCTGATCGAGAGTCCGGGCCGCTCCTGACGCCGCCCGGCTCGATTCCTGGCCCGGTCGAGTACGTCCGGTCCCCGCGCGGCCGGACCTCACGGGCCAGGCTCGTCCGCCGATCACCAACCGTAGCCGAAGGGTTCGCGTGGCCGGTACGGGACCTCCAGACGGGCGATCTCGTCAGGGGTGAGGACGAGGTCCACGGCGGCGAGCGCGTCGTCCAGGTGGCCGGGGCGCGTCGCCCCCACGATCGGCGCGGCGACAGTGCCCTTGCCGAGCAGCCAGGCCAGGGCCACCCGCGCGGGCGGTACGCCGCGCTCCCCGGCGACGGCCCGCAGCGCCGCCACGACGCCGTCGTTCTCGGGCGCACGGTCCTCGTGGGCCGCCCTGGTGGTGGCCCGCCCCTCCCCGCTGGCCAGCAGGCCACGGGCGAGCGGACTGTACGGCAGCACGCCCAGCCCCCTGGTCGGCACAGTAGGGGAGCACCTCGCGCTCTTCCTCCCGGTAGGCGAGGTTGTAGCGGGTCTGCATCGCCACGAACCTGGTCAATCCGCCGCCTTCGCCACATGCTGCGCCTTGGCCAGCTGCCAGCCGTACATGAGGGAAGCCCCGATGTAGCGGGCCTTGCCCGCCCTGACCACGTCGTCCAGCGCCCGCATGGTCTCCTCGACGGGCGTCTCGTCGTCCCAGCGGTGGATCTGGTAGAGATCCACGTGGTCGGTGCCGAGCCGCCGCAGTGACGCGTCGATCGAGTCCAGGATGTGCTTGCGCGACAACCCGCGATCGTTGACCCCCTTGCCCATGGGGTAACCGACCTTGGTCGCCAGAACGTAGTCCTCGCGGCGGTCGAAGGGCCGGCGCAGCAGGGTATGAACCGCTGCTCATATTCGCTTTGAAAGCCTGAACATCCGCCATGATCTGTGAAGGTTTCCTCTTGGTCGGCGGCGGCGTCGGCCGGGCCGAGCATGATCGGCCCGCGGGGCGCGTCATGGGTCGGTGGGATACTCGCCGCATCGTTGCCTGCGGTGTCGCTGAGTCTGCCCGCTTGTGATGCGATGGGCTGCGGCTGGTTCTGGCCGGGCGGGCAGGCAGATTCAAAGCATTGTCGTTCACCTGTTCTACCCGCCGGGGTCAACCAATGGTAATCTTTCAATTACCGATCGTGAGGTTGTGTTCCGGGGGCGGGGGTGCAGATATGCGGGCAAACCAGCTCTCCTGCGATCGGGCCGCGCCGACCGCGCGGTGCGGCCGTTGCCACGACCGCCGCCCGGCCGGCACCCTCGCCCGTACCTGGTCGCCGACTGTCGGGCAGTGCTCACAGGACGGCCGATCCGAGCGCGGTGCGTCACCGTCCGCCCACCCGGGATTCCACCTCCCGGGATTCCGCCTGCCCGGAGGCTGGAGCGGTGCATGAGTGAACTCACTGCCACCGCTTCCTGCACCGCTCATGCGGCGGTGGTGGAGGCGAGCGGCGAGGTCGTTGCTCAGCCGCTGCTGGTGCGGCGGGTGGCCTGGCTGGCCGTTCTGGCACGCGACCTGACCGCCCGCGTGGTGGTCGCCCGGTGGAATGCGGCCGATTTGGACGCCTTGGCGTCCGGGGTGGGGTTGGACGGGCGAGGGTTGCCGTCGAAGGGCTGGATGGCTGTCCGTCGGCTGGGCTGGGGCGTGGGCCCGCCTTCGGGCGTGCATGTGTGTGATCGGGTGCTGCGGTGCGCGCAGGAGCAGGCCGCCCGTGCCTTGCGGCTGGCGCTGTACCGGCGCCGGCTGGTGGCGGCGATCGTAGCGACCTGGCCGCGGGATGCGGGTGCGCGCACCGGCGCTGAATGGGACGGGCTGCGCGCGCTGCTGCCGGACGGGGTGAGCGCGGCGGACATCCGGAACCGGACCCGGCAGATCGGCGCCTACCTCGACGAGCATGGCGTGTTCCCGGCCGATCTGATCGAGTTGGAGGGGCCGCCGAACGTTGCGGCGCAGGTGGTCTTGGCGGCGGCCGACCGGCAACTGGTGACCGTGGAGCGCACCGGCGACCGCACCGCCCGACTGCGGGTGCGGCTTCCGCTGGTCGAGTTTCCCGCCAGTGGCAGGGACTGGGCGTGGCATGTGCTGCCGATCGCGTTGCCGCCGACCGTCACACCTGAGGCGACGTTGTTGACGCCCACCGTGCGAGTGGCCAAGGGTCGGGTGCGCGTCGATCTGCCGTTCAAGATCCCGATCGGTGTCGCGCCCGCCACGGGTCATACCGTCGGGTGCGGCTTCGACTGGGGCCTCAACACCCTGTTGACCGGCGTGACAGGGCAGCTGGCCGATGGCCGGGTGATCAGTGATGGGCGGCCGTTCGCCTACGACGCGAGCGGCATCTGCGCCAAGTTGCACCGGTTGCGGGCCGAGCGTGAGCACCT
>NZ_JBFANB010000046.1:0-68683 GCF_040659625.1 Nonomuraea sp. NPDC049750
CGGCGACCCGATCCTGGTGGCCTCCAGCCCAAGTCCAGTAAGGACCCCGGCTTTCAGCGCCTTTCTGATCAGGTTCAGGAAGCGCTCGTCACTGATACGCCTGCGGAGCAGTCGAATGAGGATGTCATGATCGATGTTGTCGAAGAAGGATGAGATATCCCCTTCGATGAACCATCGGATCCCCGTCCAAACCTTCTTGATCTCCTTCAGAGCCGTGTGGCAGCTGCGTTCCGGCCGGAACCCATGGGAGGACTCCAGGAACGTCGGGCCTTCGGTCGACTCATAGATCGCCTCCAGCACCATTCTGACTACTTCCTGTACGACCTTTTCAGTCGGAGAGGCGATCCCAAGCGGCCTGGTCTTGCCGTTGGCCTTAGGGATCTCCACCCTTCTGGCGGGGGAGAACCGGAAGCTCTCGTTACGCATGGCGTCCGTGATCCTCCTGATGGTTTCCCTTGAGAAGCCGTCGAGAGTTGATCCATCAATGCCAGGCGTCATGTTCCCGGGCTTGCTCTTCAGCCTCTCATAGGCAGCAAGGTACAAGTCCTCGCAGTACATGAGGCGGTAGAGATCCTTGTTGACCCATGACGGGTCCCGGTTGAGATGTGCGATTACGCCCAGTCGTTTGAGGTCTGCTCCGACCATCCGGCCGAACCCCTTCCCACTTGACGCTCCATTACCTGCCGCCCTTTCCCTTCGCCACTGATTAAGTGGCCGTATCCCGATCGGGGCGGGTACTACGGCGGCTCCGTCACCTTAGCCGTTACCAGCCTTAGGCGATCCCCGAGTTGTCCTGATAAGGCGTTTGTCCACCCTTAGGTCCCCATTCCGTGCTTTCACCCGCCGCTTGCGGTTGTCCCCGTGAAGTGGCTTCGCGCTACTGGTAAAACTCGTATCGCGATCACGGGCCCCTGGTGTCAGATGGCAACCTGGGGAGGTGGTGCGACCCCAACTGCACTTGGGTTCAGACAGTAAGGCCTTGACCATAGGTGGCCTGGCGCACCCTGCATCTCGCCTACGCCATCTTCGGCTCACAGGGCTGGCCCGGCATGCTCTTGTCCCTCCGGGGTTTCCCCCTCGGGTTAGCCGGTCGCCTCCACTACATCGCCACTAGTAGGACTCCCTTCGAAATACCCTTATCAGCACCACACGGGCGCAATTCACCTGCACCACCAGCCTCACAATCGAACACATTATTGTCCGGTCCATGTCACCGCGATAGGAATCCAATCCCGATATCCGCAGGGGCCGCACCGTTGTCTACCGCCTCCAGGCCCATGTGGTCTTCACCGGCGGTGCCGCGGCCCCTGTCTCTCGTCCTCTATCGGGGTGCGTGGTCGCTGGTGCCGATGAGGGCGGACAGGGCGGTGGTGAGGGTGGAGGTGTCGAGGGGCCGGTCGTGGATGAGAGCGTGGAGGAGGACGCCGTCAATGAAGGCCGCGATGGCCTGGGCGGTGGCCTGGCCGGTGCGGGGGGCGAGCAGGTCGGTCAGGCCGTCGAACCACAGGCGGGCGGCGGGCCGGAGTTCGGGCCGGTGGCTGGCGGCCAGATACAGCTCGTCTTGGATGCGGTGGCGCTGGGGCTCGGCGAGGTAGGCGGTGGTGAGCTCGGCCAGGGCGGCGGCCAGGTCCGTGGCCTCCCGCAGGTCACGGGCCATCTCCTCCAGGCCCTGGCGAGACAGGGCGGCGATGTGTTCCAGAGCCGCTTGGACGAGGTCGGCCAAGTCGGTGAAGTAGTAGGTGGTAGAGCCCAGGGGGACCTCGGCGGCCGCGGCGACCTTGCGGTGGGTGAGGCCGCTGACGCCTTCCCCGGCGATGAGTCCGGCGGCGGCCTCGACGATGGCGCGACGGCGGCCGGACGGATCACGGCGGCTCGACGCGCTCCTCCCGGACTCGCGCGAGGTACCTCGCACGGACTCGCGCGACGTACCCCGCCCGGAGTCGCGCCCAACGCCCCTCTCGGAGTCGCTCAATGCGCCCCTCCCAGGTTCAGCGTGACCACTCCGGCGATCACCAGCGCGACTCCGAGCACCTTGGTCGCCGAGATCGGCTCACCCAGGAGCACTACTCCGATCATCACGATCAGCGCCGTGCCCAGCCCGGCCCACACCGCGTAGGCCACTCCGATCTGCAACCCTCGCGCGATCCCCTGCGCCAGGGCCACGAACGACACCGCATAGCCGGCCAGGCAGGCCACTGTCGGCCACAGCCGGGTGAACCCTTCCGTGCTCTTCAGCAGGCTGGTGGCTACCACCTCCGCCGCGATCGCCAACGCCAGGAACACGTACATCACCATGATCAGACACCTTTCCTGTACGTTTGTACATGTACAAACGTACAGGAAACTCGGCGGCGGCCTTCCATCAGAGCAAGGCAGGAGAAGGGCTGCCGGAAGGAGCTCGTCATCAGGGAGGTCGGCGTGGTGCGTCGAGGTGGGCTCTGTCCTGCTAGCAGACCCGGGCACGCCCTCACGCGCCTGAGAGCGGCGATAACCGTAGGGCAGGCCCCGGGGCTCGGCGAAGAAGTTGGGAGGGTAGTGGGGATAGGTCAGAATGCCTGATGTGATTGTGGACAAAGCGATCTACTGCAATGGCGTCCGCGAGACCATCAGCGGCGACATCAGTGACGCCTTTGGTGACGCCCGAGCCAGGGGCGACTGCTTCTTGTGGATCGGCCTGCACGAGCCCACCCAGGAGGAGTTCGACCTCATCACCCGCGAGGTGAAGCTGCATCCGCTGGCCGTGGAAGACGCCATCCACGCCCACCAGCGGCCCAAGCTCGAACGCTATGACGACACCCTGTTCGTGGTGCTCAAGCCGCTGCTGTACGTGGAGGAGAGCTCTGACATCGAGGTCGGCGAGATCAACCTGTTCCTGGGGAGCGACTTCGTCATCAGCGTCCGCCACGGCCAGGCCAATCCTCTGACCGGGGTGCGCCGGCGCATCGAATCCGATCCCGAACTGCTGGCCGCCGGACCCTCCGGGGTGCTCTACGCGATCTGCGACCAGGTCGTGGACACCTACTCACAGATCTCCCACGAGATCGAACACGACCTCATCGTCCTGGAGCGACGTGTCTTCAGCGGCGAGCAGGCCGATGTCACCGAAGACATCTACTCCCTCAAGCGCGAGGTGCTGGAGTTCCGCACCGCCCAAGATCCGCTGGTGCCGGTGCTGGAGGAGATCGTCAAAGGCCGGGTGGAGTTGTGCACCGCCGTCCGCGACCAATTCCGTGATGTCCTGGACCACCTGCTCCGCGTGGACGCCCAGGTCGACGAGCACAACGAACTGCTCACCAGCGCCCTGAGCGCGCACCTGGCCCTGGTGAGCCGGGAGCAGAGCGCGGCGGCCATTCAGCAGAACATCGACATGCGCAAGATCTCCTCGTGGGCGGCCCTCATCGCCGTCCCGACCATGATCGCCGGGATCTATGGCATGAACTTCGACCACATGCCCGAGCTGCACTGGCTGCTCGGCTACCCGCTCAGCCTGAGCCTCATGGTCATCGCCACGTTCATCGTCCACCGGTTGCTGCGCAAGAGCGGGTGGCTGTGAAACCCGCCAGCTTCTCGCTGGGCAGGCTCCTCATGGCCGCGGTTCTCGCCTGAATCGTCTTGCTGACCATCATCATCCTGCTCGACCCCCGCGGCTCCGGTTCTGTGCCCTGAGCAGGGCGCCCAGCCGGTGCGACGGGCGAGGTCTCCGCGGCCCGGCATCGTCTATCGGCGTAGAGGCGAGGGGTTGGCAACCAGGTCGCAGCGATGCCCGTCATCCCGAGGTGCGGGTCCGCCCAACGGCGCGAGCGTGCCCGCATCCGCAGCGAGAAACGCATCCTAGGCAGGGCGGTCGATCGGCAGGCCGAAGGAGGGGAACAGGTCGGCCCGGTGGAATGCGAGCACTGAGGAGACTCCCGCCTTGGTCAGCGTCAGCACCTGCAAATAGCGCGCGTGAAAGCCACCGTCGCGACCGCGGCCGTACAGGGCGAACGCGGGCTGGCCGTTCGCCGAGGTCTCCACCATGATCCGCAACCCCTCGCCAGGAGCCACCTTCGCCGCGAGCAGGCGAAGTACGTTCTCGCGGCCGTGGAACCAGGTCGGGATCGGGGGCATCTCCCACCTGATGTCCTGAGTCAGGAGGCCTTCCAGAGCGACCAGATCCGCCTGCTCGAAGGCTTTGGCGTACTGGTCGAGCAGAGCACGGCGCCCGGGCTCATCCGGCTCGCTGAACTGCTCTTCGGCTGGTGTGACCTTGGCGAGCTCCGCACGCGCGCGCTGGAGCGAGCTGTTGACCGCCGCAGTTGTCGTGTCGAGCAGCGCGGCCACCTCCGACGCCTGCCAGGCAAGGACATCACGGAGAATCAGGACCGCGCGCTGTCGCGGCGGGAGGTGCTGCAACGCGGCGACCATCGCCAGCCTCAGGCTCTGCCGAGCCCCGACGACCAGAGCAGGGTCAGTGCTCAGCAGGTGATCCGGGAACGGCTCCAGCCAGCTCGTCTCCAGCGCCGGCGCATCCACATCGTCCGGATCGGTGCCAGGAGCACCCAGCGCTGAGGGCACCAGGCGGCGACTGCTGTGCCGCAAGGCGTTCAGGCAGAGCCGTGTGGCGATCCTGTAGAGCCACGTCTTGACCGACGAACGCTGCTCGAACTCCGCGAATCCCTTCCAGGCGCGCAGGTATGTCTCCTGTAGTACGTCCTCTGCGTCGTGCGGCGAGCCGAGCATCCGGTAGCAGTGCGCGACCAGCTCACTTCGGTATCGCGCGAACTCGTCCTCCAGGTTCACACCGGCTCCTCGGCTGGCTCCGGCCGAGCACTCGGAGCGCCGGGTACGACGCTACGTCGCACCCAGCGCAGCTCGACGGTCGTCCGACTCTTGCAGCTCACGAGAGGTCCTCCAGAAAGTCGCTGTCACAAGTACTGACAACGGCGAAGGCCCCGGCTCATCGCGGCGATTAGTGTCCGGCGCCCGGGTTGTCCATACCAGTGACAGCGAACCGATCGAGGAGAGCCTGATGAGCTCAGCAGTGATCCGCTACCAGACCAAGCCGGAATCGGCCGAGGCAAACCAGCGACTGATCGAGAACGTCTTCGCCGAGCTGGCCGCCGCGGCGCCGGCCGGGCTGCGATACACCAGCTTCCGGCTGGCCGACGGAGTCACCTTCGTCCATGTCGTGAACGGCGAAGGCCTGCCTGAGCTGGCCTCCTTCGAGGAGTTCCAGCGCGAGCTCGGCAACCGGCTGGCCGGCAACGTCACCCGCGAGGAGGCCAGCCTGATCGGCTCGTACGCCGGCGCGGTGGTGACCACCTCCGACCCAGGGGTCGTCTATAAAGATCGCTAGATGTTCAGCCGGCCGGGAACGAGTCGGAAGTCGGGTCACGATTCCAGGAAGCGCAGCACGGCCAGCACGCGGCGGCTGTAGCCGGTGTGGTGAGACAGGCCGAGCTTGTCGAACAGCGAATTGACGTGCTTCTCCACAGCACTCTGTGACACGTGCATGGCCTGGGCGATCGAGGCGTTCGTCAGGCCCTGGGCCATGCGTTCGAGCACGTCTCGCTCCCGAGGGGTGAGCCGGGCCAGCGGATCGAGCTGGGTGGTGCGAGCCAGCAGTTGGCGTACGACCTCGGGATCGAACGCCGCTCCCCCGGCGCCCACCCGGTCGAGTGCGTCGAGGAAGTCGGCTACCTGTGCCACCCGGTCTTTGAGCAGGTAGCCGACGCCTTCCACGTCACCGCTCATCAGCTCCGTGGCGTACTTCTTCTCCACGTACTGCGAAAGGACCAGGACCTTGACGGCGGGCCAGCGGCGCCTGATCTCCAGTGCGGCGCGCAGGCCCTCGTCGGTGTGGGTGGGCGGCATCCGTACGTCGACCACCACGATGTCGGGCTCGTGCGCGGCCACCGCTTCGACCAGGGCGGGACCGTCGCCCACGGCGGCGGGCACCTCGTGGCCCTCCTCCACGAGCAGTCGCAGCAGGCCCTCGCGCAGCAGCGTCGAGTCCTCGGCCAGGATCACCCGCACGGCAGCTCCGCCACGATCGTCGTCGGGCCGCCCGCCGGGCTGGCCAGCTCGAACCTGCCGTCGAGTGCCGCCACCCGGCGCGACAGGCCCGACAGCCCGCTTCCCGAGGCGGTCGCGCCGCCCCGGCCGTCATCTTCGACCCGCACGATGATCATTGTGCCCTCCCGGTGCACGTCAACGGTGATGAGCGTGGCTCCCGCGTGCTTGGCGGCGTTGGTCACCGCCTCGCAGACGACGAAATAGGCGGCCGTCTCCACCCCCATCGGCGGGCGCGCGGCCAGCTCGCAGGACACCTTGACCGGCACGCTCGATCGCTCGGCCACCCCCGCCAGCGCCTCGCCGAGGCCGAGGGAGTCCAGGCCGCTCGGGTAGACCCGCCAGGCCACCTCGCGCAGCTCGGCCAGCGCCTGCTGCGCTTCCTCATGAGCCTGGTTGAGCAGCTCGGGACGGCCGCGCCGGGATCGGCCGATCAACATCGACAGGGCGACCAGGCGCTGCTGGAGGCCGTCGTGCAGGTCGCGTTCGATCCGGCGGCGCTCGGAGTCGACCGCCGCCACGATCCCGGCCCGGCTCTCGGCCAGCTCGACGATCCTGCGCTCGAGTCTCTCTGTCGGGTCGGGTCCGAGCACGCGCTGGGCCAGCCGACGTTCGAGTGAGTACACGCCCACCAGGCCCGACAGGTTCAGGAAGAGCAGCAGGATCCCGGCCAGGGTGAAATAGAGCAGGATCGGCAGAGTGGGTGCGATGCCGTCGAAGGTGTCGCCGCTCGCCCAGGCCCAGGCGAGCCGGCCGACCATCACCACCCCGAGCAGGAGCAGCCCCACGACCAGCCCGCCCAGCAGGCCCGCCGGAGCGCGGAGGGCCAGATAGCGCGGGGCCCGCCCGCCCACGTCGAACTCCGTCGCGTCCAGGCGCAGGCGCCGTGTCTCCAGCAGGACCAGCCGCCCGGCCGCCGCCCGCGTGTTGGGAGTGCCCAGGAAGGGCAGCGCCACCACCAGGAACACCACGTCGACCAGGGCGGTGGCGGCGCCCAGCGACACCGCCGCCAGCAGTCGCAGGCCCTCAGCGACGGGACGCATGCCGCCCCTTGCGCCGCTCGGCCACTCGCACGCCGATGAACACGAGCACCGCCAGCACGACCACGCCGATCACGACGTTGGTGCCGACTCCCACGTATGCCTCCACCAATGACCAGTTTTCGCCCAGGTAGTAGCCGGCGAGCACGAACACGGTGTTCCAGATGAGGCTGCCGACGGTCGTCAGCAGGGTGAACGTGAGCAGCGGCATCCGCTCCACCCCCGCCGGGATGGAGATCAGGCTGCGGAAGATGGGGATCATCCGCCCGAAAAAGACCGTCTTCTTGCCGTGCTTGAGGAACCACGCCTCGGTCTTCTCGATGTCGGAGATCTTCACCAGTGGCAGCTTGGCGGCGATGGCCAGTGTGCGGCGGCGGCCGAGCAGCGCGCCCACCCAATAGAGCGCCAGCGCGCCGGACACCGACCCCGCCGTGGTCCACATCAGCACCTCGAGCAGGTCCATCTCGCCCCTGCTGGCGGTAAAACCCGCCAGCGGCAGGATCACCTCGCTGGGCAGGGGCGGGAACAGGTTTTCCAGCGCGATCGCCAGGCCCGCCCCAGGGGCGCCCAGAGTCTCCATCAGCGCGATGAGCCATTCAGTCATGTTGTAGAGGCTAATCAAGATCCAAAGTGGCGGTAATGAGGTGGGCGGCAGATCTGGGCTGTGGTAAACCACAGGGTGATTCGTACCGTACACTGTACGGCCGTGAGCCCAATGACGGATCTGGTACGGCAGGCGGTCGTCTTCGAGCCCGGCGATCCACCCAGAGAGGGGCGGATGGCCTTCCTCGACCCGGACGGGGACGCCACGGTGACCGTGGTCGAGGAGCACGACGGTGAGCTGCGGGTTCTGGAGGCCCGGGCCACCCGCGTTCCGGTCGCCGACGCCGTAGCCGTGCTGGCCAGGGCCAGGAGCGACGCGGGCGCCGATCCGGCGGCACGGTTCTGGGGCGCGGTGGCGCTGGTCGCGCTGCAACTGGTCGCCAGGGGGCGGATCCTGCCGGGGGTTTCGGCGGGCGACTTCGACTCGTGGCGGGCGGGGCCGTTCGACGCGGGCGATGTCCAGCGGATCCGGGAGCTGGCCGACGCCATGCCCGCGGCCGCACGGTCCGTACCTCTCGAAGACCGGGCCGTCCAAAGCAGCACATCGCGCCCAACGGCCGCCGAGTCGCTCCAAGGCGACGGACATGACGCGGGAGCAGCGACGTCGAGCGACGCCGAGTCGCGGCAACGCCACGGACGCGGTGCGACAGAGGTGCGGCTGAGGGACGCGGAGTCGCTGGTGCGCGCTTTCCTGGACGCGGTGGCCGACGCGATGCCGCGCTCCCCCGGCGCCGTCCGCGCCACCGGCACCTCGGCGTTCGCGGCCGTCAAACCGGTCAAAGTGCCCCGGCTGCGTGCCTGGGCCGACGAGGTGTCGGCGGGGCTGGACTCCGGTGTACGCCTGTCGCTGCGTCTGGAGGCCGACAGCCTGGAGCAGGCGGAGTTCCGGGCGGTGGTCCAGCTGCACAGCCTGGCCGATCCGTCCCTGGTGGTGGACGCCGCCGACCTGTGGGCGGGCACCGACCCGGGGTTCGGCCCCCGTGCCAGGATCGACGCCACGCTGGCCATCAGGCGGGCCGCCCGCGCCTGGGCCCGGCTGGAACGCCTGCTCGACAGCGCCGTCCCCGACGAGCTGACCCTGTCCGGCGAGGACGTGGAGGACCTGCTGGCCGGGGCCGCGGAGCGCCTGGGCGCGGCCGGTGTCGAGGTCCACTGGCCACGGGAGCTCGTACGCGGCCTGAGCGCCCGCGCCGTCGTCGGCGAGCGCGACAGTGCTCCGTCCGACCTGCCGTCCTTCCTCGGCGGCCATCACCTGACCAGCTTCGACTGGCAGCTCGCCCTGGGCGGCGAGCGGCTGACCGCGGCCGAGATGGACCGGCTCGCCGAGGCGCACCGGCCCGTCGTACGACTGCGCGACCAGTGGGTGCTCATTGAGCCGGACCTGGCCCGCAAGGCCCGCCAGCGCGATCTCAAGCCGCTGAGCGGCCTCGACGCCCTCGGCGCCGCGCTGACCGGCACCGTGGAGGTCGACGGCGAGCAGGTGCCGATCGAGCCGAGCGCCTGGCTGCGGGAGCTGCGCGACCGGCTGTCGGAGCCCGAGGAGATCACCGTGCCCGCCGGTCTGGACGCGCGGCTGCGTGACTACCAGCTGCAGGGCCTGCGCTGGCTGGCCAGGATGACCTCGCTCGGGCTCGGCGCCTGCCTGGCCGACGACATGGGCCTGGGCAAGACGATCACCCTGATCGCCCTGCACTTGCACCGGGGCGGTGGTCCCACGCTGGTCGTCTGCCCCGCCTCGCTGCTGGGGAACTGGGAGCGGGAGATCTCCAGGTTCGCACCGGGCGTCCCTGTCCGCCGATTTCATGGAAATAGCCGGACATTGGCTGATGAGGGCTTCGTACTGACGACATATGGCACCATGCGGATGGATGCGGCGCGGCTCGCCGAGCACCCGTGGGGGCTGCTGGTGGCCGACGAGGCACAGCACGTCAAGAACCCCTCATCCGGTACGGCCAAGGCGCTGCGCGAGATCCCCGCGGCCGCCCGCGTCGCGCTGACCGGCACCCCGGTGGAGAACAACCTCGCGGAGCTGTGGGCCATCCTCGACTGGACGACGCCGGGGCTGCTCGGCTCGCTGGGCAGGTTCCGCTCGCGCTGGGCCAAACCGGTCGAGTCCGGCGACACCGTGGCGGCCGAGCGGCTGGCCAGGCTCGTGGGGCCGTTCCTGCTGCGGCGCCGCAAGTCCGATCCCGGCATCGCGCCCGAATTGCCGCCCAAGACCGAGACCGACCGACCGGTGGCGCTGAGCACCGAGCAGGCCGGACTGTACGAGGCGGTGGTCCGGGAGAGCATGCGGCAGATCGAGAGCGCCCAGGGCATGGCCAGGCGCGGCCTGATCGTCAAGCTGCTGACCGGGCTCAAGCAGATCTGCAACCACCCGGCCCATTACCTGCACGAGGCCGCGCCCAGGCTGACCGGCCGGTCCGGCAAGCTCGAACTGCTCGACGAACTCGTCGACACCATTGTCGCCGAGGACGGCGCGGTGCTGGTCTTCACCCAGTACGTGGCCATGGCGCGGCTGCTCGACCGGCACCTGACCGATCGGGGCGTGGCCACCCAGTTCCTGCACGGCGGCACCTCGGTGCCGAAACGGGAGGAGATGGTGCGGCGCTTCCAGAAGGGGGCGGCGCCGGTGTTCCTGCTTTCGCTCAAGGCGGCCGGCACCGGCCTGAACCTCACCCGCGCCGACCACGTCATCCACTACGACCGCTGGTGGAACCCGGCCGTCGAGGACCAGGCCACCGACCGCGCCTACCGCATCGGCCAGGACAAACCCGTCCAGGTGCACCGGCTGATCGCGGAGGGCACGATCGAGGACCGCATCGCCGAGATGCTGGCGGCCAAGCGCTCGCTGGCCGATGCCGTACTGGCCGGAGGCGACGCCGCTTTCACCGAACTGACCGACGCGGAACTGGCCGCACTGGTGGAGCTGAGATCAACTACCACCGGTTGAAGCTGGTGGTTTGCTCTCGCGGTCCCGTCTGGCGGAAGGGAGGCCGGTAGCGTGTGGCTGGTTGATGACAGCCCAGCCCGCTATGCCGCGTGTGGCGATGTTGCGGGCTGCGATGTGGTCGGCGTGCCCAGCGAGGCCGCACCTTGTGCAGACGAACCGGCCCCGCGCCGGCCGGGTCGCCCTGCTGGCATACCCGCAGTCAGGGCAGATCTGCGAGGTGTAGGCGGGGTCGACCAGGACGAAGGCGACTCCGGCTCGGGCGGCTTTGTAGCGGGTGAAGGTAATCTGCTGGGCGAAGGCCCAGCTGTGCAGGGTGCGTCGCTGGAGCCGGTGAGCCCTTACCCGGCTGCGGATGCCCTGCAGATCTTCCAGGGCGAGACCGCGGCCGGTGCGTTCGGCTTCACGCACCACATATTTGCTGATTTGGTGGTTGAGGTCGGTCATCATCCGGTGCTCACGACCGGACAGACGGCGCAGCACCCGCCGCGCCGCAGACGTGCCCTTCTTCTGCAACCGTCGGCGCTGACGGTGCCGCCGTTCGCGCAGGGTGCGGACGTGGCCGTTACCGCCGACCGGCCCAGGCAGTACCGCCCGGTCGGAGGTGACCGCCAGGTTCGCCACCCCTTGATCCACCCCAAGAAAGCCGCCGACCGGCTCACGCACCACCGGCTTGGGCAGGGTGAGGGCGATCTGCAGCAGCCACATGCCGCGCCGGTAGATCAGGTCGGCCTCGCCGAGCGGCAGCGTGTCGATGGCTTTGAGGTCTTCTGGTCGGCCGGTGTAGGGGAGGGTGACGCGGCCGGTGGGGGTCCACAGCGACACTGTGCGGGCGTCCCGGTTGAAGCTCATCAGCCGGGCGTCGTAGGGGACGGCGCCGTGCGGGCGGAAGATGTGGGCGCGTTTCTTGCTGGCGCGCCGGTTGGCGTAGGCGCCGGCGACCCTGGCGATCGCCCGCACGGCCGCTTGCGCACCCAGCCCAGCCACCTGCCCGCGCACCTCGTAATAGGCCAGCCGATGCAGCTCCAGCACGGTGAAGACGCGGTGCTGCCAGGCCAGCCGGGAGACGAGGGTGGCCGCCTGGTTGCACACCTGCACCGCCGCGGCCAGCGCCTCAGCCTGGGCGGGCGTGGGTGTGAGCCGCAGTTGCACGATCGTGGGCAGGCCGTGGCGTTTGGTGGTGGAGCGGCGGATCGCCATCGCGCACCTCCTGTCACAGCGGCCTCACTCACCGCACATATTACCGAACGTGACCGAGCCTTTCCATTCTGTTTTCGAAAGGAGGGGTGGCGCTTCCTCCCAGCCCTGAAGGACCGGGCCTCCGCGTCACCATGCAGATGAACGCTGTCAGAGGATTCCCCGCGTTCCCCGCGCAACAGGCCGGCGCCCGCTTCGCCACCTCCTGGTGGGGCCGGGCCTGGATCCAGGCCATGGAGGACACCTCCCTCGACCACACGCTCCTGCGCAAAGGCCGCACCTACGCCAAGAGTGGCCAGGTCGGCCCCATCACGGTCAGCCCGGGCCGCATCGCCGCCGTCACCGAGAGCGAGTACGACACCGTCGTCCACGTCGAACAGCTCGCCGCCCCCGACTGGGAGCGCTTCCTCGACCAGGTCGCCGCCAAGGCGGGGCACATCGCGGCGCTGCTCGACCGCGACATGCCGCACGACCTGGTCGAGGCCGCCGAGGACGCCGGAGTCCCGCTGCTGCCGACGGTCGGCGACCTCGAACCGGAGTGCACCTGCCCCGACTGGGGCCACCCCTGCAAGCACGCCGCCGCCCTGTGTTACCAGGCGTCGTGGCTGCTCGACGCCGATCCGTTCGTGCTGCTGCTCATGCGCGGCCGGGGCGAGCAGGAGCTGATCGAGGCGCTCCAGGGCCGCGACGTCCCAGCCCCGGCCGAGACCGGTACGCCCGCCGCGGTGGCGTTCAGCCTGGGCGTGCCGCCGTTGCCGGGGCCGCCGCCGCTCGACATCGCGTACGCGCCGCTCGAGCTGGAGCCCGTGCCCGGGGTCGACGTGGCCGCCCTGGAGGTGCTCGCCGCCTCGGCCGCCGACCGGGCCCGAGAGCTGCTGCTCACCGGGCGGCTGGCCGTACTGACCGAATACCAGGACCGGGTACGCCTGGCCGCCGCCCACGACCTCGACCTCGGCCTGGAGGCGGCCGTACAGGCCTGGCGGTACGGCGGCGCCGACGGGCTGGAGGCGCTCGAAACGGCCTGGACCCCGCCCAAGAAGGACCTGGCCAGAGCCGGGGCACTCCTGCGGGCCGGCTGGGAGGGCGAGCGCCCGCCGGAGGTCGAGGCCTGGCGCAACCGCTGGACCATCGGCGCCCGGCAACTGCGTTACGGCCGCGACGGCCGCTGGTACCCCTTCACCGACCGCGACGGCCAGTGGTGGCCCGCCGGCCCACCGGAACGCGACCCGTCGGCGCTGGTGGGCTAGCGAGCCCACGCTTGGCTGGAGGCCGCGCGCCGAAGCCGCGGCGCCAGGTCCACGCGACCATGGCGTCGGCCTAGCCGGCATCGCGGACGAGGAGGGCGATCTGCACCCGGTTGGCCAGCCCCAGTTTGGCGAGTGAGCGGCTGACATGGGCCTTGACCGTAGTCTCGCTCATGTTGAGTTCGCGGGCGATCTCGGCGTTGGCCAGCCCTCGGGCCACTGCCTGGACGACCTGCCGTTCGCGCTCGGTGAGGGCGGCCAGACGTTCGCGCGCGGCGCCGACGTCTGGTGCCTGCTGCCCGGCGAAGGCGTCGATCATCCGCTTGGTCACCGACGGCGCGAGCATGGCGCTGCCGTCGGCCACCGTGCGGACGGCAGCGATCAGGTCACGGGGCGCGGTGTCCTTCAGCAGGAATCCCGCGGCCTTGGCGCGCAGGGCGCTGTAGACGTACTCGTCGCGGTCGAAGGTGGTGAGCATGACCACCTTCGGCGGGTTCGGGGAACGGTTGAGCTCCTTGAGCGCGGCCACGCCATCCATGCGGGGCATCTGTACGTCCATGAGCACGACGTGCGGCCAGTGGCGCGCGACCGCGGTCACCGCCTCCACCCCGTTCTCCGCCTCGGCGACCACCTCGATGTCGTGGGCGGCCTCCAGGATCATGCGCAGCCCGGTCCGCACCAGGGCCTCGTCGTCGACGACAAGCACCCGGATCACGTGGGCAGCCTCGCTGACACAAGGAAACCGCCGTCCGGCTCCCGTCCGGCGGTGAACCCGCCGCCCAGCAGTTCGATGCGCTCTCTCAGGCTGATCAGGCCGAGCCCGCTGCCGGGCATCGTCGGCGTGTCATCTGATGGAACGGAGTTCTTGATGGTGACCTCCAGCGCCGAAGGCAGGTAGCGCACCACGACCTGGGTGGCAGCCATGCCCGCATGCTTGTGGATGTTGGTGAGGGCCTCCTGCACCATCCGGTAGGCGGTCTGCTGCACGATGACAGGCACCTCCCGCGTCGTCCCCTCATCGCGCCGTTCCACAGGCACGCCGACAGAACGTGACTGATGGAGCAGCCAGTCGAGATCGGCCAGCGTCGGCTGAGGTTCGAGGGCTTCCTCCTCGATCATCGGCCGTCGCCGGGGAACTTCGGCGAGGATCCCGAGAACGGCTCGCAGTTGCTCGAGGGCTTCCTTGCCCGTGATCCGGATGAGTTCCGCCTCCGCCGCGATCTTCTCGTCCACAGCGTTGATTTCCAGTGCCCCCGCCCGCAGGACCATCAGGGATACCCGGTGCGCCACCACGTCGTGCATGTCCCGCGCGATACGGGCACGTTCCTGCGCGCGAGCCTGCTCGGTACGGGCGGCCTGCTCCCGCTCCAGCCGTTCGGCGCGCTCACGCAGCCCGGCCACCACCTGCCGGCGCGCGCCCACCCACAACCCGATCACCAGCGGAAACCAGACGAACAGCGGCGCGCCGCCCAGAGCGGAAAGAATGTCGGCGCCGGGCCGGGGCAACACCGCCAGAAGGCTCGCGGCCACCGTGAAGACCGTCAGGTGCAGGGGCCGCCGATACGTGGTCGCCGCGACATAGGACGCCACGGACAGCAGGAACCCAGGCGACCGCGCCACCGAGTCGACGGCTACGACGAGCAACAGCGGCCAGAGCCGCCGCGGTACCGCCCAAGCCGCGACGGCGGCCAGGAGACCGACCGCCGCGCCTTGGACGTACGAGGGCACCGAGGCGAGGCCGAAGAAGATGTCCGGTTCTGAGCCCGGCACGAAGGCGGCGCAGAAGGCGGCGGCGGGAAGCGCTGCCGCCACCAGCCGATGACGTATCCCCTCGATCCTCACTCGGTCAGCCTAGACAGCCGTATCCGGTGTGCACGCATCTCACCAGCTCACCAGTCGCAGGGGCTTGCGGTCGGGGGTGGGGAGTCGTTCGGTTGCCAATTCGGGGACGGCCTTGCGCAGCACCTGGATGCCGAGCGGCACCAGTACCAGACACAGGAGGCCCGTCGAGACGACGTCGAGGAAGGTGCTCGCCTTGAGATGGCCGGTCCACAGTGTTCCCGCCCAGAGGAACAGCAGGAGACGCCCCACACCGAACGTGCCCGACCGGTAGGCCCCGATGGCCAGCACAAGCGTTCCGATGTACAGGCAGAAGGCAGCCGTGACGGGAACCCTCCACGGTCCATAAGAGACGTCCACATACGTGTTCATCACGACCTTGGTCGTCTGTTCAAGGCCCAGCTGCCCGATCATCTGGAAGGCTGTCTGATCGACGCCCGCCCAGTACAGGCGAGAGAAGAGGCCCAGGACGAGGAGCGTGCCGCCCACGAGGGCGGACCACGGAGATCTCGCGGCGACGATCCGGGCGAGCGTGATGACCGCGGGACACAGCAGGATGGCGCCGAGGGCGAAGCACGCGTAGCCGGCGGTGACCAGCGTGGGGTTTTCCACGTACGCGGCCAACTGAGACGGCGCGGCGAACGGCTGCCTGTCGAACTCCGCCAACTGCTCGGGGGTAAAGGCTCCCGAGTTCAGCGCCAGGTACCGCAGAAGCAACCCGGCCGACCATACGAGAGGGGCAAGGACAAGCGCCACTCCTCCGATGATCCGTCCTGGAAGCCAGGCATTGTGCTGAAGGAGAGCAGGGGTCTTCCATGTGCTGCCCGGTCGGGCAGTCTGGTCTGCTTGCGGCATGACGACCACCCTGGATCACAGATGGCGCGATCACATCCGTCAATCGATACAGCAGGCGTCTCTTTAGTTGGAGCACTCCCGAGTGCCCTGGACCCCGCCCGAGAAGGACCTGGCCAGAGCCGGGGCACTCCTGCGGGCCGGGTGGGAGGGCGAGCGCCCACCGGAACGCGACCTGTCGGTGCTGGTGAGCTGACGAAGCTCATCCGGACGAGGTGGCCGGGGCCCGGGACTCGGCGCCGGGCGTCTGCTGGATCAGGATCGTGGTGGCGCGTTCGAGGAGCGCGCACAACGCGTCGCGCTCGGCCGGGGTGAAAGCCGCGCCGAGTGCGCGCTCCAGCACGATGACCTCTCGATAAGCACCGTCCAGCACGCGCCGACCCTGTTCGGTCAGCGAGGCGATGAGGACCTTGGAATGTACGGGCGAGGCCTCGCGGACGATGAGTTCCTTGTTCTGGAGGCCGGTCAGGACAGAGGCCATGGTCTGCTGTGTGACGCCACAGGAGCGGGCGAGTTGCGCACCGGACCTGCCGTCCTCGCGCGACAGTGTCAGCAACACGGTGTACTGCGTCATGGTGAGGCCATAGCCGCGCAGAACGGCCTCATGGTGAGCCATCAGAGCCTGCTCGGTGCGGCGGATGCGCGTACAGAGGTATTCCTCGGCGGGGACATCGGTCATTAATCAACAGCTCCCTGTGTTGACTCAGGTACCTGATATTCGTAAGGTTTCTCGGTATCAGGATACTGAGTCAACACAGGGAGCTGTAACGATGAAGGCCGTGATTTTCGACGCCGACGACCGGTTCGCCCTCGCCGACATCGACGAGCCCATCCCCGCTGCGGGGCAGGTCGCGATCCGGGTGCAATACGCCGGAATCCAGTACGGCGATGTGCTCGTCCGCAGCGGCCACTTCCCCGTGCCGCGCCCCTTCGTGCCCGGCTTCGAGGCCGCCGGCCGCGTCGTCGCGGTCGGCGAAGGCGTGGACGCGGGCCGTGTCGGGCAGCGCGTGACCGCCCTGACCAGCGCGGGGGCATACGCCGAGGTCGTGGTGGCGCCAGACCTCCTCGCCTTCGACGCCGCCGGCGTGGACCCTCGGACGGCCGCCGGGTTCGGCTGGGCCACCCCGACCGCCTACGACCTGATCAACACCGTCGGCCGGGTACGTCCCGGTGACAGCGTGCTCATCCATGCGGCGGCGGGGGGCGTCGGCACGCTCGCGGCCCAGTTCGCCAAGGCCGCCGGAGCCGCCCGCATCGTGGGAGTGGTCGGCGGCACCGCCCAGGCCGACTACGCCACGCGCTTCGGCTACGACCTGCTGGTGACACGCGAGGACTTCCCCGGCGCCCTCGCCGACGAGCGGTTCGATGTGATCCTGGATCCCATCGGCGGGCCGACCCGTCTGGCCAGCCTGGAGCGGCTCGCGCCGCACGGCCGCCTGACGATCTATGGCAACATCGCCACCTTCGAACCTGTCGAGATCAACACCAACGACCTGCTCATGAGCGGAAGGTCAGCCCTGACCTACAACAGCAACCTCCTCAGCCAGACCCACCCGCAACGCTTGGCCGACAGCGCCACCCAGGCACTGCGACTGCTGGCCGACCACACGGTCCGCGTGGACGTCACCGCCGAGTATGAGATGGCCGACCTCGATACCGCCATCGAACGGCTGGCCAATGGTGACATCCACGGCAAGAGCATCGTCCGCATCGCCTGACCCGCCCGACCATAAGCCGGCCGGCGGAGGCGCCGCACTGGCAAGCTCCAGAAGGACCTCGCCATGGCACGCCTCGCCCTCGGGGCAAGGGCAGCACAGCGACCGACCGCGCAGTTCGTGAAGGTGTTCGCGTATCCATCGTCGATCGAACCGACGATTGCCTACCTGGAGCACGTCCGAGTCCCCCGGAATCGAGCCAAGAATCCACGACCGATACCGCTGGGCACATAGCTCGTGGGCGGCATGCTCGTCATCGGCGATGCCGTCCGCGAGCGCGTCCGCCACCGTGAAGGGATTGCCCCACCGCGAGGTACGGTCAACGATCACCGCACCGGCCGGCTTCCGCCAACCAGGGGCACGGCGCCGCCGAATCCGAACCGGAGTCATCCCCCACCTCGGATCGACGATGGGCTCCAGAGCGCTGAAGACACTGGCGCACCTGCTCACAGATCGCGACGATGCGGCAAGACTCAGAAGTCAAGCGGAACGAAGTGCCACGGCATGCCCTACGTCGTACCCCCGTCGCGCGGGAAGGGATGCTCAGGCTGGCGGGGCGTAGGCGGCGCTGGTGTTGTCGGCGGCGGCCTTCGCCTGGTCGGCGGGGGCGCCCGCCGCCTCGTGAGCCTCCCCCCACAACCGGCTGCACGTCTTGCTGTAGGTACGGCCCTCCTCGCTTCCCTGCCAGGCGATCGGATCGCCGATGGATTCGCCCGCCAGGTGGAGGGCCAGGCCGAGCAGCCCCTGGTCCCAGCCGACGCCCACGGCGCCCGGTCCGAACCGGTCCCAGAACTCGGGCGGCGCGGCGGCGGTGTGCCGGAGCTCGAACAGCGTGCGCTCGGCGCCGTCGGCCGACAGCCGTACCTCGACCTCGGAGAGCCCGGGGGCGTCGCCGAAGATCCAGGAGACCTTGAAGCGGTGCGGCGGCTCGCACTCCAGGACCTCTCCACCGGCGTTGCCTTCGAGCTGGTAGTGGCCGCCGAGCTGAAGGTCCCCCTTGACGGGCAGGAACCAGCGGCTGATGCGCTCCGCGGACGTGCAGGCGTCCCACAAGTCCTCGATGTCGGCGTCGTAGTGGCGGCGCAGCACGACGGTCTTGAGCTCGTCGCCGTCTTCCAGTTGCCGGTGGACGTATTCGATCTGCTTGATGATGTCGATCATGTGTGCTCGTTTCTCGATGATGGGCCGGGAGCGCGGCGTTCCCGCTTGCCCCGAGCCAGCTCGGTGGCCAGCGCGTCCAGCCGCTGCTCCCAGAACCCGCGAAAGCGTTCCAGCCAGAGGTCGACCTCCCGCAGCGGCCCGGGCTCGACGGCGTAGAGCCGCCGGGTGCCCTCGGCTCGCACGCTGGCGAACCCGTTGTCCCGCAGCACCCGCAGATGCTGTGAGACGGCCGGTTGGGAGATGCCGTGCTCGCTCTGGATGACCGCGGTGACCTCGCCGGAGCTCAGCTCGCCATCGGCCAGCAGTTCCAGGATCCGGCGCCGGACCGGGTCGCCGAGGACGTCGAATGCATGCACATGACGGATTATTTCAAGCCGGACTTATATAAGTCAATGTTGATATTCAAGTGGTCGCCGGGCGGATAGGACCGGAGGGGGGTGGCCTATCCGCCCGGCGGGTCTGTGTGTCACCGTGCCAGGTAGGCGCGGATGATCGCCACGGTCCCGCGGATGATCGTCACCGTGTCGCGTAGGCGCGGATGACCTCCTGGGAGAAGGCGTTGCCATCGACGTCAGCGGCCTTGAGCCGCAGCGAGACGAAGCTCCCGGGCCGCCGGTCCAGCGTGGCCTCGTAGGAGTCCGTGCCGCCCTTCGCGCGCAGGCGGCTCGCCCGCCACGTGGCGCCGTCGTCATAGGACACCTCCAGGGACACCTCCTTCAGCGCGCTCCGCGCCGCCCCCTCCTGGCGATGGAAGGACACGCCGAGCTTGGCCGAGCGGGCCTGGTTCTTCAGGTCGACGGGCGCGTCGATCCCGGCCAGGATGAGCGGGATCACCGTGGCGACCCCCGCGTCCACGTGCTCCGAGCCGAACGTCCACACCGACCGGATACGCGTCGACAGCTTCGCCCAGGTGGCCTCGTTGCGCACGTCGTACTCGATCCGGTACGTGGACTTCTCCACCGGCAGGGGCACGCTGCCCGAAGGCAGGTAGTTGGTCTGCTGGAGCAGTGAGTCGCCCTGGTAGAGGCGGAAATCGGTTTTCATGCCGTGCTCGAACGTGCTGGTGTAGGTGTCGCCGTAGTTGCCGCTCGCGTCGACGAAGCCCTGCATGGAGATGCGCAGTTTGTCGCCCTCCCTGCGCAGCGGATTGCGCGGGTTGACGCCCGGCAGCAGCGGCTGCTTGAACCAGGTGCGCTCCACCCGCTCCCCCGCCTTATAGCTGCGGAACTCCGGCGACGACAGAGCGACGCGTGGAGTGTCCACGTGCGGCCACATCGTGTTGTAGTGCCGCTCGGGACTGCCCGCCGAGGAGCTCCAGCGCAGGTCGGGATCGGGGGTGAAGTACTGGACCTGGGTACGCGGCGTCTTGGCCAGCGGCCGGTTCGTGGAGATCGACGAGGTGTCCCACGGCTCGAACACGAACCGCGCCTCGTTCACCGTCACGTCGTCGGCGAGCTGGCTGTGATAGCCCGCCTCGGTCCTGGCCAGGGACCGGTCGCGCACCACGTACCGCAGCGAGTCCGGCACCCGGCCCTTCTCTCGCAGGTACAGGTCGTACACGTAAGGGCTGGCCACGATCCCCTTGGCCAGGACGGGCACGGGCAGCCGCCGCAGCCGCTCGACCAGCTTCAGACCCTCCTCCTGCGTCAACCGTACGGTCGGGACCGTGAGCTTGACGCCGGTGCCGCCCGAGGTGATGTCCGCCCCCGGACGGTCGCTGTAGATCGCCACCATTCTGGCTCCCGCGGCCGCGGCCGCGTTGGACTGGGCCGAGACGGGCACGCCGTCGGTACGGCGGATGACCGCCAGCTTGCCGCGCAGGTCGCGGGCCTTGATCTCCTCGGCCGTGCCACGTCCGGCGTCGACCGCCGCGAGCAGGGCGGTGCCGTCCAGCTTCGGGTATTCCGTGGCGTAGTCGCTGAAGGAGACCGGGTCGTAGTACTGGGGGTTCAGGTCGAGGCCCGGAGCCGTCAGGGTGATCGCGGGTGCCTCCAGCCGCCAGCGGGTGGCGACGGTGAAGGTGCCCTTGGTGACCTTCCTGGTCGGCTGGATGAACAGCCGCTCCTCGACCTGCCCGCCGGGCGAGATGTTGGTGCCGCCGCGCAGCGCCGTCCCCTTCTCGCCGGCGCGGTACCAGGCGAGCTGCGCCGCGGCGCCCATGTTCCGCTTGGTCTTGTGGTCGGGGGTCCGGATCTCGACCTCGACGGCCTTGCGGGCGTCGAGGACCACCTCGGTGTCCCCGGTGATCTTCATCTCGGGGTCGCCGACGAGGCTCTCGTTCAGTGGCTTGCCCGTCGCCGTGCTGTCCTGGGTGGCGGGCATGGTGAAGATGTGGCCGAGCACGGAGTAGGTGCCGGGCTTGACCAGCAGGCAGGTGCCGGTGCCGGACTTCTGCTCGGTGCACGGCTGGGCCGGGTCGCCGGGCAGGACGCGTCCGACCAGGGTGCCCTCGTCCAGGTTCAGCACCGTGAACCCGCCGCGCGCGTTGCGGCCGTCCCTGGCCACCCCGCGTACTCGCAGCTGAACGCGCCGCTGCTCGACGCTCGCGGTCAGCAGGGTCCGTACGGCGGCGCCGCCGGGAACGCTCGCCGACAGCTCCTCCCGCAGTCGGCCGGGCGGTGCGCCCTTGAGGGTCACCTTCACCTCGGCCTGCCCGGCGGCGGGCACGGTCACCTCGCCGGGTTCGGCGGTGAACGGGCCGCCGGCCTTCAGGTCCAGCTCGACGGGCTCCTTGCCGAGGTTGCGGTACGTCATCGTGACGCTCTTGTCGGCGCCTTCCACGAGGCCGCCGAAGTTCACCGAGCCGGCCGAGGCGACGACGGCGCCCTTCAGCGCCGCGCCGACGTCGATCCGGCCGGTGCCCCGAGCGTCGGCGGGCGTGCCCGGCATGGGCTTGGCGCTCTCCATCAGCAAGGATTTCAGCTCGGGCCCGGTGATGCCGGGCCGGGCCTGCCGCAGCAGCGCCGCGGCGCCCGCGACGTGCGGGGTGGCCATCGAGGTGCCCGACATCGTGACGTAGCCGCCGCCCGCCTTGGCGGCGGTGATCTCCACGCCCGGCGCGGTGACGTCGGGCTTGACCGAGCCGTCCACGGCGATCGGGCCCCTGCTGGAGAAGGTGGCCAGCTGGTCGGCGCGATCGACCGCGCCGACGGTCAGCGCGTCGGCGGAGTCGCCGGGGGCCCCGACGCAGCCATCGCAGCCGTCGTTACCCGCCGCCACCACGAACAACGTGCCGTACTGCTGGGACAGCCGCGACACGGCCGAGGAGAGCGGCCCGCCCGCGACGCGGCTGCCCAGGCTCATGTTGACGACCTGCGCGTGCTTCTCCCCCGCCGCCCACTCCATGCCGTCGATGATCCAGGAGAGCTGACCCTTGCCGTCAGCGCCCAGAACCCGGCCGTTCAGCAGCCCCGCCCCGGGCGCCACGCCCTTGCGGCGGCCGTCCGAGGCGGCGCCGGAGCCCGCGATGGTGCTCGCCACGTGGGTGCCGTGGCCGTTGGGGTCGCCGGTGATGTTCTCGCCGGTGAAGTCGCGCTGGTCGGTCACCTTCCCGGCCAGGTCGGCATGGGTGGCGTCGACGCCGGTGTCGAGCACGGCCACGGTCGTGCCCGTGCCGTCGAAGCCGGCCGCCCACGCCTCGGGCGCGCCGATCTGGGGCACGCTGTTCTCCAGCACGGGCTCCACCTTGCGGTCGAGCCAGATCTTCGACACCCCGGCCAACGGGCTCGCCGCGCGGGCTGCGGTTCCGGCGGCGAGCCCGGCCAGCGCGGCGCCGAAACGGGCCGCGTCATGGGTGGCGATCGACACCCCCGCACCGCCGATGCTCTCCAGCGTGCGGAGCTGCTTGACGGCCGGGATGGCGGACTTGGTGGTGTTGCCCTCGTAGGTGAGGATGAGCGGGATCGCGGCGTCGTACCCGTCCTCGGCCAGCTCCGAGACGTCGAACAGCGCCGCGTCGAGACGCTGCGGGACCAGGGCGGCGACGTCGTCGGGGATGACGCTCAGCTGTCCGTCGGTCTCCAGCACCTGGAAGTTCGGCACGAAGCCGTCCGCGCGCGGGGCCGGAGTGATCGTCACCGCCTGGTGCCCGCCGTCGACGGCGCGCAGGTGCACCTGGTCGCCGGTGATGAGCGTGATCTCACCGCCGGACGTACCGACCGCGAGCCCTGAGGTCGAGGCCGCCATCTCGGCGCCGGCCTGGGCACCGGGCACCGACAGCGCGGAGACGGCCAGCACCGCCGCGACGGTGGCCACCGCCCATCGCCCACGCAGCATTGACGACCTCCAGCGAATCGGTAAGTGAAGCTACCGAATTCCTAGTGGTCATGATCTGGCGTTGTCCATGCGAAAGGTGTGGCCAGATCCCGACTTGTCGTGAACTCGCCAGCCCTAAGGAGCGCTCACTCCCCGAACTCGGCGGCATGATCGGCAACCCACTCGGCGAAGGTCCGCGCCGGACGGCCGAGCACGCGCTCCACCTCCCCGGTCACTCGTGCGGGCTGCCCGACACCCCTGGCGTACCTGGCCATCAGCGCCTCGACGAACGGCTGGGGGAAACCGCGCGAAATCATCCCCTGCGCCGCTGCCTCCGGCGGGATCTCCTGGTAGCGCAGCGGCCTGCCGATCACCTCGCCGATGATCGCCACTGTCTCCTCGTGGGTGAGTGAGTGCGGGCCGGTCAGCTCCAGCCTCTGGCCCGCGAACTCGTCCGTGAGCAGCGCGCGGGCGCCGACCGCGGCCAGGTCCCGCTCGTGGATCAGTGCTTCGGCGAACTTCGCGTACGGCCCGCGCACGACGTCGCCGACCCGGATCTGGCCGCCCCACGAGTGCAGGGTGTTGACCGCGAACGAACAGGCCCGCAGGCTTACCCACTCCAGACCACTGCCGATGGCGGCCTCCTCGGCCTCCTTGTTCCTGTCGCCTCTGAAGCGGGACGGCTGGTCCGCCAAGTCGTCGTCGACGTTGCTCGCCGACAGAGCGACCACCCGCCGCACCCCGTTCCGCCGGGCCATATCCAGCAGTTCGACGCCGCCACTGGCCACCGCGCGCGGGTGGAGGAACAGCGCGCTGACACCGTCGAAGACGTCCGGTCGCGCCACGACCTCCACCCCGTCGGGCAACCCGGCGGTCTGCGGTGAACGGCTGACGGCGCGGACCTTGGCGCCCTCCGCGACGAGCAGCTCGATCAGGGGGCGTGCGACGAGGCCGGTGGATCCGGTTACTAAGATCATGAGATGTCCCATCGATGTTGAGCGGTTTCCGAGCTAAGAGCGGTGCCGGGCCCCGGAGTGTGACGCGCTCCCGGAATCTCGGCTGCGGAGCTGGGGTAATGTTCGGAGACTCGGTGCCCCAGAAGGAGACCTCTGCTCTTGTCCGAATCCCTGAAGGCCGACTGCGAGAGCTGCTTCGGGCTGTGCTGCGTGGCGCTGCCCTTCGCCGCCTCGGCCGACTTCGCGATCGACAAGGACGCCGGACGGCCGTGCCCCAACCTGGAGGCGGACTTCCGCTGCGGCATCCACCGCGACCTCAGGGAGCGCGGCTTTCCGGGCTGCACGGTCTATGACTGCTTCGGCGCGGGGCAGAAGGTCTCCCAGGTCACCTTCGCCGGGCAGGACTGGCGGCGGGCTCCGGAGACGGCGACGCGGATGTTCGCGGTGTTCCCGGTGGTGCGCCAGCTCCACGAGTTGCTGTGGTACCTCACCGAGGCGCTGACCTTCGACCCGGCCCGCGAGCTCCACGACGATCTCCGCGCCGCGCTCGACGAGACCGGGCGGCTCAGCCGTGCCGACGCCGACACCCTCCTGCTCGTTGACGTGCCCACGCACCGGCAGAGCGTCAACACCCTGCTGCTGCGTACGAGCGAGCTGGTCCGGGGCGAGACCCCGCGCCGGAAGAACCGCAGGGGCGCCGACCTCATCGGCGCCAAGCTCAAGGGCGCCGACCTCCGAGGCGCCGACCTACGGGGGGCCTACCTCATCGGCGCCGATCTGCGCGGCGCGGACCTGCGGCTGGCCGACCTGATCGGCGCCGACCTCAGGGGCGCCGAGCTGGCCGGCGCCGATCTCACGGGCAGCATCTTCCTCACCCAGCCGCAGCTCAACGCGGCCAGAGGCGACAGCGCCACGAAGCTGTCGTCCGCGCTCACGCGCCCGGCCCACTGGTCGGCCCCGGACCGGCCACGACGGGGTGCCCGGCCGCGCCGATGACGCGCCCCGGCGACGCGTGCGGCGCCGACACCGGAGCGCCTGAAGAGCTGAAGGCGCAGGGCGCCAGGGGTTTCATGTTCGGTACGAGTCGCGCCCACTCCTGCGGCTGGGGCACGGAGGCGATGTCGCAGGCGTGGCGCAGCGCCGTCCCTTCGTCCAGATCCCACCAGCGCACCGTGCCGAGCGCTCCGGTGACGGCCAGCCGGCCATGGCCGGAGGCGAAGCCCAGCGCCCGGACGGAGCCCTGACGGGTGGACAGGGCGAACAGCTCGCGGCGTCCCTGGACCTGCCAGAGCCGCACCATGCCGTCGTCGGAGCCGATCGCCAGCATGGCGCCGTCCGCGCTGTAGGCGAGCGCCGTGATCGGCGCGGCGGCGACCATGAGGAGCCGCCGCGAGGCGGGATCACCCAGTCGCCGCACGTAGACGGCCCGGTCCTCGCCTGTGGTCAGCGTCCCCGCGCCGGGGTCGAACGCGAGCGTGCCCACCGTCCCGCTCGCCGTCCACTTGTCCACTCTGCCGGCTTGACCCGCGGTGATGTGCCACACCAGGATCTCGTTGCCATAGCCGCCCGCCACGAGGTCACCTTCGGGATCGACGGCGACACCGTGCTGGTCTCCGGCTCCGGAGTCGAGCCGGTAGAGCTCGGTGCGGCGCCGGAGACTCCAGACCCGAATCCGCCCCCTGTCACCACCGGCCACCAGCAGGTCTCCGTCCTTCCCGCCCCTGGCCAGCGCGCGGATGTGTGGGTAGGGCAGGGACAACTGCTCGCACTGCCCGGTCGCGGCGGCGGGTCCGCCGAAGCGAACCACGCCGTCGGCGGCACCCGTCACCAGCCCCCAGGGTCCCCATGCCGCCGCGACCGTCTCCGGCTCGGGACAGCCGCGGATCTCCCAGCCCGCGGTGTCCCAGATGGCCCCGGTCGTGTCGGCGGCGGCGCTGACCAGCAGCGTTCCGCTGCGGGGGAAGGCGACCGCGTGTACGGGGGCACTGTGGCCGGTCAGCTCGGCGACCCGGCGGCCCGCCGCCACGTCCCACAGCAGGATCCGCTGGTCCTCACCCGCCGTGGCGAGCAGCTGGCCGTCGCCGCGGAAGTCGAGATCCCACACAGCGCCGCGATGCCCGGTGAGCACGCCCGACGGGTGCCAGTCGGAGGTACGCCAGAGTCGTACGGCACCGTCGTCACCGGCGGCGGCCAGTCGCGTGCCGTCCGGGCTGAAGGCGACGTCGTGCAACGCGTGCGCGCCCGCTGGGAGAGCCGGCGGCGGCCCGCTCGCGCCGTCGGTGCGCCAGAGCCGCAGCTTCCCGTCGTGGCCGGCGGCGGCCAGCAGCGTGCCATCGGGGCTGAACGCGGCACCTTCGATCGCGTCGGACCCCCACGGCGGAGCCGGCAGCGCCCGCAGGTCGCTCACCCGCCACAACACGACCCCGGTCCCGGCCACGGCCAGGACCGCGCCCTTCTGATCGAAGGAGAGACCGCCCATCGCCGTGCCGCCCGGCAGCTCGCGCGTCGCCAGTCTCTTGCCGGTCCCGGCGTCCCACATCCGCAGCCGCCTGTCCTCGCCCGCCCCGGCGACCAGGCGCCCGTCCGGGCTGACGGCGATGGCGGTGAGGCGGGCGGAGAGGTCTTCCAGCGTATGGGTCACGGTCCGGCGGCGGGCGTCCCACAGCAGGGCGCGGCCACCGTGGTCGACGGTGGCGAGCGTCGAGCCGTCGGCGCTGAGGGACGCTCCCCACAGGGCCGCCCCGTGCCCGGCCAGGCGCCCGGCGAACCCTCCCGCCTGCGTGCTCATCAGCGCGCCGAGCGACTGCGGAGTGCGGTCCTGCTCAACGGCCGCCGCGGCGAGCAGCGCCGACACCTCCGGCCGGTGGCCGGTCAGCCGGGCCGCCTCGACCGACAGCCGCCCGGCCAGGGAGCTGCGTTCCTGCCGGTGCGCCTCCGCCGCCTGCCTGACCGCCACCACCGTGCCGACCGCGGTCAGCGCCAGTGTGATTCCGAGGCAGCGGACCAGGCGGCATAGCCGGCGGTTACGTCGTACCGTCTCCACTTGCTCGGCCTCACCGCATTGCCGGCTGGCGCTCAGGAAGGCGCACTCGGCGGGGGTGAGGTTGACGGCGAGTGCCGCGTCGGCCCATTCGCGCAGCATGGTCAGCTGGGGACCGCGCAGCAGCAGGCCGTCGTCGCGGCCCGCGCGTTCCCACGCCTCGGCGGCGTCGGCGAGCTGCCGCCGGATCCGCAGCCCCGCCCGGTCGGCGTCGATCCAGCCTTTCAGCCGGGGCCAGGCGTCGAACAGGACCTCGTGGCTGATCTCCACCCATGCGGCGTTGGCCGTCAGCAGCCGGGCCCGGATGAACGCCTCCAGGACGGCCTCGTCCCCGTCGTCGGTCAGTGCCTGGCGGGCGAGCCGGCGGCGGGTGTCGGCCGTCCCGTCGCCGACCTGGATCAGGCGCAGCAGCATGTGCCGGGCCACCTGCTGCTGCGCCGGGTCGAGCTCCGCGTACGCCTGCTCCGCCGTGACCTCGATCGCCCCCCGGATGCCGCCCGTACGCTCGTAGCCCGCGACGGTGAGCAGCGTGCCGGTCCGCTTCTGCCAGGTCGCCCGCAGCGCATGGGACAGCAGGGGCAGCGCCCCGGCGTCGCAGGCGCCGCTGGTCCGGGCGCCCACATCGCGCAGCAGCAGCTCGACCAGGCCGGCTTCGATGTCCAGCTGCGCCACGGCGGCCGGCTCGCTGATCGCCTGCCGCAGCTGCCCGGCCGCCATCGGGCCGAGCGGCAGGCAACGCGCCCGAAGCGCCGCCAGCAGCGGCGGGTGCGCCACGCACTGGCCGTAGAAATCGGCGCGTACGCCCAGGACCACCGCGAGCCCGGCCGCCGCCCGGTGGCACAGCTCGGCGATGAACGCCTGCCGCGCGGCCTCGTCGCCGCACAGCGTGAACAGCTCCTCGAACTGGTCGACGATCACCAGGGTGCGGGAGTCGACGCCGCCCAGCTCGCGCATCGGCTGGGCGGTCGGCGTCAGGTACGCCACACTCGGCCGGCCCGGCCGGCGACCAGGAAGCGCGCCCCGCAGCACGGCCGGGGCCAGACCGGCGCGCAGCAGCGAGGACTTGCCCACTCCCGATGGGCCGATCACGATCGCCGGATGACCCGCCGTCTCGGGGTCGGCGAGCAGGGCCACCAGGTCGGCCACGGCCCGCTCGCGGCCGAAGAACAAGCGCGCGTCCCCGGTGCGGAAGGACGTCAGCCCCGGATAGGGGCAGCCGGCCGCGGGCCGGGACCGCGCACGGCCCGTCTCGACCCGCCGCCGCGGCTCGGCTCCCAACTCGGCCTCACGAGAATCCGCTGCGTTCGCCACATGGGAAATCTACCGTCACCCAACGTGATGGGAGATGGACTCTTCGTATATCAGGAGATGCTGGTGGCCCTCATGGTCGGGGTAACCCGTAGGTGTCGTCGTTCGGCCGGCTCCTCCGCGCCGACCACGGTCAGAATCGGGGTGCCCGGCAGCGCGAACATGGTCACCACCATCTGCGACCGCGCGTCCGGAAGGTTGTCGGCGCCCTGGAGGTGGATCACGTCGCCCCCGGGCACGGGGACGGTTGTGGGGTGTTCAGACGGTCGGCTCCAGGTACCGGCTCAGCACCTCGGCCTCCGCGCGGAGCCGCTCGGCGTGGTCGTCGCGGCCCAGCCGCTCGTACTCCTGCGCGGCGACCGAGCGCTCCCGCACTTCCTTCTCGAGGATCGACAGCAGATCGGCCTCGGTGAGGAGGCGACGTTCCACGTCGGCGGTGCCCAGGCCGGCGGTCGATCCTGCGAAGTGCTCGTTGTACTCAGGGCCGCCGGGCGACGGGGAGTCGACCGGGACGGCTTCGGCGTTCTCGATCGCCGCCAGGGCGGAGCGGAGGGCGGTGATCGCGATGCGGTCGCGGGCCTTGAGGGCGGTTTTCAGGTCGTCGCGCAGGTTGGCGCGCATGTGCCGAGCTCCTGATCTGGGGTGAGGATAACAATACGGCTGTACGATAGCGGGGTGCCGCGGGTTGCCGATCATGACCAGCGTCGTGTCCAGATCGCATGGGCATTCCAGCGTCTGCTCGCCGCGCAGGGGTTGGCCGGCGTCTCGTTCTCGCGCGTGGCGGCGGAGGCCGGGGTTTCGGTCGGGCTCATTCAGCACTACTTCGCCGGCAAGGACGAACTGCTCCGCTTCGCCTACGACGACGCCGTGCGTCGCATGAGCGAGCGGGTGGGGGCGCGTGTCCGCGAGGGCTCGGATGCCGGTCTCCAGGTCTCGCAGGTGCTGCTCGACAGCCTTGTCGAGCTGTTGCCGCTGGACGAGGAGCGGGAGATCGAGTATCGCGTCCGGCAGTGCCTTTCGGCTCAGGCGCCGTATCACCCCGGACTCGCCGAGGTCGCCCGGCGGGCGGGCGGTGACCTGCTCGGATACGTCACGATGGCGGTCGAGGACGGCAGGAGGCGCGGTGAGGTCGATTCCGGCGTGGACGCCGTGCTCGCCGCCCGCATGATCCTGGCGACCTTGCAGGGCCTGGCCGATCAGGTCGCGCTCTCGGGTGCGGACGCGTTCTCGGCGCGCGAGGTATTGCGCCCGGTCGTCGCCACGGTGTTCGCCGGGCGTCACGATCGCTCACTCTCCTGACTGTGGTGCTTTTCCATCGCAATATGGTCATACTGTTACCGTAGCAATATGACCATATTGCTACGGAGGCCCGGCGGCCGAGGACCCGCGACGCGCACACTGACCACGGAGCTCGCACCATGACCCAGCACGTGACCGTACGGCTGAGCGGCGGTGCCATCCGTGGCCACCGGCTTGACGGCCATCTCTCCTTCCGGGGGATTCCTTATGCCGCGGCCCCGATCGGAGACCGGCGATGGCGGCCGCCCGCGCCGGTCGAGCCGTGGACCGGGGTCCGGGACGCGACCGTGCCCGGAAACCCGGCGCCGCAGCTGGCCCAGTCGTTCGCGGACGTCACCTCCGTGGACGAGGACTGTCTGACGCTCGACATCACTGTTCCGGAGGCCGCCCAGGGCACCGGGCGCCCGGTGCTGGTATGGCTGCACGGCGGCGGCGGGACGAACGGCAGCGCCGCTGCCTACGACGCTCAGCGACTGGCCGTAGCCGGCGACGTCGTCGTCGTGGCACCGAACTTCCGGCTCGGCGTGTTCGGCTGCTTTGGCCACCCGGGTCTGGCCGACGGCGGCACCTTCGGTCTGCGGGATCAGCAGGCGGTACTTCGCTGGGTGCGGCGGGAAATCGCGCAATTCGGCGGCGACCCGGCGAATGTGACCCTGGTCGGGGAGTCGTACGGGGCCCTCATGATCGCCGCGCACCTCGTGTCACCCGCGTCGGCGGGGTTGTTCCACCGAGCGATCCTGCAGAGCGCGTTCTCGGTCCTGGGCACGACGCCGGCACACACTTTCATTCCCGGTGTTCCGGAGCTCCCGCCGAGGTGGGCCTCGGTGGCCGAGCTGGAGCAGTTCGGCGCCGCGATCGCGGCCGAGCGCGGCTGGGTCACACCGGGCAGTGACCCCGAGTCGGCGCTCGCGCAGCTCCGGCGGGTCCCGGTGACAGACCTGCTCCAGGCGTCGGACTCCTTCATCCGGCCCGCCTTCGGCGGGATCACCCTGCCGGAGTCGCCCTCGACGGCGATACCCGCCGGACGCTTCCACCGGATACCGCTGATGCTGGGCGCCACGCGCGACGAGGCGCGTTTCTTCGTCGGGCTCTTCGCCGACATCGTCGGCAACCCGGTCACAGCCGAGAGCTACCCGCGATTGGTGGCCGAGGCGTTCGGTGACTCGGCCGATCAGGTCGCCGCCCGCTACCCTCTCGACGGCTTCCCGACACCGAGCCTCGCCTGGGCCCAGATCGCCACGGACCGGGCCTGGGCGCGGCCGGCCTGGGAGCTGGGCCGCGCCTTCGCCGCGCACACCGCCACCTGGTTCTACGAGTTCGCCGATCGGGCCGCCCCATCGCTCATACCGCTTCCGGGGTTCCCGGCCGGCGCCCAGCATTCGAGCGCTCTCGCGTACCAATTCGACTTTCCCGGCGGCGGTACGTCGCTGTCGGCGGCACAACGTGAGTTCGCCGACCGGATGAACCAGTACTGGACGACCTTCGCCCGCCACGGTGATCCCGCCCGCGCGGACCTGCCGGACTGGCCCGACGTCAGCACCGGTTACGTTCAATCCCTGGCACCCGAACGGATCGGCGGTACGGACTACGTGGCCGAGCATGGCCTCGACTTCTGGGGACGAATGCCCTGAACCTTCCCTTCGATCTGAGAAAGGATGGTCGATGGAGACCACGGCGGAAGGGTTGCTGGCCGCGGCCCAGGCCGGGGATCAGAGTGCCTTCGGCCGGCTGGTGGGGCCGTTGCGGGGCGAACTGCACGCGCACTGCTACCGGATGCTCGGCTCCGTTCACGACGCCGACGACGCCGTGCAGGAGACGCTGGATCGTGCCTGGCGCAAGCTGGCGAAGTTCGAGGACCGAGTGGGCATCCGGCCGTGGCTGTACAGAATCGCTACCAATCGGGCTTTGACCCTCATCGAGCGTCGGGGACGGCGCGAACTGCCCACTGACCTGAGCGGGCCGTCGGCCGAGGTGGCGTGGCTGGAGCCGTACCCAGACCGGCTGGTGAGCTGGACGGCCGAGATGTCGCCCGAGGCCCGGGCGGTGACGCGGGAGAGTGTGGAGTTGGCGTTCGTGGCGGCGCTGCAGCATCTGTCGGCCCAGCAGCGGGCCGTGCTGTTGCTGCGTGATGTCCTCGGCTACGCCGCCCGTGATGCCGCCGACCTGCTGTCGACCACCGTTCCGGCGGTCAACAGCGCGCTCCAGCGGGCCAGGAAGGCCCTCGCCGGCCGCCTCCCCGAGGCCACCCGGCCGAGCGAGGCGGAGCAGCGTCAGGTGGCGCTCCAGTACGCGGCCGCCTGGGAGAGCGGTAATGTCGAGGCCATCGTGGCGATGCTGACCGAGGACGCGAAGTACTCGATGCCGCCGCTGACCGCCTGGTACGCGGGCCACGAAGCCATCCGGGCCTTCCTGCTCGAGGGGCCGCTCAAGCGGCGGTGGCGGTTGCTGCCCGCGCGGGCGAACGGGCAGCTCGCCTTCGGCACGTACATGTGGGAAGAGCACAGAGCCGCCTACGTTCCGGCCGGCCTGGATCTGCTCGTCCTGCGCGGCTCGCGGGTCGCGGAGGTGGTCTCGTTCCTGGATGCCGATTTCGCCATGTTCGGGCTCGCGCCGATGATTTTCGCCGATGGCTCGGGTTGTAGTCCTGGCGGATACACCTGAACCGGAAGGGCAGCCTCCATGTCGATCAACGAAGAGCGGATCCGCGGCCTGATCGAGGCCTGGGCCAAGGCCGTGCACCGTGGTGAGCTGGCGGCCGTTGTCGCCGACCACGCCGAGGACATCGTGATGTTCGACGTGCCCGGGGAGGTGCGCGGCATCGAGACGTACCGGAAGGCGTGGCCGCCGTTCTTCGAGTGGCAGGCGCAAGGAGCGCTGTTCGAGATCGAGACGCTGGAGGTCACCGCCGGTGACGATGTCGCCTTCGCCCACGCCCTGCTTCGCTGCGGCATGCCCGAGGACGTGGCGCGGCACCGGCTGCGGCTGACGCTCGGCCTGCGCAAGAAAGACGGGCGATGGGTCGTGGCCCACGAGCACCACTCGTTCCCCCTCGCCGACCACAGCGCGGGCGACCAGGAGGGCTGATGCCTCTCCGGGGAAGACTCAGCGGAGCTCGCCGGTGATGATCCACAGGTGGCCGAATGGGTCACGGACGCGGCCCGAGCGCTTGCCGTAGGGCCGGTTCTCGATCGGCACGAGCACCTCGGCGCCGTGGGCGATCATGCGTTCGCCGACCGCGTCCGGGTCCCTGACCTCGATCTCCAGGAGTACCGCGGAGCCGCCGAGATCGCTTGGTGAGAGCCAGCCCCACGAGGTGACGGCCGGCGAGACGCGGAAGGATGAACCACCGATGTGGTGGTCGACGACGGCGGGCCGTCCGTCGTCGCCCTGCGGAGCACGGAACACTTGCTCGGCGCCCAGGGCGTCCTGGTAGAACGCCGACGCGTGGTCGGGGTCGGGCACGATGAGACGAGGGGTGATGCGGATATCTGGCGTCATGTGCCCATGGTGAGGTCGGGCGGGCGTGGGGGTCTTGAACATACGGGAACGAACGCGCCCGCATCGGTCGTCACCTGGACGCGCGCTCCTCGCCCAGCGGCCGGTTCGACGTACGCTCCTCGCCCGGTGGCCGGTCGCGGGCCGGCGAACCCCGTACGGCCAGGCCTTCGGCCCGCAGCCACTCGGTGGGCGTGCACCCGGCCATGGCCCGCCACTCCCGGGTGAGATGCGCCTGATCGGCGAATCCCGACGCGGCGGCCACCGCCGCCAGGCCGTCCCCTCCCCCACCGGCGGCGGCCACGAGCCGGCCCCGGGCGGCCTCGAAGCGGACGAGCCGTTGGTACTCCTTCGGCGTCACCCCGAACTCGGTACGAACCCTGCTGCTCAGATGCCGCCGGGAGCACCCGAGCAGCCGAGCCGCCTCCTGCACCCGGGTGGTCCCGGACAGGACCGCGAGCGTGGCCCGCAGCTCGCGGCTGTTGGCGCGGTCGCCGTGCCGGGCCAGGCCGGTGAGCAGCGAGCGTTCGACGAGGGCGCGACGTTGCGGCCAGGACCGGCAGGCCGCCAAGCGCTCCGGCAGGTCCGCCAGCGCCGGGACGACGTCGGCGAGATCGGCGATGTCCCCGGCCACCGCCGACGAGGGAAGTCCCAGCAGCGCGCCGACACCCAGTGGGCTGAGCGTCAACCACACGCCGCGCGTGCACCCCTCTTGCCGCAGCTCGGCCGCGCTCAGATGGAGCCCGGCCACCACGGCCCGGAGCCGTCTGCGCGAACCGGGCCGCCCGACCCAGGCGATCTCCAGCGGGTCGTCCTCGGGAATCGTGATCGACACCGTGGATGAGGGAAGCCCGCGATGAACGCCGCCCGAGCCCGGCCCGAGATCGTAGGCGGCCAGCGTCGCCACGAATGGCGCCAAGGCGGTGGAGATCTGATCGGCAGGCACGGTCACCTTGTCACACTACGGCGGACAAGCTCCACGGCTACTGGCCGCCATCGCTACCGAAACCTCCGAGAGGCGCTCGCCGCGCGATGATCTTGCGGTGGCTGATCCGCCATCCCTGGCCGCCGTACGAGATCACATCGTCGTAGGTCGCGCTTCCGCAGGTGCCACCCGCCATGATGGAGATCCCCTTGGATCGGGCGCGCACCTTGCCGTCGGCGAGTTCGGTGAGCACGACGTTGGTCACGTGATGGGCCACAGGGTTTCGCGCGCCCAGCGTGAGCGCGGCGTCCAGGATCGCCGCCACGCCCTCCAGTGATCCGACGCCGTAGTCAGTGGCGTCGTAGACGACGTCGGGGGTGAACAGCTCGTCCAGCCGGTCGAACTCGCCGTCGTCGAACAGGTGCCCGTGCAGGGAGATCAGCTCTGTGATGGCCGCGCGGTCGTCGGCGCTCAGTGTCATGCCGGCCAGACTAAGTGGGGAACTCCCCATTTAGCAACCGACGCCGCTTCGCTGATTCCGCTCGCTCGGGCACCCGATCCTGAACGACCTGAGCGAGCGCTACGGCCACACGGTCCACCTCGGAGGGCTGGCCGGAGCGGACCGCGACCCTCGTCTGGAACGCCTCGGCGGCCACTGACCGCCACGTACGTTCGGAACTCCTACCTTGTCCCGGCCATGGAGAAGCGCACCGGCATCCGTTTAACGCCGTTAATGAAATCCGACCGCATCCGCTTGACCGGTCCCGCGTGCTCCGCCTCGGGGAAGCGGCGCAGCAGTTCCCTGATCATGCAGTTGATCTGCAGCCGGGCCAGGTTGGCGCCCAGGCAGAAGTGCGGCCCACCGCCGCCGAACGTCATGTGGTCGTTGGGGCTGCGGCGGATGTCGAAGGTGTACGGGTCGGCGAAGACGTCCTCGTCATGATTGCCGGACATGTAGAAGGTCACCACCTTCTCCCCCTCGGCGATCTTCTGGCCGCGGAGCTCGGTGTCGCGCGTGGCCGTACGCCGGAAGTTGTGGATCGAGGAGCCCCAGCGCAGGAACTCCTCGGTGGCGCTGCTCCACAGGCCTTCGTCGTCGAGGCCGGACGCCAGGTCGCGGTAGCTGTCCGGGTGGAGGATGAGGGCGTTCATGGCGTGGGCGATGAGGTTGCGGGTGGTCTCGTTCCCGGCGACGCAGAGGATCACGAAGAAGGAGTCGATCTCTTCCCTGGTCAGCCTGTCGCCGTCGACCTCGCCCTCCACCAGCGCGGTGAGGATGTCGTCACGCGGGTTGCGGCGGCGGTCGTCGACCAGGCCGTCGCAGTAGGAGAAGATCTCGGCCCCGGCGATCTCGCCGTCCTCGGGTGTGGTGCGGAAGTCGGGATCCTGGAAGCCGACCATGCGGTTGGACCATTCGAAGATCAGGTGGTGGTCCTCCTCGGGGACGCCGATCAGGTCGCAGATCATCTGCAGCGGCAGGTATTCGGCCACGTCGGTCACGAACTCGACCTCGCCGTCCCGCTCCCGTACGGCTTCCGCGATCTTCTCGGCGCGCCGTTGGATGGTGCCCCGCAGCCGGGCGATCGTCCTGGGCGTGAAGCCCGCGCTCACCAGCCGGCGGTAGCGAGTCTGCTTGGGCGGGTCCATGTTCAGCAGCATCATGCTGGCGATCTCGATGAACTCCGGCGTCTGGGTACGGATGAACGCGGTCCCGATCTCGGTCGACCAGGTCTGTACGTCCCGGCTGATCGCCTTTATGTCCTGATATTTCGTGACAGCCCAGAAGCCGGTGTCGTCGGGGACGTCGTGCCAGTGGACGGGCGCGTTCCGGCGCAGGTAGGCGAACTGGTCGTGGGGAACTTCGCGTTCCCACGTCTCTTCGAGCAGGTTGATCCGCATGGGCTCCCTTTCGGCGCGAGAATCTAGGAGTCGAGCAGTTCGAGCGGTCGGGACGGCCCGGGGCCCGGGACGTCGAAGGACTCAGGGGTCGGGCAGTCCGAGCAGATCGCGCAGGCTCTCCACGACGGCCCGCTGCTCGACCGCGGCGGGATCGAGCCGGTGCTGGACCGCGCAGCCGATCAGCACCCCGAGCACGGCCGTGGCCGTCCGCTCCGGCGATCGGCGCAGCGGCACGCCCGCCGTCTCGGCCCAGTCGGACAGCCCGCCGGCGAGCCGGGCGCGGATGTCGGCATAACGCCTGGCCAGTGGCTCGGCGATGACGGGATCACGCGCGCCGTGCAGCCACAGCTCCAGCTCGAGCAGGAGCCATGACGCACCGCGATCCTCGTCCTTACGTGTCAGCGCTTCGAACAGGGCGGCCAGCCGCTCGTCGAGTTCGGTGACCTCCTCGAACCCGGCGAGCAACTCGGCCGCGGTCTGGTCCTTCCACACCTCCAGCAGCGCGAGCAGCAGCCCTTCCTTGCCGCCGAAGTGGTTGTACAGCGCGCCGGTCGTGCGATCGGCCACATCGGCCACCGCCTCGGCCGACACCGCGTGGAACCCCTTGCGGGCGAACAGGTCAGCGGCCGCGTCGATCAGCCGGGCCCGGGTCTCGGCCCGCCGCTGATCCTGGGTACGCGCCACCGGGGTGCTCCCGTCTGATATCGGGTCTACTACATATGTTTACCTCTCGATATATATGCCCGAACGAGCGCTAGGTCAACTGCCGGGCGGGCTCGGTCGCCGGCTTCTCACGCGGACTGAACAGGAGACAGGACAGGACGGCGACCACCAGCACCACGGCGCACATCACGAGGGTGGTCTGCATGGCGTGGAGGAAGCCGGTGGCGAACGTGTCGGCGGTGACGCGTTCGTACAGGCTTCTCGTGGCGGGGCTCAGTCCGCCGGGCGGCGTGGGCGGGCTGTAGTCGCGCGCGGCGGCGGCGCTGTCGTCGATGAACCGGGCGCGCAGGTTCTCCGGTAGCTGACCGGCGCGCTTCTCGGCCTCGTCGCGCAGGGTCGAGGAGAGGCGGGCCGACAGCAGGACGCCCAGTACGGCGGTGCCGAGGACGCCACCGATCTGCCGGGTGGTGCTGGACACGCCGGAGGCCGCCCCGGCCAGCCGGGGATCGACACCGTCCATGGTGGCCTGCAGCAGGGGCACGAACGTGGCACCGCCGGCGATCCCGATGACGGTCAAACCGGGTTGCAGGCTCCACGCGCCGCCGGCGGGTCCGGCCATGGCGACCAGCACCAGCAGGCCGACGGCCAGCAGCGTCAGGCCGGCCGTCAGGATGTACTTGCCGCCGAACCTGTCCGACAGCCGCCCGGCGTACGCCGAGCCGACCGCGGTGAGCACGGCGCTCGGCAGGACCACCAGGCCGGTCTCCAGCGCCGAGTACCCGCGCGCCATCTGCAGGTACAGCACCACCACGAACATGATGCCGATCATGCCGAGCTGGAAGACGAACCCGACCCAGTTACCGACCGCGAAGTTGCGCGCGCCGAACAGAACCAGCGGCATCAGGGGCTCGTCCCGCTGCCGGTGCTGCCACAGGACGAACACCACCAGCAGCGTGACGCCCGCGACGATGACCGAGGCGATGCTGATCGGCCCGGTGATGGTGCCCCAGCTATAGCGTTCCCCCTCGATCAGGCCGAACACGATGCCGCTCAGCCCGGCGGTGGCCAGCGCGACGCCGACCAGATCGAGCCGGTGCTGACGCTCCGCGCGCATGGGCGGCGCGAAGGTCAGCGCCAGCACGGCGGTGATGATCCCGATCGGGACGTTGATGAAGAAGATCCAGCGCCAGTCGAGGTGGGCGAGCAGGAAGCCGCCGATGACCGGGCCGACGATCGGGGCGAAGCCGACGATCGACCCGAACAGCCCGAACGCCCGGCCGCGCAGCCGTGGCGGGAAGATCGTCAGGATCGACGAGATGACCTGCGGGAACAGCAGCGCCCCGCCCAGTCCCTGCAGCAGCCGGGCGGCCAGCAACTGGGGTGATGAGTCGGCCAGCCCGCACAGTGCCGAGGCGATGGTGAAGGTGCTGATGCCGATCACGTACAACCGGCGGTATCCGAAGATGTCCCCCAGCCGCCCGGTGGTGATCAGCAGCACCGAGAAGACGAGCAGGTAGCCGTCGATGACCCACAGCACCTGGTCGTAGGAGGCGTCGATGCCATGGATCAGCGTGGGGACGGCGACGTTGACGATGGATCCGTCGAGCAGCGACATGAAGAAGCCGATGCACATGATCGCGAGAACCAGCCACGGACGCCGCGTGACCGGTGGTTCGGTGGCTTTGATTTCCGGCATTCCGGAGACCTCTCTGAGGGCAACCGTCTGCTGGGTGAGGACACGCGCCACTGATGCCAGAACGGCTCAAACCTCGGAGGAGACCAGAAGGGCCGCCGCGCGTCGCCACCATGCAGAACACCCTTGTCCAGGATGTGGTGAGCGACTTCCACCTTCCCCGTGTCATCGGGACCCGGGGGAAGCTGGTAGGCGGGGCGGAAAGCCCAACGGTGAGAAGTCGGTTCGCAGCTTAGCGCCGCGCGTGGCGGATCTTCAACCGTCCTGTCCCCATGGCCCCGGAGATCTGGATTCGCGGTCCGCAGGGTCGTACGCGCCGCGGGGTCTTGTGGAGCGGGGTCTTCCAGCCGGTGCGCAGACCCTCGACGTCGACGATCGCGTCGCGAGGTACCGTGATCTCGGCGCCGCCCGTGCCGAGGTGCAGCTCGATGTCGACCACCGAATGGTCGATGATCGCCCGGGACAGGTCCAGACGCACCCTTCCGAGTGCGGACTCGACCTTGAGGGTCCGAGGTACGCGCCATGCGCCGCGCCGCTGGATCCGTCCGCTGACGGCGGCGATCGTGGCCGTGATGCCCGCGTCCTCCTCCGGGAGGGAGGCCAGAGCCGACCCGAGTTCGCTGTGCGTGTTGGCGGTGAGCACCTGGTGGAGGCGTTCGTCGAGTTCCTCGTACGAGAGGTGCCCTTCGGCGTACGCCTCCTGAAGGCGCCGCACGGCCGTGTCGCGGTCGTCTTCGCTGACCACGATCGGATCCATGACCCCTCCATTGGGTACTTCGTACGCAGTTGCGATGGCCAGGGTAAGTCACTGGGTACTATGTACGCAAGTTGGGGGTGGAACGGTGACCGACGCCGAGTACGTCAACATCTGGATGCGGCCCGAGCGCCCGGCCCGCGGGCCGAAGCCGGCCTACAGCCGCGCCCAGATCACCGAGGCGGCGATCCGGATCGCCGACACCGAGGGGCTGGAGGCCGCCACCATGCGGCGGATCGCCGCCGAGATCGGCGCGGGCGCGATGTCCCTCTACCGCTACGTCCCCAGCCGCGATGACCTGATCGAGCTCGTCGCCGACCGGCTGCAGGGCGAGATCGACGTCGAGGGCATGCCCTCCGGCGACTGGCGCGCGGACCTGACCCGCTACGCCGACGGGATGCGGGCCATGTGGCTGCGGCACCCGTGGATCGCCACCGTGCACCGCTCGCTCCCCGGCTTCGGCCCCAACCAGCTGCGCCTGATCGAACGAGTGATGGGCGCCCTCGACGCCCACGTTCCCATCGACGAGAACCTCGGCCTCATGGCCATTCTGAACGGCTACATCGACAGCGCCGTCCGCGACGAGGTCAGCTGGGCCGAGGAGGTCCGCCGCAGCGGGCTCACCGAGTCGCAGTGGCTGGCGCGGACCTACCCGTACGTCGAGCAGCTGATCAAGAGCGGCCAGTACCCGATCTTCACCAAGATCGCGACGCAGGCCCGCCAGACGCATCTGAGCCGTGACGAGCGGTTCCGGTACGGGCTGGAGCGCGTCCTCGACTGCATCGCCGCGGCCCTCCCGCCAACGGCCGAGCCTCCGAAAACGCGTCAGTAGCAGCTGGGCGGCGACACGCCCAGAAGAGAGCTCACCCACGGCCTGACCCTGGCGTACTGCCTGGCCGCAGGAGTGACCTTCCTCGGCGTCCTGGTCGCGGGCCTAGCCCTCGGCCGCCGGCTTGTCCAGCTCGGCCAGCTCCCCGTCGGAGAGTGAGACTCCCGCGCCGGCGACGTTCTCGCGCAGGTGCGCCGGCGACGAGGTGCCAGGAATCAGCAGGATGTTCGGTGAGCGCCGCAGCAGCCAGGCCAGGGCGACGGCCTTCGGCGTCGTGTCCAACCGAGTGGCCACGGTCGAGAGCGCCGCGGACTGGAGCGGGCTGAAGCCGCCGAGGGGGAAGAAGGGCACGTAGGCGATGCCCGCTTCGGCGAGCGTGTCGATCAGGTCGTCGTCTTGGCGGTAGGCGAGGTTGTACATGTTCTGCACGCACGCGATCGGCGCGATAGCCCGTGCCTCGGCGACCTGTTCCGCGGTCGCGTTGCTCACTCCGAGATGCCGGATCAGGCCCTGCCGCTGGAGCTCGACGAGCGTCTCGAACGGCTCGGCGAGCGAGCCGGATTGGGGTCCCTCGGCGTTGCCGAGCCGGAGGTTGACCAGGTCGAGCACTTCGAGGCCGAGGGTCTCCAGGTTCTCGTGGACGGAGCGGCGCAGCTCGTCGGGCTGCCGGGCCGGGGGCCAGCCACCCTGCTGGTCGCGGATCGCGCCGACCTTGGTCACGATGTGCAGCGATTCGGGGTATGGGTGCAGCGCTTCGCGGATCAGCTGGTTGGTGACGTGCGGTCCGTAGGCGTCGCTGGTGTCGATGTGGGTGATTCCAAGGTCGACGGCCTCGCGGAGGACGGCGAGTGCGCTGTCGTGGTCGGCAGGCGGCCCCATGACTCCGAGGCCGGCGAGCTGCATGGCGCCGTAGCCGAACCGGGTGACGGTCAAGTCGCCCAGGGTCCAGGTGCCGCCGGGGAGTGAAGTGGAAAGCATCCTCATACCTCTATATATGGGGATGTAACTTTCCTGATAGGAAGTAGGCACCTCAAAGTGCGTAAGTCGCCCATGGGTGAGAGGAGCGGTCGATGGCAACCGAGACGGTGGCCCAGAAGAAGGCACAGGCCAAGGCGGAATATGACGCTTTCCTGGCGGTGTGTCCTAGCCGCAAGCTGCTCGATCGCATCTCCGACAAGTGGGTGGCGCTGATCCTGGCCGCGCTGGGCAGCGACGGCCCGCATCAGTTCGGTGCCGACTGCGCCGGTGAGCCCAGGTCGATGCGCTACTCGGAGCTGTCCCGCCTGCTGGCCGGCGTCAGCCAGAAGATGCTCACTCAGACGCTGCGCTCCCTGGAGCGTGACGGCCTCATCACCCGCACGGTGACGCCGACCGTGCCCGTCACGGTCACCTACGAGCTGACCGAACTCGGTCTCTCGCTGCAGGAAATGATGCGCGGCCTCAAGGCCTGGGCCGAGACGCACATGGACGATGTGCTCGCCAACCGCGCGACGTACGACAGCCACGTCGCCTGAACCGGAGCCACGCCGCGAGCGGACGGCCTCGGCCCGGCGCGAGCTACGTGAGCTGTCAGGCGTGGAAGCCGCGGCGGGCGGCTTCGATGTGACCGAAGTACTGGTGGGTCCAGTCGCAGATCAGGTCGACCGTCGCTCGCAAGGCTTGGCCCGGCTCGGTAAGGGTGTACTCGACCCGTGGCGGCACTGTGGGGTGCACCTTCCGTTCCGCCAGGCCGTTGCGCTCCAGCATGCGCAGGTTCTGGGTGAGCATCTTGTGGCTGATGCCCTCGACCTCGTCCCGCAATTCGCTGAAGCGCAGGGTGCGCTCGCCGAGAGCCTCGATGATCAGCAACGCCCACTTGTTGGCGACATCGGAGAAGATCTCCCGCGCGAGGGAGTCCGCTCGCCGCAGATCGGCTTCGTCGGACGAGTCCCTGAGCTGCTTGGTCACCATCTGGTTCCCCAGTCACTAAAAAGTTCGTTCTTCCATGTCAGCGCACACTCTCCTATGGTTTCTGAGTAACCGCAAGAGACCACAGGAAGGTCAACTCGTCCGTTGCCTTCGCGCTCACGCGACCGAACGAAAGACTGATGGGAAACTCATGACCGTCTCACTCATCAACCCTGACAAGCATGTCCGAATCCCGCTCTACCACCACGTCGCGGTGGCGACGGGTAGCAGGCAGATCCACATCGCGGGACAGGTCGCCTGGGACGAGAATGGCGAGCTCGTGGCAGCGGGCGACCTCGCCGGACAGGTGGCCCAGGTCTACCGCAACGTCGCCAAGGCGCTCGACGCGGCAGGAGCGACGTTCCACGACGTCGTCCGCTTCACGTGGTACGCAGCGGGCTGGAAGAGAGAGATGTACGACGCCTTCAGCGCGGGAATCGACCAGGCGGCCCGCGAGTTCGATCTCGCTACGCCGCCCGCCGCGCTGATCGGGGTCGACATCCTCTTCGAGCCCGGCATCCTCGTGGAAGCCGAGGTCACCGCGATCATCGACTAGGGCTTCGTCATCGCGCACCGGAATTTCCGGCCGGTCAGTACGTGATGAGGACGGGCCGTTCGGTGATCTGGACAGCGTCGCCCGGCCGGACTGGACTGCCGGAGCCGTCGAGCCGCCATACGCTCCCGGCACCGGGAACGGTGACGGAGGCCGTAGCCTGGTGCGTCCACCGCAGGACGGCGGCGTGCTCGCCATCCGGCCCAGCGACGATGAGCTCACACTGCCAGACGTTGGCCGGCAACCCCACAGGCAGCCCCTGCCCGCAGGAGCGGAGCCGGGCGTGGGCGAGCCTCCTCGAACCCGTCGAACAACCTTGTGCCGCCGTACGCCTGGCCGCGCTCATCGAGGAGAACGGCGGACACCTCGCGACGGGCTTTCTCAGCACACCGATGCTGTTGTCCGTACTGGTGGACATCGGACGCGACGACCTGGCCTATCGCGTTCTGCTGCAGTCAACGCCTCCATCGTGGCTGCATCAAATCGAGCGAGGCGCCACAACCGTCTGGGAAACCTGGGAGGGTTCTGACCGGAAAGGTGCCGCTCGGATGTCCCACAACCACTACGCGTTCGGGTCAGTGGCCGGATGGCTGTTCGAGCACGTGGTCGGCATTCGCCCTCTCGAGCCTGGCTATCGGCGCTTCGCCGTAGCGCCCACGCCGGGCGGCGGGCTCGCGTCCGCCGGCGGGACACTGGAAACCGGCTACGGAACGATCGCGGCGAGCCGGCACGTCACCGGCGCGGACTCCACAATCGAGGTCACCGTGCCGCCGGGAACAGAAGCCGAGATCCACCACGCGGGACACGCTCACCACTTCGGCGCCGGCACCCACCGGCTCTAGTAGGCATCTGCGGCGCGTCCAGCGAGGTTCCGGGACCTTCGCCCGGCGAACCGGAGCCGGGTCCGGTTATAGTGAGGCTAACCGGAGCCGGGTCCGGTTATCCCTACGTGAAGGAACATCACATGGTCACCATCCCCTTCGGGCCGGCCACGACCGCTGCGGAAACCGTCGAGGGCGTCGACCTGTCCGCCAAGAAGGCCATCGTGACGGGAGCGTCGTCGGGAATCGGCGTGGAGACCGCGCGGGCGCTCGCCAAGGCCGGCGCCGACGTCACCCTCGCGGTCCGCGACACGGCCGCGGGAGAGAAGGTCGCCGCCGACATCGTGGCGTCCACTGGCAATGCGCGGGTACAGGTGGCCTTTATGGATCTATCGGTCCGCGACTCGATCGATGTCTTCGTCGCCTCATGGCGAGGCCCGCTCGACATCCTGGTCGACAACGCCGGCATCATGGCCACCCCCGAGCGGCGTACCGCCGAGGGCTGGGAGATGCAGTTCGCCACCAATCATCTTGGCCATTTCGCCCTCACCGCCGGACTGCACGACGCCCTTGAGGCCGCCGGGCGCGCGCGGGTCGTCGTCGTGAGCTCCGTGGGCCACGTCAATGGGGACATCATCTGGGACGACATCAACTTCGATCGCCATCCGTACGACGAGTGGAAGGCTTACAGCCAGTCCAAGACCGCGAACATCCTGTTCGCCGTCGAAGCCGCCAGACGCTGGGCCGACGACGGCATCACGGTCAACGCGCTCAACCCCGGCCGTATCTGGAGCACCGGCCTGTCGCGGCACATGACCGCCCCACCGGCATCGTTCGAGCCCGAATCCAGCGACGGTGTGACGGTCAAGGACATCCCGCAGGGGGCGGCCACCTCGACCCTGCTGGCCGCCTCGCCGCTCGTCGAAGGCGTGACCGGACAGTACTTCGAGGACTGCCAACCAGCCGTCCCGCACACACCCGGACTCCGGCGCGGCTTCGCGGCCTACGCCGTCGACCCCGACGCCGCCGCCCGCCTCTGGCAGGTGTCCCTCGACATGATCGGCAAGGCAGCCCGCTAAAGGGCCTTGAGCAGCCGTTCGGCCAGGACGGCCGCCGACGCGGGGTTCTGCCCGGTGAACAGGTTGCGGTCAACCACCGTGTACGGCTTCCACATCTCGCCCTTGGTGAAGTCGACGCCCAGGTCGATGAGCTCGTCCTCCAGCAACCAGCGGGCCTTCGAGGCGAGCCCGACCGCGTTCTCTTCCTCGTTGGTGAACGCGGTGATCTGGTAGCCGGCGAAGGGCGACACGCCGTGGATCCTGGTGGCCAGCATCGCGGCCGGGGCGTGGCAGACGATCGCGAGGGGCCTGCCGGAGGCGAGCGCCTCGGTCAGCAGCCGGCCGGCGTCCGCGTCGATGTACAGGTCTTCCATGGGGCCGTGGCCGCCCGGGCAGTAGACGGCGTCGTAATCCTCCAGGCGGGCGTCCGCCAAGTGGATCGGCCGCCGCATCACCTCCGCGGAACGGATGATCGCCTCCAGATCGAGAGCGATCTGCGCGCTACCCGCCATCTCGGGGCGCAGGCTCATCATGTCCACGGTCGGTACCACCCCGTTGGGAGTGGCGACCACGACCTCGTGGCCGGCCTCGGTGAGCGCCTTGTACGGGGCCGCGAACTCCTCGGCCCAGTAGCCCGTCGCATGCCTGGTGCCGTCCTTGAGCGTCCAGTACGCCGTGCCGGTCATCACGAAAAGTAGCTTCGCCATCGGGCAACCGCCCCCCGTCTGCATCTGCTGCGGTTGGCTCAGGCCCTTCCTGGAAGCAGCCTATGTCGGGTGTTATCGAGGCCATGTGGCGGGGTGGATGCCGCACCGCAGGCGTCCACGCCCGCCCGCTCCCCCGCGATGATCACCTGCCGTGGCTGAGGGAGGTGTCGAGGAGGGCGAAGCGCTGGGCGAACGCGGACATCTGATCGCGTTGCCGGTCCAGGTCGGGGGCGGTGGGGTTCACGACGAGGCGGGTCACGCCTTGCGCGGCGAGGGCTTCGACCCCCTCGGCGGACATGTCGATCGACCCCCATCGCGTGTACTCCAGCGCTTCCGGGCTGCGCCCTGCCTCGACGGCGGTCGAGCGGGCGAGGTCCAACTGCAGGGCGCGCTCGTCCGGACCGAGCGCGCCGCCGGGGAAGTAGCCGTCGCCGCGTCGCCCGGCGCGGCTGGCGGCCGCCCGGCTCGATCCGCCGATGTGGATCGGCAGGTGGGTGACACCGACGGGCTTGGGGAATTGGCACAGGTCGTCGAAGGCGAAGAACTCCCCCGCGAAGCTGACGCCGTCCTCGCCACCGGCCCAGAGCAGCCGCATGACATCGATCGCCTCGTCGGCGCGCCGGCCCCGGGTGCTGAAGTCGACCCCCACCGCCCGCGCCTCGCCGGGCAGGGAGCCGAGCCCCACGGTCAGCAGCCGCATCCGCCCCTTGGACAGCACGTCGATCGTCGCCAGACGCTTGGCGAGGACCACCGGGTGGTGGTACGGCAGCAGCAGCACACCCGTTCCGAGCTGGATCCGCTCCGTGGCCGCGGCGACGAAGCTCAGGCAGTCGAGCGGATCGGCGTAGGGCAGCGACGGCGAAAGCTCCATGGTCCCGACCGTGGCGCCGGGGTACAGCGCGATGTGCTCCGGCAGGTACAGCGACTCGAAGCCGCTGTCCTCGGCATGCCGGGCGAAGGCCATGATCCTTTCGGGATCGACGCCGAAATAGGCCATGTTGTAGCTGATCCCGAACTTCATCGTCATTCCTCCGATCGGCGCACGGAGGATCGGCCTGCGCCCCCCGCCTGTCGCCGACACGCTAGAACGTTGCCGCCAGCGTCAAGGCAAGTCTTGGGGGCCGCAAGGTTCAGCGAGGCTCGAGCTTGCGGGTCGTGGCTCGCACCTCGGGCGCCACCATGGCGTCGATGTACGTCGGACCGTAGCGGCCGTACTTGGCGCGGTAGGCGGCGTCGATCTGGAGGTCGATGTCAGGATCGGTTTCCGCCTCGATGGTGACGTCCTTGTCGACGCCGCCGGCCCGGATATGGCCTTCGTGGGTCTCCTGGACCGTGCGGAACCAGGCACCCGCGCCCGCCTTGTAGGAGCGGACATAGAGGTGGTCGCCATGGCGGACGACCCAGATCGGCACCGGCTTGCCCAGCGTGCCGTCGCCGCGCCGGGGCTCGATCCGCAACTCGTCGGCCGCTTCGATCCTGCTGAGCTCGTCGCTCGTCCACGTAGTCATCGGCTTGTCTCCTTCGTCATATCGGTGGTGGCCGCAGTCTTGAGTACGGCACCGATACCCAAACCCGCGCCGCCGACCCGGCGCCTGGGGGGCCCTGTCACACCCCTGAACACCGCTCCCCGGCACACCCCGCCCTGCCGCGCAGCACGCGGCGGTGGCACAGTGGATGGGGGAAAGAGACGTTTTCCCTGCTCAGAACGGCTTCAGAAGAGCTCAGAACACGCTCGCTACGGCGGCCTCGCCACGCGCCGCCGTCAGTCATAGAAGCAGTCGTAGAAGCACTCATAGAAGCTTCAGCACGGAGAAGAACATGCTCACCGTCAACTCCTACTCCGCCACGTCCGCGACCGAGCCGCTCGCCCCGGCGAGGGTCGAGCGTCGCGACGTCGGCCCGCGTGACGTCCTCATCGAGATCAAGTACTGCGGCATCTGCCACTCCGACATCCACTTCGTACGCGGCGAATGGGGCACCGCCCCCTATCCCGTCGCCCCCGGCCACGAGATCGCCGGAATCGTCGCCGCGGTCGGCCCAGAGGTCACCCAGTACGCCGTCGGAGACCGGGTCGGCGTCGGCTGCATGGTCGACTCCTGCGGCGAGTGCTCCAGCTGCCGCAAGGGCGAGGAGCAGTACTGCCTCAAGGGCAACACGCTCACCTACGGCTCCACCGACAAGGACGGACGGATCACCCAGGGCGGCTACACCACCCACATCGTGGTGACCGAGGACTTCGTCGTACGAATCCCCGAAGGCATCGAGCTCGACTCCGCCGCGCCGCTGCTGTGCGCCGGCATCACGACGTACTCGCCGCTGCGCCGCTGGGGCGCCGGCCCTGGCAAGAAGGTGGCGGTCGTCGGGCTCGGCGGGCTCGGTCACATGGCCGTCAAGCTCGCGCACGCGTTGGGCGCCGAGGTGACCGTTCTGTCGCAGTCGCTGAAGAAGAGGGAGGACGGCCTGCGCCTGGGCGCGGACCACTACTACGCCACGAGCGACCCGGAGACGGTCGAGCAGCTCGCCGGCTCCTTCGACCTCATCGTGAACACCATCAGCGCGAAGATCGAGCTCGACGCCTACCTGTCGCTGCTGGCCGTGGACGGCACGATGGTCAACGTCGGCGCTCCGGCCGAACCACTGGCGTTCAACGTCTTCCCCCTCATCATGAGCCGCCGGTCGTTCGCCGGTTCGGCGATCGGCGGCATCCGCGAAACCCAGGAAATGCTCGACTTCTGCGCCCAGCACCACCTCGGGGCCGAGATCGAGGTCATCTCGGCCGACAAGATCAACGAGGCGTACGAGCGCGTCCTTGCCTCCGACGTGCGGTACCGGTTCGTGATCGACATCTCGACCCTGGCCTGAGCCACTTTCGAGAAGGAGTACTTCAGGAGTACCGCCAACTGGGACGCACCGGCGTCTCGGTCGGCAAGCTGGAGGCCGCCGAGCAGCTCGCGGAGCTGGCCGACAAGGCGGGGGTCCCGCTGATCGAGATGGCGATCGCCTTCGTCCTGCGCCACCCCCCTTGTCGTCGGACATCGTGGCGATCACGCGAGCTGCCCGCCGCCGCCTGATCAGGAGACCATCACCATGGCAGACACCGCACAAGCGATGGCCGTACCCGGCTGGGTCCTGAAGTTCATGGAAGCCATCGACACCCTGGAGTTCGGCGAGGGCTTCGCGCCGCTGACCGAGGACACCGACATGTACTTCGGCACTGAGCACATCCACGGAGTCGAGGCCATCCAGGCGTTCTTCGTCAAGATCGACGAGCCGCTGAACATCACCCACGAGGTGTTGGAGTTCTGGACCGCGGGCGACGGAGTCCGCCTGCTGCGCGGTGAAGCGACCATGGCCAAGAAGGCTGAACCGGACCGGGTGGTGCGTGCCCCGTTCATGCACATCTTCTACCTCGACGAGGGAGAACCGCTCCAGATCCGGACGGTGCGCATCACCGCCGGGCCGCTGAAAACAGACGCGGTGATGTGACCGTTCCAGGCATCCTGTCGTTCGTCTGACCCACCTGAGTCGTTCACTTCAATCCGACATGGTCTACATGTCGGCTCAGGGAGAAGAAACCGTGACGACCGATCAGAGACGCCTTGGCCTCAGCAGCAGCTGGTGCGTGTGGGAATTCGTCAAGTCGCCTATGCGTAGGGCTTCGGTCCTGCCGAGCTCGGCGCGGGGAAGGGCCGCGGATGACCCAGCAGGCCTACGCCGAGCGGCTCAAGACGTGGGCCGACTGGGAGGAGCTGTCAGCGGCGGCTCGCTGACTGCTTGGCCTCCTGACTGTTCGGCCAGGACGCCCCTCGGCGTCCGGCCCGCGGTCAGCCACAGGCTGGTGAATACCGCGCAGGCCAGCGTCACGGCACCCGCCGCGAGGAAGGCGCTGTTGAGGCCGGATTCGAAGGAGGCGCCGCCGGACGCCCGCGTGTGGACGATCGCCCCGAGCACAGCCACGCCCAGCACCGCGCCGATCTGCCGGGTGGTGCTGCTGACGCCGGAGGCGAGGCCGCCCTCCTGCGGGCTGACCGCCTGGATGGCGGCCCCGGTCAGCGGCGACATGGTCAGAGCGAATCCGATGCCGACGACCGCCAGCCGCCACCACACGTTCCCGTAACCGGTATCGGCGTGGACGAAGCCCAGCGCCAGCAGCCCCAGCCCGGCCAGCGCCAGGCCGCTGCTGACGACGACGCGGAAGCCGTACCTGGCCGCGAACCGGCCCGCGTACGGGCTGACGATCACCATGGCCAGCGAGGCGGGCAGGGTTCGCAGCCCGGCGACCAGGATCGAAGTGCCCTGGACGTAGACGAAGAACTGGGAGAAGAAGAACGACGACCCCATCAGCGCGAACCCGACTACGACCATCGCCGTGTTGGACACCGTGAACAGCCGCTGACGGAACAGTCGAAGCGGCAGTATCGGCGTTGACACACGACCTTCGACCACGACGAACGCGGTCAGGAGCGCCAGCCCGGCGGCGAAGCCGCCCAGGATCACCGGCGAGGTCCAGCCTCGGGAACCGCCCTCGATCAGGCCGAAGGTCACAGCGCCCACGCCCGCGACGGACAGGACCGTGCCGGGGACGTCGATCGGCGGCGCGCTCGGGTTTCGGGATTCCCCCAGCACGCGCAGCCCGGCCAGCAGCAGGACCGCTCCGATGGGCACGTTGACCAGGAAGATGGCGGGCCAGCCGAAGGCCTCCACCAGGATCCCGCCCGCCAGCGGTCCGGCGGCCAGGCCGATGCCGCTGAACCCGGCCCACAACCCGATCGCTCTGACGCGCTCCCTTGGGGCGGGATACGCGGCGGCGAGCAACGCCAGCGAGGCGGGGCTCAGCGCCGCGGCCCCGACGCCCTGCAGCACCCGCCCGGCGATCAGCCAGCCGATCGAGGGTGCGAGCGAACACACCACCGACGCGGCCGTGAACACCACCACCCCGGCCAGGAACACCCGCCTGCGGCCGAACCGGTCGGCGAAGACGCCGCCCGACAGCAGCAGCATGGCCACCAGCAGCACGTAGGCGTCGACGATCCACTGCAGGCCGCTCAGCCCGGTGTGGAGCCGCTGCTGCATGTCGGGCAGGGCGGCGCCGACGATCGTGTTGTCGAGCAGCACCATGAACTGACCTGCGCAGGTCAGGGTGAGCAACGCTTTCACGCAGATCCCTCCAAAAAGCAGTTAATGACTGGTCTCACGCTTTTGACCACCTTGTCGTCCCGCTCGATGCGGGGATCGCCTCGTCGGTCAGTTCCGCCGAGGTCACTCACCGGCACGCGTGGCGGCCCGCGAGTTCTTCGGCCGATCGAAAAGTCGATTCCATGAATGTGCACCCTAATGGCAAGCCACAGGTGCTCGAAAAGCCGAAAAACTGCTTCCGAGATGTCGCGTCCCAGGTCAGTGGGGTTAGCGATGGGGAGGCCATAAAACGGCGCTCCGCACAATGAGATAGATGTCTCCATGCTCATCGGCGCATGGCCATAACGAGCGGGATTTGTCCAGTAGTGGAATAACTCTTTTAAAGTCTTCCCGTGTCAACGGGTGTAGGCCAACAGATGTCGACATCGAGCGCGACCAGGTCGACAAGTGTCGGCATACGACGGAAGGAGCCTTCCAGCTCTCCCAAGCCTCCGGCCACAACCGTGCCGAACTGGAGCGCCGCCTGGCCACGCGCACCTCACGGGAAACGGGACCTGACCGCAAGGTCCGAGTCCCGCGACGTGTTCAGACCCCACTCAATCAACGAGCCTGTCAGTGTCGCTGGCCGGTTGGGTGAGGAGGCCGGTGAGGGCGGCGTTCGCGATGGCCTCCGCCTCGGTGGGTGTGAGGGGGGCGTGGCCGCTGACGAGGCGGAAGATAATGGCGCCGAACAGGACGTCCTGGGCGACTTCCACGTCGACGTCGGTGCGTAGTTCACCTCGTTGCACTCCGCGTCGCCACATCTGGCGAATCAGCTCGCGGCGGCCCTCCAGGAAGCGCTGCCGCAGGAGTTCGGCGGCCCCTGGGTCGGTGACGGTGGCCGCCAGTAGCTGGGCGTAGACCTGGCCGACCGGACCGGCATAGAACGCGGCGACGTTGCGTACCTGCTGGGTCAGGTCCTCGCACGCCGAGCCCGTGTCGGGCACCGGGGTCGCCTCGGCCATGTGCAGGGCGAACGCGTCGATGGCCACGCAGATGCGGTTGGACCAGTGCTTGTAGATGGTCGCCTTGCTCACCCCGGACCGGGCGCTGACGGCGTCGACCGTCGCTGCCGGCAGCCCGCCCTGCGACAGCAGCTCGGTGGCGGCGCGTAGCACCGCCTCGCGCACCCGGCGGCTGCGGGGCATGAGATCCTTCTCAGCCGGCATTGTCGTAGGCCGTCGCCACGGCGACCTCGCGCCACTGGTCGAGCTCGGACTTGACCAGTTCGAGCTTGGCCTCGACGCGGGCGACGCAGTCAGCGCCCAGCTGAAGCCGGACCGGCGGATCGCCGGCCCCGGCGATGGAGACGATCGCGGCGGCCGCCCTCGCCGGGTCACCGGCCTGGGCGTGGTTGTTCTTGGTCCGCCAGGCCCGGGTCTGACCGGCGGTCTCCGCGTAGTCCTCGATCACCTGCTCGGTCGTGTGCAGCGATGAGTCGTCGAGGAAGTCGGTGCGGAAGACGCCGGGCTCGATGATGATCACGTCGATGCCCAGCGGGGCGAGCTCGGCGCGCATCGCCTCGCTCATGCCCTCCACCGCGAACTTCGTCGAACCGTACACGCCCCACCCCTGGCCCGCGGTGAACCCGCCCACCGAGGTGATGTTCAAGACCCGCCCGGAACGCTGGCGGCGCATGACCGGCAGCACGGCGCGGGTCACCGCCAGCAGGCCGAACACGTTGACGTCGTAGACCGCTCGGACCTCGGCGTCGGATGCCTCCTCCACCGCTCCCAGCAACCCCCGACCAGCATTGTTGACGAGCACATCAATACGGCCGAACGCCTCCACCCCGGCGGCCACGGCCTCCTGGACGGCGGCCTCGTCTGTGACATCCAGGTTCACGGCCAGCAGCCGATCACCGGCGCTCGCGAGTTCGACCTCGACCTGTTCGGCATTCCGCGCGGTGGCGACCACCGCATCCCCCTCGGCCAGAGCCTTGCGTGCGATCTCCAGACCGAACCCACGCGAGGCACCCGTGATGAACCAGATCCTCATGGACACCCTCCACTAAGTGAACTGAACGTTCAGTTTAGATGATGAGGATCGCTCCCACCACTCGCCCCCCGACGGAAGCCGACCTCTCTTCGGGAGTCAGGCGGCCACGGGCTACCGAGCCGCGTCCCACCGCCTCGACGGCCACCGGCCACGATGAGACGGGCGGGAGCTCTGGCTTGAACCTCCCGTGGCGGGAGGATCTACCGTCGACTCCGTGACCGGAAACGACGGTATCGAGCGTCGATGGACCATCGGAGAGCTGGCCAAGGCCACCGGGGTCACCATCCGTACGCTCTACCACTACGACGAGATCGGCCTGGTCCGGGCCGGCGAGCGGACCGCGTCGGGCCACCGCCGCTACACCGAGGCCGATCTGCGGCAGCTGTATCGCGTGCGCGCCCTGCGCGGACTGGGACTGTCGCTGGAGGAGATCGCGAACGTCCTCCGGCGGCCGGCCGACGACCTGGCGGCCATGCGCGACCTGCTCGGCGCCCAGCTCGCCGAACTGGAGCTGCAATCGGCCCGGATGGCGCAGCTCAAGACGAAGATCGGCGGGCTCCTCGGGCTGCTCGACCAGTCGGTCATGCCCGATTCCGAGCACTTCATGACCGCCCTCGAAGAGATCTCGGTGTACGAGACGTACTTCGCCCAGGAGTTGCGAGACCACCTGGCCCAGCGCCGGTTGCAACTCGGCGAGGACACGCTGCGGGACTTGCGGGCCGAGTGGCTCGTCCTGCTCAAGGAGGCCCATCAGAACATGCTGGCGGGCACGCCCGTCGACGACCCTCAGGTGCAGGCCGTGACCGCCCGCTGGACGGCGATGGCAGCCGCGCTCCAGAGCGGCAACGAGCGGCTCGACGAACGGCTCAAGATCGCCGGCACGGCGTGGTGGCGCGACAACAGCGCCGGGGTCAGCGAGGAGGTCAGCCGCCAGATCGAGTGGCTGGACGCCGACGGCCTGCCCGCCATCTTCGACTACCTCCAGCGGGCCGTGATCTGGGCCCGCGAACACCAATCAGGAGAGTGACGCGAGAATGCGATACCCCGAGGCACCGATACGGCCGGAGCACAACGAGGTCGGCGGCCTGGTCTTCGACGACCCCTACCAGTGGCTGGAGGAGGACGACGGCGAGGGTGTGGCGGCCTGGCAGAAGGCCCAGGACGAGCTGGCCCGCTCCTACGTACACGGCTGGCCGCACCATGAGGCGCTCGCGGCCCGCGTCGATGAGCTGGTCGAGCAGATGGACGCCCGCAACCTGGTGGTTCCGGTGCGATACGGGCCGCGGTGGTTCCGCGGGCGCATCCCCGACGGCCGGGAGCTGATGGTCTTCGAGACGGCCGACGCCCCCACGGGCCCATGGCGCATGGTGATCGACCTCAACGAGCTGTCAGACGGTACGCCACTGCGCATGAGCCCGCAGCCCTCCCCTGACGGCAGCCTGCTGGCGTACTCCCTGGACGCCGGGGGCCGCGAGCTGCCGGCGCTCAAGGTGATCGAGATCGACACCGGGAAGGTGCTGCTGGACGGCGTACCGCAGCAGCGGCCGGGGCTGGTGGCCTGGCTCCCCGACGGCAGCGGATTCTTCTACATGGCCAACGAATCGGGGGCGGCGCAGGTACGGTGGCGGCTGTTCTTCCACCGGCTGGGGCAGCCGGCGCCCACCCAGCCAGAGCCGCTGGACATCCCCCACATGTTCGCCATCCCCAAGATCTCCCGGGACGGGCGCTGGGCGCTGGTCCAGGTCGACCATCTACGGCCCCGGCCGCACTTCATCGCCCGCCTGGACGGCCCCTGGGAGTGGCGCGAGTTCATCACCGACGCCGCGCACCTGTACAAGGGCGTGCTCGTCGACGACTCCTACGTGGCCGTCACCACGGCGGGCGCCCCGCGAGGCCGGCTGGTCCGCATCCCGCTGGACAGCCCCGGTGACCCGGACACCTGGACCGAGCTGGTGCCGGGCGGCGACGCCGTGCTCACCGGCGTGACCCTGGTCGGCGAGCGGCTGGTGCTCGGCGAGCTGGTGGACACCGTCTCGCGCATCCGTATCCTCGGCCTGGACGGCGCGGATCTCGGGGAGGTCCCGCTGCCCGGCCAGGGCTCGGTCAGCTCGATCGCTCAGGGAGTCGTCGCCCTGGGAGTGATGGACCAGGTCGTGGGCTGCGAGAACGCCATCACCTTCGGCTACACCTCCTACACCCAGTCCCCCACGGTGTACCACTACGAGCTGGAGTCGGGGGCCCTGACCGCCCTGCAGGGGTCGGGCCACACCCTCACCGGGCTGGTCACCACTCGCGTATGGGCCACGTCGGCCGACGGCACGCGCGTGCCCTGCACCCTGGTCCACCGCGCCGACCTGGACCGCTCGCGGCCACAGCCGACCCTGATCCAGGGGTACGGCGGGTTCAACATCGCCGTGCTGGCGTCGTACCTCGGCCCCCTGGCCGCGTTCGTGGAGGCGGGCGGGATCTACGCCCACGCCCATGTGCGCGGTGGCGGGGAGTTCGGCCTGGAGTGGTGGGAGGGCGGGCGGCTGCACGCCAAGCAGAACACCTTCAATGACCTGTACGCCATCGCGGAGCGGTTGATCGCCGACGGGGTCACCACGCCCGACCGGCTGGCGGTCCAGGGCGCCTCCAACGGCGGGCTGCTCACGGGCGCCGCCGTGACCCAGCGGCCGGAGCTGTGGCGGGCGGTGGTCTGCGGCGCCCCGAAGCTGGACCTGATGCGCGTCGCCCGCGACCCGCTGGGCACCGCCGCGACCCTCTCCGAGTACGGCAATCCCAACGACCCGGCCGACGCTCCTGTGCTTATGGCCTACTCGCCGTACCACAACGTGAAACCGGGCACGGCCTACCCGGCGATCCTGCTGGACGCGGGGGCCAACGATCCTCGCTGCCCGGCGTGGCACTCCCGCAAGTTCGCCGCCAGAACGCAGGCCGCCACCACCTCGTCCCATCCTGTCCTGCTGCGCGTCTGGTCCGACGCGGGCCATGGGGGGACGAGCTGGAGCACGATCGTTCAGCAGCAGAGCTTCTGGCTGGCGTTCGTCATGCGGGAACTGGGTCTGGTGCCTGACCTTTAGTGATATTGGATGCGATATCGCTAGATCACCGATATCGCTATTAGACAGCGGATGATCACATCTGCTTTGCTCCAAGCTTCTGACAGATGAGAAGCAAGGATTTCGGCATGCGACACTTCCGCGTCCGCCGCGTCAGCGCAGCGCTCCCCGCGACCTCGTTGGCGCTCTCCCTCCTGTCCGGCAGCGCTCTCGGCGCGGGCTCGGCCTCGGCCTCGGCCGTCGCGGCGTCCCCGGCCGTTTCGGGCGAGGCTCAGGTCAGGAAGGAGTTGCGGGCGCTGGAGGTGTCCTTCAAGGGCCGCATCGGGGCGTACGCCATCGACACCGCCACCGGCAAGACGGTGACGTACCGGGCGGGCGAGCGCTTCGCGTTTCTGTCCACCTTCAAGGCGCCGCTCTGCGCGGCCGTGCTGAACAAGGCGCGCACCTCCGAGCCCGGCCTGATGAACAAGCTCATCAAGTGGACGGCCGCCGATATGACGCCCAACTCGCCGGTCACCGAGAAGCACGTCGAGGACGGCCTGACGGTCGCCCAGTTGTGCGAGGCGGCCATCACCAAGAGCGACGGCACCGCGGCCAACCTGCTGCTCAAGCTGATCGGCGGCACCGCCGGGCTGACGAAGTACTTCCGTACGCTGAAGGACCCGACATCCCGGATGGACCGCCTGCACCCCGAGCTCAACGACTGGACGCCCAAGGAGAAGCGCGACACCACCACGCCCGCGGCCATCGCCCGCGATCTCCGCGTGCTCGCGATCGGCGACGCGCTGGAGGCCAAGGATCGGGAGCAGTTCAACGCCTGGCTGCTCGCCAACAAGACCGGCGCCGAGCGCATCCGGGCCGGCCTGCCCAAGACCTGGACGATCGCCGACAAGACCGGCACCAACTCCGACGGATTCGGCGGCGGAAACGACATCGCCGTGATCCGCTCCGAGCAGGGTGCCGCTCCCATCGTCATGGCCATCTATACCAACCGCACTCCGGGCCTCCCCACCGACAACAAGACCATCGCGAAGACCGCCACCATCCTGGCCCGGGGACTCGGCAAGCTCTGACGCCGCCTGCCAGTCGGCACCGTGACCTCGCTCGACGTCCTCCCGTCATGAGGTGATCAAGGGTAGGGATGGGGCTCGGGGTTGATGGCGCCGCCGTAGTCGGCGAATCGCTTGTGCAGCAGGGGCGGCGCGCTGGGCGGGCACAGGCTGAGGGTGTCCGGGGACCAGACGCGGCAGACCGTGAGCCCGAGGTGGCGGATGTCCGGGGTGGTGAGGTCGAGGTAGCCGAGCTGTTTCCCGGTCTTGGCGAAGGCCGCCACCAGCCCTTTCACGCGGCCGCGGAGGTCCGGGGCCGCGTCGGGGGGCAGGTCACGCGCCGAGACCTCCACATGGACGGCGAAGCGCTTGTCGATGATCGCGGCGTTGGCCGGATCTGTGTAGTAGGCCACGTTGTCGTCGAGATCGAAGAAGCGGTCCTTGTCAGTGATGTCGCTGTCCTCGATGGCGGCCTTGGCGGCCATCCAGTTGGCGTAGCGGAACACCGCGACGGCTTCGAGGAGGGCCTTGTACATCGCGTGGCCCAGGCGCTGGTCGCTGCCCAGGCCCGCGACGACCGGCGCGTTGCCGGGGTGGTCGTCGCGGTAGACGCAGGCGACGGTGAAGCCGGGCAGGTCGGGACTGGGCAGGAGGTGGAACTCCGGGGGCGGCGTGCCCGGCGACCAGTGGCGGTCGATCAACCGGGCCAGGGCCCGCAGGCGGCCGTCAAGAAGGATCTTGACGGAGGGCTGACCGCCGTACCAGTGCCCGATCACGCAGTCGAGCTGGATGAGCTCCTCCAGCGCGCCGAGCAGGGCTTTGCCCGGGTCGCTGTGGGTCGCGGTGCCGGTGGTCACCGCGGCGTTCACCCAGGGCTCGCCCTCCTTGCGCCGCGGCAGGTAGCCGACCAGCGTGAGCTGGGCGGGCATCCAGTAGGTGTCGTCCGAGGTGAGCGAGTCGGCGGGCAGCCAGCTCATCGGGGCGTCGGGGTCGAAGGGCTCGAAAAGGAAGCCGTCGCGGCCGAGCTGCTCGTCGGAGAAGAACGACAGGCACTGAGCTGACGGAATCCCGCGGCCACCGCCGCTCATGGCACGGTGACTGGCGAAGCGGAGCCGGTCGCGGTGCAGGGCGAGGAAGGAGTGGTGGCAGTAACGCTCGGCCGACTCCCCGAGTGACTTGATGAGGGGCTCGTCGAGCAGGATGCCGGCCCCGCCCAGGTGGTGGCGCTCGGCCGGGATCGGCCGGGCGTCGTACAGGACGTGCACGCCGGTGAGTTCGGCGCCCGCGATGGCGATGCGTGGTTCGCCACGTGAGCGGGCACTGAACTTCAGCCGCGGTATCAGGCCGCACACGGGGTTCAGCATGCGCCGGGCCAGCATCCGGGTGCCGGTGTCGAACGGTGTGGTCCGCGGTACGAGGCCCGCGGCGGAGCCGTGGTCAGCCACTGAGCCACTCCTTGGCCTGGAAGTAGAGCTCGGGTTCGTCGCGCTGCGCGACGGGCGAGCAGGCCGGACAGCCGGGGATCTGCAGGACCTCGCTGACGGTCGTCTCCCAGGTGGGGAGGTAGACGCACAGCATCTTGCCGTGGGTGAAGGAGGCGCCCGTATGGGCGAGGTTGATCGCTTCCAAGGCGAGATGGGAGCAGAGCAGCGAGGACAGCGCGGGCAGCATGGGCGGACGTCCGCCCGATGCCTGCGCGGTGGTGAGCGCGTTCTTGTATCGGCGGTAGCCCGCGCCGTCGGCGAGGTTCATCGTGATGCGCGTTTCCAGACAGCTGTAGCAGGGTCCGCGACCCGGGTGGAAGGTCGGGCCGACGAACAGGAACGGCCCGTCGATCGTGCCGTGCAACCAGGACATGCCGACTTCCAGGGCGACCCTGTTGAACAGGCTCACCACCACCGGATCAACGCGGACACCGGCCCACACGGTGATGCCGCCCTCCCAGGAGGCGAACGTCTCGGCGACTTCGTGCAGCCGCAGCCCGTGCGTGGTCCAGCCGGTGTCGGCGTCGTTGAGCACCTCAAGGGCGGGATCGTCGCTGGAGTCGGTCACGTCGAGCTCCGGATCGCTGGCCGCGATCAGCTCCGTGACGCGGGCGGCCATAGCGCCGTCGCCGATCACCCGTATCGGACGGGCGGGTGGCGGTGGCCCGGCGAGCAGGTCGGCGTAGTGGTCGAGATAGTGGTCGAGCGCGTTCGTCGCGGTGTCCTCGATCACGTCGAGTGTCCGCAGCTGCTCCAGGAGCGCGGACATCTCCTCCATGCCGATGTTCGCCCGCGAGGCGAGCTCGGCCACCTCCCGGGAGCCGTCCAGAGCGTTCACCACCGAGAACAACCAGCCGCGCCGGGCTTCGTCGGTGATGGTGTGTGAGGTGGCGCTCCACACGCCCTGCCTGAGCTCGACCGTGTCGGGATCATGCCCGATGACCGAGAATGACCGCTTGATACGGGGTGATGCGGGCTGTGTCACATCTTCTCCTGCAGACGCGGTCGGCTCTTCTTCTGGTGATCTGGCCGGTCGCCCGGCCGGCCGAGGACGATCAGATGCAGCAAGGCGGTCCGCAGCCCGTCGACCCGGAGGACCTCGTGGGCCTCCTCGTCGTAGTAGGTCGACCAGTCCGTGCCGGCCAGGCCGAGCGCGGCCGCGGTGAGATGGACATGCTGGGCCATCGCCCCCACCTCGTGCAGCACGAACCGCAGCCCGCGCGGGCCGTACTTGCGCATCGAGCGCCATGGGCGCCCGACGAACAGCACGATGAGCGCCGCGCGGTCGATCGGCAGTAGGTCGGGCAGCTCGTCCAGGCCGCAGCGCAGCAGCGCGGCCAGTTGCTGAGGGCCGCCGTGGCGGGCCAGGCAGTCCAGGCGGGGGGCGTAGCGGTACAGGCCCGGCTCCAGGTCCGTCACCTCGCGTGCGGCGAGGTGCAGCTCGACCGGGTACAGCCCGCCGCCGCTGGGGACGGCTCGGTGCGGCCGTCCCGCCTCGTGGCCGAAGCACGCTCCGGCGGCCCGTAGCAGCGCGGCGGTCTCGGGCAGCGTCACCGGGGCTCCGCTGAACGAGCGGGTGCTGCGCCGGGCCGCGATCGCCTCATCCAGCGCCATCCGCGCCGGCGCGGGATCCGGCAGGTCGACGCGGCGTGCCGCGGGGATGCTCTCCTCATCGGTGTGGCTCAGCGTCTCCATGCTCGCCGTCGTGAGGTAGTCGGCGACCGAGCGTTGCAGCTCACGGTCGTGGCGGCGGAGCCGGCTGGCGTACAGGAACTCCTCGGCGGGCGAGGCCGACCGGGAGATCCCGAGATGGGAATGCCGGAGCTGGTTGGTGTGGAAAGCCGTGCTGTCCAGCCATGGGCTGACCGCACGGAAGAAGTTGGTGCCGAGCGCGGAGCGCAGCACCGGCGTGTTCTCCATCTGCACCGATCCTTGAACGAGGTGGGCCGGGTTCGGCGGGTGCCGTGTCCCGGTCCGAGGACCGGGACACGGCACCGCTTCTCGCGTTTACTCCTCCATGGCGACGGCGGCCGAACTGCTGCTGCTGGTGATCGGGGCGACCAGAAGCTTGCCGTCTTCCATCTCGATCGGGCAGGCGCTCAGGGTTTCGGTCGAGGTGCTCGTCGAAAGCATCTTCTCTCTCCTTTCGTGCGTGAGGGTGCCGCCGGTGCGGACTGAGTGCCTCACCGGATCCTCGCGATATCTGATCGCGGGGCTCGTGGGCCGGGCCGTGGCCCGGGTGTCTTCACACCTGCGGACCTGGTGCGGCCGGCGGGCGCGTCGGTTGATCTATTCGGCGTAGTCCGAGGTGCGCGACGGACAGGGCGCCCTGCTGGAACAGCGCCGTGCCCGTAGTGGTGAACTCCAGCCAGTCGGCGAGCGCCGTCTCATCGCGATCGGCGATCCCGCACCCGCGCAGCCGGGTGGCCCAGGTCGCGAAGGTGCGCGCGTAGTCGTCGCGGTGGGTCCGTACGTGGATCGGCTCCCACCAACGCCCGCAGGCGGCCAGGAGCCGGTCGAGCGTGAGAACGGTGCCGGTCAGGCGCAGCCGTCGCATCGCCTCGACGTATCGTGCGGCCTCGGCCGGCCAGCTCTCGCTGTGGCCCCGGATCGTGCTCTCCAGCGCCAGGCGGGCGCCCGGCCTGGTCCACGCGTGTGCGTGGGCGAAGAACCCCGTGTAGGCGTCGGGCGTGCCGTCGACATTCTCCAGGTTCTCCAGGAGCCCGATGCTGACGACCGCGTCGTAGGGCCGGTCAGGGTTGAAGGCGCGGTAGTCGCCCTGATGGATGGTCACCCCGCGCAGCCGCAACCCTTCGGCTTCCTGGCATGCGTGATCGGAGGCGTCGACACCACACGCGGCTGTGACACCGCGTTCTCGGCTCAGATAGCTCAGGAAGCCGCCGTAGCCCGAGCCCACGTCGAGGACGCGTGACTGGGCGCTCACCTCCGCCCAGTCACTCAGCAGCCGGAATTTCGCGAGCTGGGCGGCGTCGAGGTCGTTCGTCGCCTCCCACAGCCCGCAGCTCAGCGCCATGGACTTGCCCAGCCAGCGGCGATGTGCGGCAGCGTCGAGCTTGGTGACAGTCATGTGGAAGCCTTAAGGGAGTGCGCGTGATCAACGCGACCATACCCGATCAGTGACTGTCCGTAGCGCTACGATTACCTAGTGTCGCCGTGATGCATCGTTGTCTGTTGTCGGTGCTCAGTCTTGATCTCGGAGGATCCCCCGTCCACTGACAGAGACGGCGTTGGGCAGGAGCAGCGCCCCGAGTGCCAGCCCGATCAGCCCGGCGACGACCGGCGCCCCGGTCCACAGCTCGGGCACGGCGGGCAGGCCGCCCCCGATGGCCGAGGCGACCCCGATGTACAGCGACCAGGTGGCGAAGGCCGACAGCCCGGCGAAAGCCCAGTAGGCGCCGCGCCGCTCACCCGACGGCCGCAGCCAGCGGATGAGCAGGTCGCTCACGACCCCGGCCATCACGAACGACACCAGGATCGGTATATTGCGGAACCCCGTCTGGGCAGCCGGCATGAGCGCTATCACCGCGTACATGACGGTCACCGAGCCGAACGGCAACAGCCAGCGGCGCACCAGGAACAGCACCGGGCCGAGCACGACGACGTTGGTGACGACCATCGCGACGGCCACCTGCTCGGCGCCCGGGCCCAGCGCCACGGGGCCGGCGCCTCCCGCACCGCCGCCCGCGTTCTGCAGCATGGACAAAGCCCGGACGATGCCCTCGGGGCGGTACTTCATGGCGCCGCCGTACGACAGGAACAGCGACACCAACGTGGTGGCGAACGCGAGCCCGATCAGCGCCGGCAGCAGGCGGCCGAGCGACGGCCGGGCGCCGACGTCGGGGGCGTTCCATACCGAGCGCAGCGGTGTCGTGATGATGAGCATCATCGTCACGACGAGGCCGAGGTGCGACGGGCTGAAGAAGATGTTGATGGTCGTCTCGATGCCGAGGATGGTGTGCCACATCATGTCGGCCAACCCGAAGACGGCGAATGCGGGAATCGCCACCAGCCCGGCGAGATAACCGGTGGGGACGGCCGCCAGACCCTGCCGCCCGGCGCGCACGTTGCGCCACACCTGCCAGATGATCCAGCCGGAGACCACGGCGAAGCCGGAATAGAACACCGCGTGCCATGGAGTGAAGAACGTCTCCAGCTGCGCCAGGTTGCTGTGCGCCCAGGCGTCGATCATCAATCCGACCCCGAACCAGGTGCCGAGCAGCGCCGTCACCAGGTCTGTCCTGGGAGACACCCATCCGCGGGGCTCTCCTGTGTCTATCACTAATCGCCGAATGCCGGCGGCGTCAGATGCCACTTCGTGCTTCCTTTTCCGTCTATCGAATCGCTTCATTCCGGGCCGCCCATCGGATGTGGACCTCTGCGCGGGGGCCGGTCAGGCTGTTTCGGCGCTGAGGGCCTGCGCAACGGGCCGGCGTGCCGCCAGGCGTGCGGGCAGGGCAGTGAGTGCCGCCGTCGCCAGGAGAGTCGCGAGTGCGGCGCCGAGCAGCCACAAGGAGGGAGGGTCCACCGTGTTCCTGGCGGAGAAGAGCGAGAGCAGGCCCATGCCCAGAGGGATGCCGATGACGGCGCCGGGCAGGCTGGGCAGGAGTTGAGCGGTGGACAGGCCCGCGGTGATCTGTCCGGGGGTGGCGCCGAGCGTACGTGCGATGGCCATGTTCGCCCGGGCCTCTATGGCCGTGGTCCAGGTGAACGTCAGGGTGTTCACGACGGCGAGCGCGATCAGCAGGATGGTGACGGCGAGCATCAGCCGGCGGTCGTGCTCGCCCCGCAGGTTGGGCAGGACGGAGGAGCCGTCCAGGCCGTAGCCCCGCTCCGGCTGGACGTAGATGGTCAGCAGGGCGACGATCGCGATCACTGTGGTGGCGGTGGAGCACGCCTGCAGTGCGGCGCGGCCCGGCCGGCGGGCGGTCAGCCGCAGCCCGAGCAGCAGCGGCGTGGGCAGCAGCGCGGACAGCGCGGTGAGCCAGGGCCGGTGACGGGGCTGGCGCGCGGTGGCGGTCAGCGCCGTGACGGTCGCCGTACGCATGGCCCGCAGCGTGGGACGCAGCGTGGACAGCACCGCCACCGCCACGGCGAGGGCGGTCGCCGTGACGATGGTGGCGCCGTCGGGCCCGCCCACGTCGCCGATCCGGCTGGCGGTGGGGCTGGCGATGGCGGGCGCGGTCAGGCGGGCGATCACCAGCCCGAGCGTGTCGCCGATCAGCGCCAGCACCAGATACTCGGTGAGCAGGACGGTGGCGATCAGACCCGGGGTGGCGCCGACGGCCTTGAGCAGCCCGGCCCGGCGCGTCTGCTCGACGGCGCGTCCCGCGGCCAGCGCCGCCACTCCGGTGATGGCCAGGAAGCTGAGCAGCCAGCTGCCGACGACCAGGATCGGCTGGCTGTTCTTGAGGATGACCAGGTCCTGTGTCTCCTTGAACTGCCAGGAGTGGAAGTCGACCCTGACGGTGGTGTCGCTGTGGGCGTCGATGAAGGCCTCGGTCGCGGCGGGGTCGCGCAGCTTGAGGTCCACAGCCGTGGTCACCGAGAGATCCTTGGATGACGCCAGGGCCCGGGCATCCGATCGGGTCATCCAGGCCAGGCCGCTGGCGTCGCTGGGGCCGCCGCCCGGGCCGATCTGCGCCGCCCAGGGGTAGATGGAGGTGGCCGCGGTGACGGCGATCCCGAGGACGGGGTACGAACGGCCGGAGATGGTGACGCGGTCGCCGACGCCGACGCCCAGCGCGGTGGCGAAGCCGCGTTCGAGGACCGCGCCGCCGGAGCGTACCCAGTGCCCCGAGGTCACCAGCGGCCGGTCGACCGGGCCGGGCGTCTCGGCGAAGCCGTGCACCACCACGGGGGACGTCGTGGAATCGCGCGTGGTGAGGTTGGCGTAGACGATGCGATAGGGGCCGTGGTGGGCGACTACCTCGGGAGCGTCCGCCAGTGCGGCCAGAGCCGCGGTCTCGGCGGGGCCCGCGTCGCCGGAGAGCGCCACCACGTCCGGCCCGGCGGTGGCCGCGCGGGTCTGTTCGTACAGCGCGTCGCTCACGCCGCCCAGCGACAGGCCCAATGCCATCGTGGCGGTGGCCACGGTCACCGCGAGCAGGAGCATCGCGGCCTGGACCTTGTGTCGCCGCACGTCAGCCAGCACCAGGCGGACGACGAGCACGATGGAGCCCATGCCGTTCAGCCCTCCAGCCCGATCAGCCCGCCGAGGCCGCGCGGGTGGGAGCCGGCCAGCCGGGTGTCGTCGACGAACATTCCGTCGCGCATCGAGATCAGCCGATCCGCGGTGGCCGCGACCCGCTCGTCATGCGTGACGATCACGAAGGTCTGGCCCGCGGAACGCAGCTCCTCGAAGATTCTCAGTACGTCGAGGGTCGCCGCGGTGTCGAGATTGCCGGTCGGCTCGTCGGCCAGGACGACCAGCGGTTCGTTGACCAGCGCGCGAGCGACGGCGACACGCTGGCGCTGTCCGCCCGACAGTTGCGACGGCAGATGCCGGGCACGGTCGGCGAGCCCGACCCGTTCCAGCAGCAGGCTCGCGCGCCGCCTGGCCTGGCGGCGCGAGCGTCCGGCCAGCAGCGCGGGCAGCTCCACGTTCTCGGCCGCGGACAACTCCTCCACCAGGTGGAAGGCCTGGAAGATGAACCCCACCGACCGGCGTCGCAGGCGCGCCAGAGCCCGCTCGCTCAGCGTGTCGATGCGCCGCCCGGCCACCCACACCGCTCCATCGGTGGGCCGTTCCAGGCCACCCAGCAGGTGCAGCAGCGTAGATTTCCCGCAGCCGCTGGGCCCCATCACCGCCAGCGTCTCCCCCTGAGGCACCTCCAGGTCGGCCTCGTCCACCGCGCGGACCCGGCTCTGCCCCTGACCATGCGTCTTCACCAGGCCGCAGGCCCGGACCACGGCACTTGACACGTTCATGCGCCCTCGACTTCGTCATCGGCCTTGGACCAGGCCCGCTCACAGGAATCCAGCCAGCGCAGGTCCGCCTGCAACCGCAGCACGACCCCTTCCAGCAGCAGGCCGGCGCCCGACCCCGGCGGCTCGGCCAGTGCCGCCTGCTGCACCTCACGCAAGCGGCGCAGCAACTCACGGCGCTGGGCCGCCACCAGTTCGACCGGGTCGGCGAGCCGGGCCGCGGCGGCCGCGGCGAGCTTGAGGTGGAACTCCGCCAGGTCCGGTTTCGGCCAGCCCACCTCGGCCAGCCAGGCGGCCACCCGCTGCTGCCCGGCCGGTGTCAGCTCATAGACCTTGCGCTCGGGCCGCTCGGGCAGGCCGTCCGTCCGCTCACAGACAACGAGCCCGGCCTTTTCCAGCCGGGCCAGCGTCACGTAGATCTGGCCGCGGTTCATCGACTCGCCCAGCGGGCCGAGAGTTCGCTGCAGCCGAGCGTGCAAGTGGTACCCGTGTGACGGCTCCTTGGCGAGCATCGCCAGCACTGCGTCCTGCACTCCATCCCCCTAACGGTTAGCCAATAGATAGCGGTTACCCGTAGGAGGTGTCAAAACGCCGCACCAGGCGCCTTCGTCGTCAGCGCCTGGACGGTGGTCGGCCCATGTATGGGGTTGGAACGGTTATGGATTTGTCTGCAACGCGAGAGGGCCGAAGGCGTGCCCGGCCCACAGCTCACGGGAGGTCTCCTCCGGATACGCTGTTACGTCGGGCTTGGTGTCGATGATCCAGGTGTGCCGGTTCTGCGGCTCGTACGCCGGCCAGCCCGGGTCTCCGGCCGTGGCGAAGGCGATCCATGCCGCTCGAACCTGGGCCGACAGCTCGGCCGCGGTCGGGGACGGATCCTGTCCGATCAGCATTCCCGCCGCGCCGGCGGTCAGGTTGCCGAACGTCAGTGGCAGGCCGAGCCCATGACAGGCGCCGAGGATGGCTCCGCCCATGCCGGGGGCCGGCCAGGTCAGCTCGTACAGGTAGGCGCGGCCGTGCCTCTGGCGAGCTTCGGCCAGGCGTAGGGAAGGCATCCGGAACAACCAGTCGGAGTGCACCAGCTCGTACAGCCGCTCCTCGTCGGCACCCGGGTAGGCGGCCCGGTAGGCCTCCGGGTCCGGGGCGAGCACCCGCAGCGCGGTGTCCGCCCGCTCGGCGGTGATCTGGCCGGTGTCACCGCTGATGGCCATGAACAGCCGATACTCGTCGCGGTTGTGACCCACGATCAGCTCCACCTCATGCGCGGCCCCGTCCGCCAGTGACCGCCACGGCACCGCGGGCAGCACCTCGCCGTCCACGACCGGCGCGAACGGCGTTCGGACGTGCGCCGCGTGGCCCCACCGCGGGCAGTCGCCCATCTTCTCCGCCACCGCGTCCCCGGCCTCGATCAGCCGCTCCGGCGACAGGCGGGCGAGTTCGCCCGCGAGCGGGGACAGGCCCAGCTCACCGGCTACCGCGGCGCCGATGTCGGCGGCCAGCTCAGTGGAGAAGAACGGGCCCGGTACGCTCTGCGCGATCGCCCGGTGGAACAGACCGGCGGCGCTGGGCATCGTCATCAGCGCCGCGATGCTCCCGGCGCCGGCGGACTCTCCGAAGACGGTGACCCGGTCCGGATCGCCGCCGAAGGCCGCGATGTTGTCCCGCACCCAGCGGAGGGCTGCCACCTGGTCCAGGAGCCCGCGGTTGGCCGGTGCCCCCTGGAAATGTCCGAAGCCCTCGGCGGAGACCCGATAGTTGAAGGTGACCATGACGACGCCGTCCCGGGCGAGCACTCGGCCGTCGAAGAGGGGGTCGCCGGACCACCCGTACATGTAGCCCCCGCCATGAATCCACACCATCACCGGCAGCCCGGCGGCGCCCAGGTCGGGGGACCAGACATTGACGGTCAACCAGTCGCCGTCGGCGCCGTCCGCGCTGGCGGCGCCCAGCAACCTGGACTGCGGCGGCCGCGGACCGAACGCCGCGGCCTCGCGTACCCCGTCCCACGCCTCGGCCGGCTCCGGTGCGGCCAGCCGCAGCGCGCCCACCGGCGGGCGCCCGAACGGCACGCCGCGGAAGACGGCCACGCCGTCCTCCATCCTTCCGCGCAGCCGTCCCGTGCCCACCTGGACCTCCGGGTGTGCGGATCCGATGGCGCTCATGGCACGCTCCTCATCCGGGGATGCCGGCTCCCACAGCCGGGCGCGGCCATCTTCGCCCGAACCGCGGGTTCGCCGCACCTCGTTATTGAGCGGGTCGCCGCCGCCACCCATACGACGTCAGCTCCGGCCACGCGCTCGAGAGCACGGCTTCAAGCCCTTAGGGCTGAGTCCGTTCAGAGGGCGCGGCGGGAACGACGCAGGACAGAGCGCCGCGCAGAATCGCGGCGAAGGATTCCGTATTGCCGGGCTCGAGCCAGCGTCGCCCCGCCACCCGGATGGCGGCGGCGACCGCGGCGGCCGTGACGGCGGGGAACAGGTCGCGCTGGGGGTCGGTGCCGGTGCGGGCCGCGATCGCCTCGGCGAGCGGGCCTTCCGCCATGGTGAACGCCCTCAGCGCCTCGCCCTCCAGCTCGGGCGTCGACATGATCATGCGCAGGCCGGCCTTGTCGGGCTCAGGGTCGGTGTAGAGCTCGATCACGGCCGCGATGACGGCCTGGTCGAGCGGCTCCCCGGCGGGCCGGGCGCGCAGCGCCTGCCCCACCCGGCCGGCCTGGTCGGCCTGGAAGGCGCAGATCGCCTCCGCCCTGCTGGAGAAGTAGTTGTTGTAGGTACGGGATGAGACTCCCGCGGCCGTGGCGATGTCATGGACGCGCACCAGAGCCAGCCCGTTCGGGCCCTGCTCGATGGCCAGGCGCAGCGCGGCGTGGCTGATCGCCTCTCGGGTGGCCTGCTTGTTGCGCGCCCGGAGGTCGGGGGCGTCGTCGTTCATGGGAGCGACACTATCGGATGATGCGTGACACGCACTAGGTGCGTGTCACGCAAGTTGTGGGTAGAGTGCGACGGGACGCCTGGCACTCGCCCCTGGAGAGTGCCAACCGGCGGGGTGTGCCGGGACGGCGAGGTCCGTCTGTCGGCGGGCCGTCCGTCGCGGGCGCCGTCCCGGACAGCCCCCTATCGAGAGCAGGAGCAGGAATGGCTTCGAAGATGATCGCGTTCGACGAGGACGCCCGGCGCGGCCTTGAGCGCGGCATGAACCAGCTGGCCGACGCGGTCAAGGTGACCCTGGGCCCCAAGGGCCGCAATGTCGTGCTGGAGAAGAAGTGGGGCGCTCCCACGATCACCAACGATGGTGTGTCCATCGCCAAGGAGATCGAGCTCGAGGACCCGTGGGAGAAGATCGGCGCCGAGCTGGTCAAGGAAGTCGCCAAGAAGACGGACGACGTCGCGGGTGACGGCACCACGACGGCCACCGTGCTCGCCCAGGCGCTGGTGCGCGAGGGCCTGCGCAACGTCGCCGCCGGCGCCAACCCGATGTCGCTGAAGAAGGGCATCGAGTCGGCGGTCGAGCGGGTCAGCGAGGAGCTGTCCAAGCTGGCCAAGGATGTGGAGACCAAGGAGCAGATCGCCTCCACCGCCTCCATCTCCGCCGCCGACCCCGAGATCGGCTCGCTCATCGCCGAGGCGATGGACAAGGTCGGCAAGGAAGGCGTCATCACCGTCGAGGAGAGCAACGCCTTCGGCCTGGAGTTGGAGCTCACCGAGGGCATGCGCTTCGACAAGGGGTACATCGCCCCGCTGTTCATCACCGACTCCGATCGGCTCGAAGCGGTCCTGGACGATCCGTACGTGCTGATCGTCAACGGCAAGGTCGCCGCCAACAGGGAGGTGGTGCCGCTGCTCGACAAGGTCGTGCAGTCCGGCAAGCCGCTGCTGGTCATCGCCGAGGATGTCGAGGGCGAGGCTCTGGCCACCCTGATCGTCAACAAGATGAAGGGCGTCTTCCGGTCGGTCGCGGTCAAGGCTCCGGGGTTCGGCGACCGGCGCAAGGCCATGCTGGGCGACATCGCGGTATTGGCCGGTGGCCAGGTGATCTCCGAGGAGATCGGCCTCAAGCTGGAGAACGCCACCCTCGACCAGCTGGGCCGCGCCCGCAAGGTCGTGGTGACCAAGGACGA
>NZ_JBFANB010000047.1:0-66102 GCF_040659625.1 Nonomuraea sp. NPDC049750
CGACGGCTGCAGAAGAAGGGCACGTCGGCGGCGCGGCGGGTGCTGCGCCGCCTTGCCGGGCGTGAGCACCGGATGATGACCGACCTCAACCACCAGATCAGCAAGCATGTGGTGCGCGAAGCCGAACGCACCGGCCGCGGTGTCGCCCTGGAAGATCTGCAGGGTATCCGCGGCCGGGTAAGGGCTCACCGGTTCCAGCGGCGCACCCTGCACAGCTGGGCCTTCGCCCAGCAGATCACCTTCACCCGCTACAAGGCCACCCGCGCCGGGATCGCCTTCGTCCTGGTCGACCCCGCCTACACCTCGCAGACTTGCCCGGAATGCGGGTGTGTGACCAGGGCGAATCGGCCGGCGCGGGACCGGTTCGTCTGCACCAGGTGTGGCCTCGCTGGGCACGCCGACCACATCGCGGCCCGCAACATCGCCACACGCGGCATCGCGGGCTGGGCTGCCATCAACCAGCCACACGCTACCGGCCTCCCTTCACCCAGACGGGACCGAGAGAGCAAACCACCGACTTCAGCCGGCGGTAGTTGATGAGGGGAGAACTGGTGCGTCGCCGAATCACCGCCTTGTCGCTTCTCGCGGTCACCGCTCTAACGCCCATCCTGGCCACGAGCGCGCCAGCGCACGCCTCGTCCATGCTCCAAGTCGTCTACAGCAACCTGCCCTATGACATCTGCATCAGCTTCGGCCGGTCGGGCCAGGAGACCGGACGCTGGCAGACCTGGTGGTGCAGCACTCACCAGCCTGAGAACCCGATGTTCTACACCTACGACCTGTGGGCGTACGTGAACTGAGGCGTCCTCCCGATACGGGTGCTGCCGTCGCTCCTGTGGCCGGATCGAGTATCACCCGCATCCACGGGCGTGTGGGGACGGCGCACGCTGGACGCCGACGACATCGCCCGCTTAGAGGAGCGCGTCGACGCCGAACGGGCCGCCCGCCCACTGGTGTCGGCCATCGCGGGGCTGCCCAAGAGCCTGAGGACCGTGAACTCCAGAAGCCTTAGCGATACCGCCGAGCGCGGTCATCCGAGGGTCCGGTCAGCTCACAGGCGATCAGCCCGTCATGGTTCGCTCCGGCGGGTCAGCGTAGGAGCAGTCGCTTGCGAAGGCGGGTTTTGAGGGGCGTTCTGGCGCGTACGGCCTGGCGGACGGCGTCGCTGTGGCGCCAGGCCGCGTCGGCGGCCTCGTGGGCGACGTCGTCGGGGGCGTAGCGGACGAAGTTGGAAATATCGGCGAGTGGTTGGAGGTGGGTGGATATGTCGGCGGGGTGCCGGGCCACCACGTCCTCGGCGGTCAGCGCCCGCTCCCCCTTCAGGCCGAGGTCGTCACAGGTCTGCGACCAGGCGCCGAGCACCCGCCGCTCCGCGCCCGTCACGTTCCTGCGGACCCGCCTGCGCCACCACGGCAGCACCATCGCCGCTCCCGCGTACGCCACCAGGATCCCCGCCCCCACCGCCGGGATGATCACCCACAGCGGCGGCCCGGCCGAGGACTCACGGCCGCCGCCCGCAGTGGGCTTCTGACCGGCCTTCGGCTTGTTCACGGTGCCCTGGGTGAACTCGCCCTCCAGTTCCTCGCTCTCCTTGAGGGCGGAGGACACCACGTCGTGGTCGTCCTTCGCGCCGCCACGGCCGGGCGTGGGGTAGAACGGCCGCCAGCCGAGCTTGTCGAACTTGATCTCCGCCCACGCCATGACATGGCCCGATTTAACGTGGTAAATCCCGTCGGACGCCTGCCCTGGCCGGAACCCCACCACGACCCTCGACGGCAGCCCGAGCGTCCTGGCCATGAGCGCGAACGTCGACGCGAACTGCTCCGACGTCCCCCTGTGCGTGGTCTCCAGGAAGAACTCCAGCCCCTTGAGCGAGTGCCCCGGCGGCGCGGTGACGTCGTAGGTGGCGCTGGTGCGCAGGTAGTTCTGCAGCCGGTACGCCTGCTTGATCGGCACGTCCGCGCCCTTGGTGGCCTGCTGGGCGAGCTTGTGGAACAGCGCCTCCTGAGGCCCGGCCGGGAACGCGGTCAGCGCGGGATCGTCGACCGGCGTGGCCGCGAGCAGGTCGGCCTTCGACGGCTCGGCCACCCGCGACGTCACCTCGTACGTGAACCCCTTGGCGGGCCGGCTCGCGGCCAGCAGCGCGCCGCTCCCGGGGTCGACGGCCAGGCCGCGTACGCCATCGACCTCGACGGGACGTTCGGCGCCGGGCAGCCAGGTGCCGGGCAGGCCACTGAACGTGATCGTCTGGCGTACGGTCTGCGCCTTGCCCGTCCAGTCCCCCGCGGGCACCCGCCCGCCCGTCGGCTGGAAGCGGGCGCCGGACGTCCAGCGGACGCCGTCATAGCGGTCCAGTACGGCCAGCCGCCAGTTGAGGGGCTTGGCCGCCTTGACGGTGAACAGGTCCCGGTCGGGGATCTGCAGCCAGGCGGACACGCGGTCGAGCGGGCTGACGCTGTCGACGCGTACCGGGGGCGGGAGTTCGGCGTCGTCGCGCGGGTTGTACGGCTCGGCGGCGAGGGGCAGCAGCGGCCCGGCGACCAGGGCGACCGCGGCCAGCGCGGCGGCGGCCGGGATGCCGGCGAGCAACCACAGCGCCGGCCGGTCGTCCCGGAGCAGGGCCAGGGCCGCGATGAGCACCACGAGGGCCGCGGCGAGGGGCACGTTCGAGCCCGCACCGTCCACCCCGAACAGCAGCGCCAGCCCGTACACCACCAGTCCGGGCACCGCGGCGGCCACGCGGGTCCTGGTGCGGGTCAGCGTCTCGGCGCCGACCACGGCGGCGGCCCAGACCAGCGTGTGCACGAGGACCAGCAGCCGCGGCTCCGGCTGGGCGGGCAGGAGGGTGGTGAGCAGCGCCCGCCACGAGTCGGCCAGGTCGCCGAGCAGGCCGGGAGCGATGCCCTTGTACAGCGGCACGGTCCCGGCGAACCACAGGACCAGGTCGAGCACCAGCGCCAGCCAGAGGGGCCGCCGCCGGCAGAGCGCGGCCACCAGGGCGGGGACGGTCGCGGCGGGCACGACGGCCAGGAGCAGCTCGGTGCCGGGGAAGACGCGATGGAACCCCCACCCACCGGCCCCGGTGACGGCCGCCACCAGCGCCAGTCCCCCTGACCACCGCCACACAGGCTGCTTCATCGCCTGCCCCAGGCCAGCGGCAGCGCGGCCAGGTCCGCGATGGGGACGACTGTCACGCCGGGCGCGCTGAGCGGACCTGTCCCTATATATACGCAGATGATGCGGTCGAACCGTCGTCGTGCCCCCGCCACCCGGGCGGCCTCGGCGGGGTCGCCGGTGATGACGACGAGCGAGCCGCCGCGGGCCAGCCGCACCGCCTCGCCGACGCCGGACGTACCGGATCCGACCAGGGCGAGGCGATCCAGCAGCAGCTCGGGGTCGGTCTTGGTCTCGGCGAGCGGCCCGTCGCCCGTGAGCACCCGCACGGGGAAGCCGGACCGGGCGGCGGCGACGGCGGCCGAGGCGGCGGCGTCCACGCCCAGTTCGGTGAGGTGACGGGTGTCGAGGACGACCGTCGTGGTGGGCAGGCTGGCGTCGATGAGCTGGCGCACCATGAGCGTGCCGGTGCGCGCGCTGGACTTCCAGTGGACGTGGCGCAGGTCGTCGCCGACGACGTATTCGCGCAGGGTGTGGAAGGTGACCGTGCCGCTGGGGGCGTTGTCGCTGGTGGGGCCCTCCAGGTGATGGGCCTTGCCCGACGCGGGCACCGGCAGCGCGACGGTGCGGGGGCGGACCAGGAGCGTGGCCGTCTGGCCGTACCGCCTGATCCTGCGGGTCAGGCCGAACGGGTCGGCGCGGACGAGCAGGAGCGGGCCGACGGGGATCTCGCCGCGCACGCCGGTGGGCAGCGGGTACGACACCGTTCTGGTGGCGTTCCGGGGCAGGCGGGGCAGGTCCACCGTGTGCTCGGCCGTACCGATGCGGTCCCGCGCGCGCAGCCCTGACAGGCCCTGGCGGCCGAGATTGCGTACGTGAAGGACCGCCACGGCCGCGTCCCCGCGCGGCACCTTGAGCGGAGTGACCTCGCGGTGCACCTCCAGTCTCGGTCTGGGGGCGGTCCAAGCGAGGGCGGCGGCGAGCGCGAGCACCCCGCCGGTGGCCAGCACGACGGGCTCCGGGTAGCCGAGCGCGAACCCCGCCGCGTAAAGGATCACGGAGCCGGCGAGTGTGCCCCACCCCAGCGGTGTCAGCACCTAGGCCGCCTGCGGCACCGGCATCCCGGCGAGGAGCTCGCCGAGCACGTGCGCCGCGGTGACCTCGCGTAGTTCGGCCTCCGGGGTGAGGATCAGCCGGTGCGCGATGACCGGGACGGCCAGGGCCTTGACGTCCTCCGGCACGACGTAATGGCGTCCGGCGGCGGCGGCTTTGACGCGGGCGGCCCGCAGCAGCGCGAGGCTGCCGCGCGGGGAGGCGCCGAGCCGCAGGTGCGGGTTGGTGCGCGTGGCGCCGCACAGGGCGACGATGTAGTCGTAGACGGGGTCGGCGACGTGGATGCGGGTGGCGAACTCGATCATCCCGGCCACGTCCGACGCGCGCGCCACGACGGGCAGCCGCTCGACCTGCGGCCCGGTGGGCATGCCCTTGAGCACCTCGACCTCCGAGACGTGGTCGGGGTAGCCGACGGAGATCCGCATGAGGAAGCGGTCGAGCTGGGCCTCCGGCAGCGGGTAGGTGCCGTCCATGTCGACGGGGTTCTGCGTGGCGACCACCAGGAACGGCCTGGGTACGGGATGCGGCTCGGCGTCGACCGTGACCCGGCGCTCCTCCATGACCTCCAGCAGCGCGGACTGGGTCTTCGGGGAGGCGCGGTTGATCTCGTCGGCCAGCACGATGTTGGCGAACACCGGCCCCTGGTGGAACTCGAACTTCTGGTGCGCCTGATTGAAGATCGACACGCCGGTGATGTCGCTGGGCAGCAGGTCCGGCGTGAACTGGATGCGCCGCCACTCGGCGTCCACACTGGCGGCGATGGACCTGGCCAGCGTGGTCTTGCCGGTGCCGGGCACGTCCTCGATCAGCAGGTGTCCTTCGGAGAACAGGCAGATCAGGGCCAGCTCGATGGCTTCGTGCTTGCCGCGGATGATGCGCTCGATGTTCTGGGCCAGCATCTGGAAGCGCTGGGCGAACTGTGCCGCGAGCTGCTGCGGTTGCTGCGTCTGTTCGTTGTACAACTGAGGTCCCCTATCTCAGTCGGTGCACTCGAAGAGCGGAGCCTCCGGGAAGCCGCCCCCGTCCGGTGTGGCCACCAGCGTGTCGTTGAGGTAGCCGTTGCCCGCCGACGACTCGATCCGGTTCCAGATGTCGCTGGACTTGCCGGTGGACTTGTCGGTGTAGGACGAGCCCTTGACCTGGCAGATCACGGTCAGCGTGATGTACTGGCCCTGTGGGATCTTTCCGGCCTCGCCATCGGCGGACGGGCCCGGCCGGATGAGCGTGTTGGTGTCGTTGTTGCTGGCGTTCTGGTACTGCTGCCGCGGGTAGGCCAGGTCCACGTCCGCCGTGGCGGCGTCCTGGCTCTCCCCCGCGTCGTTCTTGGCCTTGAGCTTGAACTCGTGCTTCTGGTTGTTCTTGAGCCCTTCGGCGGTGAACGACGTGCCCTTGACGCTGTCGTTGCTCACCGCGCCGGAGAGCACGTACGTGATGCCTTCGCCGCCGCTCTCCGGGGCGTCCCAGGTCAGCTCGGCGCCGCGGTTCTTGGGCTTGGCCGCGAAGTTGGCCGGTTTGCCGGGGGCCACGCAGGGCTTGACCCCGGCGCTGGGCTCCGACTCGACCTGGCCGCCCGACCAGTGGGCGACGACCGTGAAGGTGTACTCGGCTCCGCAATTCCCGCCCGAGAACTCGAACTGGAACGGCCCGTCGGCGTCCACCGACTGCGGCGTGGTCCTGCCGTCGCCGCCGGACACCTTGAGCGTGTAGCGGTTGACCTTGCCGCCGCTGGACGGGCTGAAGTTCACGCTGACGTGGCCGGGGCCCGACTTGGCGCTGACGGCGCCCGGTTTGGTGGGCGCGCTGGGCGTGGGCGTGGGCGTGGGAGTGGGGCTGCGGGTGGCCGAGGAGGGAGTCGGGGTCGACGTCGGAGTCTTGGTGGGCTTGCGCGACGGCTCCGGGGCGTCCGTCTGCGTCGGCGCCGGGTCGTCCGTCCTGGTCGGGTCGGGCCTGGGGTCGGTGTTCGTCGGCTCGGGCCGTGGTGTCTGCTTGGGCTTGGGGGTGTTGGTGGGTCCCGGTACGTCCGAGTCGTCCTTGTCGACGTCGTGCTTGCGGCCTTCGGTGTCGACGACGACGGCCTTGTCGCCGTTCTCGTCGTTCGCCCAGAGCAGGCCGTCCTTGACGAACACGTCGACCGGGCCGGGCCCCTGCGCCACCTGGAGCTTGGTGGGCTGACCGCCCGCCGCGCTGTCCCACACGATCAAGCCGCCCGTACTGCGGTCCGGGACGTACACCTTCGAGCCGAGTATCTGCGGCACGCCGAGCGCGGCCGGGTCCTTCACCGCGAACTTGGTGTTGAGCACCGAGTTCGACTCCGTGTCGACCACCACGAGGAGCCCGGAGTCGCCGGGCGTGAGCAGCGGCACCAGCGAGCCCTCGGTGGATGCCGGCGCCAGTACGCCGCCCTTGGCGGCCTGGGCGACCTCCTTGGGCAGCGTGATCTCGCCCACGCCGCCGTCCGCGCCGACGATCGTGGCGGTCGCGGCGCGGGTGTTGACGATCATCGGCAGGCCGCCCGCGATCGTGACGGCCAGCTCCTCGCCCGGCTCGCCGACCTTGACGGCGCTCGCGGCGACGCCCTTGGTCACGGGTACGACCTCGCCTTTGGCCGTCACCGGCACCCAGAGCCGCCCGCCACCGTCGATGCGGGCCGAGCCGAGCGGGCCCGGCAGCGTCAGCGGCGCGCCGACCGAGTTGAGCGTGGCGGGATCGATCTGCTGGACCTTGCCCTCCGGGTCCACCGCGTAGCCGGCGGCGCCCGAGACGACGATCTGCAGGCCGGCCGTGCCGAAGTTACGGGTCTGCGCGACGCTGAGCTGGCCGGGCTCGATCCGGCTGACGTAGCCGCTGCCGTCGTCGACGAGCAGGACGTTCGAGCCGTCCTGGACGATGCGCAGCCGCTGGGCCGACTTCTTGTCGAGGTAGCCGTCGACCTCGCCGGACAGGCCGTTGACGTGCACGATCTTGCCTCGGGCCTGGGTCCATAACCAGGCGCCGACGTCGGCCAGTTTGGGCGTGGCGCTGGAGACGCCCACGCCGAAGACGGCCGCCAAGGCGACCAGGATCACGGCCACCGCGCCGGCGATCAAGGCTGTGGCACGGTCTCCGCGGAGTACGCGGATACGCAAGGCGTCACTCACCCCGTACGTACGATTACTGAACGTTTGCCCCCGTATTACCCTGGATCACCCTAGCGTGCAGCGTGACTACTCGCAGGTAAGCACGCCACGTCGGGCACTACTCGCAGGTAAGCCCGTCAGGTCGGGCCGAGATTGTCGGTCCGAAGCCGTACCTTAGAGCCCGTGTCCGAACAGTCCTTGACCCTCGACGCCGCCCTCTCGGAGGAGGCGGTGCTGTCGACCTACCGCCGGATGTTCGCGGCGCTGGCCCGCGACAGCGGGGCGGTCGTCGACGACCCGGCCCTGGTCGACATCGCCGAGACGCTGTTCGCGGCGTTCGCGGAGGCGGGCGAGGAGTGGCTGACGCACGAGCAGATGCGCTTCGCCTGCCGCGCCTATCCCGGCGACCAGTTCGACAACCGGCTGCGCGTGCTCAAGGGGCTGGGCGCGATCCGCGAGGTGTTCCCCAAACCCAACCAGCTGCGCTATCGGGCGTCGTTCACCAGCGTGGTCGGGCTGATGTTCATCAGGCGGATGATGGACGACGGCGGCCAGTCGGAGATGCACCGGCTGCTCGCGCTCGAAGACCTCAACGTCGCCGACCCGCGCACCACGATGGAGGAGGCCAGGCAGAGCGCCGCCAACCTGGCCAGGGCGTTCCGGCTGTGGGCGCTGGAGCTGATCACGCTCACCATGGGCACGATCGAGGAGCTGCGCGAGCAGGCGCCCAAGCTGTGGGGCACCGAGGAGATCGCGCGCCGGGCACAGAGCCTGCACGGCACGATCCTGACCCGCTGGCCGGCGCTCGACCGGGTCTGCACCGACCTGCGGGCGGCCATCTACGCCTACAGCGACGCCTCCCGGCGGGCGGCGGGGCGCCTGGCCGACTCGGCGGGCACCACTCGCAACCTGACGCTGCTGCCCACCGAGACCTGGCGCACGTTCTCGCAGACCGCCTCGCGTGAGCGGCTCGCGGCGGTGCTCGACGGCTTCGTGTTCGACGCTCCGGCGCCCTGGCACGACCCGGCGGCGATCGCCCGCGCGGTCGACGAGGCGCCCCGCCCGGCTCCGGCCCAGCCCACTCCCCCGCGCTCCAACCTCGCCGACGCGGGCCCCGAAGGCTCGCTCGACTCCGCGCCCAACGCGGCGATCGAGCGGCTGACCGAGGTGGCGGAGTCGCTGCTGGGGGCGTCGTCGCGGGTGGCGCTGGCCGACATACTCCGGTCCGACTGGCCCTCGGCCCGCCGGCTGCTGGCCGACCTGACGACGGTCGATCTGCGGCCTGAGCTGCCTTATCGGCTCGTGTGGGCCGACGACCTCACGATCTCGCCAGGAGGCGAACCGGCCTGGCTGTCCCACGGCTACCTGGAGCGCTCCTCATGACCCGAATCTCGTCAGAGGCCGCTGGCCCGGACCCCTCTTCGGAGCCCGCTGGTACGCGCGGCTCCTCAGGGGGTTCCGCTGCGGATCGCACTTCGGAAGGCGCCGGTCGCACTTCGGAAGGCGCCAGTTCCGGTCGCGCTTCGGAGGGGTCCGCCGCGGGTCGCACTTCAGCGGGCGTCGGTGGGGGTCGCTCTTCGGCGGGTACCGGTGGGGGTCGCTCTTCGGGAAGCGCCGGTGCGCGGCGCGCGCTCGGGGACGACGCGGTCGCTCACGTGCGGGCGCGGTCGGGCGGGCCGCTGCGGCTGGGGGCCGGCGTCGCGGCGCCACCTGGGATGGTACGGCTCACGCGCCCCGACTCCACCGGCCAGGCCCTGCCGGTGTGGCCCGACGCGGCCACCCCGTCGCTGCTCGACGAATACCAGGTGCCCCCGGTCCCGGTCGAACGCTCGGGCGAGACCCGGCGGGTGCTCGCGGCGACGCTCAAGTGCTGCTGGAGCGACCTGTCCGTCGACCCGTGGCCGGGCACGCCGGCACCGGTCGAGCTGATCCTGGACACCTACCGGGCACTGATCGGCCGGGCCGACGACCTGATGCGCAACTGGGCCATCGGGGCGCTGCGCCGACTGCACGACTCGGCGTGGATCGTCATGTCCGACGGCGTGGTCTCGCTGGGCCCGCGCTGCGCCCTGTGGCCGGTCGAGTCGCACGCCCAGCTGAAGGAGCTGGTCCGGCGCATTCCCGCACCGGAGCAACGGGACCTCACGGTGGTCGCGGACGCCGACATCGTGGCGGCCGCCACACAGGAATCCCACGGGCTGCAGGAACCACCCGCTGTGGAACAGCCTTCCGCTGCGCAAGGGCCGCTGGAGGTTCAGCAATCCCCCGCTGGGCCAGGATCGCCGGTCGTACAACAGTCCCGCGCCGTGGAAGGACCGCCCGCCTCAGAGCAACCACCCGAGGTGCAAGAACCACCCATCGTGCAGCAGCCGTCCGAGGCGCGGGTGCGGGCGCAGGATCCCGCGACCGAGACGACGACAGTGGCGGCGACCGCGACAGCGACAGCGAGGACGACAGTGGCGGCGGCGGCAACGGCGGTGGCGGGCCGGGTCGAGGGCGGTGCGGCGGAGTTCGACGAGCTGCTGAGCGGCTATGACGAGCGGCGGCGGGCCGAGTTGGTGGCGGCGTTCATGGCGGTGGAGCATGGCGCTGAGCCGGTGCTGGAGGCCCGGTTCGGCGGTCTGCGCGATCCCGCGCTCCGCCACACGCTGGGCGAGATGCTCGCCCGACGAGGCCGGACGCTGATCCAGCACCGCGAGCGATGGACCTCGGGCTACGACGACGCCTACCGCGCCGAGCCGACGCCCGCGACCGCCGGGGCCGCGACCGGCAGGGCCGGGTCCGGCGGGGCAGGGTTGGGGTCTGGCGGGGCAGGGTCGGGGTCTGGCGGGGCAGGGTCGGGGTCCGGCGGGTCCGGGGCAGCGGCGGGGCTTGGTGAGAGTGAGCGGGCGGTGTTGACGCTGGTGCTGGTGCATTCGGTGGCGATTCCGAGGGCGGAGGGGCTGCTGCCCGACGACACCTGGCTCTCGCCGCACCCGACTCCCGTCGACGAGCTGCGCCGCCACACCCAGTTGCCGATCGGCGAGCTGGAGGCGGCGCTACGGATGCTGCGGCACGCCGGGCTGCTGACCCAGGTCAAGGCGGGCGAGGAGGCCGGCGGTTACGCGCCGGGACCGCAGTTCCACCGGCTCACCCCGGCGGCGCGGCGACGGCTGCAGGAGGAGCTGATCCTGGCGGCCGGACCACACAGCCCGCTGGCCGCGGCCGTACGCGCGCGGAGATCGACAGGGTAGCCACCCGGACCTGCCAGGCCCGGATTGCCACCCGGGCCTGGCAGGCGCCAAGCGTCAGACGCGGTCGGGGTAGCGCGGGGAACGGAACCTAAGCGTCCTTGACCGGGCGGCGCGGCGAAGAGACGGCAACAGCCCACGCGGCGCGGCAAACAGACAGCGAGCGTGCTCGGCTCAGTGCGGTGAAGAAGCAGCAAGCGTCCGCCCTTGCCGGGGCGGCACGGTGCAAGGACTGCAAGCGTCAGCCCCGCCCGGGTCGGCGCGGTGTACAAGCAGCAAGCGTCCGCCCTCACCCGGGCGGCACGGTTAACAGACAGCAAGCGTCAGCTCCAGACGGGGCGACGCGGTGGAACGGAAGGACTACGGGGGTCACAGGTGTCGCAGGTGGAGAACGTCGTCGGGGACCGGGTGTTGATCGCCATGCAGGCGGTCAACATCTCACGGCTCTCGACCCATCCGGTGCCGACCGTCCCCGGCACGCTTATCGTCGTCGCGGGGGCCGGGCCCAAGGACTCCAACGGCGCGGGCAAGTCGTCGTTCATCGCGTCGATCACGGCGTTGCTGGGTGACGAGCAGTGGCGTTTCGCCTCGGGGGCGAAGGCGGTGTCGGAGCTGCTGTTCAACGCCGAGCTGGCCAGTGGCGCGGGCGCCCGCCAGTGGGCCAGCGCCGACCACGGCTACATCGTCGGCGTGTTCGGGCGGCCCGGCGCGTCCTACGACCTGCCCCTACGAGCCACCGCTCCAGTTCCCGGCGCCGTCGCCTCAGACGAGACCGTCGGACCGGAGCATGGCACCTCAACTGCGGGCCAAGCCACCGGACCGAGGCATGGCACCTCCACGGCTGACCAGGCCACCGAACCGGAGCAGATCAGCGTGGGCGTGGAGCCGGACGTGCCGGATGACGGTGAGTTGTTCTCCGTGCCCGACACATCTGGCGGGGCCGTCACCGTGTGGCTCAAGGTCAATCAGGAGGCCCCCCACCTGGAGATCCGCTGGCGCGAGGGCGTGCATCTGGCCTCCGCCGCGTCCGAGGCCGAGCGCGTGGTGCGTGCCGACGAGATGTGGGCGACGCTGCCCAAGTCCGCCGGGCGGCGCGACGTGGTGGCCCGTGACCTGACCAAGGTGCTCTACGGCGACCGCATCCGCTGCGTGTCGTTCCTGTCGACCTCGGTCCGGAGCAAGGTCGCCACCAACCTGCTCTCCCAGCCGCTCAACGAGATCTCGCCGGAGCGCGTGTTCGAGGCCATCGCGGCCCTGACCGGCCTCGACGCCGAGCTCGAGCAGGAGCGCGAGGCTCGCAGGGACGAACACTCCAAGCGCGTACGGGCGGCGCAGGCGGCCGATCGGCTGGCCGAGTTCGAGGCGGAGTCGCGGGCGTTGCTGACCACGTTCGACCGGCGCGATCAGGCCCGGATCCGGCTGGCCGACGCGCTGCGGTGCTGGCGCGGGCGCCAGGCTCGCAAGCTGGACGACGCGGCGGCCAAGGACGAACTGCTGGTCGCCGAGCTCGAACGGCACCGGACCGCGGGCGAGACGGCGGCCGAGGCGCTCTCCATGGTGAAGGCCGAGATCACCACCCTCAAGGACGACACGCTCGATCGGAGAGTGGCGGAGGCGCGCAAGGAGCTGGCCGCGATGCAGGCGCGGGCCGCCAAGCTCGACGCCGACCGGGCCGTGGCGGAGAACTCCGCCGACGAGTTGCGCGGCCTGATCCCGGCGCTGGAGGAGACGCGCCGGTTCTCCGACGGCCGTGATGTGCCCACGGCCGAGCGGGAGCTGCGAGAGGCGCGGCTTCGGCTGAACGAGGCGCTGAAGGCGCTGGGCGTGGCCGATCGCGAGGTGGCCTCTGCCCAGGCCGCGCTGGACGACGCCGAGGGCGGCCCGGCCGCTGCCCAGCTCAACGCGCTGGCCGCGGCGGGCGTCGTGGCGACGGGTCTCCTGGACGCACTGGACGTGGCCGAACAAGCCCGCGACTACGCCCACGGTGACCGGGCCGGATCCACTGGCCGTCCATCCCCCAAGACAGCCGCGAGGTCCGCCGGTCAAGCGGGCGATGGAGCAGCCACGGACGTCGGCGCTGGGGTGCCTGGTGGGGCTGGGCTCGGGTTGGAGGACTTGCGGGGGTGGCCGAACGAGCACGCCGTGATCGTCGACGCCGGCCAGCTCGAAGCGGCCGCCGCGGCCTTGGTCGAGCTGCCCGGTTCGGTCTTGGTGAGTGCCGCCGGGGTGAGCGTGGTGGGGGCGTTCGACGGGGAGGCGACCGGCCGGGAGGCGCGGATCAAGGCCGCCGAACACCGGCTCAATCGGGCCAAGGACACCCAGGAGACCGCGGCGCAGACCGTACGCGATGGGGAGGAAGGTGTCGCGGAGGGACAGCGGCGGCTGGAGGGGGCGCAAGCGGGAGTACGGCTCGCCGAGCTGGAGACGAAGCTGGCCGGGCGGCGGGCGCGGCTGGGCGAGCTGACGACGGCGCTGGAGGAGCTGGCGCCCGCGGTGGCGGAGGCCGAGCGGCAGGCGGCCGCCCTCGACTTCCGGGCCCGCACGAAGGACATGGAGATCGAACGCCTGGAGGGGCGGCGGCAGCGGCACGAGGGCGAGCGGGCCCGGTCGCGTCAGGACGAGACGAGGGTGAGCGGCGAACGGGAGGCGCTCAAGGTCGAGGCGCTGGCCGCCGACTGGGGCGGCACCGCCGAGGGAGCGCGGGAGTGGCTCAAGGCGCTGCCCGAGGGTGAACGAGCGCGCACCGCCGAGGAATGGTGGCGCGTCGCCGAACGGCATTTCGACCAGGCGTTGCGCGACACGTTCCCGGAGGAGGACGCGGAGGTCCCGGAGGAGCTGCGGTTCCTGCTGTCCGAGCGTGGGGGGAGCACGGCGCGGGAGCAGGCGACGTTCGCGGCGGTGTGCGGCTCGCTGGCCTCCTATTTGCGCGGGCAGGAAGAATATGAGAAGCACCAGCGGCGTCAGATCGAGGCGCAGGTCGTGTCGAGGCAGCGTGACCTGGCCGCGGCCGACAAGGGGGCGGAGGAGGCGGCCAGTTCGACGGCGGTGCACCGGGCGGCGCTGACGGCGGCGATCAAGTCCCGGCTCACGCGGGTCGCCGAGGAGTTCGAGCAGCTCGACACGTCTTACGGAGGTTACGGGGCGACGCTGGAGTTCCCCGTGCCACCGGCGCCCGCGGATCCTGAACAGCGCTGGCAATGGCGCGTCACGCCCAAGTGGCGGCGCGGCGAGGGCCAAGGCTTCGTCCCGTACAACCGGCGGGCCAACACCGCGCTCATGGACGAGAAGGCGGTCAAGCTGGTGTGCGCGGCGGCGATCGCGTCGTCCGGGGGCGGGCATCTGTGCCTGGTGCTCGACGAACTGGGCCGCAACCTGGGCAAGGAGCATCGGCGTGAGGCGGTGGCGCTGTTCCGGCGGATCGGCGAGACGTACGGGATCACGGTGATCGGGGCGCTCCAGGACGACATGGAGCCGTACGCGATCGACGCCTGCGGGCAGTACATCAAGCTCCGGCGATCGTCGGATGCGATGCCGTACAACGAGCCACCGGTGATCGTCGGGCACGACGAGCACGCGGAGCGCGTGCGGGCATTGGCCGCCTACGTAGACAGGAGCGCCTGATCGGCGGGGCTGCCCATGGGTGCGAACCGCGCATGCGTATGGGACCGCGCATGCGTGTGGGACCGTACTTGATCAGCGGACGCGTCCATGCGCGGGCCGTTATCTGATCACCGGGCCGACGTACGAGGCGCGTAGGCGGAGGAGGGAACCCTTGGCGTATTCCTCCATCGCGTGGGCCAGCCACCCGGCGGTCCTGGCCACCGCGAAGATCGCCTCGCCGGAGCCGGGCAGCATCCCGGCGACTCCGGCGAGGGTGGCGAGCGCGAAGTCGACGTTCTGTTCGGGCAGGCGTCGCCGACGGACTTCAGCCAGTACGGCCTGGACCACGGCGATGCGTTCGTGGTCCGGCGCGGCCTGCTTCACCAGGTCGAGCAGGAGGCCGCCGCGCGCGTCGCCGTTCTTGTAGACGCTGTGGCCGAAGCCGGGGATGCGCTCGCCCCGGCGTACCCGATCGGTGATCACGCGCGGGGCCTGGCCGGGTTCGGTCACCTCGGCCAGCAGCCGTTCGGCCGCGTGGGACGCGCCGCCGTGCAGGGGGCCGCCGAGCACGCCGAGGCCGGTCAGCACCACGGCGTACGGGTCGGCGCGAGCGGAGGCGGCGACCCGGGCGGCCAGCGTGGAGGCGGCCAGCTCGTGGTCGGCGAGCAGCACGAGCGCGCCCCGCAGTGCGGCCAGGAGAGCCGGGGTGGCGGGCCGCGGGCACAGACGGGACCAGAGCCGCTCGGCGATCGACTTACCGCCGGGGGCCTGGAGCGCTGGGAGGGCGTCGACGAGGCCGGAGATGAGGCGACGACCGGTGGCGGCGACGGAAATGGGATCGAGCTGGTAGCGGAGGGAATCGGCGGCGCCGAGGACCGTGGTGATCACCTGGAGGCGGTCCAGGAGCGGCAGACCCCCGGGGAGACCGCGCTGAGCCGCGATTGCGACCTGCGCCATCTCCGGATCGTGCGCCCAACCCCGCGCCGCACCATCTGACGCCTCGGAATCACGCACCCGACCCCCCGCCGCGCCACCTCCCGCCGTCTCGGTATCACGCACCTGACGCCGCGCCGCATGGTCCGAGGCGAAGGCGTCGGGGTCGCCTGTCCACAGCCACTCGGCCACCGTTTCGAAGTCGGCGGTTCGGGCCAGGGTGAGGGCGTCGCGGCCGCGGTAGTACGGGCGGTCCAGACCGAGCGCGGTGATGCCGGATTCGATGACCAGCTCCGGCGGCTGGCCGCGTGGCCGCCCGCGCCGGGCCAACTGCTCGATCTCCGCCGCGTCGAACAGGCTGCGCCGGTCCTCGCTGTGACGTCGCTTGAGCACGCCCCGGCTCACGTACGCGTAGAGAGTGGCGGGCTTCACGCCGAGCCGCTCAGCTGCCGTCGCCGCGTCGATCCACTCCACGCCAAAGCCTCCCATATTGATGAAAATCAATATTGATACACATTGAGCAAGCGTGTCAACGTGTGCACATGCCCAAAGTTCACTTCCTTGACGTGACCAACCGAGACGGCGTGCAGACCGCGCGCACCGGCCTGTCGAAGTTCGGCAAGACCATGGTCAACTTCTACCTGGCCAAGCTCGGGGTGGCTCAGTCCGAGATCGGTTTCCCTTTCCTGTTCCACGAGGTGCCCTACGTACGGGCGCAGACGGCGCTGGCCGAGGCGGGCGCGTTCGGCGAGCTGCGGCTGTCGGGCTGGTGCCGTGGTGTACCGCAGGACGTGGAGAAGGCGGCGCCACTCGGCCTGAAGCACTACAACCTGTCCATCTCCACCTCGGACTACATGATCCAGAACAAGTTCCGTGGCCGCCTCGACCGCGGCGCGATCATGCGGGAGATGACGGCGGCGGTGCGGGCGGCCAAGGCGGCGGGCGCGCTGACCGTCGGCGTCAACGCGGAGGACGGGTCGCGGACGGATGACGGGTTCTTGCTGGAGTTCGCGCTGGCGGCCAAGGAGGCGGGCGCCGACCGGGTCCGCTACTGCGACACGATCGGCGGCGACACCCCCGACCGGATCCGCGAACGCTTCGCCAAGCTGGCCTCGGCCGTCGGGATGCCCGTCGAGACGCACTGCCACAACGACCTCGGCCTGGCGGTGGCCAACTCCATCTCGGGCGCGCTCGGCGGCCTGGAGGCCGGGCAGGACGCGTGGATCAACACCTGCGTGAACGGCATCGGCGAGCGTTCCGGCAATGCCGACCTGCTGTCCACGATCCTCGCCTTCGAGCACGGTTTCGGGCTCCAGGCGGAGATCGGTGACGCCATCGACCTGTCGTGGGCGCGCAGGTTCGGGCTGTGGGCGAGTTACGCGTTCGGGCAGCCCCTGCCGTACAACCAGGTGGGGGTGGGACGCAACGCGTTCGCGCACGAGTCGGGCATCCACGCCGACGGGGCGCTGAAGGATCACGGCAACTACGAGCTGTACGACGAGGCGACGCTCGGGCCGTTCCCCGAGGACTGGCACGCGCGCGGCGGACGGGTCGTGCTGACCGGCGAGTACGGCGGGAAGGCCGGATTCCGGCACGTCATGGACGGGCTCGGCGTGGACGTGCGGGAGGAGGACCTGGCGTTCCGGCTGGTGCAGCTCTGCAACGCGATGACCGGCCGACCGCTCACGGACGACGAACTGCGACTGATCGCGGCGTATCCACGGGAGCTGGCACTGCTGTTCCCGGAGTACGAGTGAGACCCCGGGCGCGCCGCCCGGATCCGGTAGGAGCGGCGGCTCATAGCATGAGCGCATGCAGATCGAGGAACGGACCATTGCCGACGCCGACCTGACCGCCCTGCTCACCGCCGCCTTCGACGAGCTGGTGAAGCGCTACGGGCCCGAAGGGCGTTCCGTCGTCAAGGCGCAGGCCCGCTACCTCGTCGCCTACGCCGGGGAGCACGCCGCCGGATGTGGTGCCATCCAGCCGGTGGGTCCGGATATGGGGGAGCTCAAGCGGATGTACGTGGATCCCGCGTTCCGAGGTCAGGGGATCGCCAGGCGGCTCTTGGCGGCCTTGGAGGATCTGGCTCGGGACATGGGCTACGAGACGGTGCGCTTGGCGACCGGAGTCAAGCAGCCCGAGGCCATAGCTTTGTACGAGAGCAGCGGGTATGTGCTTGGCGAGTCGTACGGGATGTACGTGGACCAGCCGCTGACCCGCTGCTACCGCAAGAAGCTGGGCTCGGTCTGAACGACGCGGGCGAGCGCGTGGACCCCGCGCCCCGGGCGGGTAGGCCGTAAAGCAGGCGGCACGACCACCGGGAGAGACCACGATGCGGACCAACGCGACACCGGTAGGCGGGCCCACCGCATGGACCCGGTCCACTCTGCGCGAACAGGACTGGCTGCTCCACATCGACCAACCACTCACCCGGACCCGACCCGAGTTTCACGTCCCGGCCTTGACGCTCCTGGCCGAGAGAGCCAAGGCCGCGCTCGAAGCGGGTCCCGGCCTGGTGGTGATCCGGGGATTGCCGATCGCGGACTGGCCCGAGGAGCAGATCGATCTTCTGTGCTACACGTTCGGCTCTCTCCTCGGCACCCCGCGCACCCAGAAGGCCGATCTGGTGACCACCGGCGAGAAATCGCGCAGAGGCATGGACGACCAAGGGCTGGCCCTCCACACCGACCGGGCCGGACCGCCGGGGCCGCCGCACCTGCTGGGCCTGCTCTGCCTGCGCGCGGCCGTCCACGGCGGGGAATCCCTGCTGGTGAGCGGCCACGCCGTACACGACCGGCTGCTGGAAGAGCGGCCCGACCTGCTGGCCGAGCTCTATGAGAACTTCCATTTCGGCGCGGGCACGGTCTCGAACTTCGACCGCGTCTACCCCGTCTTCGAGTGGCGGGCGGGGCGGCTTCGCGTCCAGTACAACCGCCACTGGATCGAACACGGTCAGGAAGCGGCCGGGAAGCCGCTGACATCCGGCGCCGTGGCCGCTCTGGATGCCTTCGACGAGATCCTCGCCGACGGGGACATGGTCCTGCGCTTCCCGCTGCGCCCGTGCGATCTCCTGCTCGTCAACAATGACGTGGTGTTGCACGGCCGTACGGCGTTCACCGAAGACCTGCGCGCCCGTCGCCGCCTGGCCCGGATCTGGCTGGACTGAGCATCCTGAAGACAGGTGCTCCCGCCCTCAGGCGGGATGGTGTAGGCCCGCGCGTGAGTGCCCTCTGGGCGCGAGCGTGCAGTGATCGGAACTGCTTGCGACGTCTCAACCACGTACGGTAAGGTCTCTGTGATCGAACTGGCAAGCGACAACCAAGCTGGCCGCGAGATCGCTTCATGGATTCATCGGTACAACGAGGCCGACGGACGGGCGGTGACAGGACGTGGAGACTTGCCAGTAGGCGGGTCAGTGAAGCGTCAAGCATCCTGTTCCACAGCTCGTGCTGCTTACGCGGCATGGACTGCTGCGTAAGCAGCACGGGAATCCTCGCCTCTTAAGGGCGAGGAGCACGTCAACAGCCACGGCTGTCGCAGGCGGCCGCGAATCGATACCTCGCCAAGGAGATCGAGGCCACGCTCGATGACCTCGAGTGCGGCAAGGGCTTCTACCCCAAGGCCGGGCTCGTCGCCGACCGCCTCGACTCCGAGTTCGGCCGCTGGAAGCTCTGATCGCTGACCATTTCGCGAGTTCGGCCGTTGATAGCTCTGAGCGTGGTGGGGGGTCGGCGACACGTGATCGCCGAGCGGCAAGGCCCGCCAGCGGCCTGAGCGGGAGGACACCGGGACGCCACTGATCCCCTAGAGGCTCTGCTCCCCCGTTTCCGGCAGGCCGAGCAGACAGAGCAGGCTCAGTACGGCCATCGCCGACACGTAACCCCCGACGCCCAGCACACCGGCACCGCTCGCCTGCAGGCCGGTGGCCACCAGCGGCGGCACCGCGCCGCCCAGCACCCCGCCGAGGCTGTAGGCGACCGAGGCGCCGCTGTAGCGGTATTCGGTCCTGAACAGTTCCGGCAGGAAGGCCCCCATCGGCCCGAACACCAGCCCCATCAGGCCGAGCGCGCCGGCCAGGGCGACCCCCACGAGCACCACCGACCGGGTCTCCATCAGCGGGAACATCACCAGCCCCCACACCACCGCCACACCGGTCCCGGTGAGCAGCGTGCGGCGGCGGCCGAAGCGATCGGACGCCATCGCCGACGCCACCGTCCCCGCCGCCATGAACACGACACCGATCATGGTTAGCGCGAGCATGGTGGTCTTCGGGATCTTCAGCGTCTGCGTGCCGTACGCCAGGCAGTAGGTGGTCGCGGTGTAGAAGAGCGTGTACGCGATCGTCATCGCACCGGCGCCGAGCAGCACGCGGCGCCACTGCTGCCGCATCAGGCCGGCGAACGGCACCTCGGCGATGCGGCGCTGGTCCATGGCGGCCTGGAAGACCGGGGTTTCGGCGATCTTCAGCCGTACGTACAGGCCGATGAGCACGAGCAGCAGGCTCGCCACAAACGGCAGGCGCCAGCCCCAGTTGCCGAACCGCCCATCGCTGAGCACCTCCCCCAGCAGCAGGAACAGCCCATTGGCCACGATGAACCCGACCGACGGCCCGAGCTGCGGGAACATCGCGTACAGCCCGCGCTTGCCCGGCGGCGCGTGCTCGGTCGCGAGCAGTGCGGCGCCGCCCCACTCGCCGCCGAGGCCGATGCCCTGGGTGAAACGGAGCAGCACGAGTAGCACCGGAGCGGCGACACCGATGGTCGCGTAGCCGGGCAGCAGCCCGATCGCGACCGTGGACAGGCCCATGACCAGGAGCGAGACGACGAGCATGGACTTGCGCCCGATCCGGTCCCCCCAGTGGCCGAACACCGCCGAGCCGAGCGGACGGGAGATGAACGCCACCGCGAACGTCGAGAACGCGGCCAGACTGCCCGCCACTGGGTCCATCCCGGGGAAGAACGCGGTGTTGAGCACCAGCGCGGCGGCGGTGCCATAGATGTAGAAATCGTAGAACTCGATGGCCGTGCCGATGAGGCTGGCGGCCGCGACCCTCGACTGGCTGGGCGTCGTCCTGGTTGTGGGGGAAAGCGGCATTACGTCTCACTATGCGAATTCGCGTCTTGCGGAGTGATACGCAGACGCTATCAGCTGGGCTGCCATGCGACCTCTTGACTCATTCTCGCTCCGAGTGAGAACGTTATCAACATCTTACTGAGAACGTTCTCAAAGGAGTCCTCTGTGACCGACCTGCTGCCGCTCAAACCGATCGAGTCCGACCTGGCCGACAAGATCCGCGCGACGCTCGACCAGCGACCCCAGTTGGCGGAGCTCGTCTCGGACGTCATCGACAAGGGTCTGCGCAATGTGTTCTTCGTGGGCGCCGGCGGCTCGCTCATCGCCGCCTACCCGGCCCACTACCTGCTCGAACGCGAAGGCACCTGGCCCGTCTACAAGCTGCAGAGCGACGAGCTCAACACCGCCCGCCCCCGGCGCATGGGCGAGGGTTCCCTGGTCTTCCTGGCCTCGTACACCGGCAAGACCAAGGAGACCGTCGCCGCCGCGCAGTACGCCAGGAGCACCGGCGCGACCGTGGTCGTGGTGACCCAGGAGGGCGGCCCGCTGGCCGAGGCGGCCGACGTGGCCTTCACCGGCAAGAGTGATCTGTTCATGCAGCTGGCGGCCTATGCCCTGCTGCGCAGGGCCGGGGTGGAACGCGACTGGGCGCTGCTCGACCAGGCCCTCGACGCGCTCCCGGACGCCCTGGTGGCCGCCGCGCACGAGGGTGAGGAGCGGGCGCGGGTCATCGCCGAGACGCTGAAGGACGAGCCGATCACGTATGTGCTCGGCTCGGGTCCCAGCTACGCGTGGGCGTACGGGCTGGCCATGTGCTTCCTGCAGGAGATGCAGTGGAAGCACGCGGCGGGCTTCAACTCGGGCGAGTTCTTCCAGGGCGCGTTCGAGGTGGTCAACGACGACGTGGCGGTGATCAACCTGCTGGGCGAGGACCCGTCGCGGGCCATGGCCGAACGGGCCAGGCGCTTCCTCGACACGTACGCGACCAAGAAGACCTTCCACATCGACACGGCGGACCTCACTCTGCCCGGTATCCCCAAGGCGTTGCGCGGCGAGGTGTCCCCGCTGGCGATCGCCGTGCTCATGGACCGGCTGGCCCGCCACTACGAGGCGGTGCGCGGCCACGACCTCGACAAGCGCAACTACATGTTCCAGGTGGACTACTGATCTACCCGTTCCAGGAGCGTCGCCGGGCGGCACCCCGCCGCCCGGCGGCACCGCGGGGAAAGGAGCTGGGTTTGCCGGTCGAACTCGTCATTTTCGGCTGTGACGGGGTGCTCGTGGACAGCGAGCGCATCTCGGTACGTGTCGGCACGGCGGCGCTGCGCGAGCTGGGGTGGTCGATCGACGAAGCGGATAAGCTGCCCCTAGCGCGTGCGTCTGTTCGAGCGCTGCTCTCCGTTTCCTGCCTAAGACCTCCCTTTTTACGGCAAGCATGGGCCGGCCCCACCCACCGCACGTGGCCGAAGGCCTCCAGGAATACGCCCGCTGAACCCGCACAGGGCGGGCCGCCGCTACGTGCGCCTCCTGACCCGGCAATCAGGAGACCCATCGGGATACCTGGACCTAGGGGAAAGACAGCTCTTACCCGCGAGATAGCTCGAAAGTGCGTTCGAGCATGGAAGCCTCTCCATACCCGGGCGCACGGGGGCCCACGACGCGAGGAGACTTGCCATGCCCGTTCTGATGTCCTTACGCGCAGCAGCGCTCACCATGGTGACCGCCACCGCGCTCGTCTTACCCGTCACACCCGCCCACCCGGCGGCGACGGCGCAGCCCAACGTGGTGGTCAGGTGGAACACGGCGCTGCTGGCGGCGGTGCGCGGCGGCACGCTGGGGCCGCCGCTGGTGGCCAGGGCGCTGGCCACCGTGCACACCTGTGCCTATGACGCGTGGGCCGCCTATGATCCGGTCGCCGTCGGCACCCGGCTGGGCGGCACGCTGCGGCGGCCCGCCGCCGAACGCACGGATGCCAACCAGGCCCAGGCGATCAGCTACGCGGCCCACCAAGCGGCTGTGGACCTCTATCCGGCGCAGCGGGCGGTGTTCGACGGGTTGATGACCGAGCTGGGCTATGACCCGGCCGACCAGTCCAGCCAGCCGGCCCAAACCGGCCTGGCCGCCTGCACGGCCGTGCTCGAATACCGGCACGCCGACGGCTCCAACCAGCTCGGCGGCTACGCCGACACCACCGGCTACGCGCCGGTCAACGCTCCGATGGTGGTCGCCGATCCGCTGACCACGGTCAACGACCCGAGCCGCTGGCAGCCGCTCACCTTCCGCAACAAGGCGGGCGTGGTGGTCACGCCGCCGTTCCTCGCGCCGCACTGGGGCGGGGTCGCCTCCTTCAGCGGCCACGCGCGCGACCTGGCCGACAAGGTGCCCGCGCCGGCGACGTACGGCACGGCCGCCTACCGTGCACAGGCCGCCGAGATCGTGTCGGGCACCGCCGCGCTGACCGACCGTCAGAAGGCGATCGCGGAATACTGGGCCGACGGCCCCAACAGCGAGACGCCGCCCGGCCACTGGTGCCTGTTCGCCCAGCAGGTGTCGGCGCGTGATCATCATGGCCTGGACCAGGACGTGAAGATGTTCTTCGCGCTGGCCAACTCGGTGCAGGACGCCGGGATCGCCTCGTGGGAGGTCAAGCGTGTCTTCGACTCCGTACGCCCGATCACCGCGGTCCGCTTCCTGTACCAGGGACAGCAGATCGCGACCTGGGGCGGCCGGGTGATCGACGGCGCGACCTGGGTGCCCTATCAGGTGCCGACGTTCCCGACGCCGCCGTTCGCCGAGTACGTCTCCGGCCACAGCACGTTCAGCGCGGCGGCGGCCGAGGTGCTGCGGCGCTTCACCGGCGGTGACACGTTCGACGGCGAGGCGCTGATCGCCAAGGGTTCGTCACAGGTGGAGCCGGGGGTGAGCCCCGCCAACGACCTGACGCTGCGCTGGCGTACCTTCAGCGACGCCGCCGACGAGGCCGGCATGTCGCGGAGATATGGCGGCATCCACTTCCGGGCCGGCGACCTGCAGGGTCGGACCCTCGGCCGGGCGGTGGGCGTCGCGGCGTGGCAGCGCGCGGCGGCCTACTGGTCGGGACGCGGCTGAGAATGCCCACGTCGTACGTGGTGTGGCACGCCACATCACGTACGAGGTGGAAAGCTGCGAATCGCCGGGCTGTCAGATGGGTGGCCAATTTCGCAGCGCCGCGTCGGCCACCCGCTGGAGTTCGGGGCGGGTGGCGCCACCGGCGGCCTGGACGGCGATGCCGTTCGCCACGGTCATGATGTAGCGGGCGAGCAGCTCCGGGTCCGCGCCCGGGGGCAGATCGCCCTCGTCGACGGCCCGCTGGAACCGGTGGCGGAGGCGAGCACGGCCGTCGTCGCGCCAGACGATCAGGGCGTCCTGGGCCGCCCGTCCGGAGTCGCCGGCGGCCAGCGAGCCCTGCACACCCAGGCATCCGGCAGGGCAGCCGGGCTGGGTGGTGGCCATGACCGAGCCGGTGAGGAACGCCGTGGCCACCTCCCGGGCGCTCGGCTTCCGCAGCGCGCGGTCCGCATAAGCGGCGGGGCCCTCGGTGTAGCGCTCCAGGGCCTTGCGGAATAACTCCTCCTTGTTGCCGAAGGCCGCGTACATGCTCTTGCGGGTGATGCCCATGGCGCTGGTCAGGTCGGTCAGGCTGGCGCCTTCGTAACCCTGCTCCCAGAAGACCGTCATCGCCTGATCCAGGGCCTCGTCGGCGTCGAAGCCTCTCGGCCGGCCGATCGGCGCTTTCCGGGTGATCTCCACGGCCTCATCCTACAGCTTAGATACCGATCGGTGCAGAAGTGCTATGGTTCCTTTCTGCACCGATCGGTAGCTAAGTTTCGGGAGTTCAAAGCATGGGACAGCTGGAAGGCAAGACCGCCGTCGTTACCGGCGGCGGCACCGGAATCGGCCTGGCCACCGCCGCGCGGCTGGCGTCCGAGGGCGCTCACGTCTTCATCACCGGCCGACGCGAGGACGCGCTCGACAGGGCCGTCGAGTCGATCGGTTCCGCGGTCACCGCGGTGCCGGGCGACATAGCGGAGCCGGCCGACCTGGATCGGCTCTACGACGCGATCCGCGACCGCGGCCGGGGCCTGGACGTGGTGTTCGCCAACGCGGCCGTGGCCACGTTCGCACCGCTGGCGCAGGCCACCCGGGAACAGTTCGAGCAGATCTTCGGCGTCAACGTCCTGGGCACGCTGCTCACCGTGCAGAAGGCGCTGCCGCTGCTCAACGACGGCGCCTCGGTGGTCTTGAACACCTCCGTCCGCGCCGACGACGGCTGGGAGAACTACGGCCTGTACGCGGCGTCGAAGGCCGCGATCCGGTCCCTCACGCGGACCTGGGCCAACGAGCTGAAAGGCAGGGGTATCCGGGTCAACGCGGTCTCGCCGGGCGCGATCGACACCCCCGGAATCGACACCGCCGTCGGCGAGGAGAACGCGGCCGCCGTCAAGGCGGACCTGGCGACGGGAGTTCCGATCGGCAGGATGGGACGCCCGGAGGAGGTCGCCGCCGCCGTGGCCTTCCTCGCCTCCGCCGACAGCAGCTTCATGCTCGGCACGACCCTGTACGTCGACGGCGGCGAGAAGCAGTTCTGACTATGGGGCCGTCTCGGCGGGCGTCCGAACGGATCTGGCCGACTCGCGCTCGACGAAGCGGGTGGGCAGGCGGCGGTGTACGGGGCGGCGGTCGGTGCCCTGGACGCGGTCCAGGAGCAGGCGGCCCGCCTCCGCCCCCAGCTCGTACACCGGCTGGGCCACCACGCTGAGCGGCGGGGAGATCGCCTCCGCCCAGTCGGCGTCGTCGAAGCCCACCAGCGACACGTCGGCGGGACAGCGCAGCCCCAGCCGCCGCAGCGCCTGGAGCACCCCCAGCGCGAGCAGGCTGTCGAGGGCGAGGATCGCGGTCGGCGGGTCGGGCAGTCCGAGCAGGCGGGTCGTGGCCGCGGCGGCGTCCTCCCTGCGGAAGCCTTCGGCACTGACCAGCTCGGGCCGGGGCTCGATGCCGCTTTCGACCAGGGCGTCGCGGTATCCGGCCGCGCGGGCGCCGACCGTGGTGGCGCCCAGGCGTTCGACGCCGCGCAGCCCCGGGCGGGCCAGCGGGGGCCGCAGCTTCTCATCGCCGCCGGTCAGTAAGGCGATGCTGCGGTGGCCCAGCGCGAGCAGGCGTTCGGTGGCGTCCTTGGCGGCGGCGCGGTTGTCGATGCCGACCGTGTCGGCCTCGAGCCCCGGGACCCGCCGGTCGAGCAGGACGACGGGGATCCCGGCGTCGATGACGTCCTTCAGGGCGTCGCGGTCGGCGGTGTCGGTGGGCGCGACGACCAGGCCGTCGACGCGCCGCTCGGCGAGCACGCCGAGCGCCTTGCGTTCGAGCGAGAGGTCCTCGTCGGTGTTGACCAGCAGCACCTCCCAGCCGCGCTCGTGCGCCACGTCCGCGATGCCGCGCAGGGCGCGGGAGAAGAACGGGTTCTCGATGTCGGGTACGAGCACGCCGAGCGTGTGGGTCAGCCCGGTGATCATGCTGCGCGCCAGACTGTTGGCCCGGTAGCCGAGGCGTTCGGCCGCGGCCAGCACCGCCTCGCGGCTCTTGCCGCTCACCGAGCCGTAGCCGCCGAGTGCCCGCCCGGCCGTCGCGGTGGAGACCCCTGCCTCCTTGGCGACGACCTCGATCGACGGCATGCTCCGCCGAGCGCTGCCGCTCATCCGCACCCCCGGTGCTGCTAGATCGTGTCCACACCATCATGCTCCCACTGACGGGAGGCGATCACCGTAGCGGATTTACCGAGGGCTATTGACATGCGTCTCAGCGATTGAGAACGTTCTCACTCAAGCGAGCGAGAACCTTCCCATTCTCAGGAGAACGTGTGCAGCCACGCTTGATTCGCCTGGTGGCCGTCGGAGACAACGTCGTCGACCGCTATCCCGATCTCGGCGTCATGTATCCGGGCGGCAACGCCGTGAACGTCGCCGTGCACGCCCGCCGTACCGGCGCCGAGGCGGGTTACCTGGGTGCGGTCGGCACCGACGAGGCCGGGCGCGTGGTGCGCGACGCGCTGGCCGCCGAGGGCGTGGACCTGTCACTGCTGCGGACGGTGGACGGGCCGAACGCCTTCGCCACCGTCCGTCTCGTCGCGGGCGAGCGCAAGTTCACCGGCGGGCGCGAGGGCGTCTCGCGCTTCCGCCTCTCCCCCGCGGATCTGGTACGGCTGGCGGCGGCCGACATCGTGCACACCGGCGAGTGCTCGTTCCTGGAGGGCCAGCTCGACCAGCTGGCCGCGCACGCCAGGCGGCTGTCGTTCGACTTCTCCGAACGCCCGTGGGACTACGTCGAGGAGCATGCCCGGCACGCCGGGATCGCGATCCTGTCCAGCCCGTCGGGCTCGCGAGACGAGGCGCTCGCGCTGGCGCGGCGGGTCCGGGCGCTGGGCCCGGCCACGGTGGCGGTCACCCTCGGCGCCCACGGCGCCGTCCTGGTCTCGGGAGCCGCCGGAGTTTTAGCGGGCCCCGGGGCCGCAGGCGGCGACAGCGCCGCCGGAGCCTTAGAGGGCTCCGAGGACATGGTCGCCTGGGGTGCCGCCGAGCCCGTCGCCGTGGTGGACACGCTCGGCGCCGGTGACGCGTTCATCGCCCGCCTGCTGGTCGGCCTGGCCCGCGGCGAGGACCTGCCCGCGCTGGCCGTCGCGGCCACCGCCTACGCCTCCCACGCCTGCACCTCCTACGGCGCCTTCGGACACGAAGCCCCCCTGCCAAGCACCAAGGAGAGCCCATGAACACGCATCGCTGGACCGCCCTACTGCTGGGCACGGCGCTGGTCACCGCCGGTTGCGGCGGCGGCTCGGCCGGCGCGCCCGCCAAGGCCGATCTGTCCACGCCCAAGGACAGGTCGGGCACGCTGACGATGGTCACCAAGTTCGCCGATCCGAAGTACGCGCCTTACTTCGAGAAGGTCGTGGCGGCGTACAAGGCGGCCAATCCGAAGGTCGACATCAAGCTCGAACAGGTCGGTGACCAGCCGTACAAGGACAAGATCCGGGTGCTCACGGCGTCCAAGGACCTGCCGGACATCTACTTCTCCTGGGCCGGCGACTTCGCCAACAAGTTCGTCCGGGCCGGGCTCGCCGCCGACCTGACCAGTGTCATCGGTCCGGGCACCCCGTGGGGCTCGACGTTCGCGCCGGCCGCGCTGAAGGCGTTCCAGTACAACGGCAAGTACTACGGCATGCCGGTCGACCTCGACGGCAAGTACCTCGCCTACAACAAGGCGGTCTTCACCAAGGCGGGCGTACAGGTGCCCAAGACGTTCGAGGAGTTGCTGACCGCCTGCGACACGCTCAAGTCCGGGGGCGTGCAGCCGATCGCCTTCGGCAACCAGTACGGCTGGGCGGCCATCCACTTCATCACCCAGCTGAACGCCTACGACGTGGCCCCCAAGACGCTGGAGACCGACTACGCCCCGGCGACGGGCGCCTTCACCGATCCCGGCTACGTCACGGCGCTCAAGCAGTTCGGCGATCTGGTGTCCCGCTGCGGCACCAAGGACGCCAACGGGCTGTCGCACGAGACCGCGCAGGCGCAGTTCCTGTCCGGGAAGGCGGCCATGCACTATCTGGAGTCGGTCGAGTTCGACGTGCTCGACAAGTCGGAGCTCGACTGGAGCTTCCTGCGCCTGCCCGCCCCGGCGAGCGCCCCCGGCGACACGAACGCGCTGACCGGCGCCCCCGACGGCTTCCTGGTCAACGGCCAGAGCAAGAACGCGGGCCTGGCCGTTGACTTCCTGAAGTTCCTGTCCAGCAAGGAGAACGCGGCCACGATGACCAAGGAGATCGGCTGGCTCAGCCCGGTCAAGGACTCGGCCACCTCCGCCAACTCCTACCCGCAGCTCACCGATGCCCTGCAGGACATCGGCAAGGCCGGCAGCTTCGCCATCTGGCTGGACACGATCACCAACGCCGAGGTCGCCGGCGCGTACCTGTCCGGGGTCGAGGGCATGCTGTCCGGCTCCCGCACTCCCGAGCAGGTCATGGCCGGCGTCCAGAAGGCGGCGGCCAAGGCCAAGAAGGAAGTCGGGTGACCGTGCTGAGGCGGTGGCGGGCCTGGGCCTGGGTGCTGCCCGCCGTCGTCCTCCTGCTGGTGTTCGTCTACTACCCGATCGCCGACAACCTGCGGCTGAGCCTGTTCTCCTGGAACGCCTTCTCGCCCGAGCCCCGGTTCGTGGGCCTGGACAACTACGCCGAGGCGTTCGGCGACCCGGTGTTCTGGCGGGCGCTGGGCAACAACGCCGCCTACGCCGTGGTCTCGCTGGTCTTCCAGGGTGGGCTGTCGCTGGTGCTGGCCGCGCTGCTGGAGGAGCTCGTCGGGCGGCGGACCCGCGGCCTGCTGCGCACGCTCTACTTCATCCCGGCCGCGATGTCGATCACGGTGGTGGGCGTGCTGTTCTCCTTCCTGTACAACCCTCGGTACGGCCTGCTGAACGAGGCGCTCAACGGCCTCGGGCTCGGCCACCTGGCCAGGGCCTGGCTGGGCGAGGAGAGCTCGGCCATCTGGAGCGTCATCGCGATGAGCCAGTGGCAGTCGGTCGGCTACACCGCCGTGCTGTTCGTGGTGGCCATCCAGCGCATCCCCCGCGAGTACTACGAGGCCGCCAAGGTCGACGGCGGCGGCCCGGTGCGTACGTTCTTCTCCATCACGCTGCCAATGGTCAGGGAGATGACGACGCTGGTGGTCATCCTCACGATCTCGGGCGCCTTCCTGGTGTTCAACGAGGTCATGGTGATGACGGCCGGCGGTCCTGACAACTCCAGCCAGGTGCTCGGCACGTGGCTGTACCGCAAGGCGTTCATGGAGGACGACATGGGCTACGCCGCCACCGTCGCCACGGTGATCTTCGTCATCACGTTCGCCATCGCGGCCGTACAACTGGCCGTGTCCCGCCGCCGGAGGTACGACTCGTGATCTCGACCAGCCTGACCCGCCCGGCCGCGGTCCGCGCGGAGGCCCCCATACGGCTGCGGGCGGTGGTCGGGCGGCTGCTGGGATGGAGCCTGCTGGCCGGGTTCGGGATCGCCGTGCTCTACCCGGTGCTGTGGATGGTGCTCAGCGGGTTCAAGGACAACCAGGAGATCTTCAACCAGCCGTGGGGGCTGCCCGGCGAGCTGCGCTGGGACAACTGGGCGCGGGCCTGGGACCTGGGTGTCGTCCGCTACTTCACCAACAGCGTGATCGTCACCTCGGCGTCGATCGTGGCCACGACGCTGATCAGCGCGTGGGCGGCTTACGGGATGTGCCGGTTGCGGCTGCCGTTCGGGAACGGGGTGGCGCTGCTGGTGCTGGGCGGGCTGCTGCTGTCGCCGACGGTGGCGCTGATCCCGCTCTTCCGCCTGCTGACGTCGATCGGGCTCTTCGACACGTACTGGGCATTGATCGTGCTTTATACCGCTTTTCGGGTGCCTTTCACGATTTTCCTGATCCGGGCGTACATGATCGAGCTGCCGCGCTCCGTGGACGAGGCGGCCACCATCGACGGTGCGTCCACCACGCAGATCTTCTGGCGGATCATCCTGCCGATGTCGCGGCCCATCCTGGTGTCGGCGGCGCTGCTGCAGGCGCTGTTCGCGTGGAACGAGTTCGCGTTCGCGCTGGTGTTCGTCAGCGACGACGCGCTGAAGACGCTGCCGGTCGGGCTGATGGCCATGCAGAGCCGTCTGCTCACGGACTGGCCGGTGATGATGGCGGGGCTCACCATGGCCGCGCTGCCGACGATCGTGCTGTTCCTGATCGGCCAGCGCCAGTTCCTGCGCGGCCTCACGGAAGGGGTGGGCAAGTGACCGCGCGGCCCTGATGTCTCCATCCCACCTCAGGAGTGCCAACCTTTCGCCGCGCCCACAGCGTCTGGAGGTTATCGACTTGAGGAGAGACGTTGGATCGCGATGCCAGTTTCCAGGCGTTCGTGGACGCTCACCAACGTCCGTTGATGCGCCTGGCCTACCTGCTCACCGGAGAGGTCCACCTCGCGGAGGACCTCGTGCAGAGCGTGCTGGTCCGCATGATCGGGCGGTGGGCGAAGTTAGGCCACATCGACAACCTCGACGCGTACGCGCGCAAGACCATGGTGAACCAGTACATCTCGTGGCGGCGGCGCCGCGGCTCCGACGAGGTGCCGAGCGCGGAACCGCCCGACCGCGCCTACTCGCCCGAGGACTCCGCCGTCCTGCGGATCGTCCTGCGCCAGGCACTCATGCGGCTGACGCCCAAGCAGCGCGCGGTACTCGTCCTGCGCTTCTACGAGGATCGGACCGAACGTGACGTCGCCGACCTGCTGGGCTGCTCCGTCGGTACCGTGAAGAGCCAGGCGCACCACGCTCTGGCCCGCCTGCGCGCCCTGGCACCCGAGCTGGCGCCGAGATTGCCCGTTCTGGACGACCACAGTGCGGAGGCACGCCGATGACCTGGCTCGGAGAGCAACTCGGCCGCATCGCGGACGACATGCCGGACCGTAATCTGGCCGCCAGGGCGATCGAGATCCATCAGCGCAGGCGGCGCAACTTCATGGCGCTCACCGCCGCCGTGGTGGTCGTGGCCACCGTGCTCGCCGCCACCGTCGCGGTACGGGCACTGCCCGCGGAGCCGCGGGCCGCCGCTCCCCCGCCCGAGCAGTCCATCATCAGGGTCGGCGTGACGACGACCGTGGAGTCGGTGCCCGTGGTCGTGGCTCTCAACAAGGGCTATTTCAAGGAGGAAGGGCTGACGGTGAAGCCGAGGACCATCTCCGCCGCGGAGGCCGCGTTCTCCCTGTTCGAAAGCGGCGCGCTGGATCTGGCGCAGACCGACTACGCCACAGTCTTCCTTGCGAACGAGGTGGGCAAGAAGTTCAAGATCGTCTCCAGCCTCTACCAGGCCGCACCAGGAAGCTTCGCGGTCGTCGTGAACCCCAAGTCCAAGATCAAGGCGGTGACCGACCTCAAACGCAAGAGGATCGCGGTCTCGAGCCTCGCGGGGCTCGGGAAGTTGGCCCTGACCGCCGTGCTGAAGCGGGCCGGACTGACCATGAACGACGTCGTGCTGACCGTGGTGCCCGCCCGCGACATGCTCGCCGAGGTGGCCAGGGGACGGGTTGACGCTCTCCTGATGACCGAACCGTTCATCACTGCAAGCCTCCAGATCAGCCACTCTCGGATTGTGGCTGACGCGATGACTCAGGAGTTCGCGAACCTGTACACCGCAGGCATGATGGCCGGCGACGAGTGGATTCGCGAACACCCTCGCACGCTGGCGGCCTTTCAGCGCGCGCTGGCCAAGGCGCAGCGCCTGATCGCGAGCGACCCCCAGCAGGCGCGCGACGCCCTGGACGATTTCTCCAGGCTCCCCCCGAATTTGGCGGCAGGCGTTACGTTCGGCTCCTATCCCGCCCGGCTGGACCTGACAGAACTCCAGCGGGTCGCCGATCTGGCCCGCGCCTACAAGTTGATCAAACACCCGGTAGACGTCAGGAACACCGTCGTGAAGGGCGGCTGAGCCCGGCTGGGTGCCGGGCTCAGGCGGCGTCGGCTTTCGACTCTCGGCGCCCGGCTCCCGCCCGGCTCCCGCCCGGCTCCCGGCGCTCGGCGCTCGGCCTCCGCCCGCCTTCCGGCTTCCGGCTGCTACGGCGCCGGGAACAGCTCCGGCAGGGCCGTACTGGCGATCGGGCGGAGCCGCTCGGCGTGCTCTTCCTCCACCGACCGGTACGGCCAGCGGACCCGGGTGCCGATGTCCGCCCAGCCACCGACGTGGGCGAGGAACTTGTCGAGCGCCGGATTGGCGTACCCGGCGGAGGCCAGCGGCTGGACGTGCTCGGCGAAGAACAGCCCGATCCGGCGCTCCACATCGCGCGCCGCCGCCTGGTCGGTGCGCATGAGATGCTGCCAGGCCATGGCACCGGCCGGGCTGAACGCCGCGATGTTGGAGTAGGACCCCGCCGCGCCCAGTTCCGTACCGGCGGCAAGGGTGTGCCCCGCCACGAACATCGGCAGATCGGCCGCCTCCTCCCCCATCTCGCGATACCAACCCGCATCGCCCCCCGCGACCTTCACCCCCACCAGCGCGGGAACCCGTGCGGCCAGCATGCCGAAGTCGGCGGGCGTGAGGCGGGTCTTGGCGTGCGGCGGGTTGTACAGGACGAGCGGCACGGGGTCGGCGACTTCGGCGACCTGCTCAAGGAAGGCCACCACCTCGTCCAACGACGGCGGCGCCCAGTCCGGCAAGATCACCTGAATGGCCCCGGGGTGGAACTCACGGGCGAGCTCCACCCGCTGCAGGCAGGTGGTGGCGCTCATGTGACTGGCGCCTATCTGGTACGGCAGACCGGCGCAACGCTCCGCGAGCAGCTCGTTGACCTGCTGGTATTCCTCATCGGTTATGGCGTGGAACTCCCCCGCCGTGCCGTGGGCGTACACACCGTCCAGGCCCGCCACCGCCAGCCGGTCCAGCTCGTCGGCCAGCCGGGCGAAGTCGATGGAGTCGTCGGGGCGGAGCGGCAGTAGGACAGTGCCCCACGTACCACCGAGGGTCTTTCGCGTAAGAAGTGTCGTCATAGGCCGAAATATCATCAGACACCGGTGCGTCATGGGTAGACGCGGCGGCTCGGCGGCGCTGTTCGCGTGACTCAGGACCGCCTAACGCGGCCCTGAGCCCTCAGCGAGTGACCCGCAGCGCCCATTCAACCGAGTCGGGCGCCTGAACGCGGACCGTCAGTCCTGTCTTGGAGTTGAGATTGAGCTGATTCAGGCTCGGAGTGAGCGTTTCCTTCAGGCAGGTGAATGGCAAATTCACCGCAGGCGCCAAGATGATCTCTGCCCTTCCCGCCCCTTGGCAGTCGAACATCACCCATAGGTGACCCTTGCCGGGAACAGCGCCGATGATGTGAGAACCCTTGGTCGGTCCTGCGGTGAGCAGGGACTTGGTTCCCGCGTCCATGCCCGGCAGCCGCAGAGGACCGGGCCTGTTAGGCGGAGGCGTGGTCGCTTCGGCCTGGGACGAGTTGCCCGGCGAGACGGCACCTTGTTGCGAGGATCGTGCCGCCGGAGGCGCGGACGTGCAGGACACAACCGCACAGACCAGAATCAGAGACGCGATGGCGGGCGCCACCTTCCGGATACTCATGTCCACCTCAATGTTGTGTGACGTACCAGCCGACCTTCCAGGGAGTCCACGCCTTCACCGCGATGGCCGCGCGTAAGACGCTTTCCTCCAGGATCACAGCGAACCGGCGGTCACCCTCGTGGATCACGCGCTGCTTATCGAGGCGTACCTGACGGCCTCCTCCACATCGTTGGGGAGGCCACGCCGCAGCATCAGCGCGGTGAGCACGGACGCGATGTACGGGCCGATCTGTCGCGGGGATCAGCTTGGAGGATTGACGTGCTCCTCCACATAAATAGATGTGGAGGGTTCCTGTGCTGCTTATGCAGCAGCTCGCAGCGCGGGTGCGGGCGAGTCCGTGGGACAGGATGCTTGACGCTTCACCGGCCCCGCTATCGCGGAGTCTCCACGTCCTGTGACCGCCCATCCGGCGGCAGAGTTGTACCGATGAAGCAGGTTTCGGGCGGCGTTGGTATCGGCGTTGCCGATCCATCCGCACGCCAGGTTCTTGCACACGAACCGCGACTGCGTCTCGCGCGATCCTCTTGTGATGGCGTGACAGCGGTGGCACTGTTGGCTGGTGCCGCGCGGGTCGACCGTGGCGACCAGGCCGCCACGGTCGGCGGCCTTGTAGGTCAGCAACTCCACCGTCCGGCCCCACGCCTGACCCGCGATCGAGCGGTTCAGGCCCCGCTTCTGAGCGACGCCCCGCCCCGGCTGCTGCACGGTCCCGGACGCCGAGGCCATCATGGTGGCGATGGTCAGGTCTTCGACCACGATCGCGCTGAACGCCGTGCGAGGTCGGTCGTGTTCTGATGCTGCCAGTCGACGGCTCGGCGCTTGGCTGTCGCGCCCAGGACCGGCCCGACCGCGTGCTGCCGATTCCCCGCTGAGACAGCGCGCGCCGGCCCAGACCAGTCGTTTCCCAGCGGGCGCCGACCCAGACCGGTCGTCAGCCCACTCCGACCGCCGACAGGGTGGATCCGGTGCGCGACTTGGAGACCCTGAGCTGGGCCGGGATCCTCGAACGCAGCTCGGCGACGTGGCTGATGATGCCGACCGCCCGCCCTCCGTCGCGCAACCCGTCGAGGATGTCGAGCACGCCGTCGAGCGTGTCCTCGTCGAGCGTGCCGAAGCCCTCGTCCACGAACAGCGTGCCGATCTCGGCACCACCCGCTTCGGCGGTCACCACGTCGGCCAGGCCGAGCGCGAGGGCCAGCGAGGTGATGAAGCTCTCCCCACCCGACAGCGTGGCCGGGTCGCGGTCGACGCCCGTCCACCCGTCGGCCACGCGCAGCCCCAGCCCGCCGCCCGAACGCCCCCTGGCTCCGGCCGTCTTCCGCAGGTCGTGCCGCAGCAGGTAGCGCCCTCCCGACATGTGGTCGAGGCGCTCGTTGGCGGCGTCCACCACCTGCCGGAGCCGTTCGCCGAGCACGAACGACGACAGGCTCATGTTCCACTGGTTGTCACTCGACGTACCACTGGCCAGCGCCGCCAGCCGCTCGGCCAGCCGGTGCCGGTCGGCGGCGGGCTGCCACCGCTCGATGCACGCGGCCAGCTCCGCGCCCAGCTCGGCCACCCGCTCCTCCCGCTGCGCGGCCCGGTCCCTGGCCGACGCCAGTGCCGTGTGCGCCTGCTCGGCCTCGTCGCGCGCCGCCTCGGCGGCGGCCAGATCGGGTACGTCCTGCCGCGCGGCGGCCACCAGCTCGGGATCGGCCAGCGTACTGGTCACGGCCGCGTGCTGCGCGTCGAGCCGCCGCAGCAGCTCGGCCTTGCCGTCCCGCTCGTACTCGCTCCTGGCGGCGGCCTCCACGTCGGCCACGTCGCCGAATCCCGCCTCCAGAGCCGCCCGTCGGGCCGCCTCCACCGCGCTGGCCCGCTCAGCCTCGGTGGCGACGGCGGCCTGCGTGGCTTCCAGGGCCTCCCGTAGTAGTTCGGCCTCGTCGTTCAGCCTGGACAGGCGGGCGGTGAGCGTGGGATCGTCGCCGCGCGCGCTGTCGAGCCGCGCGGTGAGCCGCCCCGCGTCACCGCTGAGCTCCTCTTGCCTGGTACGGCAGGCGGCCAGGCGGGCGGTGACCCGGCGCGCCCGCTCTTCCAGCGCCACCCGCTCCTGGCTGAGCCCGGCGGCCTCCCGCGCCAGCCCGGCCTCCCGCCCGGCCGACTCCCGAAGCCGCTTCACTTCTGTCTCGGCCACCGCCAGCACGGAGGGCGCCAGCTCGGGACCGATCGTCGCTCCATCGGCCTCTGCTGGAGCCGCTCCCTCGGATGCCGCGGCCCGATCAGTCTGAGCGAGCGGCCGCACGTCGGCTCCGGCCCCGTCCTCAGCCTCAGCCCAGACGTGCGCCTCGGGATCGGTCTGAACGGACTGAGCCTCGGGATCGGTCGGCACGGACTGAGCGGACCGTGTATGGCGGCGGGCGTCGAGGTGCCCGGTGTCGGTGCTGAAACGGCGGGTGTTGAGGCCCGAGACGCGGGTGTGGGTGTCGAGGAGACCGCTCTGGAGGAGGCGGGTGACGAGGCGAGCGCGTTCGGCCTGGTAGTGGGTGTGGTGGGTGCGGTGGGCCGTGAGTAGTTCGCCGAGCTCGCGGGCCTGGTCCCGGACGCGGTCGCGCTCCGTCTCGATGCGGTCCAGCTCGGCGGCCAGTGCGGGCTCGCGTTCGGCGATTGACTCCAGGCGGGTCAGCTCCTCCTGCGCCCGGAGCGCCGTGGTCTCCGCGGTGCCGTGGTCGAGGCCGCCCGCCGCCGACACCGCGTCGGCGTGGCGGGATTCCAGGGAGGCGAGTGTGCGTTCGGCCGCCTCACGTTCGGAGAGGGCCGCCTCGTGGGCTTGCTCCGCCGCCAGTTCGTCATCGGCGGACGGGGCGCTGGGGGCGGGCGAGGCCGGGTGAGGGTGGTGGGCGGAGCCGCACACGGAGCACGGGCTGCCGTCGGACAGGTCGCGTGCCAGCTCGGCGGCCATGCCGTCGATGCGTGCCTGACGTACGTCCAGCCAGTGCTCGCGCAGGCCCTGGGCTCGGTCCACAAGCGATTGATGGTCGGCGGTGGCGGACTCCAGCTCGGCGGCCAGCGTCTCGGCCCGGTGGGCGGCATCTCGTACGGCCCTGGCCGCGTCGAGTGTCGCGACGGCGGCGGGGATGACGGCCGTCTCGGCCCGTACCTCCGCGAGGCGGCCATGGACCTCGGCCAGCCGTCCGGGCAGCTCCGCGTCGGCGGCGGCCACCTCGGCCTCGCGTTGGGTGAGGCGGTCCAGCTCCACGGCCAGGCCGGCCAGCTCCCGGTCGACGGCGATCAGCTCGGTCGCCGCGGTCCGTACGGCCTCGGCCGCCGGGATCCCAGCGGCGTCCAGGCGGGCCCGCGCCAGCTTGCGTTCGGCCTCCTCGACGAGCGCGGGCAGGGCGGCGAGCCGGGTGGCGGCGGTCTCGTCCTCGGCGGCCAGCCCGGTCAGCTCCTGCTCGACGCGCTGGAGGTCACGGCGGACGACCAGCAGTCTGGCCTCCTCGGTGAGCAGCTCCGACAGGCGGGCGATCTCTGCCTGCCGGTCTCGCTCCATGGCGTGCAGCCGCTCGGGCTCGACCCAGCCGACCAGACTCCCCACCCGAACCGCCGCACCGCCGTGCCGGGACCCGCCACCGTCGTCGGACAAGTCGGACAAGTGGTGGGAGGGCTCGGCAAGCGGCCAGTCAGCGGGGTAGGCCGCAGACGCGTCGGTGGGAGCGGGAAGTCCGGTGGGGGTGGCTTTCAGGAGCGGGTAGGCGCGGGCGACGGCGTCCGTGGCCAGGGAGTGGGCCTTGGCGGCGGCTTCGGCGCGCTGACGGGCGGCTCGGATGAGCGGAAGCACGCGGTCCGCGCGGGCGGCGTCGTCGAGGATGGCCTGGAGTTCGGCGCGTTCCTCGGCTCGCTCATCGAGGGTGCGGCGCAGCGTCAGGGCCTCGGCGTGGCGGCGCTGGCGGTCGGCCAGCGACGTCGCCTGCTCGAAGCGGGAACGCGCCGAACGTAGTGCGTGCCCGGCCGCCGCGTGTTGCTCGGCGGTCCGGACGACGACAGCACGGGCGGCGGCGAGCAGCGCACCGGCCCACCCCAGCGGGTCGGTGTCCGGATCAGGCGGGTCGGCGTCCGCACCGGGCACAGCGGCACCGGGCGCGTCGGCACTGGTCACGGTGACGCCGGGCATGGTGACGTCGGCGCCGGGCGCGCCGGCACCGGCCGCGGTGACGTCGGGCACGGCGACGTCGGCACCGAACGCGGCGGCATCGGCACCGGGCAGGGCGCCCGCGACCGAGAGGTCGCCCGCCGCCTCCTCCAGGCGTTGGATCGCGAAATCCACCTGCTGCCGCAGCTCCTGCTGATCCCGCCAAGCCGCCTTGCGGTGCTCGGCCAGCCAGGACTCCGTCTGGGTGAACACCTTCACGGTGAACAGCCGCTCCAGCAGCCGCCGCCGGTCATCCCCATCGGCGCGCAGGAACCTGGCGAAATCCCCCTGTGGCAGCATCGCGACCTGGCAGAACTGGTCGGCGTTCATGCCGAGCAGCCCGCCCACGAGATCACCGGCCTCGTCGGAGCGGGTCGTCAGGCCGTGCCAGGCGGACCCGACCCGTTCCTCGACGATGACCTTGGCCTTCTCCTCGGTGAACCCGGACCCGCGCAACTTGGGCCGCTGCCACACCGGAGAACGCTGGATGCGCAGTAACCGGCCCCGCAGCGACACCTCGAGCGAGACCGAGGGCCCGACCGAGGGCGGGGCGTGGTCGCAGCGCAGCGCGCGGGCGCTGTTGCGCTGGCCCGGGACCTGGCCGTAGAGGGCGAAGCAGAGGGCGTCGAGGATCGTGGTCTTGCCCGCGCCCGTCGGCCCGTGGACGAGGAACAGGCCCGCCTCCGCCAGAGCGTCGAAGTCGACCGTCTCCGAACCGGGGAAGGACCCGAAAGCCGTGAGCGAGAGCCGGTGCGGCCGCATCTACGCCATCGTCTCCTTCACCCTGGACGCCTCGATCGCCTGTCTTAGCAGGTCTTCCTCGTCAGGTCCGGCAGGCTCGCCGCGTACTTCCCGAATGAAGTCGAGCGCCACCTCCGCCTCCGGCCGGCCGCTCAGGCGGGCGGGCTGGGAGACGGGAGCGCCGCCTGAAGGCTCGAAGGACAGCGCCAGCGTGTGGGGGAAGCGGGCGCGCAGCCGGTCCATGGCTGATTTGGGGCGGATCGGGTCGGTCAGTATGACCTGCAGCCAGTGGTCTTCCACGTCGTCATAGGCCGAGGAGGTCAGCAGGTCCTCCAGCGGACCGCGTAGGCGGCCGATCGGTCGGGGCACCGGCGCGGGCACGAAGTCAATCTCCAAAGAGTCGGCATCCGAAGAGCCGAGCGTGACCAGCCACGACCCCTTCTTCTGGTTGACCTCCGAGAAGGAGTAGGCCAGGGGGGAGCCGGAGTAGCGGACCGTCTCCGACATCCGCTGGCGGCCGTGCAGATGACCGAGCGCGACGTAGTCGACCCCCTCGAAGGCCGACAGCGGCACGTGCGCCACCCCGCCCACGCTGATGTCGCGCTCGCTGTCGCTGGCCTCTCCCCCGGTGACGAAGGCGTGGGCCAGGACCACCGAGTGGCGGTGTCGCGGGGCGTCGGCGCGGATGTGCGCCATGGCGTGGGACAGCGCGGCGGTGTGGCTGCGGTCGGGCAGCTCCCAGGGGCCGCGTACCAGCTCGGGCTCCAGGTAGGGGATGCCATAGAAGGCGACGTCGTCCACCAGCACCGGCTCCCAGGCGCGGGACGGGTCGGTGCGCAGGTGGACCCCGGCGGCGTCGATCAGGTCGGCGCCGAACCCGAGCCGGCGCGCCGAGTCGTGGTTGCCGCTGATCAGCACGGTGCGGGCGCCGGTGCCCATCAGGCGGCGCAGCGCGTCGCCGCAGAGCGCGACCGCGTCGACCGGCGGCAGGGCGCGGTCGTAGACGTCGCCCGACACCACCACCACGTCGACCCGCTCGGCACGCACCGTCTCGATCAGGTGGTCGATGAACGCGGCCTGACCTTCGAGCAGGCTCTCGCGATGGAACGATCGCCCCAGGTGCCAGTCGGAGGTGTGCAGGATCCGCATTCGCAGGAAGCTAACAGGTCTCACCGACAAATGCGGTCCCCTGCGTCACACGTCTCAGGAGTAGGCTGAAAGATCAGCGGGCAATTCAACCCACATGGGGAGGCCGATGCGCACTGGCCGTGGCACCGTGAGCGTCGCCGCAGGTTTGGTGCTGGTGGCCCTGGCCGCGGTCGGCTACGTTCTGCCACCCGCGTTCAACCCTCCGCCACTCCAGGCCGATCACACGATGCAGGCGCTCCCGCCCCAGCCCGCGAACGAGCTGCGGCCCGTGGTCGCGGTGACTCCCGTGCACCGCGAGGAGATCTCGCTCCCGGCTGAGGGTCAGACACTGTTCGGAACGGTCCGCGCCCCCACGACGCCGGGACGGCATCCGGCGATGGTGTTCGTGTCGGGGTCGGGCAACGGTTCGCGGACGGAGTTCACGCCGCAGGCGGAGTTCCTTGCCAAGGCGGGCGTGGTGACGCTGGCCTTCGACAAGCGGACGGTCGGCTACAACTTCCGCGACCGCGACTTCGGGCTGCTCGCGGACGACGCGCTGCGCATGGTCGAGTACATGCGCACGCGTCCCGACGTGGACCCCGACCGCACCGGGCTGTGGGGGGTCAGCGAGGGCGGCTGGGTGGTGCCCATCGCGGCGGCCAAGAGCCGCGACGTGGGGTTCGCGGTGCTGGTGTCCTCGCCGAACGTGTCGCCGCTCCGGCAGGTGGCCTGGGCGCTGAACGAGCAGTTGCTGCGCCTGCGCGCGCCGATAGGCGTGCGCGACCTGCTCACCAGGGCGATGGGCGGGGTGGGCTTCAACTTCCTCCGTTACGACGCGATGCCCGCGCTGCGCCAGATCAGGCAGCCGGTGCTGGCGTTCTACGGGACGATGGACCCGTCCATCCCGTTCGTGGAGTCCTCCCAGTCCTTGATCACCGCGCTCAAGGCGGCGGGCAACGACCAGTACACGATCCGCTTCATGGACAAGGCCGACCACGCCATGCGGATCAACGGCGGGCCGTTCGCGCACGGCTACCTGGAGACGCTGGCGAACTGGATCCTCGGCCTGCCCGGCACGGCGCGGCCCCAGCTGCACGTGGCGGGCACGACGCCGGTGCAGCGCTTCGAGGCCAGCGACGTCCCCGCCGCTCCGTGGTACGCGGGCGGCACGATGCTGGGGCTGACGATCTGCCTGGCCGCCGTCGGCTACGTGGCGGGCCCCGTGGCGGCCATGGTGGTACGCCTGCGCGGCCGCCGGCAGACCCCGGCCGACACCAACGCCAGGCTCTGGCCGCCGATCAGGCGGCGGCTGCGCCGGATGGCGTGGACGGGGCTGGGGCTGCTGGTCTCGGTGCTGGCGTTCATCACGGTGCTGGTGCTGTTCTCGGTGAACCAGGCCGGGGCCTGGCCGGCCGTGCTGGCCGGCTGGCTGGTGGTGCGGGTGCTGGCCGTACTGATGCTGGTGCAGGAGGTCACGGCGGTGGCGGCGGTCGTGGCGGGGCTGCGGGAGGGCATGCGGCCGAGCCGCTGGCAGCACGTGGCGATCGCGGGCGTGCTCGGCGGCACGGGGCTGCTGCTGGTGGCGGCGGCCTACTACGGGTTGTTCGCGTTCCCCTGGTAGACGAAGGCGCTCAGCCACCGACCTGGTAAACGAACGTGCTCAGCCTCCGGTCTGGTAGACGAAGGCGTTCAGCCACCGGTCGATCTCGGCGAACACCTGCTTGCGCACCGGCTCGGCCGACAGCACCAGGTCGTGCATGCCGTCGGGGATGCGTACGCAGGTGACGTGCGGGCCCACGCAGGTGGCCCAGCGGGCGATGTGCCGGGGATCGAGTACGGTGTCGGCCGAGCGGGCTTCGGGGACGAAGTCGCGTACCCGCAGGCCCGTGGTCGAGGCGAGCACGAGGACCGGCACGTCCACGGCCAGCCCGGCGTGCAGCCGCCGCTGCGCCCGGCGGATGGCGGCCAGCCAGGTGGCGTGCACGGAGAAGCCGCCGAGCGGCTTGAGCTCCAGGTCGTAGTCCCATTCGCCCTGTTCGGTGCGGTGCAGGCTCTGGCCGTACGCGAAGCTGACGCCCAGCGGCAGCGCCCGGCTGGAGTACGACAGCGGCGTCTTGAGCAGGTCGGCGGCCAGGCGGAGCGGAGCGGGCACGTTCAGGTCGAAGAACGGGCTGTTGAGCACGAGCCCCTGCACCAGGCCCTGGCCGCGGACGCGGTCGGCCCACAGCGGCGCGACCAGGCCGCCGGTCGAGTGCGCGTTGATCGTCAGCTCGTCGTGGTCGCGCCTGATGACGCGTACGGCCTCGTCGATCTCCGGGAAGTACTCCGTGACGCTCCTGACCAGGCCCCTGGTCTGGTGCGGCAGTAACGACCTGCCGTACTTGCGCAGGTCGAGGGCGTAGAAGTCGATGCCGCGGCCGAGGTAGTGGTCGGCGAGGTGGTCCTGGAAGAAGTAGTCGGTGAACCCGTGAAGGTAGAGCACCGCCCTGCGGGAACCGGCTCGGCGGGAGATCAGCGTCGCTACGACGTCGCCTTCGAAGTCGGGCGGCATGGACAGAACGGTGGTGTCGTACATGCTAGACACGATAAGGATTTACCGGCCATGACGGCACACCGCCCGGCAGGTCCTCACTGATCTTCATCGGGAACTCGGCCGGCCGCTTCTCCAGGAACGCCGTCACCCCCTCCACGGTGTCCGGCGCGGACCCGAGCTCGGCCATCAGCCGGGAGTCGGCCGCGTGCGCCTCCCAGGGCGACGAGGCCGACAGCCCTGACCACATCAGCCTGCGGATCGCGGCGACCGACACGGCGGAGGTGTTGTCGGCGATCTCCCGGGCCAGCGCGTAGGCGGCGGGCAAAAGCTCCTCGGCGGGCAGTACGCGGGACACCAGCCGGCCCTCCAGCGCCTCTGAGGCGGGGAAGACACGCCCGGTGGCCACCCACTCCATGGCCTGCGCGATGCCGACGAGCCTGGGCAGGAACCAGCTCGACGCGGCCTCGGTGACGATCCCTCGGCGGGCGAAGACGAAGCCGAATTTCGCGGTGTCGGCGGCCAGCCGGACGTCCATCGGCAGCGTCATCGTGACGCCCACGCCGACGGCGGGGCCGTTGATGGCGCCGATGACCGGCTTGAGCGACCGGGCGATGCGCAGCGCGACCGTGCCGCCGCCGTCGCGCGGCGCGCCGTCGACGAGTTCGCCTTCGCCGGACTCGCGGTGGCCGAAGGTGTCGCCGCCACCAACCAGATCGGCCCCCGCGCAAAACGCCCGGCCCGCGCCGGTGACCACCACGGCGCGTACGTCGTCATCGGCGTCCGCGAGGTCGAACGCCTTTATCAACTCTCCGCGCATGGCAAAGGTGAAGGCGTTCAGCCTCTCGGGGCGCTTCAATGTGATCGTGGCGACCCGGCTGGTCACGCCGTAGTCGATCTGGGAGAAGGACATAGGCCGAATCTTATTCGGTTACTAATGTTCACTCTCCCCTAAAGACATATTTCGCATTCTGTCCGTAGGCTGCCGCCTCGATTCGGCCTACGGTGAGGTTCGCGGGGAAACGGGGATGGCGTGAAGCAGGCAAGGAAACCGGTGAGCGCCGCGGCGGTTCTCGGCTGGCTGGTGCTGGCCGCGCTCGCGCCCGGGGCGGCGCATCTGCGGGCCGGATGGCGCAAGACGGGTCTGATCCTGCTCGGCTGTTACGCGGCGGGGCTGCTCGCGCTTCTCGCCGTCAGGCTGAGCACCGACAACCTGCTGGGCGATCTGACCCAGGACAGCTGGCTGACGGGCATCACCGCCGGCGCCGTCGTGCTCGGGGTGGCGTGGTTCGCGCTGATCGTCCACTCGTTCGTCGTGCTGCGGCCCGGCAGTCTGCCGCAGGCCGGGCAGGTCCTGGCGGGCACGTTCGCGGGGCTGCTCGCCGTGCTGGTCGTGCTGCCGTTCGGGATGGTCTCGAGCTATGTCTGGACGTCCCGGAACGCGATCAACGACATCTTCGTGAACGACGGCACCCCCGAGCCGCAGGCCGAAGGGACGACGACCCGCCCCGAGGACCCGTGGGCGGGCCGTACGAGGGTGAACATCCTGCTCATCGGCGGCGACGCCGACGACAACCGGATCGGCGTACGCACCGACAGCATGAACGTGGCCACCGTCGACGTGAAGAGCGGCAACACCGTGCTGGTCAGCCTGCCACGCAACCTGGAGAACGTGCGGTTCCGTCCGGGCACGCCGATGGCCCAGCACTTCCCCAACGGGTTCCGCCTGCCGCCCGACCCGGGCGGCGGCCGCAGCGACCTGCTCAACAGCGTCTGGGAGTACGCCGACGCGCACCCCGAGATCTTCGGCGGCAAGCAGCACCAGGGCCCCAAGGTGCTGATGGACACGATCGGCTACACCCTCGGGCTCAAGGTCGACTGGTACGCCCTGGTCAACATGTGGGGGTTCGCCCGGCTGATCGACGCGATCGGCGGGGTCACGCTCACGGTCGAGCAGGACGTGGTGTTCGGCCGCTACAACGAGGGCCTGGTCAAGGCGGGCACGCGCAAGCTGAAGGGCGCCGACGCGATGTGGTACGCCCGCTCACGTACCTTCAGCGATGACTTCACCCGGATGCGCCGTCAGCGGTGCGTGATCGGCGCGTTGCTCGACCAGGCCGACCCGGCGACCGTGCTGACCAGGTTCAACCGGATCGCCGGGGCCACCAAGGAGCTGATCAGGACCGACATCCCCCGGCCGATGCTCAAGCACCTGGTGCCGCTGGCGCTGCAGGTCAAGAACGCCAGGGTGACGAGCATCCAGTTCGTGCCGCCGCTGATCAGCACCGTCTCCCCGGACTGGGCGAAGATCCGCTCCATCACCGAGAAGGCCATCCGCGATTCGGCGGGCGACCGGCCTACCGCGGCCACGGCTTCCCCGGAGTCTTCTTCGGCGCCGAAGTCCACCAGATCGCCCTCGTCCAAGAAGCAGAAGGAGAGCGGCCCCACCAAGACCCTTACCGAGGGGTGCGGCTCGCTGTGACGATCCGGCCGACCGGCGCGCCGCCGCCGAGCACGGCCACGCTCTCGAACGCGGCGGCCGAGGACACCTCGCAGCCCATCTCGCGGAGCACGGACAGGGCGATGACCGTGGTGGCGCGCGGGCTGCCGTCGATGACCTTCACCGCGACCGAGTGCCCGGACTCCATCGCCACGACCAGCACGCCTTCCGCGCCGCCCTTGGCCAGGGCGCCGGGCAGGGCGCGCATGAGCTCGGTGTTCTGGTGGCCGGTCCCGCCGACGTACTCGGGGTGCTCGCGCATCGCGTCGGCCACCTGGCGCGGCGCGCTGCCGGGCGCGGCCAGCACGAGCCCCTGTACGGCCCGCGCCAGGCCGGTCAGCGACAGCCCGAACAGGGGCGCCCCGCAGCCGTCCACGGCAACGTGGGCGGCCTTCTCCCCCGCCAGGTCCTCGGTGACCGAGCGCACCCGGAGCTGCACCGGGTGCTCGGCGGCCAGGTAGGAGTCCACGTCCCAGCCGTTGGCCACGGCGGCGGCCAGCATCGCGGCGTGCTTGCCCGAGCAGTTCATCCGCTCGCGGGAGACGCCCTGGTCCTGCCTGATCAGCGCGTGCATGGTGGCCTGGTCCTCGGGCCAGGTCGCCGGGCAGCCGAGCGCCCCGAAGTCCAGCCCGTAGTCGGCCAGCAGCTCGCCGACCAGCCGTACGTGGAAGTCCTCGCCCGTGTGGCTGCCCGCCGCGATCGCCAGGCGCGGCCCGCTCAGCGCGGCGCCCGCGACCAGGCAGGCCAGCGCCTGGAACGGCTTGGCCGACGAGCGGGGCAGCACCGGCGCCTCGACCCGGCCGAGCTCGACCACGGCCCGGCCCGACGGGTCGAGGCCGACGGCGCTGCCGTAGTGGAGGCTCTCGACGAATCCGGAGCGCACGACCTCGGCGAGGAGGGCGAGTTCAGGCACGAGCGAATCTCCTTCTGATTCTGGTTCTGGGGATGGCGGGGGCCGCGCGCCGGCGGGCCTCCAGCGTACGGGCCAGTTTGGACAGCGACGCGTTGACCACCAGGTAGACCAGCGCGACGACGAGGTAGGTCTGGATGAGGTAGCCGTTGTAGGCGGCCAGGACCTTGCCGCTGTAGAGCAGTTCGGCGTAGCTGACGACGAATCCGAGCGCGGTGTCCTTGAGCAGCCCGACCGACTGGCTGACGATCGACGGCAGCACCCGGCGGGCGGCCTGCGGCAGCACGATCAGGCGCATGGTCTGGCCGTGGGTGAGGCCGACCGCCAGGCCCGCCTCGCCCTGGCCGCGCTCGATGGAGCGGATCCCGGCGCGGAAGATCTCGGCGAACGCCGCCGCGTTCGACACCGACAGCGGCACCACGAGCTTCCAGAACAGCGGCAGGTCCAGCCCGTACTTCGGCAGCGCGAACAGCACCACGTACACCAGTAGCAGCGTCGGGATGGTCCTGACCACCTCGACATAGACGGCGGCGGGGACGCGCAGGAAACGGTGGCGCGAGAGCCGGCCCAGGGCCAGCACCAGCCCGAGCGCCATCGCCAGCGCGGCCGAGACGACCGCGGCCAGCGCGGTGGTCCACAGCCCGGTCAGGAGATAGCGCCACATGGGCCAGGTGGCGTACGGCTGCCAGCGCGCGGCGTCGAGCTGCCCGTTGGCGGCGAACTGCCGGACGGCCAGCACGAGCAGCGCGAGGGCGGCGAGTACGCCGACGACGGTCGCGATCCGGATGCGCCGCCGCGCCCGGGGGCCCGGCTCGTCGAACAGAGCGGTGCTCATGGCCTTGCTCCCAGCGCTCATCGGAGGATCGCCAGCCGTCGTTCGAGTCGGCCGGTGACGAAGCCCGCGCACGCGGCGATCAGCGCGTACGCCGCGCCCGCGCCGACGAAGATCGGGATGGGCTGGGCCTCAAGGAGGTTCACCCGGTTGGCCGCCGCGGTCAGGTCGACGACGCCGACGGCCGCCGCGAGCGCCGTGTTCATGGTGAGCGCGATGAAGATGTTGCCGATCGGCTGCACCACCGTACGCAGCGCCTGCGGCAGGATGACGTGCCGCAGCGACTGGGCGAACGTCAGCCCGATCGCGCGGGCCGCCTCGCCCTGCCCCTTGGCCACCGAGTTCACGCCGGACCGCAGCGCCTCGCCGATGTAGGCGGCCTCATATACGGAGATCACCGCGATGGCCGTTACCAGCAGGTCGGCCTTGATCCCGATCTCCGGCAGGCCGAAGAACGCCAGGACGAGCAGCACCAGCAGCGGCAGGTTCTGGAAGGTCTCCACGTAGGCGGTGCCGAGGGCGCGCAGCACCCGTACCGGGCTCACCCGCAGGGCGGTGACCAGCACGCCCAGTACCGCCGCGCCGAGGAACGACGCGGCGGTCAGCTGGAACGTCACGAGCAGCCCCTGCCACAGCTCGGGCAGGTGGTCGAAGAGGACGGACATCAGGACCCCGGCACGGACCCGATCTGGGGCGGCTGCGGAGCGTCGCCCACGACGACCGTGCCGATGGAGTTCTTCCAGATCTTCTGCCAGGCCCCGGCGTCCTGCATCTTCTTCAGCCAGGCGTTGGTGAACGTCTTGAACTGGTCGTCACCGTGCTTGAGCCCGATGCCGTACGGGTCGACGGTGAAGGGCTTGGTGACGATCTGGATCGACGGGTCCTTCTTGGCGTCGGCGATCAGCAGCGTCTCGTCCTGGACGTAGGCGACGCCCCGGTCCTGCTTGAGCGCCTGGAGGCACTCCGGGTCGCTGCCGAACGTGATGATCTCCGCCTGGGGCGCGAACTTCTTGATCGCGGGGATGGCGGGCGTGTTGGCGCCGGCGAGGACCTTCTTGCCGTTCAGGTCCTCGGGCTTGGCGATGCCCGTCGCGCCCTTCTTCACCGCGATGGTCAGGCCGGAGGTGTAGTACGGCCCGGCGAACGCCACCTGCTTCGCCCGTTCCGGCGTGATCGTGTACGTCTGGAAGACGACGTCCACGGTGCCGTTGGCGAGCAGCGCCTCACGGGTCTCCGAGGCCGAGTTGACGATCTTCACCTTGGGCTGGCCGATGATGTACTTGGCCAGCGCCTTGCCCAGATCGGCGTCGAAGCCCTCGACCTGGCCGGTGGCCGGGTTCTGCTGGGAGAGCAACGGCGCGTCCAGCGAGCCGCCGACGATCAGCTCGCCGCGCTGCTTGATCTTCTCCATGGTGGAGCCGGGCAGGATGTCCGCGGCGGCCGCGACCGGCGCCTGCGCGAGGACGTCGTCCTTCTTGGTCTCTCCTCCGGGCACGGCGGGGCTGCTCGTCTCGCCGCAGGCCGCCAGGCCTAACAGGGAAACGGCGACGACAGCGACAAGTCTCTTCATGACCATCCACTTCCTTCGAAATCGAAGATGAAGCGGAACGTAGTGGCAGATTTCGTACGAAGTCAATACGTTGTCGCAGGAAGTCAGGACATGATATTCCTCTCAGCATGAACCAGCGGCTGCCCGTGAGCGGGGCACAGGGGGACCTGCTGCGTCTCGTGGCCACCGGCCGGGCCGAGTCGCGGGCCGACCTCGCCCGCTTATCCGGGCTGGCCGCCTCCAGCGTCTCGCTCCGGGTCGAGGAGCTGATCTCGCTGGGCCTGCTCGGCGAGGAGGGCTCGGGCGCCTCACGGGGTGGGCGGCGACCCAGGCGGCTGCGCCTGTCGCCGTCGGCGGGGGTGCTGGCGGTCGCCGACCTCGGCGCGCACCACGCGCGGCTCGGGCTGCTCGACCTCAGCGGCGCCCCGCTGGTGATCGAGGAGCGGCCCTGCGAGATCGCCCGGGGTCCGGAGGCCACGCTGGACCTCCTGTCGGACGCCTTCGACGAGCTGCTGGCCGTACATGTGCCGGATGACGTGCCGCTGCGCGGGGTGGGGACCGGCATCCCCGGCCCGGTGGACCCGGCCACCAGCCGGGTGGTCACGCCTTCGCGGATGCCCGGCTGGAACGGCTTCCCCGTCGCCGAGCATCTGGGTCTGCGCTACGACCTGCCGATCCTCGTCGAGAACGACGCCAACCTGATGGCCGCCGGCGAGGCCAGGCACTGGCCCGGCTGCGACAACCTCATGGTCCTCAAGGCCGGGACCGGCATCGGCTGCGGCGTGATCGTCAACGGCCACCTGCACCGGGGGCGCGGTGCGGCGGGCGACATCAGCCACGTTCGGGTACGTTCCGACTCGTCCGTCCTGTGCGCCTGCGGCCACCCCGACTGCCTGGAGGCGTACGCCAGCGGGGCCGCCCTCATGTCGGCCCTCGCGGACGCCGGGATCACCGTGGCCCGTCCCGCGGACATCGTGAGCCTGGTGGACGACGCGATCCCCGAGGCCACCAGCCTGGTCCGGGGCGCGGGGCGGCGGATCGGCGAGGTCCTCACCGTGCTGGTCAACTTCTTCAACCCGGACGTGATCGCGGTGGGCGGCAGTCTGTCGGCGGCCGAACCGCTGATCACCTCCATCAGGGCGGCGGTGTACGAGCGCTGCCTGCCGTTGGCGACCCGCGACCTGGAGATCGCCCCGGCGCGGGCCGGCCGGGACGCCGCCCTCCTGGGCGCCGGAGCGCTCCTATTGGAGGCGGCGCTGGTTTAGGCGGCCATTCTCGCTCGCGATGCGACACACCCGAAACGCCCGTCACCACGGTGGCGGGCGCTTTTACGCTAACGTACCTCTGATAAATCGGGGTCCCAGACGTCGCACCATGTGAGGTCCTTTGTCACCCATCCCGTTACGACTCGTTTTCCTCTTCACCTCCGTGCTCCTGATCGCCGGATGCACCACCACTTCGCCACCGGCCGAAACCGAAACCACTAATCCGGTCGCCGAACAACCGGTCCCGCAGAATTCGACGTCAGAAGAAAGTGATGACGACGACGCGGGCTTCTTCGAGATCTGCGTCAACAAGAAGACGCGCCTGCGGATCAACTATCGACCGTGCGACGACGCGCGGCCCGGCACCGCCTGGTATTTCTTCTCGCTGGAGGCCCGGGTGCCCGCCACCGGCTCCAAAGCCAAGCATGGCTCGTTCAAACAGCCACGAGGCGACTCGTACCGAGCTCCCGCCAAGGGCGGCAGCGGCTCGGACGCGATGATCGCCGACGTCGACGACCGCGTGAAGGTCTGCGTGCGAAAGGCGACTCGGATCCGGTTCGCGAACATCAGGTGCGACGACGGCGAGAAGGGATACGGCTGGTATTACATTCGCATCGACGGCACCGTTCCGGCGATGGGCAAGAAAGCCGACGACGGTTCTTTCCGTGAGCCGTACGCGGAGGCGTACAAAGCTCGTAGCAAAGGCGGCGACGCCGCCAAGGCAGCGATCGGTTACGAGGATCCGGACGCCCCGGAGCCCGAGCCCGATGAGGAGGACGGTGACGAGGAGGAATACTGCACCACGACCATCAACAATGAGTGCGTCGCCACCAATGAGTGCACAGAAACGGTGAACGGCGTCTGCACCAAGACCGACGACGGTTATCTCGGTACGCCGTCAAGAAAGTGCCGCAATGTGTGGGCCCGCAAGCACTGGACCCGCCGCTGCTGACGCGCTACTCCTCGCGCACTGGCCTGGGCAGGGTTCCAACGCGAACGGCTTCACCCGCGTTTGATACCGGGTGAAGGGAGTTTCATGGACCCATATGAGGGCTTTCGGGAGTTCGTACGCCTGCGCCAGCCCGCGCTGATGCGCACCGCGTACCTGCTCACCGGCAACAGCCCGCAGGCCGAGGACTTATTACAGACCGTGCTGATGCGGACGGCCAGGCACTGGCGCAAGCTGGCCGCCGATGCCAATCCCGAGGCATACGTGCGCAGGGCGTTGTACAACGAGCACGTCTCCTGGTATCGGCGCACTCGTGGCCGCGTGGAGACTCCGCGCTCCGACCCGCTGGAAGCCGGGCCGGGGCGCGATCCGAGCGACGAGAGCCTGCACCGTCTCGCGCTCCACGAAGCTCTCATGCGGCTGACGCGGCGGCAGCGCGCCGTCCTGGTCCTGCGGTTCTACGAGGATCGCAGCGTCGAGGAGACCGCCGACCTGCTCGGCTGCTCGGCGGGCACGGTCAAGAGCCAGACCAGCCACGCCCTCGGCCGGTTGCGCGTCCTGGCCCCCGAGCTGGCCTACCTGCTCCACGACGTCGAGCCTCAGGAGGCGGTCCGATGACGAGATTCAGCGACGAGCTCCGGCTGATCGCCGACCAGGCATCGGACGGCCCGGCCGACATGGCCGAAAAGGTGCTGCGCGGCACCCGGCGCCAGAGGACGGTCACCCTGGCGAGCGCGGCGGCGGCACTGCTCGCCCTGACCCTGACCGGCGCCGTCCTGATGGGCGGCTCGCCGGGCGGCGGCACCATCAGCACCAAGGTGACGGACGTCCTGCCCGCTTCCGGCGTGGCCCCGGCGAGTCGCGCCTACCACGACTTCTGCGGGCGGCAATGGGAGCCGGGACGCAATACCTCCGCCCTTGGCGACAGAACGTGCGCCCAGTGGCGGCTGGTGACCCGCACCGGCCAGAGTTTCAGGGTGCCGGAGGCCGTGAGCGTCTACAGCGAGCAGAGCGCCAAGAACTACATGAACACATCCGCCCCGCTGGAGATCAGCTCCGATGGGCGGCGGATCGCCTACTACAGCGAGAAGGACCAGCGGTTCGCGGTCCGCGACCTGGACAGCGGCCAAATCTGGCTCTCGCCGCAGACCATCACCAGAGCGGCCATGGTCAAGGCGGGCGGAGTGCTGCAGATCTCACCAGACGGACGCTTCCTCGGCATGAACGGCCCAGGCGGGTCGAACTCGGTCCTCGACGTGGAGACCGGGAAGGTGACGGAAGTTCCGCAAGGCTGGCAGATCCAGCGGGTGCCCAACGGCGGCACCCCGGTGGTCGTGACGAAGGATCGCCAGCTCGGCTTACTGGCCGACGGCAAGGTCAAGACCCTCACTACCGATGCCAAGGTAGTCAACGTCAGCGAACTGTCCCCGGACGGGCGGACGCTGGCCTACCTGGACGCGGGCACGGCCCATAGCGGCCCGGGAGGGCTGAACATCACCCTTCACACCATCTACCTGCCGTCGGGAGAGATCTCGGGCAAGGTCGAGTTGCGCGACACGCCGAAGGACTTTTCTGCCATGCGAATCGGCGGCTGGCTCAGCACCACAGAAGTGGTCGTCGCCGACCGGGCGCGCGGGGCGTGGGGCAAAGCGCCGGAAGACGTGCCCACCCTGGGAGACATCACGTACGGCATCGACCTCACCACCGGCCGGGTCCGCGAACTCGCCAGGTACACCTATCGTGCATGGGCAGGCGACATGTCGATCCCCGGCTTCTGACCGACTCCCCGCAGCCGGTGAACCCCAGGTCCACCAGCATGTACAGCGGCAGGCGGGCGCAGGCGGCAATCGTCCGTAAAGAGCTACTCCTCGCTCAGCGGGTCGAACAACTCATGCCACTTGCCGACCGTGGCGAACACAACGTCCATCGCGGCCAGCGCCGCATCACGCGTCTCTCCGTAGGCGGTCGTGCAGTCGCTGGCCACGTACGGGTCGAAGCCGCGCTGGTCGGCGGAGCGCACCGTGGTCTCCACACAGACGTTGGTCAGGATGCCGGCGACGAGCAGCCGCTTGATCTCCAGGCCGCGGAGCAGTACCTCGAGGCCCGCTGTCAACACTTCGTCGACGGATGCGCTCGGCCAGGCGAGAGGCTGTTCTGCTCCTGCCTAGTCTGCCGTGAGTCCGCGGTTCTTGACCGCCTGCACGGTTGAGTAGCCACTACTCATGCTGTACCGCCGCAAGGTCCTCATCGTTGGGCGCATGCGTCATCCACCACATTTCAGCCGATTGGTTGTCATCCCGCTGGTCGTGCTCTGTCTCATCGCGCTCAACACGGCGATCGTCTCGGTGGCCAGTGCCGCCACGGACGTCACCATCACGCTGACCATCAACCACGTCCAGCAGCACGAGAACCCGGACGACGACGGCGGGGACGGCGACTACTTCCCCGAGATCCGCATCGGCGACGGACCGGGCGATCCCGTCCTGCGCAAGCCGTACGTGCAGGACGACATCTTCGACCCCAGCACCTTCCCCGACCCCTGGATCTTCACCAGGACGATCTCCGTACCCGATGACAAGTTCACCGTGCCGGTGCTCATCAGGCTGTGGGACTACGACGACGGCACCAACTTCGGCGACGATCTCATGGACATCAGCCCCGGCAACCAGGACGACGAGCTGAACCTGGACTTCGACCTCGGCACACGCTCCTGGCGCGGCGTCGCCGACGGGATCACGCCGAGCCAGGGCCGGATCACCGGTGACGGTGACCCGAACTTCCCCGAGGTCAACGACGGCGTCGCGGCCACGATCGGCATCGACATCAAGGTGGATCCCGCCACCCTTCCCGACACCGACGGGGACGGCATCTACGACGTCGTCGAGCGGTTCGGCATCAGGGAGGCGGACGGCACGATGCGCTACGACCTGGCGGCGATGGGCATCAACCCCTGCCGCAAGAGCGTCATCGTGACCATCGACTACATGACCTCGCCCGCCGAGAACCACAAACCCAAATCCGCCGCGATCGCCGAGGTCAGGAACGCGTTCGCGAACGCGCCGGTCGATCCCGTGCGGCCCTGCCGGTACGCGGGGGTGCCCACCCCGGTCGGCGTGGACTTCATCTACATCGAGGGCAACGCGATCGCCGAACAGGCCACAATCGGGCTCGACAACGACTTCCGCAGGTTCCGGACAGCCAATCTCAGCCCGCTGCTGCGTCCCTACGCCCACTACGCGATTGCCGCTCACGACCAGCCCAACGCGGCCGGCGTGTCCGGGGTCTGCTGCGACGACGACAAGGACTTCCTGATCACGCTCGGCTCCTGGCGCACCCTGTGCGTCGCGCCCGGGACGAACGGCGTCATCGACACCAAGCTCGGCGGCGACGACGTGCTGCTCGGCACCAACGAGATCGACGTCGGCACCAATGGCGACTGCGAGAGCAAAGTCGACACGACCCTCGTCCCCCGCCCCGACGACGAGCAGGTCCTGCCTCCGGGCACCGGCCGGGACAACGCCCGGGTCGGCACGGTCCGTGACCAGTCGGGCACGATCATGCACGAGCTGGGCCACGCCCTCGGACTCGCCCACGGCGGCAGCATCCGCACCAATCACAAGCCCAACTACCTCAGCGTCATGAACTACTCCTTCGACCCGGGCGGCATCCCGATCGCCCCCGGCCGCGACGCCGCCCGCCGCCTCGACTACTCGCGCGAGGACCTGCCCGACCTGGACAGGACCGCGCTCAACGAGTCGATGGGCATCCAGGACGGCACCGACCTCACCCGCTGGCTGGACCCGATGCGCAACGAGAGGTTCGGGCCGGGACGAGGGCCGCTGAACTGGAACGCGAACTTCGACACCGCCGGCCAGCCCATCATCGACCCGGCGACACCGCCCCTGGCCGTGGACATCAACGCCGACGACGACGTCTGCGTGCTGGGCGGCACGAACGGCCTCAACAGCACCGTCAACCCGAACGACGTCCGGACAGGCGACGACATCCTGGCGGGCGGGGACAACACCTGCCAGTCCACGCCCAGTGGCGGCGACAGCGGGCGGGAGACGGTCCTGACCGGGCACGATGACTGGGCCAGCCTGAAGTTCAAGGGCGCGGCCATCACCGGTTCGGGGCCGGAGATCTCGTTCCGGCAGGTGGTCAGCTCGGAGCTGGCGCGGCGTAACTTCTACGAGCCCGACGTCACGGTCGCCAAAACCGTCGACAAGGCGACCGCGCTACCCGGCGACACGCTCACCTACCAGGTGAAGACCAGCAACATCGGCAAGGGCCGCGCCGCCGCGGTAAGCCTCACCGACACCCTGCCCGACGGCACCGCGGTGAACCGGGCGCTGCCGGAACTGGCTGCGCAGGCCTCCCACACTGAGACCTTCACCTACCTGGTGCCCTGCACCACGGCCGACGCGACCGACCTCACCAACCGGGCCACCGTCACGGCAAAGAACCTGGCCGAGGAGCCCGAGACCGACACCGCCAACAACAGCGACTCCGCGACCACCCGGATCAAGGCCCCGAAGCTGACGTTGACGGCCACCGCCACCCCGACGGCGAACGCGGCCGAGGCGGTGACCACCAAGCTCACCGCCGCCAACACCGGCAGCGCCACCGCCACCGGCGTCACCCTGCAGTACACGCTCCCCGAGGGCGTCTACTACAGCACCGCGCTCGACCAGGGCACCGGGCCGCGCCCGACGAACGTCAACGGCCGGATCCTGACCTGGAACCTGGGCACGGCGGACGCCGGCGCCGCCAAGAGCGTGGAGTTCACCACCCGCTCCAGCCTGCTCACCGAGGGCGGCACCCGGCTGACCGGCCAGGCCAAGGTCACCTACGGCAACGCCAACGGCTGCGCCTACGACCCGGTCTCGGCCTCCAGTACCTCCACGGTCACCGAGGCGGCACCCAGCCGTAACCCGCAGATCTCCACCATCTGGGCGAGCCTCCCGGCGACGCGCACGGCCGAACTGCTGGCCAGGGTGCAGGCCACCGACACCCGCTTCGACACCTCCCCGGCCGACGGCCGACTGACCCAGCAGGAGGTCAACGACACCTTCCGGCTGCCGCTGCTACAGCCCGGAACCCTCAAGGCCGAACTCCTGGCCACCTACCTCAACCTGGCCGACCGCCGGATCAACGCCGCGACGGCCGTCTACACCGTGACCATCGAGCGGCTGGGCCTGCGGACCGTGGGCGACGCCGCCCGCCACGCGCAAGCCACACTGCCGCTGCCACCGCTGAGCAACGTGGTCGCCTTCACCGACACCACGCTGGCGCTTGTCGAGATCAACTCCGGCATCGCCGAACGCTACTGATCCACCGGCATGGCCCGGCCTGCGAGGCCGGGCCATGCCGGCTGGCTGGCCGTCCAAGGCCGCAACAGCCTCCAGAGTGCCCTGGCGATCAACGCGAGTGTGGTATCTGGTGGTACTCGCCTGGTGGCAAGTACCGTGACCCAACAGTGGCGCCTTGGCGCCCGTCTCGAGACTCAGTCGGTGCGGAACTGGTCGGCCGGGTAGACCCCGAGGATCTTCACGTCCGTGGTGAAGAACGCCAACTCCTCCAGCGCGTTCTTCAGGCCGGGATCCTCGGGGTGCCCGTCGACCTCGGCGAGGAACTGGGTGGCCGCGAAGTGGCCGCCGACCATGTAGCTCTCCAGCTTGGTCATGTTGATGCCGTTGGTCGCGAACCCGCCGAGCGCCTTGTAGAGCGCGGCCGGCAGGTTGCGGACGTTGAAGACGAACGAGGTGACCACCGGGCCCTCGCCGCGCGGTGCTTGCACGAAGTCGGGGCTGAGCACCACGAACCGGGTGGTGTTGTGCTCCTCGTCCTCGACGTCGCGGGCGAGGATGTGCAGGCCGTAGATCTCCGCCGCGAGTGGCGGCGCGATCGCCGCCTGGGTCGGGTCGTCCGCCTCGGCCACCTCGCGCGCGGCGCCGGCGGTGTCACCGGCGATCATCGGCACCAGGTCGTGTTCGCGGATGATCCGGCGGCACTGGCCGAGGGCATGCACGTGGCTGTGCACGGCCTTGATCGTGTCCAGGGTCGCACCCGGCGGCGCCATCAGGTTGAACTGGATGCGCAGGAAGTGCTCGCCGATGATGTGCAGGCCCGAGGTCGGCAGGAAGTGGTGGATGTCGGCGACCCGGCCGGCGATCGAGTTGTCGATCGGGATCATCGCCAGCTCGGCCTCGCCGTTCTCCACCACCGCGAACACATCCTCGAAGGACGCGCACGGCACCGTATGCCAGTCGGGGTAGTGCTGCTTGCACACCAAGTGGGAGTTCGAGCCGGGCTCCCCCTGGTAGGCGATACGTCGTGCGGTCACCCCAGCAGTGTCCCATGCAGCCGGGCTCGGCTGCATGGCCTCCCCGGGGGTCGATACTGGTGGAACAGTCGTTGGCGGCGAGAAGAATCGTGATTCTCGTTGTGGCGCTGAGCTGGTTGAATGCGAAAGGCCCAGGCGGTCAGAGACCCACTGACGCGAGGACACCATCCGGGAAACACCGCCCCGACGCTCCGCGTGGCGCGGGCCAGAACGTCGCGTCCCACCAGTTCGGCTGTCGCCGACCAGAGGTCACTGCGGATCCGGTGGGCGTGCACACGCAGCCATTCCCTTTGTGGCAGCGGTTTGCCCTCCGCCTCCCGATCGAGGTCAAGGAAATTGAGACGGAGGAGCCAACGGACCTGCCAGGACGCCGACGGGACGAGATTCATCTCCCTGATGATCAGCGCGCGCAGGTCATCCTCGTCCAGCCCCGGATGTAGGCCAGCCGGCCGCCTCAGACGCCGGGTCGAGGACGCGACGCAGTCGCTGATGATCGTCCAGAGGCAGGCGTGGGTGTCTCCATCTGAGCCGAGGCCGCCAAGCCATCGCTCCGACGATCAGGCAGGTAGCACCTGGTTAACGCCGGTACATCCCCCGCATCAAGCCCCTTTATCGCGAAATTTCGGGATAAAGGTAGGGGGGTTAGATCGCGTAGTCGTCACGCGAGAAACGAGTCCTTGGCCATCCGGCGTACCCGGGGCTCGTCGATGACGTGCCCCAGCCCCGCCTGCGTCAGCGGCACCGCCACCACCCCGCCGTTGGCCCCCACGATCGGCGTCACGATCTGGTTGTTGCGCGGCGGCTGCGTCACGTCGCACGGCAGCGTGCATCCCGGCAGGCTGGCCAGCGCCACCGTGGCCGCCCGGGCCAGTCCGGCGCCCTGACCGCCCGCGCACTGGATGTCCCAGCCGGCCGCGGCGGCCCGGTCGTGCGCCCGGCGGGCCTCGCTGAGCGACGGGAAGGCGGTGGGCCGCAGGATCAGCACCCGCGCGGCCCGCAGGGTCAGGTAGTCGTCGAGCTCCGCCGACGAGCGCACCTCGACCGCCACCGACGCCGCCACCTCGTCCTGCAGCGAGGCGTGCGCGTAGACGTCGCCGACGGGGAAGGGCCGTTCGATGACCTCGATGCCGTACGAGTCCAGCGCCGCGAGCTGCCCGCCCTCGGAGTAGGCGCAGCCGCCGTCGACGGCCAGCGTCAGAGCCGGATAGGCCAGGCGTACGGCCCGCACCGGCTCGACGTCCCAGCCGGGCCGCACGTCCAGCGTCACGTGGCCGTAGCCCGCGCAGACCTGCTGGTTGACCCGTGAGACCAGGCTTTCGAGTGATGGGTCGGGTTCGAGCCGGACGGTGGCCACCAGGGAGGTGCGGGTGCCGCCGATCGCCTCGGCGAGCGGCACGCCCCGCATCCTGGTCCACAGGTCCCAGCAGGCCATGTCGACGGCCGGGTCACCGCTCAGGACGGCGTCGGGGTGCTCCCAGTCGACGCCGATGAGCTGGGCGGCCAGCGACTCCTCCAGCCGGGCCCAGGTCTTGGGCTGGGGATCCAGCGCCTCACCCCAGCCGGTCATGCCGGCGTAGTCGGTGAGCTTGACGAGCAGGCTCTCCGACCGCCTGCCATACGGCAGGACCAGCCGGAAGACCTCTAGCTCCCGCACTCGCGGCATGTACCCCCCTCTGCGACGAAGCTAAGAAACGACTCCTTCCAGTGTGCCTGCCTTCGTGTGCTGGGCAAAACGCGGGGCGATGACGGCGGCCAGTACGGCGAGGGTGAAGGTGAAGGCGAGGCCCACCAGATAGGTCTCGCCGGTGGCGGTGAACAGGGCTCCGGTGATCGCGACGGCGACGACGGTGAACACGGACTCGCCGACGCCGAGGGCCGCGGTGTTCTGGCCCGCCTCTCCGGGCGCGGACATCTCCAGCACCAGTACGGACACCGTGGGGTGCAGCGCGCCGATGCCGAGCCCGGAGATGGCCATGGCCACGTACGCGAGGGCGATCGGCACGGAGTCGATCAGCAGGAGCGACATCAGCGCGATGCCGGTGGCGACCATGATGGCGCCACCGCGCAGCGCGGCCAGGTGGCTGATGGCGCCGCGGCCCTTGATCCAGGATCCGGTGGACCAGCCGAGCGCGCCGACGGTCAGGACGATGCCGGCGCCGGTGGGCGTCAGGCCACGCTCGCTGATCAGCATGAGCGGGATGAGAACCTGGGCCGCCACCAGCGAGCCGTAGGCCAGGCCGCGCAGCACGGGGGCGCTCGGCAGCCCGCGGGCGGCCCGGAGCGAGCCGCGGGGCAGCAGCCTGGGCAGGGACACGGCCAGCAGGACGATCCCGGCCGCGAGCAGGGGCAGGCCGCGGAGCTGGAGCGCGCTGCCGTACTGGATCAGCGCGGCGGCGACGGCGGTCAGCGTGGCCCAGACCAGCTTGCGCCCAAGGCCGGGGGCGGGCTCGGCCTCGCCGCCGCGCAGGCCCGCGCCGGCGGTGCCGCGCCACAGAAGCAGCGCGCTGGGCACGACGATCAGGGAGACGCCGAGGAAGATCCACCGCCAGTCGGCGTTCTCCACCACGAACCCGGCGATGGCCGGGCCGACCATGGACGGCACCACCCAGGCGGCCGAGAACAGCGCGAACACCCTGGGATGCATCTCACCCGGATAGACCCTCGCCACCAGCACATAGAGGGCCACCTGGATCAGGCCCGCGCCGAGCCCCTGGATGAACCGCCCGGCGACGAACACCTCCATGTTCGGCGCGAACCCGGCCACCAGCAGCCCCGCCACGAAGCCCGCCACGCCAGTGGCTACCGGCGGCAGCGGGCCCTTCACGTCGCTCCACCTGCCGCCGAGCACGGTGGCGATCACGCTGGCCGCGAGGGTGGCGCTGAAGGCCAGGTTGTACAGGTGCATGCCGCCGAGCTCGCGCGCCACGACGGGCATCGCCGTCGCCACCGCCATCGCCTCGAACGCCACCAACATGACGAGCGCCACCAGCCCCACGCTGAGCGCCCGGTACTTCGCCGACACCACACTGACGGGAGGTGCTTCAAGAGTTGCGGTCATGTCCGGCAAACTATGCCGAACCCCCTGCTCAGCACATCGGGCGCCAGCCCTAGGCCCTTGGGCTTAGGGAATCCGGGGCCCGCGGGCCTAAGGCACCTTAGGGCCTGCGAACCTAAGGCATCCGGGCCGCGAGACCGTCGATCATCAGATCGAGGCCGTACTCGAAGCGCGCCCGCCCGTCGTCGGCGATCAGATCGTCGACGTGCACGGCGATGTGCGGGAACCGCTCGGCGGGCAGGGCGCGGTAGTGGCTCTCGATGTGGCCGACGAACGACTTGAAGTATTCCTCCAGGCCGAGACCCGTGACCCGCATCCTGCCGAAGTGCAGCGAGCCCTCGAAGGCGTCGCCGGTGATGTAGAGGGAGATCCGGTCGACGGCGAGCGAGGCGTCACGCGGCGCCATGCCCGCGTCAATCAGCAGGCCGAAGACGTATTCGGCGATCCGCAGCGCGTTCGGGCCGAGGGGGATGCTGGCCAGCGCGGCCCTGGCCACGTCGGCGTGGCTGCCCAGGACCCGGTGGCACTCGATCGCGTACTCGCGCAACTGCTCCTTCCAGCGGGCCGGATCGGGTTCGGCCAGGTGGATCTCGCCGAGCACCCGGTCATAGATGAGCTCCAGGAGCTCCTCCTTGTTGGCGACGTGCGCGTAGAGCGAGGCGGGGCCGGTGTCGAGCTCCTGCGCGACGCGGCGCATGCTCAGCCCGTCGAGGCCCTCGGCGTCAAGGATCCGCAATCCCGTCTCGACGATCAGATCCTGGCTCAGCTGCCGCCTGAGCTGAACCGGCTTACGCGCCTTGCGCCACGGCGGGGTCGGGACGTTCTCGCTGCTTCCCATGACGAACACTGTACTTGACACGAACGCTGTTCGCCACTAAAACAGTGTTCGTAGCGAACAGTGTTCGTAGTAAAAAACGGTGTTCTACCAAGGAGTCCTCATGACCGTCACCGCCCCCCAGGCGGACTCGGAGGTCCAGCCCTACCGCTGGCGCTGGGTCGCGCTGTTCGTCATCCTGGCCGCCGAGGTCATGGACCTGCTGGACGCGCTGGTCACCTCCATCGCCGCACCGACCATCCAGAAGGATCTGGGCGGCTCGTCGAGCCTGGTGCAGTGGCTGGTGGCCGGTTACACGCTGGCCATGGCGGTCGGCCTGATCACCGGTGGCCGGCTCGGCGACCTCTACGGCCGCAAGCGCATGTTCGTGATCGGCGCCCTGGGCTTCACCGCCGCCTCATTACTGTGCGGGATCGCCGCGAACCCGGAGATGCTGATCGCCGGCCGAGTTGTGCAGGGCCTGTTCGGCGCCGTGATGCTGCCGCAGGGGCTCGGCCTGATCAAGGAGATGTTCCCGCCGCGGGAGATGGGCAAGGCGTTCGGCATGTTCGGCCCGGTCATGACGATCTCGTCCGTGGGCGGCCCGATCCTGGCCGGTTGGCTGATCGACGCCGACCTGTTCGGCACCGGCTGGCGCATGATCTTCCTGATCAACCTGCCACTCGGGCTGGCCGCCGCGCTGGCCGGGATGCGGTTCCTGCCGGAGTTCAGGCTCTCCAACGCCACCCGGCTCGACCTGGTCGGCATGCTGCTGGTCTCGGCCGCCGCGTTCCTGCTGATCTTCCCGCTCATCCAGGGTCGCGAGCTGGACTGGCCCGTCTGGACGTTCGTGTCGATGGCCGCCTCGATCGTGTTGTTCGCCGTCTTCGGCCGGTACGAGAGCCGCCGTGCCGCTTCCGGAAAGGACCCGCTGGTCACGCCGAGCCTGTTCCGCAAGCGCGCCTTCACCGGCGGGCTGGTGGCCGGGCTGGCCTTCTTCTCCGGCATGATCGGCCTCAGCCTCGTCTTCACCCTCTACACCCAGGTCGGGCTCGGCTACAGCCCGCTCAAGGCCGGCCTCACCGGTCTGCCGCAGGCCATCGGCGGCGTGATCGGCTTCGGCCTGGCCATGTCGGGCCTGCAGGAGAAGCTCGGCCGCGGCCTGCTGCAGATCGGCACCGCGGTCATGGCCGTGGGCGCGGGCGTGCTGGGCCTGACCATCCACCTGGTCGGCACCGACGTCAGCCCCTGGCAGCTGTCCCCCGGCCTGGCCTTCGTGGGCATCGGGATGGGCCTGACCATGGCGCCGTTCTTCGACATCGTGCTCTCGGGCGTCGAGCCGCACGAGTCCGGCTCGGCGTCGGGCACGCTGACCGCGACCCAGCAGCTCGGCGGCGCGCTCGGCAGTGCCCTGCTCGGCACGCTCTTCTTCAACCTGCTCAAGAGCCAGTGGAGCTTCGGCTCGGCGATGCAGGTCACCATCTGGGTCGAGATCGGGCTGCTGGTGCTGACCTTCCTGCTGGCGTACCTGCTGCCGCGCAAGTCCAGTGTGGAGCAACCCGGGCACTGACCGCCTGCTTCTGAAACCCACCTGCTCTAAAGGGCCGCGACCTGGTGTCGCGGCCCTTTCACCACGTTTCAGGAACCCATGCCGATATGTCGTTCGGCCCACTGGGCGATGTCGCGGCGTTCGATCGCGGCGGCCATCAGGTCCGGGAACGCGTCGGGCGTACACGCGAAGGCCGGCACCCCCATCGCGGCCAGCGCGGCGGCGTTCTCGTGGTCGTAGAAGGGCGCGCCCTCGTCGGACAGCGCCAGCAGCACGATCACCTGGACGCCCGCCTGGGTCATCGCGGCGACCCTGCGCAGCATCTCCTGCCGCACGCCGCCCTCGTAGAGGTCGCTGATGAGGATGAAGATCGAGTTGGCGGGCCGTGTGATGAGACCCTGGCTGTAGGCGATGGCCCGGTTGATGTCCGTACCGCCGCCCAGTTGGGTGCCGAACAGCAGCTCGACCGGATCATGCAGCTGATCCGTCAAGTCCACCACCGCCGTGTCGAACACCACCAGCGACGTCTTGAGCGACCGCATCGAGGCCAGCACCGCGCCGAACACGCTCGAGTAGACCACCGAGGCCGCCATCGACCCGCTCTGGTCGATCGCGAGCACCACCTCGCGCTGCACGGACCGCTGCCTGCGCGCGTAGCCGACGAGCCGCGAGGGGACGACCGTGTTCTTCTCGGGCAGGTAGTTCTTGAGGTTCGCCCTGATCGTCCGGTCCCAGTCGATGTCGGACACCCGCTTGGGCCGGTGGGTCCTGGCCGAGCGGTCGAGCGCGCCGGTGACGGCGGCCCTGGTCTTCTGGGCGAGCCTGCGTTCGAGCTCCTGCACGACCCTGCGCACCACCGCGCGGGCCGACTCGCGCGCCTGGTCGGGCATGACCCGGTTGAGCGCCAGCAGCGTGCCGACCAGGTGCACGTCGGGCTCTACGGCCTCCAGCATCTCGGGTTCGAGCAGCAGCCTGGTGAGGTTGAGCCGCTGGATCGCGTCCTTCTGCATGACCTGGACGACGGTCGAGGGGAAATAGGTTCTGATGTCGCCCAGCCACCGCGCCACCCGGGGCGCCGAGGCGCCTAGGCCGCCGTCGCGGTCGTACACGGCGGCCAGGGCCCGATCCATGTCCGCGTCGGCGCCCTCGAGCCCGCCGCCGCCCGCGCCTGCTTGGCGGCCCGCGCAGATGCCGTCGGCGTCGCCACCGCCCAGCACCAGCCGCCACCTGCGCAGCCGCTCGTCCATACGCTCAGTCATGCTCTCTCCCGCCGATTCGCGCTCTCCTCAAGATCGCCAGTGCCCTCGGGCATGTTCTCTCCTGCAGGATCACCGGCACGCTCAGCCATGCTCCCCCCCGCCGATCCGCGCTCTCCCCAAGATCGCCAGCACGGTTCGCTCGGCCGCCGCCGCCCGCTGTTCGTCCACGGCCTGCTCCCCCGCCCGCCCCGGCCCCTCCGACCGCTCCGCCGATCGGACACGCTCGCCGATCGCCCGGCGTTCGGGTGCGGCGAAGCTCCCGAACGTCCGGCGGAGCAGCGGCAGCACGTCGACGAACTGCTCGCCGTCCAGCCCGGTCAGCCAGGCGTCGACCAGGCCGAGCAGCCTCGGGTCGTGCACCAGCAGCAGCCCGCCGCCGCCCAGGAAGCCCTCGATCCAGGAGGCGGCCCTGGTGGGCGCGTGGCCCCGGGACATCGCCCGCGACATCCGATCGTCGGCGTCGTCGAGCTCGCCGGCGTCGAGCAGGATCCTGGTCAGTCGTCCCTCGATCAGCCCGTGCAGGTCGGGGCGGTCACTCATCCCACGCAACGTGACCAGCCACCGACTACGCGGCGACGCCGCCTGACGGGATGTCGGCGCCGTCGGCTCCTGCTCGATGGGGTCCTCCGGCGGTGAGCCGGTCGGCTCCTCTGGCATCAGTGCGACGGCAGTGTGTACGGCGTCGACGCCGCTGAGCAGTGCGGCTGCCGCCTCGTCGTCGAGGCCGGTGACCGCGACGGGCAGGCCGACGCAGATGCGGTCGAGCATCGACCGGACGATCACCGCCAGGCCCTCGGCCGAGGTGCCGCGTACGTCGCCGTAGCGGTGGGCGCGAACCATCGCGGGCAGCGCGCCCATCAGATGAGTGACGTCGGTGTCGAGCGCGGCCTTGGCCGAGAGGGCGGCCAGGACCTCGGGCAGCGCCTCCGGCAGGTCGGCCAGCAGGCAGCGTTCGACCAGCCCGCTCAGGTCGGCCAGTGTCACCGACGCTGCCGAGGCGAGGTCGCGGGCCCGCTGGGCAGCGGCGAAGGCGACCGTGATGCCGAGGGCCGCCGCCTCGACGAGCGCCAGGTCGAACTCCGGCCGCCACTGCAGCGTCCACGTCTCCCTGAACGTCCCCTTGCCCCTGGCCTGCCCGAGCACCCCCCACTCCACGTCGAGCAGCCGCAGCCGGCGCAGCAGGTGGCTGCGGTCGAGGTCGAGCGGCTTGCGCAGGTCGAGCCCGAACTCGCGGTCCAGCGCCTCGGGCTTCAGCTTGAGCCGTCGCTGCTGCTCACGCAGGTCGCGCTGGAGCGGCACCATGGGCGTGCCGTCGGAGACATGGCCGAGCCGGTCGCCGACGACCAGGCGCCGCTGGATCAGCTCCACCGCCAGGTCGTCGCCCTCGCACAGCACCGCCCTGGCCGCCTCGGTGACTTCGCCGAGCCCGGCCAGCGGGCGTCCGCGCAGGGTGGCCAGGCTGTGCGCGAGGCGTACGGACTCGATGACGTGCGCGGACGACACCGCGAGCCCTTCGTCGCGGAGCACCGCCGCCGCTCCGGCCAGCCACCGCTCCACGGGCCGGTCGGGCGCGGTGAACAGGTGGTGGTACCAGCCGGGCGAGGAGATGCCCGCGCCGTAGCCGCTCCACGAGGCCAGCCGCCCATACGTCCACGGCACCCACGTCAGCTGCGCCTTCACCTTGGGCAGGCCACGCAGGAGAGCGTCGTCGGCCTTGGCCGGAGGCAGCGGGGCGGTCAGGGCGGGGACGTGCCAGGCGCCGCAGATCACCGCGATGCGGTCGTGGCCCTGTCTGATGGCGGTGCGGAGGGTCTTGCGCATGTACGCCTCGCGCCGGGCCTCACGTTCGTCGGGCTCGTGGCCCTCACGGACGGCGGCCATGGCCTCGGCGATCACCTCGAACGGGGTGTCGCCCCGGTGCTCGACGACGTCCTCCCACCAGCGCTCGGGATCGTCGTAACCGGCTGCGGCGGCCAGGGTGCCGATGGGATCGACCCGCAGACGCTCGGGGTCGGAACCGGGCCCAGGCTTGGGATCCACTTCAGGGCCGGGCCCAGACTTGGGGACCGCTTCAGGGCCGGGCCCAGGGTTGGCGGCCCGAGCGCCAGGGCTGTCAGCGTCAGGGGCGTCGGGGCTGTCGGCCTCGGAAGTGCCGGGAGTGACGGCGCCGGGGGTGTCAGGAGCGATGGCGTCGGGGCTGTGAGCGTCGGGAGGGTCGGCGTCGCGGGTTTCGGCGCTGGGCGGATCGGCCAGGCTGTGGGCGGCCGGGAGGTCGCAGAACCGTACCGGGATGCCGGCCGCCGTGCCGTACAGGATGGCCTGCCATTCGGGCGAGAACCCGGCGAACGGCCAGAAGGCCGCGCTGGACGCCTGGCCGGGCACGTGCGCGAGCAGCGCGACCGGCGGTTCGAGCTCGGGCGCGAGCGCGACCAGCGCGTCGGCCTCCGGCGGTCCCTCAATGAGGATCAGGTCGGGACGGAGGCGTTCGAGCTCCGCCCGCACGGCGCGCGCCGAGCCGGGGCCGTGGTGCCGGACACCCAGGATCGAGACGGCCATCAGAACCACCCGTGGATACCCCGGCGTTCACGCCGGAGAGGAAACGGGGACGGAAAGGCTCCCAGGGGCCTGAGCGTGCCCTGAGGTTCACCGTTCAATGGTGGTCTCCTGACTCGTGGTGTAGCCGTAGCCGTCGGCTCTTTGGAGCAGGCGGATGTGTTTGTGGTTGATGCCTTGGCGGGTGCCGGTCGCGGTGGTGATGTTGAAGGAGCCTGTGGTGCGGACGGCGACGCGTCCGGTGTGGACTCCGGTGTGCTTGCCTTTGGTGAGGGTGGCGCGGACGAGGTCGCCGGTGGCGAATCCGTGGACGTGCTTGATGCGGGGAAGTCGCAGGCGGGGGAACCCGTATCGGTCGGTGCGGGTTCGGCCGTAGGTGCCGCGTCCGGTGGCCTTGACGACCAGGATGCGGTCTGGCCATCCGGTCACCTGCTCGAGTTCGCCGACGTGCAGGGCGTCCAGGGTGTGGGACTTCGGCGCGTTCGTACGGGAGCGGTTCCACTTGGTGCGCCCGCCCGAACCGATGGCCACGGGCAGAGTCGTCGCGGTCAGCGCCCGCCACAGCGCCCAGCGGGTGGCGTTGACCGCCGCGGCGTCTCGGAGCGGGGC
>NZ_JBFANB010000048.1:0-64581 GCF_040659625.1 Nonomuraea sp. NPDC049750
AGGAACGCGATCGAGTCGATCGTCCTCGGCTCGGTCAGCCGAGGCGTCTTGCACCACGCCCACTGCACGGTGACGGTGGTGCGCGCCAAGGACGCGCCTACTCCGGCATGACATCCGGCTCTCTCACCACGCCAGGGAGGGCGGCAACAAGCCCAACAGCAGCGCAACACCATGGCCGCGGCAAGACGGAAAGCATGTTCGCGTGCATGGAGGATTTTGGTCGACTTCCTGAGCGACTCAGAAGCGGCGAACTACGGCCGTTACGACGGTCCGCCCTCCTGGGCCGAGATGGAGAAGATCTTCTTCCTCGACAACGAGGATATGGCACTCATCAAGGCGCATCCCGGCTGGCACATCAGGTGTGGCTTCGCCCTCCAGCTTGTGACCGTTCGCTATCTGGGGTGCTTCCTGGTTGATCCGCTGGAGGTGCCGAACGAGGTCCTGGACGTCGTCGCCGCCCGGCTGGGGATCGAGGATCCGTCGTGAACTGCCTGGCGCTGTGGAACACCACCTACATCGACGACGCCCTCATCCGCTGCGCGAGCAGGGCTACCCAGTGCAGGAGGCGGACGTGGCCCGCCTGTCACCGTTCATCTGCAAGCACATCAACGTGCACGGCCGCTACTCCTTCTACCATCACGAGCTCGGCGGAGCCCGGCGCCCCCTCCGTAACCCCGAGACGCCCGACGCCGAGGACGAGGAGGACTGAGTCGCTGTGCAGCGCCCCCTATCGCTTTCGGCTGTGTCCGCGGCCTATGCCGAACGGGAAGCGCGCTGCAGCCGGGCGGCGGCGGCCACGGCGGGCCACAGGCGGGTGGCGAGGTTCCGCACCATGATGCCGACTCGCGTCGCGGGGACCAGGAGCGCCGACGCCTGTGTGATGGTGCGCTGCTTGGGGTCGACCAGGCGCCGGTGAGCGGCTTCGTATCGGCGGAAGGCCGCCTCGGGATTCTCCGGACCCGCGGACAGTTCCTCGGCGAGGGTGCACGCTCCCGCCATGGCCAGGGTGGAGCCGTCTCCGAAGAGTGACACGCAGGACGCGGCGTCACCGAGTAGGACGATCCGGCCGTTCCACCAGCGCGGCAGGCGTACATGACTCACCGAGTCGAAGTAGAGGTCGTCAGCGGTGCGCACTTGCTCAAGAAGTTCGGGAGCGCGCCAGGAGACGTCCTGGTACGCGCGCGTCAGCAGCCGCTTGTGCTGCTCGTTGTCGCGGTGGTCGAAGCCGGGTTCGGCCGCACTGCGGTACAGGAAGAACGCGCCGCTGGGTGTGGAGCTGACGGCGAGCGCTTTGCCAGGGACGTTGTGCATGAGGATGTCCCGACCGGTCTCGAACGGGCCGGCGAGCGGCATCGTCGCGACGTAGAGGCCCATGTGACGCAGGAACCCGTTCTCGGTGGTGAACGTCAGTCGACGGGTCGTCGAATGCAAACCGTCGGCACCGATCACCAGGTCGAATCGACGGGGCCTGGCGCGCTCGAAGGTGATCTCGATTCCGTGCCCGTCCTGCTCAAGGGTCGCGATGGAGTCGTCGAAGAGGTATTCGGCATGGTCACGACTGGCCTCGTACAGGATCGAGGCGAGATCGCCGCGCGGTAACTCGATCTCGCCCGGCCGTTGAAAGGCGCGCATGTCCATCCGGCCGACCCGCTTGCCGGCCGCGTTGACGAAGGTGAGGCCTGGCGTACCGGTGGCGGCCTCGCGCAGCCGGGGCAGGATGCCCATCCGTTCAGCGACGCCTACGGCGGGGCCTCTGACGTCTACCGGGTTTCCGCTGGAGCGCGGCGTTCCGGCACGTTCAACGACGGTGACGTGGAAGCCGTGCCTGGCTAGCCAGTAGGCCGCTGTAGGCCCGGCGACGCCGGCTCCGGAGATCAGGACTGTCCGCTCGGTCATGGCACCTCAACTAACCTGAGGAAGATTTTCCGGACATCTCCACGGATACTTAACTGCCTCCCATACCGTGCTCCTTCGCTGCCCTGGTGATGAGCACGGCCGGCCCCCAGATCTTTCATCGCTCAGGCCTGCGCGGCTGCATGGTGGTGGCGGCGCAGACGAACGCCGACGGCGATGATCCAGGCGAAACCGACCAAGAGGGCGGCGTGCTCCAGCAATCCGGCGGGTGCGGGCCGTGAGAAGGATGGGCCCCCAGGCTGCTGCGCGTCCGGGGGGAAGGGTGCCGCGCGGCCCGGCGGCGAAGGCGAGCAACAGGAGGCCGCCGATCACGAAGTTGGCCGTTTGCAGCCGGCCGCGGTCGCCGGTGCCGCGTTGGCTGGCGCCGTGATGCCAGAGGCTGTAGCCGGGCCGGGTTGGTGCCGTCGATCAGGATCAGAGCCGGGACGAACACGCCGGCGGCGATGCCGCAGCCGAGTAGGGTCGTGGTCGGGCGCATCGCAGGCAGCCTCCTCGCTCCGCGATCCCACAGATCGCGGGCCGACCAGGCTTCCCGGCTCACCGACACCCGCACCCCACCTGGGGGCACGATCTTCCAATTGCTAGGAATGTAACACCTGGCCGCCCGTCCGGCCAGGTGTCGCGTCGCCGCGGTGAAAGCCTGGTGCGGGGCCATTTCTCTGCCGCGATCCCACGTCAGCGTTTTCCTGAGTGCGGTGGGGATGTCCAGTGCGCGGCTGTCTCTTCGCAGGTTCGCCACGTTGATGACCGGCACCCGCCACTGTGTCTGATCTTGACGCTTGTTGATAGGTTCTCTACAGGTGCGCCGGGAAGTCTGGTCGGCAGTCTTATCGCCGACCGTGAAAATGGGGCCCGCCGTGCGCGCTCGTGACCTGCTCGCCACCTTCCCGACCGTCACCGCCGACACCCCAGTGATCGAGGCCGCCCGGCTGCTGGCCGGCCAGGACCTGCCCGGCCTGATCGTCGTCGACGAGCGCGGGCTACCGGTCAGCATCCTGCCTGGCACCCAGGTGCTGCGCCTGGCCGTGCCCGGCTACTGCCTGGACGACCCGGCGCTGGCCCGGGTGGTGGATGAGAAACACGCCGATGCGTTCGCCTCCTCTCTGGCCAGCCGGACGGTGCGCCAGGCGCTGCCCCCTGAACGGCGCGAGCTGCCGGTCACCGATCCGGACGCCACCGTGCTGGAGCTCGCCGCGTTGATGGCGCGCACGCACAGCCCGCTGGTCGCGGTCGTGGAGCAGGGCCGGCTGCTGGGCGCGGTCACCCTGCAGGCGCTGCTGGACCGGGTGCTGGCCGCATGACGGTGCTGGCCTGGCTGTCGGTCGCGGTGTTCCTGGGCGCGTATACGCTGATCGCCTCGGAGAAGATCCACCGGGTGGCGGCCGCGCTCGGCGGGGCCGGGATCATGCTGGCCATCCACGCCACCGATGCCGGAGCGGCGTTCTTCTCCGAGACCAGCGGCGTCGACTGGAACGTCGTCTTCCTGCTGCTGGGCATGATGGTGATCGTCGGGGTGCTGAAGCGGACCGGCGTGTTCGAATATCTGGCCATCTGGGCGGCCAAACGCGCCCGCGGCCGGCCGTACCGGCTGATGGTGCTGCTGGTGGTGATCACCGCTTCGGCATCGGCGCTGCTGGACAACGTCACCACAGTGCTGCTGATCGCGCCGGTCACGTTCCTGGTGTGTGAGCGGCTGGCGCTGCCGGTGGTGCCGTTCCTGATCGCCGAGGCGATGGCGTCCAACATCGGCGGCGCGGCCACGCTGGTGGGCGACCCACCCAACATCATCATCGCCAGCCGGGGAGGGTTGAGCTTCAACGACTTCCTCATCCATATGGCGCCGATGGTCGTCGGGCTGATGGTCGTGTTCGTCGGGTTGTGCTGGCTGCTGTTCCGTAAGGCGTTCGTCTACGATCCGGAACGCGCCGAGGAGATCATGGCGCTGGACGAGCGCGAGGCGATCGCCGACCACCGGCTGCTGTGGCAGAGCCTGGCGGTGCTGGCGCTGGTGATGGCGGCCTTCGTACTGCATCCGGTGTTGCACTACGAGCCGTCGGTGGTGGCCATCCTCGGAGCGGGCCTGTTGGTGGCGGCCACCGAGGTGACCACCGAGCAGGCCATCGCCGAGGTCGAGTGGCCCACCCTGGTGTTCTTCATGGGCTTGTTCGTCATGGTCGGCGCGCTGGTGCAGACCGGCGTGATCGGCCAGGTCTCCCGGCTGGCCGTGGAGGCCACCTCGGGGCAGCTCGGCCTGACCACGATGGTGCTGCTGTGGGCCTCGGCCGGGCTGTCGGCGATCGTGGACAACATCCCCTACGTGGCCACGATGAGCCCCATCGTCGCCGACCTGGTCCAGGCCAACGGCGGCAACGGCGCCGGGCAGGTGCTGTGGTGGGCGCTGGCCTTCGGCGCCGACCTGGGCGGCAACGCCACCGCCGTCGGCGCCGCCGCCAACGTCGTCGTGATCGGCATCGCCGCCCGCAACGGGCACCCGATCAGCTTCTGGCAGTTCACCAAGTACGGCCTGATCGTCACGGTCGTCACCGTGGCGCTGGTGACGCCGTACCTGTGGCTGCGCTACCTGACCTGACCCGACCCACCGGAGCGAAAGGCAGCCGATGCGTGCGGATGAGCTGGCCGTGCATACGGAGTGTGAGGAGACGGTGCTGGTGGTGCGCCTGGAGGGTGAGCTGGTCTGGCCTGCGGCGGGCGGGCTGAGCACGCGGGTGCAGGAGTGCTTGCCGCCCGGGCCGGCTGTGACGGTGATCGATCTGTCGGGGTGAGGTTCCTGGGCTCCTCCGCAGTGGCGGCCCTACTGGCGCTCTACCGGCGCCTGGCCGAGGCGCAGGTGGTGGTGGCGTTCCCCGGCCTCCGGCCGGCCGACGGCTTTCCTGCGGCGATCCACTATGAAGGAGAGGCCGTCTGATGAGCTCGCTGCTGCTCGCGTTCGCGGGCATGCTGTTACTGGCCGTGCTGCTGTCCAGCCTGGCCCACCGCACGATCTAGTCGACGGCGGCGCTGTTCCTCATTGCCGGGTTCGTGCTCGGCGATGGCGCGCTCGGCGTGGTGTCGCTGGCGCCCGGCGACGAGCTGGTGGGCACGCTGGCGGAGCTGGCGCTGTTCGCGGTGCTGTTCACCGACGGGATGCGGGTGGGCTGGGCGGAACTGCGCAAGCGCGTGGCGGCTGCCGGGCCGGGCGCTCGGCTGGGGGCTGCCGCTCACCCTGGCCATCACCGCGGTGGGTGCGCACTACCTGGTCGGGCTGGGCTGGACCGAGTCGCTGCTGATCGGCGCGATCCTGGCGCCGACCGACCCGGTGTTCGCCGCGGCGCTGGTCGGCAATGAGAAGGTGCCGCCCCGGCTGCGCCAGTGCGTGTAGCGGCCCTTCTCCTACCACCGTGTGTGGGCGCGCGCCGCCGGAGAAGGGGCGCTCGCGCGGCGGCCGCTGGCGTGACGGCGGAGCAGGTGCACGGCCAGGGCCGCTACCCAGCCGAACCCGGCCAGCAGCGAGAGGTGTTCGAGCAGGCCCGCGGGGGCCGGTCGCCAGATGCCCTGGGTGTCCAGGCGGTAGGCGATGCCGGCGGCGAAGGCGAAGACAATGATGAGGGTCCCGGACAGCCGGGAGTAAACGGCCCAGCGGCGGCTCGTCTGACCCAGGCGTCCGGCCAGCACGTACGCGGCGGCGCTGAGCCCGGCGAACAGCAGGAAGCCGGCCACCTGGTGGACGACGCCGGCGGTGGTGACGACGTGCGGCTGGCCGGGCGGGTAGCCCAGCGCGGGATCGGTAGGCACCAGCCCGGCCACGACCAGGCCCGCCGCCGTGGCCGCGAGCAGAATCGGCCCCCAGGTCGCGCCGCGCCCGCCGCGCAGGGCGCGGCGCACCCCGGCGGCGAAGGCGGCCAGCAGCAGCCCGCCGAGCACGAAGTTGATCGTCTGCAACCAGGCGCGCTCGCCGGTGCCGAGCTGGCTGGCGCCGTGGTGCCACAGGCTGTAGCCGGGCCGGGTGGCGCCGTCGGCCCACAGCAGCGCCGGCACCAGGACACCGGCGGCGATGCCGCTGCCAAGCAGCACCGACAGGGTGCGAGATGACATCGGGACGGTCCTCCTGTTTCTCCGCGACGGATCGTCGCGGGCCGACCAGACTTCCCGGCTCTCCCACAGCACGCCCCGGCCGGGGCGTATCCTGATACAGCTATTTTAGCGCATACTGAAACAACTGCAAGAGGAGGAGATCCGGCGTGACCGAACAGGAACCACTGCTGGAGTGGGTGGAGCGGGTCGCCATGTATCTGGCCCGCGATGGCGTGCCGCCGATCGCCGGGCGGGTGCTGGGCTGGCTGATGGTCTGCGACCCGCCGGAGCAGTCCGCCGGGCAGATCAGCCAGGCGATCGGCGCCAGCCGCGCCTCGCTGACCTCCAACCTGCGGCTGCTGACCGGCATGGGTTTCCTGACCTGGCGCACGCGGCCGGGCGAGCGGACCGTCTACTACCGGATGGCCGAGGACGCCTGGGCGGTGGTGGCCCGCCAGCAGATCGCCGGCATCACCTCCTTCCTCGACATCACCCGCGACGGCCTGGACCTGGTCGGCCCGGACGACGGAAGGGCCGCCCGCATCCGCCAGGCGCACGCCACCTTTGAATGGATGGCAGGCGTGTTCAAGGGCGCGCCGCCCCTGCACCCCGACCCCGCCAACCCGAACCCCACCAACGCAGGCCCTGGCAACGGCCATGCCGGCGACGAGCCCGCAGGCAATCTTGACGATGAGGAGACACCGTGACCGGTCGGGCGATCGTGGTCGGCGGCGGCATCGGCGGACTGGCCACCGCCGTGGCCCTGCACCGGATCGGCTGGCAGGCCGTCGTGCTGGAGCGGGCGGCCGAACTCGGCGAGATCGGCGCCGGCATGTCCCAGGCCCCGAACGCCATGCGCGCGCTGGCCGAGCTCGGCGTGGGTGAGCAGGCGCGCGCGGCCGGGGTACCCACCTACTCCGCCGGCAACCTGCGTGTGCCGGACGGCCGCTACCTGCAACGCGCCCGACCCGGCGACCCGACCCCGTTGACCGCCTTCCACCGCGCGGACCTGCACCGGGTGCTGCTGGAGGCGGTGCCCGCCGGATGGGTGCACACCGGGGCGGAGGTTACCGGTATCCGGCACGATCAGGACGCGGTGACGGTGACGTGGAGCGGCGGCGAGGCCAGCGCCGACCTGCTGATCGGCGCCGACGGCATCCGCAGCACGGTGCGCCGACTGCTGTGGCCGGACGCGCCGCCGCCGCGTTTTCTGGGCCGCACCGCCTGGCTGGGCATCGCCGAGGCCGGCACCGGCGCCTTCGCGGACGCCGACGGACTGTCCGGCAGCGTCACCATGGGCCCCGGCGGCTACTTCCTGATCCACCCGATCAGCCGCGGCCGCGCCTACTGGGCCTACGTCACCACAGCCGACCAGGCCGGCGTCCGCTACCCAGGGGAGAAGAGCGAGGCGGCCCGCCGCCTCGCCTCTTGGCATGAACCGATTCCGGCGCTGATCGCGGCCACTCCGGAGCAGGCGGTGATCCATATCGACATCTACGACCTGGACGCGCTGCCCACCTACGTTCGCGGCCCGGTGGCGTTGCTCGGCGACGCCGCGCACGCGATGAGTCCCGATCGCGGTCAGGGCGCCGGGCAGTCCCTCGAAGACGCCGTCGTGCTCGCCGTAGCCGTCGCCGAGGAGTCCACCGGTGCGTTCATGGTCGAGGCCGCGCTGCGCCGCTACGACACCGAGCGCCGCCCGCGCACCCAGGCCACTGCGCGTGGTGCCCGCGCCGACGGGCGGCGCACCACGTCGGCGGCCGCGCACCGGGCGCTGGTGACCATGATCCGGCTGATGCCGGCACCGCTGTGGCGCAAGGGCATCACCGCCGACGGCAACGCCACCTGGCGATGGCAGCCGCCGCACCTGCCGTCGCCGACCACCCGCCACTGACAGTGATGATGGAGAGGAGCGACCCTTTGCCACCCCGGGAGTTGGGCCGGGTCGTCACCGGCGGGTTCAGCCTTTGATGAAGCGGCGGGTCATGTACCGGCGCACCGGCGGCAGTGCGGCCATACGCAGCGGCAGCTGGGTCAGCCACAGCAGGAGCGGGTTGGCGGGGGCGTAGACGCCTTTGACCCGGCGGCCGAGTTTCTGCTTCTTGTCCACCTCCGGCCGTAGCGCTGTCTCCCAGGCGGCCAGGGCGGCGCCGATGTCGCCGCCGTGGCGTTCCAGTTCGGCGCCGAGCCGGTCGGCGCCGCCGACAGCCAAGGCGGAGCCGTAGCCGGCGAACAGGGTGACGCACCAGGCGGCGTCGCCGAGCAGCACCACGCGGCCGCGGCTCCACTGGGGGGCGACGACCTGGCTGATGGTGTCGAAGTAGACCGAGTCGGTCCTCGCCATGCCCGCCAGGACCTCAGGAATGACCCAGCCGAGGTCACCGTACACCTGGGGCAGCACCGTGGCGGGGTCGTCGCCCCGGGCGCCGCGTGCGGTGCGGTAGCCGAAGAAGGCGACGTTGCGGCCGTCTCCGGCGCTGATGACCGCGACGGTGCGGCCGCGCGAGGACAGGGTGCCGGTGGTGCCGGGCGCGATCGCGGCGGGGCGCTGATCGAGCATGTAGACGGCGACCCGGTGCTCCAGGTCGAGCAGGTAGTCCTCTTCGGGGCCGAAGACCAGGGCGCGGGTGGCCGAGTGCAGGCCGTCGGCGCCGATCAGCAGGTCGGCGTGCTCCACGGTGCCGTCGCTGAGGGTGGCGTGCACGGCGCGGGTGTCCTGGTCGACGGCGGTGATGGTGGTGCCGAAGCGGATCTCGGCGCTGTTGCGCACGTTGTCGTACAGGACGGTTTCGAGGTCGCCGCGCAGGATGTTCATCGTCCGGGGGCCCATGGTGGCGGCGATGGTCTCGCGGGTGAGGGTGAAACGCCGTTCGCCGCCGGGCTTGTGGTAGACGAGCTCTTCGGTGATGAAGGCACGCTGGAGCAGGGCGGGCAGGATGCCCATGCGTTCGGCGGCGTCGTAGCCGATGCCGCCGAAGGTGACGCCGTAGCCGCCGCTGCGGCGCGTGGGGGCGCGTTCGATGATGAGGCTGTCCCAGCCGATCTGGGACAACCGCAGGGCGGCGGCCAGGCCGGCGATGCCGGCTCCGATGATGATGGCGCGCATAGAAGGTTCCTTGCTGAAGCCGGTTGAAGGGTTAGAGCTGGTCGAGGACGCGGTGTTCGACGGCGGGGTCGAGCCAGGTGCCGGGTGAGGGGGCGTCCGGGCGCGGGGCGGGATCACGATGTCACGCTGCGCCCGCACCGGGCGCCGGATGACGGGACGTACACCGAACAGCCGGCTGAGCAAGGTCATCGGGGGTCATCTCCTCGTCGGCACGTGAGAACTCACGTCGCCGACCAGGCTTCCCGGCACACCATCGAATCTCCGGAACGGAGCTGATGTCAGCAATATAGCGAATCTTCAGAAGTTTCTGAACACTTCCGAGGTTCGCTATCCTGTCGCCTATCGGAGGTGGCGGGTGAACGACAGAGACGAGCAGTGGCAGGCGGCCGAACGGCTGGCCCTGACCCTGACCGAAGGCGGCTTGCAGCGCATGGCCGCCCGGACACTGGCGGTGTTCCTGTTCACCGACGCCGAGACGGTCACCATGGGCGAGATCGCCGACCGGCTCGGCGTCAGCGCCGGCTCGGTCTCCGGCTCGGTCAAGTCCCTGCTATCGGTTGGCCTGATCGAACGCCTGCCGGCGCCCGGCAGCCGCCGCGAGCACTACCGGCTCCGCGATGACGCCTGGGCCACCTTGTTCACCAGCCAGAACACCGTCGTCCAACTCATGCTCGCCGCCGCCGAAACCGGCATCGCCACGACCATGGCCACCGATCCCGCGCATCGACGGCTGACGCAGATGCGCGACTTCTACCAGTTCATGCTCAAGGAGATCCCCACTTTGCTGCACCGCTGGCAGGAGCATCAGGCCACGCGTTCCAGATGATCTTTCCCGCGAAGGCCGGAGCCGTGGATCGAGCGCTACCTCGATCTGAGCGCTACCTCGATCTGGCCGTGCGCGGGGTCCGCTCGCCGGAGGTCCCCGCCAAGATCGCCCGGCATCTGCAACGCTTCGGCACCTGGATCACCAGCGGCCTCGGGCACGACCGCCTGTCGGCCCTCACCCCGCGCGAGGTCACCGCCTGGCGCGACCACCTGGCCGCCGCCGACAACCGCGGCCGCGACGGGCGGGCGGCTCCGATGGCCGCCGCGACCGTCAACAATCACCTGACACACGCCTCGGCGCTGTTCACCTGGATCACCGCGCACGCCCCCGAAGGGCTGCTGCGCCATGGCGACCCGACCAAGCGGGTCGCGCCGCTGCAGCTGCCCGCCCCGCAGTCGCGCGCGCTGGCCGCCGCCCAGGTCCGCACCGTCAAGAACGTCGTCGACCGGATCGAGGCCTTCCACGAGCTCAAGGGTCGACGCCACCGCGGCGCGCCTGCACGCCCACGCCCGTCCGGTCCGCGACCGGGCCATCGTCTATCTGCTGTTCGGCAGCGGCCTGCGCCGCGCCGAGGTGGCGGGCCTGACCGGCGGGGTCCACACGGAGCCAACGCCCACCTCCCGGCGTCGGAGGTGGGCGTTTGGCCGTTCGCACTACTTCAGCCAGGCGTTGCGCTGGACGATTGGCAGGTTGCCGAGTCCGAGGGTGGTGCCCGCGCCGGCGAGGGCCAGGCCGATGAGGACGATGGCGTAGATGAGGTGTTCGTCCATGAACGGGTTGTTGGCCAGGGGTAGTTCGGCGGCCCACATCAGGACGAGCATCGCGGTGCCGGCGCCGGCGGCGATCCGGGTGCCGACGCCCAGGACCAGCGCCAGGCCGATGCCGAGCAGGCCGGTCATGAACAGCCAGTCCACCCAGGCCTGTCCGGCCAGGCTGGAGAAGAGGCCGCCGAGCGCGTTCTCGCCGGTTCCCTTGAGGAACCCGGTCGTCGGGCTGCCACCCTCGATCCAGGCCCGGTTGGCCGGAGTGGCGAAGCCCCAGCCGAAGGTCTTGTCCAGGAATGCCCACAGGAAGATCCACCCGATCGAGATCCGGGCGACCGCCCAGACGTAATCGACAGGACGGTGCGCGGCGATGGCGCCGCTCTCCAGGACGGGCCTGTTGATGGTGGTGGCCATGATGGCCCCCTTTCAGTGCTGATCCGTCGTTCTTCTCACGCCCTAAGCACACCGCTTCTCGTGTTCTCCCAGCAGTGCCGTACGACCCGCAGCACCAGGACCTTGGTCCCCTCGATTCCAGCAGGCGGAGGCGAGCGGTCACCTGACCGTGTCCGGCGAGTGGTTGTCGGCCGGGCTCCGCTTGCCGAACGGCGGCCAAGAAGGTCCAGGGCCGTGGAGAGGTCCCGGCCACGGCGGCGTTGGTCCCCCGCTGCCGGTGGGACCTTCGGCAGGACCTCCGCCCCTAACGGCACTCCCTCTCACAGAACAGCCTCAGCACCAGGGAGGTGCGTCATGACCATTGCACACACCATCGACCTCGCGGCCAGGCGGCTGCTCGTGGCGGCCGGGGAAGCGCCTTCGGTGCACAACACCCAGCCCTGGCGGTTCAAGGTGCGCCACGGCGATGTGATCGAGATGCTGGCCGACTGGGACCGCTGGCTGCGCGTGAGCGATCCGCGCGGGCGTTCACTCCACGTCAGCTGCGGCGCCGCGCTGTTCAACCTGCGCGTCGCGGCTCACGCGGCCGGACGCAGACCCATGGTTGAGCTGCTTCCGGCTGCGCAGGAGGTGCCGGAACTGCTGGCCACCGTGCGGTTCGGCACGTGGGGGCCGCCCTCGGCTGAGATGCGGGAGCTGTACGAACTCATCCCGTACCGGCGTACCAACAGAATGCCCTACAACGATCGTCTCATTCCGGCTGCGGTGCTGAGCGAGATGCGCGCGGCCGCCTCGACGGAGCGCGCCAGCCTGATCTTCCTGGACCCGTGCGGCGTCACCGACATGCTCGACTACGCCGCCATCGCGCAGGACGAACTGGCCGGTGACAAGGACTATCTCGCCGAGCTGGCCACATGGACCACCGGCCGGGGGGTACCCCCTCACGTACAGGGACCCCTGGCCGTCGGCGAGGTGGATCCGGTCCGTGACTTCGGGCGCCGGGCAGGCAGCACGCGCTTCGAGTTGCGCCCACAGCTAGCGGTGCTTGCCACCGGCTCCGACGGGCCGATGGACTGGCTGCGCGCCGGACAGGCATTGCAGCGCGTGCTGCTGGTGGCGACCAAGCACGCGATCTCGATGTCGTACCTCAACCAGCCTCTTGACCTGCGTGACATGCGACGCCGCAGCGACCCGCACCACCGGAGCGGGCATCCCCAAATGATCATGCGGCTCGGCTACGGCCCGATCGTGGCTCGCGCTCCTCGGCGCCCCGTCACCGACCTCCTGGCCTGACCAAGGGGCCGCGAACGCCGAGACTCCGGACGGATGCGGATCACCAGGCTGGAGGGGATGAGGATCTGCCCGTTGAGGACGACAGGTCCTTTCCGTGCCAGGAGTCACGCCTCGACTCGGTGGACGGCGCCTCTCCTGCCTTCCTTGACGGCGAGAACCGCGGCTCCGGCGAGCGTCCAGGCGGCCACCACGGCGAGGTCTGCCCAGGGCCACGGCCGTCCAGCCGGGTCCAGCATGGCGAGTAGCGCGTGGGAGATGTGCCTGAGAGGGAAGACGCCGCCGACCGTGCGAAGGATCTCAGGTAACTCGCCACCGACGACGAACACGTCGGAGACAAAAGCCAGGGGCAGGAAGGTGCCGAGGGTGATCGCGTTGACGGTCTGCTGCTTGGTCACGAACGCCACCATGACGGCGCCGAGGACCGCGAAGCACACGCTGCCGAGGACGATCGTGGCGAGCATCCCAGGAATCACGCCAGGCTCAATCCCGACCCCGTAGCCGAGCGCGGCCACCACCGCCAGCACGACAGTGGTGATCAGCGTGACCACGAGGGCGGTAGTGAGGTTGCCCGCGTGGTAGGCCCAGGGCGGCAGCGGCGTGCCGGCCAGCCGTTTGAGCACCCCTCGCTCCCGATCGCCGGCGATCGTCTCGGCGATGTTGACGTAGGAGGCTACCCCCACCGTGTACGTGATCATCGCGGCGAACATGAACACCGGTAGCCGGACGCCGGCGACCTGCGCATCGCCGAAGACCAGCGAAATCAGCGCGAGCAGCAGCACCGGCAGGACCAGCGTGAAGAACGCGGATGACAGGTCGCGGCGCGTCCTGATGACCGCGTGCCCGGCCTGACCGGCCAGCAGGCGCCACGACGAGGGCCGACCCCGCCGTGGCGGCGGCAGGTGACGCACCGCACGAGCCGTCCCCCGCCGGGCCGGAGGCTGTTCCCAGCGGAAACGCCACACGGCCAGCGCCGAGCCGCCGATCCCCCAGGCCGCCAGCACCGCCAAGTGGTCGGCGGAGAGGCCGGTGCCGGTCAGGAACGGGTTCATGGCGTCGCGGACGGCGTTGGCCAAGTGCCGCAGCGGGAAGATCCAGCCCACAACATCCAGCCAGGCGGGGAGCCGGGCGCCGACAAGGATGATGTCGGAGATGAACGCCAGCGCCAGCACCACCCCCGTGCCGAGCAACTGCACCGCCGCAGCGCTGCGCACCAGCGCGACCACGGCGAAACCGAGCGCGGTGAAGCAGAACGCCCCGACCAGCAGGGTGAGGAGCAGCGCAGGCAGCGTGCGCCAGACCATCTGCACGTCGTAAAAGACCAGGCCCGCCGTAAGCAGCAGGGCGACCGTCATCACCGCGATCACCAGCGACGCTCCCACCAGCCCCGCCAGCACCGCCCACGCGGGCACCGGCGTGCCGCGCAGCCGCTTCAGCCAGCCGCGGTCGCGCAGATCGGTCAGGTGGATGGCCAGCGCGCCGAAACAGCCCTGCGCGACACCGAACACGGCCATGACCGGGATGACGAACTGCATCACCCGCACGCCCGACCGGGGCTCGACGACCTGGTTGCCCATCGCGGCACCGACGATCACCGCCATCAGCAGCGGCATCGCGACGGTGAAGACGGCCGCCATCGGGGTGCGGAAGAAGGACCGGGTCTCATGCCAGACCAGCCGCAGGATCATGATGTCTGTCCGCCCACCAGGTCGAGATAAACGTCCTCCAGCGACGGCCGCGCCAGCGACAGCGAGGTCAGCTCGATGCCGCGCCCCAGCGCCCAGCCCGTCAGGACATGCGTGTCGCGAGCGGGCTGCTCGGTCCGGACAGACACCGACTGGCCGCGCGTTTCGATGTGCCCTGCCAGGAGCGGCAGGTCGGCCGGCCTGGTTCCCTCTGGCAGCCAGAAGGACAGCACGCTGGTGCGCTCGGCCGCGATGAGGGTGTCCGGCGCGCCAACCGCGACCAGTCCACCCTCGCGCAGCACCGCCACCCGGTCGGCGAGATGCTGGGCCTCGTCCATGTAGTGGGTGGTGAGCAGGATCGTCGTCCCGGACGAGCGCAGACCGTCGATCAGTTCCCAAGCGTGGTGGCGGGCCGAAGGGTCGAACCCGGTGGTCGGCTCGTCCAGAAACAGCAGCTCCGGCCGGCCGATGAGACCGAGCGCCAGATCCAGGCGACGCCGCTGCCCACCGGACAGCGTCCGCACGCGGGCACCGCGCTTGTCCTTCAGCCCCACCTGCTCCACCACCTCATCCGGATCACGCGGACGCGAGTAGAACCTGGCGTACAACCGGACCAGCTCGAAGACGGAGAACTCCTCCTCGAACCCGGCCTCCTGCAACACGATCCCGATGCGTTCCCGGTAGGGTCGGCCGCCGGTGGCCGGATCGAATCCGAGCACTGATACCTGGCCGCCGTCACGTCCGCGGTGTCCCTCCAGGATCTCCACGGTCGTTGTCTTGCCCGCGCCATTCGGCCCGAGCAGCGCGAACACCTCGCCCCGCTCGACAGTGAAGCTCAGCCCGTCGACGGCCTTCACTGTCCCGTAGCGTTTGCGCAGTCCTTCTACGATCACAGCGGACATGTCGGCTCCTTCCGTCCGGCTTCCAGCGTCCTCCGCGTTCATCGGATGTGGCAGGGCCGAAGGACATGCCAATCGGCCCGTTACGGGGCCAGGATGCGCAACGCAGGGACATGAGTGAGCTTCTCCGGCCGCCTGGGTGCTGACCGAGCCCGGCAGCACGCCGGCGCAAGGGTCTAAGGGCCCTGTCTGCGGCGGAAGCGACTGGGTACCGTCATCGGTATGGCCGCCCTTGACCTGACCAAGCTGCGGGCCGTGATCTTCGACACCGACGGCGTCGTCACCGACACGGCCCGGGTGCACGCCGCCGCGTGGAAGCACGTGTTCGACGGCGTCCTGCGGGGCCGGTCCGCACCGTTCGACATCCGTGATGACTACCTGCGTCACGTGGACGGCAGATCGCGACTCGACGGTGTGCGCATGTTCCTGGCCTCCCGCGGCATCACGCTGCCCGAAGGCGGTCCCGGCGACGAACCGGGCGCGCCGACCGTACACGGCCTCGCAATGGCCAAGGACGCGCTGTTCGTGGCGGAGATCGCCCAGCACGGGGTGACCGCCTTTCCTTCGACCGTCGACTTGCTGCATGAGTTGCGGCGGCGCGGTTGCCGCACCGCGGTGGTGTCGGCCAGCAGGCACTGCCGTATGGTCGTCACCTCCGTGGGCCTGATGCGTCTGTTCGACACGGTGGTCGACGGCAACGACTCGGCCAGACTCGGCATGCCCGGCAAACCTGATCCGGCGCTCTACCTCGAAGCCGCCCGACGCCTGGAAGTGGCCGCAGGAGACACGGCGATCGTGGAGGACGCGCTCCCCGGCGTCGAGGCCGGGCGCAGGGGCGCCTTCGGCCTGGTCATAGGGGTGGACCGCGGCAGGTCGCAGGAGGCGGCGATGCGCCGTGCGGGGGCGGACGTCGTCGTGCCGGACCTGGCAGAGTTGTCCGTTACTGGGCGTGTCCCTGTGAGGCTGTGATGAACCCGTGGGTGCTCGCCTACGAGGGCTTCGATCCGGCCTCGGAGGGGTTGCGCGAGGCGCTGTGCACGCTCGGCAACGGCCGCTTCGCCACCCGCGGTGCCACGCCCGACGGCCGGATCCGCACGCCGGGCACCTATCAAGCGAGTTGCTACGACCGTCTCACCTCCGAAGTGGCGGGCCGGACGGTCGTCAACGAGGACCTGGTCAACCTGCCGGACTGGCTACCGCTGACCTTCGCCACGCCGGGCTCGAACTGGTTCTGCCCTGAGCAGGCCGACCTGTTGGACTACTCCCAGAAGCTCGACCTGCGGCACGGAGTGCTGCTCCGGGAACTGCGCTGGCGCGACGCGCAGGGCCGCGTCACGCGGGTACGGCAACGCCGCCTGGTGTCCATGGCCGATCCCGCCCTCGCCGCCCTGGAGACGACCTTCACCGCGGAGAACTGGTCCGGCCCGCTCCGCGTCCGCGCCACCCTGGACGGGCGGGTGACCAACAGCGGCGTCGCACGCTACCGTGACCTGCGCGGTGACCACCTGACGGGGCACACCACAGGCGGGCAGGACGAGCTGACCTGGCTGACCGCGACCACGCGCTCCTCTCGCATCACCGTCGCGCTCGCTGCGCGCGTCGACGCCCCCATCCCCGGTTCCAGTTCCGACGATTGCGACCACATCACCACGGAGCATGTGCTGGACGCCGTGGAGGGCACGCCGGTGACGCTCACGAAGGTCGTCGCCCTGCTGACCTCGCGCGATCCCGCCATTCACGACCCGCTCTCAGCCGCCCTACGGCGGGCGCGGCTGGCCGCGGGCTTCGCCGAACTGCTGGACGCGCACGAGGCGGAGTGGGAGCGGCTGTGGGAGCGGGCCGCTGTGGACGTGGACGGGCCCGAGCTGTCGCAGCTCGTCCACCTGAACGTCTTTCACCTGCTGCAGACGCTCTCCCCGTACACCGCCGACCTGGACGCCGGCGTACCCGCTCGTGGCCTGCACGGCGAGGCGTATCGCGGACACGTGTTCTGGGACGAGCTGTTCGTCCTGCCTTGGCTGAACCTGCGCTTCCCCGAGATCTCACTCGGCCTGCTGCGCTACCGCTGGCGGCGCTTGCCCGAGGCCAGGGCGGCGGCCCGCGCCGCCGACTTCGACGGCGCGATGTTCCCCTGGCAGAGCGGCAGCGACGGCCGCGAGGAGACCCAGATCTACCATCTCAACCCCGCCTCGGGACGCTGGCTGCCGGACGTCTCCCACCTGCAGCGCCACGTCGGGCTGGCCATCGGCTACAACGTCTGGCAGTACTACCTGGCCACAGGGTCCATGCCGCCATGGTGCGCCGAGTTGCTGACCGACATCGCCAGGTTCTTCGCCTCGTTGGCCGTACTCGACCCCGTGTCGGGACGGTATGAGATCCACGGCGTCATGGGACCGGACGAGTACCACACCGCCTACCCGGGGGCCGCCTCCCCCGGCCTGGCCAACAACGCCTACACCAACATCATGACCGTGTGGCTGCTGTCACATGCGCTCGAACTTGGCGGAGTCGGCTCGGAGGAGGCCGCGCGGTGGGAGGACATCACCCGGCGCATGCGGGTCGACTTCCATGACGGCGTCATCAGCCAGTTCACCGGCTATGCCGAACTCGACGAGCTTGACTGGGCCCGTTACAAGGGTGTGCGCCGCCTGGACCGGGCACTCGAGGCCGACGATGACGACGTCAACCGCTACAAAGCCTCCAAGCAGGCCGACACGCTGATGCTGTTCTACCTGCTCAACGCCGAAGAACTGCTGGCGATTCTCAAACGGCTCGGCTACCCGTACGACCTCGATCTGATCTCCCGCACCATCGCCTACTACCTGGACCGCACCAGCCACGGCTCCACTCTCAGTGCCGTCGTCCACGCCTGGGTACTTGCCCGCTCCGATCGGGTGCGCTCCTGGCAGTTCTTCGCCGAAGCGCTGATCAGCGACGCCCACGATGTGCAAGGGGGGACCACCGCCGAGGGCATCCACCTGGGCGCCATGGCCGGCACCCTCGACATGCTGCAACGCTGCTACCTGGGCCTGGAGCCGAGGCCGGACGGTCTGCGCCTCAATCCCCGGCTGCCCGAGCGACTCGGCTCGTTGTCGTTGCCGATCCGCTTCCGTGGAATCCGGCTCGCCATCGAGGCCGATAACGAAAGTACCCGTGTCGACGGCGTCACTCTGCCTCAAGGCGCCGCTCTCACCATCACCGAACAGGAAATGATCATGACAGATAGTGGTGACTTCGGACGCCGCGTGAGCTACCACCGCGACCGGCTCGGCCTCACCCTTGCGCAGGTCGCCGACCGCGCGGACATGTCGGCCGAATACATCGGGCATCTGGAAGGCCATCTGGGCACTCCGGACCGGAACACCGTGGCCCGCCTGGCCGCTGCTCTGGAAACGACCGTTCAGGACCTGCTGGGCGGTGGCCGTGATCGCCCGCCCGGTCCCGGCGCGGCAGCGGAGAAACCCGTCCTGGAGATGCTGGAGCCGGAGGAGTGCTTGCGGCTGGTCGCGCCAGGTGGCATCGGCCGGGTGGCGTTCAACGGCTCCCACGGGCTGACAGTGCTACCCGTCAACTACAAGCTCCACGACGGCGCCATCGTCTTCCGCACCGCCCGCGGTGGCCCTATGGACCAGGACCTGCGCACCGGGCTGGAGGGCGTGGACATCAAGATCGCTTTCCAGGTGGACCGGATCGACGAGGCCCAGCGGGCGGGCTGGAGCGTCCTCATCCAGGGCCCCGCCCACCATGTGCCGGAGGACGAAGCGATCAAAGTGGCCCATGCCGATGTCACGCCATGGGCCGGCGGCGAACGCCACCTGTACATCCGCATCGTCCCGCACCAGATCACCGGCCGACGTATCCACGGCCTTTGAGTGGTGTGCCTGGCTGGGCGCCGGCGGACCAGCATCTCAGGTGCTGATCACGCCGGTGCCCGGTGGGGCCGGCGGGTGGCACAGCTCGGTGGCGGCCTGTTGGAGGTGGGCCTGGCGGGTGTTCACAGTGATCCGTGGAAGGTGCGGTTGATGACGTCGCGTTGCTGTTCGGGGGTGAGGCGGACGAAGTTGACGGCGTCGCCGGAGACGCGGATGGTGAGTTGCGGGTAGCGGTCGGGGTGCTCCATGGCGTCCAGCAGCACCACCCGCGTCAGGACGTTGACGTTCATGTGATACCCGGCGGCGTCGATGAGCTCCTGCGCGCGTTCTTCGGTGATCAGCCCTTCGGCGAGGTCACGCTGGAGGTAGATGTCGATGAAGGTGGAGGTGCGGGTCCAGGGGCCTTTCAGTCACGCCATCTCCTGCGGGCCAATGGCATCCGCATTCAGGACTTCGTCCTCCGATGGCCGACTGCTTGCGATCGGGGCCGGCACGATGCGGAAGACGGTGAACCGGTTGGCGATCTGCTGGAAGTCGGCCACCGGAGCGTGCCGGTCCACGGGAATGTGCGGCCGGGCGCCCGGCGCGACAGCCAGGTAGCGGCGCAGGATCGGGGCGCGAAGTTCGCAGGCGACCTCCTCCAGCAGGATCCTTTCGCGGCGGCCGTGTCGCAGGAGCGCATGCCCCTTGGCGGCGCGTACGTTGCCCACCCAGTTGGCCTTCTCCCCGAGCATCGACACCAGGTAGCGCTCGCCCTGATAGTCCGCGACGACCAGCGGGAAAGAGATCATGCGCCCGCTGCGGCGGCCGCGCACCTCCAAAGTCACCATCCGGGCGGGCATCAGCACGCCGGTCGCATGGAGGATGGCCGAGAACCGGTTCATCGCCCGTGCCAGACGGTTCGGGCGACCGCCTCGATACAGCCAGCGCGGAAAGCTCTTGGCATGTGTGGTGTCCATCGCTGCCTCCTTTGTGGGGGTGTCGTTTCCAGCACACCAAAGTGGCGGCGGATCGGGCAGTGCCGATGGGCCCTCCCCGCCGGGACTTCCGCCCCTATGGCTGCGGGGTGCCCGCGAGTTGTCCTTCTACGGCCGCGGCGAAAGATCCGCGGAGCGGACCACCGCGACGGGACAACGCGCGTGGTGGAGCACCCCTCTGCTGACGGAGCCGAGAACCAGCGAGCCGAGCGCGCCGCGGCCGTGGGAGCCGACGACGATCAGATCGCACGCTGTGCTGGTGAGCGCGTCGACGGGGTGTACGTTCTGGACGTCCTCAATGACCTTCACCTGGGGATACTTCGCCCGCCATCCTGCGAGGCGCTTGCTGACGACCTCGCGCTGGGCGGCACGGACCTCGCCCAGGTCGTAGGAGATCTCGGGAGCGAAGTTGTGCACGGGCAGCTGCCAAGCGTAGATCAGGCGCAGCGTGGCCCCACGCAGCCTGGCCTGCTCGAAGGCGTAGCCGAGCGCCGGCTCACAGGTATCGGCGTCATCGACGCCGACACCGATCTCGCCGACCCGCTCGCATGGCTCGGCACGCACCACCACCACCGGGCAGTGGGCCTGCCCGGCCACCTGCATGGTCACCGATCCGAGCAGAGCTCCGGCGAACCCGCCCAGCCCGCGGTTGCCGATGACCAGCTCGCCCGCCTCCTGCTCTTGCAGAACAGCCGCAGGCGCACCGTCGAGCGACCGGGTGCTCACCTCTACGGTCGGCTGCCGGGCACGCGCGGTCGCCTCAGCCGCTTCCAGCACCTTTCCCGCCGCCTTCCTCAGGAGTTCCTCCTGATCCGCGGCCGGAAATCTGATGGCGTCGTACAGCCGCCGATCCACAGCGTGCACGATCCGCAGCTCAACACCCATTCGAAGCGCGTCGTCGGCGGCCCACTCGACCGCCGCGGTGCTGGGAGTCGAACCGTCCACACCCGCAATGATCAGGCCGGTCATGATCTCCCCCCTCGTCCGGCTTTTACGGCAACGACTCTCCAGCGCCCACCGTCGTCGTAACGCCCCGTCGTGGACGCGACGGGGGCGGAGCCGTCTGCCCCGACCATGACCCGTCCAGGCGTCCTCCCCCTGCCTCACCTGTTGGCTCCCCCACGGCCTCCACTTCCCAAAACGAAGAAAAAGACACGATCGGCCGACCCCTTGACCCGCGGAAACAGGATCGGACGAAGATCGACTCGCGGCACAGAGGAGATCGCCACGTCCATCGCCCTGATCACTCATCTACTCGACAGGCCTGGCACGGCACCGGCAGATCCGGCCCCGGTCGAACGATCCTCCGCAGGGGCCGGACTCGTCGAGGGCTGGCGCGGCACGATCGCCCACCGGGTCGAACTCGCGCCCGACGGAGCGCTGACCACGCGATCAGCAGATACGGGGTAGCTGCTCTCCCACCAGCATGTCGACGACCCTGGAGGATCCGACCAGGGTGCGCGTGGTGACGCGACCCGGATGGTCGGCGACCACGGTGCCGATGCGCGTGGCCGCTGCCCCTTCCGGCCGATCACGCATCGCGGCGAGGACCGCTTCCGCCACGGCCGGGTCTACGAACGTCACCAGGCAGCCCTCGTTGGCCACGTGCAGCGGATCGAGCCCCAGCAGGTCGCATGCGGCGGCCACCTGCGGGGGCACGGGTATGGCTTGCTCCTCCAGCTCGACACCGATGTGGGAGGCGGCGGCCAGCTCGTTGAGCGCGCTGGCCAGGCCGCCTCTGGTCGGGTCGCGCATCACGTGCACACCGCGGCGTCCCGCCGTGATCATCGCGGCCATGAGGTCGTGCAGCGGCCGGCAGTCGGAGGCCAGCTCGCTCTCGAAGCCGAGCCCTTCGCGGGTGCCAAGGATCGTGATGCCGTGCAGCCCGATGGGGCCGGACAGCAGGATCACGTCACCGGGCCGGCCGTTCGCGGCGGCCGGCGCCGCATCGGGCAGCCGAACGCCGATACCCGTGGTGGTGACGTAGATGCCGTCGGCCGCGCCCTTGCCGACGACCTTGGTGTCGCCGGTCACGACCCGCACGCCGCAGGCGCGGGCCGCCTGGGCAACGGAGGAGGTGACGCGGCGCAGCTCGTCGAGCGGCAACCCCTCCTCCACGATGTAGGCCAGGCTGAGCGCGACCGGTACGGCGCCCATCATGGCCAGGTCGTTGACCGTGCCGTACACGGCCAGCGACCCTATGTCGCCACCGGGGAAGAAGCGCGGCGTGACCACGAACCCATCGGTGGACATCACTACCTGTGGCGCGCCGGTGGTCACCACTGCCGCGTCCTCGATCGCCGGGGCCCCGAGGCGCGGGGCGAGGTCGGCGAGCAGCTCGGCCATGAGCTGGCCGCCCGATCCGTGGCCGAGTAGCACCCGCTCGTTCTCGGCGAGGGGTGTGGGACATGTGGCCGCGATCGGGTCGAAGGCCGTGGTCATGACGTCTCCCGTCTCGTCCGTCCGGCATTGTGAAAAGCGGCGCATGTGCCTTCGGCTGACACCATCGGCGCGCCCAAAGGACGGCGCGGGGTGCACGAGGTTCTGTAGGCGGCGCAGTCGAGCGGGGTTCGCGTGCCACGCAGGATGTCCCCCGCGATGCAATCGGGATGTTCGCCCGCGCTCACACCACCGACGCCGAAGCGGAGCGTGGCGTCGTACCGTTCGAACTCCGGCGCCAGGACAAGACCGCTCGCAGGAATCTCTCCGATGCCGCGCCACGTCTGGTCGCTGACTCGGAAGACCCGCCGGACGGCGTCCTGGGCGAAGCCGTTGCCGGTCCGGCGGACCGCGCGGGCGTACTGGTTCTCCACCTCGCACCGTCCCTCTTCGAGCTGGCGGACCGCCATGAGGATGCCCTCCAGCAAGTCCAGTGGCTCGAACCCGGTGACCACGATCGGCACGCGGTAGCGGGCGGCCAGCGGTTCGTACTCGGTCCACCCCATCACCGCGCACACGTGCCCGGCCGCCAGGAAGGCGTCGACCGACGCCGACTCCATGATCGCGGTCATCGCAGGAGGCACCAGGACGTGGCTCACCAGCACGCTGAAGTTGGGCAAACGCTCCTGGGCCGCGCGCAGCACGGCCATCGCGTTGGCGGGGGCCGTGGTCTCGAAGCCGACCGCGAAGAACACCACCTCCCGGTCGGGGTTCGCGCTCGCCAGCCTTACCGCGTCCAAGGGTGAGTAGACCACGCGCACATCGGCGCCACGGGCCTTGGCCGACAGCAGGTCGGCACCGGATCCCGGCACGCGCAGCATGTCGCCGAACGACGTGAAGATCACCTCGGCGCGGCCGGCGATGGCCAGCGCTCGATCGATGGTGGCCAGCGGCGTCACGCACACGGGGCAACCGGGACCGTGCACCATGCGTATCGGGATCAGCTCGTCGATGCCCTGCCGGACGATCGTGTGCGTCTGCCCGCCGCACACCTCCATGATCGCCCAGCGTGAGGTGGCGGCGGCACAGATATCGGCCACGAGACGCCGGGCCAGCACCGGATCGCGGTACTCATCGAGATATCTCATCCAGCCCTCCAGGGATCGCGCGCAGCACCGCGAGCGTGCGCACCGCCTCGGCCTCGTCCAGCAGCGAGATCGCGAACCCTACGTGCACGATCACGTAGTCTCCCGGCCGCGCCTCAGGGGTATATGACAGGCACACCTCCCGGCGCAGGCCGTCGAAGTCCACGGTGCCCATCTCACCGGCGCGAACCATGATCCGCCCGGGCACGCCTAGGCACATGGGGACACCGCCGCTCGGCCGGAACCGCCATCGGTCTCGGCCGCTGCGGGCAGCCTCACCGACCGGGTGAGCGCCGCGTAGGCGAACTCCGAAGGGACCATCGGCATATCGGCGGCGGACAGGTCGGCGATGCGCGGCAGATCCTTCATGAGACCCTCCTTTCCCTCATCGGTTCGCTTCTTCCTCAGGTCCAGGCCCAGTCGCGGAGCTCGGGGTCGTCCTCGCCGTGCGCGCGCGTGTAGGCGCGGGCCCGCAGTCGTTCGTCGCTCATGTGCTGGCGCAGGTGCGCCTGCGTGGCGCCGAGTCCGGGAACGCGGTCGATGACGTCCATGACCAGGTGATAGCGGTCGATGTCGTTCAGCATGGCCATGTCGAACGGCGTCGTGGTCGTGCCCTCCTCCTTGTAGCCGCGCACGTGCACGTTGGCGTGACCGTTGCGCCGGTAGGTGAGGCGGTGGATCAGCCACGGGTAGCCGTGGAAGTTGAAGATGACCGGCTTGTCGGTGGTGAAGAGCGTGTCGAACTCGGCGTCGGACATGCCGTGCGGGTGCTCCGACGGCGGCTGCAGCCGCATCAGATCCACGACGTTGACGACCCGCACCTTCAGCTCGGGCAGGTGCTCGCGCAGCAGCGCCGTCGCGGCCAGCGTCTCCAGGGTGGGGACGTCGCCGGCGCAGGCCAGCACCACGTCCGGCTCGCCGCCGTCATCCGTGGAAGCCCAGGGCAGGATGCCGAGCCCGCGCGTGCAGTGGGCGATGGCCTCGTCCATGGTGAACAGGTCGAGCACCGGCTGCTTGCCCGCGACGATGACGTTGACGTAGTCGCGGGAGCGCAGGCAGTGGTCGCTGACCGAGAGCAGCGTGTTGGCGTCCGGCGGCAGGTAGACGCGGACGACCTCGGCCTTCTTGTTGACCACGACGTCCAGGAAGCCGGGATCCTGATGGGAGAAGCCGTTGTGGTCCTGCCGCCACACGTGCGAGGACAGCAGGTAGTTGAGCGAGGCGACCGGCCGCCGCCAGGGGATCTTCTTCGCCGTCTCCAGCCACTTGGCGTGCTGGTTGAACATGGCGTCGATGATGTGGATGAACGCCTCGTAGCAGTTGAACAGCCCGTGCCGCCCGGTCAGCAGGTAGCCCTCCAACCAGCCCTGGCACAGGTGCTCACTCAACACCTCCATGACACGCCCGCCGGCGGCCAAGTGCTCGTCGGTCGGCTCAACAGCGGCGTTCCAGGCCCGGTCGGTCGTCTCGAAGACGTCCTGCAGCCGATTGGACGCGGTCTCGTCGGGACCCATCAGCCGGAAGCTGTGCGGATTGGCGGCGATCACGTCGCGGAGGAATGCGCCCAGTGCCCGCGTGGGCTCGCTCGACTGCGCGGCGGGCGACTTGACCTCCACCGCGTAGTCGCGGAAGTCCGGCAGGGTAAGCGGGCGCTGCAGCTCTCCGCCGTTGGCGTGCGGGCTGGCGCTCATCCGCCGTGGTCCTTCGGGCACCGTTCTCAGCACCGCGGGCACCGGCCGGCCGCTGGCGTCGAACAGCTCTTCTGGACGATACGAGCGCATCCACGCTTCCAGCATGGCCAGGTGCTCGGGATTGTCCCGTACGCCCGACAGCGGCACCTGATGGGCCCGCCACGTGCCCTCGACCGGCACCCCGTCGACCTCGCGCGGCCCGGTCCAGCCCTTCGGCGTGCGCAAGATGATCATCGGGAGTCTGGAGGCGCGGCCGTCCTTGTATGCGGCGATCTCGTCGAAGACGGTGTCGAGCGTGCTCGCCATCTCCTCGTGAGAGGGACCGACGATGTGCGGGCGGTAGCCATACCCCTCCATCAGCTTGAGCAGCTCCTGCTCGGGGATACGCGCGAGCACGGTGGGGTTGGCGATCTTGTACCCGTTCAGGGCCAGGATCGGCAGCACCACGCCGTCCCGGTACGGGTCGAGCAGCTTGTTGGAATGCCAGCTGGCCGCCAGCGGCCCGGTTTCCGCCTCGCCGTCGCCGACGACGCAGGCCACGACCAGGCGGGGGTTGTCGAAGGCCGCCCCGAACGCATGAGCCAGGGAATAGCCCAGCTCACCGCCCTCGTGAATGGAGCCGGGCGTCTCGGGAGCGACGTGGCTGGGGATGCCGCCCGGGAAGGAGAACTGCCGGAACAGCCGGCGCATACCGGCCGCGTCCTGCGAGACCTCGGGGTACTTCTCCGAGTAGGAACCCTCCAGCCAGGCGTGTGCGACCGCGGCGGGACCGCCGTGACCGGGGCCGGCAATGTAGATCATGTCCTGTTGGCGCTCGGCGATGATCCGGTTGAGGTGGGCGAAGCAGAAGTTCAGGCCAGGCGTGGTGCCCCAGTGGCCGAGCAGGCGCGGCTTGATGTGCTCCGGGAGCAGCGGCTCGGTGAGCAGCGGGTTGTCCAGCAGGTAGATCTGCCCCACGGACAGGTAGTTCGCGGCACGCCAGTAGGCGTCGATGTTCTGGGTGGTCGTCATGGTTTCGATGATTTCCGCGAACATATCCGCGTCCTAGGGACCTTGGTCCCATTCCCAGGGGTCTAACCTCACAGGGGAATACGCCAGCGCAGGCTCGTTCCTCCCCCTTGGGGCGTCTCGATCTCCGCGGTGCCGTTCAGTCGGCCGGCGCGTTCCTCGATGTCGCGCGGGCGAAGATGGATGAGCGGATCTGCTGGATCGTCCCGTCCAACTCGTCGATCGCATACTGCGGAAGACGACCCCGAGCAGTTCCTGCGCGCCATGGCCCTCCGCCACCTCCACGAGTGGCCAGCGCGATCGGCTGCGGCAGCGCGTGCGTTCAGGCACGTGACAGCCTCGCCGCAGCTACAGCCGCCTGGCCGTAGCTGATGCCGCCATCGTTGACCGGGACCTGCTCGCCGATGTACGGCTCGAACCCGGCCACCGACAGCCGGGCGAGCACGTCGGTGGCCAGCAGCCGGTTCTGGAACACACCGCCCGACAGGCATACCTGGGTGACGTCGTGCTCGACCGCTGCCCGCTCGCACATCAGCACCGTGACGGCCGCGATCGTGGCGTGGAAGGCGGCGGCGATCCGGCCGGCCGGCTCACCGTCCGACTTCGCCTCCAGCAGGTCCCGTAGCGTGACCACGCCGTCGTACACCCACAGCCCGTCCTGGCGGTCGAGCCGCCACGCGAGCGGTTCTGTTCCGGGGAACGCGGCGGCCGCCAGTTCCAGGCGGGTCGCGGCCTCGCCCTCGAAACGGTTGACGTCGCACAAACCCAGCAGTGCCGCGGCGGCGTCGAACAGGCGACCTGCGCTGGAAGCGACCGGGCAGTTCACCCCCTTGGCGATCATTCGGCCGATGACCTCCGCGTCGGCCAGCCCGGCAGCGAGATCTCCGGGTATGCGGCCCGCGGTGGTCTCGCCGCCGAGCAGGTATCCGAGCGCCATGCGGGCGGGCCTGCGCACGGCCGCCTCCCCGCCAGGCATCGGAGCGTGAGAGAAACGGCCCAGCCGCCGATAGCCGGTGTAGGAGGCCAGGAGCAGCTCTCCGCCCCAGAACGTGCCGTCGTCGCCCAGGCCCAGCCCGTCGTAGGCGACACCCAGGAACGGCGGCTCCAGCCGGTGTTCGGCGGCCACCGAGACGATGTGCGCATGGTGGTGCTGGACGGCGATGCGGCTCGGCCAGCGCCGGGCCAGCCGGGTCGACAGATATCCGGGATGCGGGTCGTGCGCTACGTGCGCGGGCTCGATCCCGTGGATGCCTCGCAGGTGATCGAGCGCCTCCTCGTACGCCTCCAGGGTCTGGGCGTCGGACAGATCGCCGATGTGCGGCCCGAGCACTGCCCGGTCATCATCGGTCAGCGTGAACGTGCTCTTGAGCTGGGCGCCCACGGCCAGAATCGGTGCGGCGGCGACCGGTAGGCGAAGCACGGCGGGAGCCAGCCCGCGGGCCCGCCGGATCGTTGTGGCGCGCGACCCGAACGATCGCACCACCGAGTCGTCGTAGCGGGCCACGATGGGCCGGTCGTGGGTGAGCACGCCGTCCACGTCCAGCCCTGCGATGTCATCGATCAGCATCGGGCTGTCGGCGTGGTTGGCGCTGGTCACCACGAGGGGGCGGCGTAGCGCGTCCAGCAGCAGGTGGTGCAGCGGCGTGTGCGGGAGGAACACCCCGACGTCGGGCATCCCGTGGCATACGCCGGGCGAGAGCACGCCATGCCGCCGCGGGGCCAGCACGATGGGCGCGGACCGGGCGGCGAGCAGCAGGTGGTCGGCCTCGGAAAGACCAGCCAGCGCTCCAGCGGCGACAGCGTCCCGCACCATCACCGCCAGCGGCTTGGCCTCGCGCGCCTTGATCCGCCGCACCCGGGCGACGGGCTCGTCGTTGATCGCATCGCAGACCAGCTGGAATCCGCCCAGCCCTTTGACCGCGATCACCCCGCCACCCGCGATGACGTCCGCCGCCGCCCGCAGCGCCGCGTCTCCCGCCAGCCTTCCCAGGCGCAGCCGGGGGCCGCAGGACGCGCACGCGATCGGCTCAGCGTGGAAGCGCCGGTCCGCCGGATCGTCGTACTCGCCCGCGCAGACCGTGCACATCTCGAAGCCTCGCATCGACGTGCGGGCTCGGTCGTAGGGCAGGCTCTCGATGATGGTCGCCCGGGGCCCGCACGCGGTGCAGTTGATGAACGGGTAGCGGTAGCGCCGGTTGGCCGGATCGAACAGCTCCCGCACACACTGCGCGCACGTGGCCAGGTCCGGCGGGATCTCGCGGGCATTGCCCGGCGTGACCTCGCTTTCCGCGATCTCGAAGCCGACAGTCTCCCGTTCCAGGGTCCCGGGTGTGACGATCAGGTCGCGGATGTGCGCGGCCTCGGGCCGCTGGGTCCGCAGGCTGGACACGAACGCCTCCAGCCGGGCCGGCGAGCCGGACGCGGAGATGACCACGTGCCCGCCGGTGTTCCTGACCTGCCCGCGGATCCCGATAGCGGTCGCCAGTCGATGGACGAACGGCCGGAACCCGACACCCTGTACGATCCCGTGCACCTCAATGCGCCAGGCCAAGTCCACGTCGGCCCCTTACAGCAGCGGTGGGACGACGACGAGATCGTCCTTGCCGGAGGCCATCTCGCACACCACGTCCACGACGCCCTCTACCGCACGCACCGCTTCCATCGCGTCGATGGCCTGTGATCTCCACTGGACGTGCCCGCCGAGCTTCACCACACCATTGTCGATCTCGATGGAGAACGCTCCGTGCTCTGGGAGCACGGCTCGGATGTCCGTCTCCAACTCGGCGACCGGGCGGGTGAAGACGCGCAGCACGTCGTGCTGGTGCAGGGTGCCTATGATGCGCCCGGTGACCACGTCGATGACGGGCAGTTGCTTGATTCGCTCGGTATGCATCAGCCGGGCGGCGTCCCGCACGCTGGTGCCCGGCGTTACGGTGATCGCCGGAGAGGTCATGAGCTGATCCGCCCGTACCCCCGCCGCTTTGTCGCGCTCACGCCGCTGCCTGCGCGACTTGAACATGGTCACGCTGTGCCGTACCGGGTCGATCTCCTTGAGCAGCAGGTCATCCTCGGAGACCACGCCCACTGGTCGCCGATCGGCGTCGACCACGGTGACCGCCCTCACCGCGTACCGATTCATCGCGGCCACGATGTCGGCGAACGACGCATCCTCCAGCACGGCGATGGCCACCCGGCCCATGACGTCCTTGACTTCGATCGGCATGACGTCCACCTCGCTTTCTCCATCACGGTCCCGCGCAGCGGCCTGACCCTGCAGCGACGAACGTCCCTGATGCCAGGGCCGAAGGTCCTGGCATCAGGGACGGACCACCGTCACCGGCAGCGGACGTGGCGCAGGGCCACCACCGTCATGGGACTGGGCAGTGTCGTAGGACCCGCCCCACCAAGACTTTCGCCTCTAGGAACCCGACACGAGCCGCAGTGCCATGGAGAGAGGACTGGAAAGGAGAAACCCATGTTGCGCACCAAGGTAGAGCAGATCATGACCAGGCAGGTCGTGTCGGTTCACGCGAGCACCCCGTTCAAGGACGTCGCCGAGACGCTCATCAAGCACGGCGTCAGCGCCGTACCGGTCATCGACGACGACAGGCGCGTCATCGGCGTCGTGTCCGAGGCCGATCTGCTGTGCAAGGAGGAGTTCCGCGAGCAGTACTACCAGGAGGGCTATCGGCCGCCGTTACGGGTGCGGCTGCGCCACCGGCTGTCCGAGAAGGGCGGCGGCTACCAGCGCAAGGCCAAGGGCGACACCGCAGCCGAGATCATGACCGCACCCGCGGTGACGGTCACCGCCGCGACGACGGTGGTCACGGCTGCCCGCCTGATGGACGAGCAAGCCGTCAAGCGCCTCATCGTCGTGGATGAGGAGGGCAGGCTGGACGGCATCGTCAGCAGGCGCGACCTGATCAAGGTGTTCGTCCGCTCGGACGCCGACATCGCCCACGAGATCCGCGAGGACGTGCTCGAACGCTCGTTATGGGTCGAGACTCTGGGCGTCAAGGTCGAGGTCGAGCAGAGTGTGGTGACGCTCACCGGGTGGATGGACCGCAAGAGCGACACCGCCGTCGCCGTCCGCATGGCCGGCCGCGTCGACGGGGTCGTGGACGTCGTGAACAAGCTCAACTGGAAAGAGGACGACTCCAAGAGATACGGACGATGATCGCCAGGCCCTGCCCCCAGCCCTGAAAGGGGCTGGGGGCATCGCATGCGTCAGGCACGGCGGCGAGGGGGCACCTGACGTGCCCTGATAGCCGCCTCTGTGAAGGCGAGCAGCCGTCTCATGTCGGGTTCGCTCCTGTGAGGCGGCGGCGGAAGATCCAGTACGTCCATGCCTGGTAGGCCAGCACCACCGGAGTGAAAATGGCCGCCACCCACGTCATCACCTTCAGTGTGTAGGGGCTGGAGGCGGCGTTGACCACAGTCAGGCTGTTGGCGGGGTTCAGGGCGGGCAGGACGTTCGGCCACAGGCTGAGGAACAGGGTGGCGGTGAAGGCCACGACGGCCAGCGCGCTGGCGGCGAACGCCCACCCGTCACGCCCCCGAAGCGTGGCGACGAAGGCCCCCGCCAGCCCGGCCAGAACGGCCACCCAGGCGAACGCACCGAGGCCGAGCAGGAAGGCGGAGACCACCACGGCGGCCACCACAGCCAGGAGCCTGGCGACGCGGGAGGCCCGCGACCGCAGCTCGCCGGTGGTGCGCAGGGCCAGGAAGATGGCGCCGTGCAGGGTGAACAGCGCCAGTGTGGCCAGCCCGCCGAGCAGTGCGTACGGGTTGAGCAGGGTGAGGAGCGTGCCGGTGTACTCGTGCGCGGCGTCCAGCGGCACGCCTCGCACGATGTTGGCGAACGCCACGCCCCACAGGAAGGCGGGCCCGAGCGAGCCCCAGAAGAAGGCCCGGTCCCAGCCACGCGTGCTGTCGCTCTTGTGCCGGTACTCCAGTGCCACGCCGCGCGCGATCAGGGCCAGCAGGATGAGGAACAGCGGCAGGTAGAAGCCGCTGAACAGGGTGGCGTACCACTCGGGGAAGGCGGCGAAGGTCGCGCCGCCGGCCACCAGCAGCCACACCTCGTTGCCGTCCCATACGGGCCCGATCGTCGACACGACGGTGCGCCGCTCGCCCTCGTCCCGGGCCAGGAACGGCAGCAGCACGCCGACCCCGAAGTCGAAGCCCTCCAGCAGGAAATAGCCGGTCCACAACACGGCGATCAGCACGAACCAGATCGTTTCCATGACGTTCCTCAGTAGCTCAACGCGGGGACAGTGGTCTCGTTGTCGGTCTGCTCGTGCGGGCCGAGGCCGATGTACTTGATCAGCAGCCGTACCTCGACGGCCGCCAGCACCCCGTAGACCAGCGTGAAGCCGACCAGCGTGATCGCCACCGAGGTGACGTCCGCTGTCGGGGAGACGGCGGCGGCCGTGCGCATCAGCCCGAACACCGTCCACGGCTGGCGGCCCATCTCGGTGAAGATCCAGCCGAGACTGTTGGCCAGGAACGGCAGGGCGATTCCGGCGATGGCCAGCCGATAGCACCAGCGGCTCGCAGGCAGCCTGCCGCGCCTGGTCAGCCAGAGCCCGACCAGCGCCAGCAGCGCCGACAGCGCGCCGAAGCCGATCATCAGCCGGAACGTCCAGTACGCCAGCCCGATCACCGGCCGGTAGTCGCCCGGCCCGTAAACCGCCTCGTACCGGGCTTGGATGTCGTTGATGCCCGCCACCCGGCCGTCCAGGCTGTTGGTGGCCAGGACGCTCAGCCCGCGCGGGATCTGCACGTTGACGTGGTTGCGGCCGTGCTCGACGTCGCCGACGGCGAACAGCGAGAATCCGGCCGCGCTCTCGTCCTCCCACAGCGCCTCGGCGGCGGCCATCTTCATCGGCTGCTGCTCGGTCATGATCTGCGCTTGCCAGTGGCCGGAGAGCGCCACGCCCACCCCCGCCACCAGGCTGACCGCCAGCGCGAGCCGGGCCGATGTGCGGAACAGGCCGACGTCGCGCTTGCGCAGCAGGAACCAGGCGCTGATGCCCAGCACGAACGCCCCCGCTGTCAGGAACGCGCCGAAGATCACGTGCGGGAAGGTGACCAGCGTGGTGGAGTTGGTCAGCACGGCCCAGATGTCGGTCAGTTCGGCACGGCCGTTCACGATGTGGTAGCCGACCGGGTGCTGCATCCAGGAGTTCGCCGCGAGGATGAAATAGGCCGAAATCGCGGTGCCGATCGCCGCCAGCCAGATCGCGGCCAGGTGCAACCGGCGCGACAGCTTGTCCCAGCCGAAGATCCACAGCCCGAGGAACGTGGACTCCAGGAAGAACGCGATCAGCCCCTCCATCGCCAGCGGCGCACCGAACACATCGCCGACGAAGCGCGAGTAGTCACTCCAGTTCATCCCGAACTGGAACTCCTGCACAATGCCCGTCACCACGCCCATGGCGAAGTTGATCAGAAACAGCCGGCCCCAGAACCGGGTCAGCTTCAGGTACTCCGGCTTGCCCGTACGGTGCCAGGCCGTCTGCAGTCCCGCCACGATGATCGACAGGCCGATCGTGAGCGGGACGAACAGGAAGTGGTAAACGGTGGTGATGCCGAACTGCCAGCGCGACAGGTCCAAGACGTCCATGCCCGCCAGCGTCGCCGACGGCCGCGACCAGCCGTAGAGTCAACCGGCCCTGACGCCATGGGACCTTGGTCCCAAGCGTCAGAGCCGGCCAAGCGGTGCGGTGCCAGGTTGTTTCAGGACGTCGGGATGGCGATCGACGAGGCGAGCGACTCGCCCCACTGCCTGGCGCGTTCGACCTCCCCGTCCACCAGCGGCCCCTTGGTCCCGGTGACGTAGAAGCTCTGCGCGGGCGCCACCAGCGCGACTCCGAGCCTGCGCAGCCGCTTGGCCACGCCGCGGGCCGCCGAGCCGGGCATGCGCGGCTTGCTGATGCGGGTGTCGAAGGCCGCCGCGCCCAGCCCTGACGGGGTGTGCAGCGAGGTCAGCCACTCCCGTACGCCCCTGCCCTGGGAGACCAGCGGCTCCTGGGCCTGCTCCGCGGCGGACTGCCGGGTCGAGGCCCTGCTCATGCCGAAGGCATGCGTGGGCCCGCCGACCACCAGCAACCCCACATCCTGCGGGATGAGAGCGGGCGCCGAGGCCACCTCGACGATCTCGGTCCTGACCGTACCAGCCAGGCCCGCGGCCACGGCTTCGGCGATGTGTCGGGTATTGCCGTACATGGATTCGTACACGACCAGCGCGTACATCTCACGCCTCCCTTACTTGGGGCAGAATGGGTTTCGAACCGGAACATGCGCGGTCAGCGACTCCACGTTCATCTCTGGTCCTCCTGCGGGCGTACGACCGCTACCGGGCAGGTCACTTGATGCAGAACGCCGTGGCTGACCGAGCCGAGCATCGCGGAGGCGAAGGGGCCCAGCCCGCGCGAGCCGACCACGACCAGGTCCGCCGTCCTCGACGCCTCGATGAGCGCCGCCACCGGGTGCTCGCACACCTCAGCGTCGGTGATCTTGATGTCGGGGTTGTCCTCCCGCCAGGGGGCCACCCGCTCCCGGGCCGCCTTCACCTCCTGCTGGAAGGCGTCCTCAAGGAGGCTGCCGGCCACGGCGGCGTACGGCGAGAACATGGGCATCCGCCACCCGTACACCACGTGCAGCTCGGCGCCCCGGGCACGGGCCTGCTCCAGCGCGTACTCCATGGCGGCCCGCGAGTGCTCCGACCCGTCGTAACCGACCACCACGCGAGCGTGTGCGGCCTCGGCGGGTCCGCGGACGATCACCACAGGACCGGCGGCGTGTCCCGCCACCGCCAGCCCGACCGAGCCCAGCACCATCCCGCTGAACCCGCCCAATCCCCTGCTGCCCAGCACCACGCTGTCGGCCCGCGCCGACTCGCCGATCAGGTCGCCGATCACGTTCCCGGTCAGCGTCTCCGTCGTCACCTCCGCGCCCAGGTCGCGCGCCCAGGTCGCCGCGGCCTCCAGTGCCTTGGTGCAGTACGCGAGCCCGCCGGGGCTGTGCGGCCACGGCCCGCATACGTGCACGATGCGCAGCGGCAGCCCCCTGATCCGGGCATCGCTCGCCGCCCACTCCACTGCCGCCATCGACGGCACCGACCCGTCCACGCCCACCACGATCCGCCTGGCCATCACACATCTCCTTCGCGAGGTGTCCTTCCGCTTCCAGCCTCGCGACACAGGTGCCGTAGCGCCTGGGGACGAAGTCCTCGATCCAGGTGCCGTTGGTCCCGAACCAACGGTCAGGCGGACGCGGCCCGCTCCGTGTTGACGACCGGGCCGCACCGCCTGATCATGATGATCGCGGCCGGAACGAGCCAAATCACCAGCGCGGGATACAGGACGTAGCTCAACTCGCCGCCCGGCCCCAGAGGGCCGCCGCTCACGGCGACGTTCGCCGACAGGATCGCGTACGCACCAGCGGCCACCGCCGCCAGCCGGCCAAGCCAGGCGGGAAAGGCCCGGTAGCGCAGCGACACCAGCGCCACAGCTCCGAGCATCACTGCCAGCGGCACGTTGGCCAGGGCGAACGTCGCATCCATGAGCGCCACCAGCCCACCCGACACCTGCGCGGGCGGCGTCGTGGCCAGCCCGATCTGGAAGGCCTGCGCCATCAGGTTGACCGCGACCTGGGCGATCCCTGCGCCGAAGGCCAGCGTCGACAACCGCTGCGAGCCCCCCTCAGCCGCCGCGAGAAACGCACGCAAGCTGCCCGTGAACCACAACAGCGCCGCCGCCCCGATCATGAACAGCACACTCTGCGCCAGCAGCAGCGAGCCGTTGACCGCGAAGAACGCGGCGATCTGATCGGCTGGCTCATCGGGACTCACACCACCCCGTTCGAACACCATCGCCCCGGCGCCGGCCCCGACGGCGACTAAACCACTGGTCGCTCCCCATCGCTGCCATGTCGTCTCGTCCATGTCATCGCCCCCTGTCGAAGATCACGCTGCCAGGCCGCCACCAGGAGCCGTGCGGCATGGAGGCGAAGGTCGCGGACACTGTGGCGTTGGTCACCGGATGAGGACGTACAGTGCCGCCAGTGCCACGCCCACCCCAGCCAGCATGAGCGCGTACATCGCGAGATTCTTGATCCAGACCGTGAAGCCGCCGGTCATCCGGTGCCGGTAACTGGCGAATCGCTGATGAGCGGCTTTGGCGGCCTGTCGGTAAGTGCCGAGCATGTAGGCGACGGGCACCGCGATCAGAAGTAATGCCCACAGTTCAGGAGTCATGGTGGACCTCCTTCCAGGATGGCTGGGGCGCGAATCGGCCCGGAAGGGCGCCCGCCATGGCCAGGTTCGCCGCGCTCGCGCCAACTGCCGCCTTCATCGCCATCCCTCCATTTCTCTTCTTCACCTTGAGAGAGGACGCACCGGCCCGGCAGGGCCAGAGGTCCTTCGGCTCACCGCCTCCGTCAAGGACCAATGTCCCTGTCCTGTTGAGCCGTACGGCTCTGCCGTCTCCTGACGGCGCCTCGCACAGTGGGTGGGAGGAGGTGTCCCATGAAGAGCTCGACCCATCCCCTGGTGTTGTGCGCGCGCCTGTATCGGCCGGACGGCAATCCGTTGCGCCGCCGCTCCGACCGGCTGGAGTCCGCTCTGGTCCTGACCGTGCTGCTGCTGGTGCTGGCCAGCCTGTGGCCGGCCCTGCTCGCCGGGCAGGCCGCCTACCAGAATGCCCTGCACGACCAGCACACCACTTCGCGCCTACGACAGCAGGTCATGGCCACGCTGTCACAGGACGCTCCGAGGGCGCAGGTGTCGTTCACGGAGGTGTCCGCCGCCAGACCGGAGGCGATGGCGCGATGGGCCTTCAACGGCACCCCGCGCAGCGGCCTGGTCCCGGTGCCCGCGCTGGCCAAGAGCGGCGCGGTGGTACCGGTGTGGGTCGACGCCACCGGAAGGCCCGCCCCGCCGCCTCCCGACCAGACGGAACTCGCAAGCATGGGCGTGGCGACGGGGCTGCTGATCGTGCTCGTGACCGCGCTCCTGGCAGCCGCCGCGTTCATGGGCGTCCGCTGGCAGTTGGACCGGGCCAGGTACCGGCAGTGGGAGACCGACTGGGCATCGGCTGACCGCCCCGGCGGCCGCAGCCCGGCCTAGTCACCCCGCGGTCCAGAACGACCCGCTCCCCACCGTGCATCACCGCCTCCCTGCCCGGCATCGGTGTCCAACGGCCTGTCAGGTCGGGACCTTCGTCCGCAGGAATCCTTTCCCCGCGGTGGTGCTCTGGAGGGATGGACACCTATCCCGTACGCGTCGAGGCCCGGCTCGAAGAGCCGCTCAATCGAGGCCTGTGGCTGGTCAAATGGCTCCTGGCCGTCCCCCACTACATCGTGCTGAGCCTGCTGTGGACCGCCTTCGCGGTCCTCACCGTCATCGCCTTCTTCGCGATCCTGTTCACCGGCCGCTACCCGAGGGCACTGTTCGACTTCAACCTCGGCGTGCTGCGCTGGACCTGGCGGGTGGCCTACTACAGCTACGGCGCCTTGGGCACCGACCGCTACCCGCCCTTCACCCTCGGCCCAGCGCCCGACTACCCGGCCACCCTGGACATCGCCTATCCCGAGCAACTCTCGCGGGGGTTGGTGCTGGTCAAATGGTGGCTGCTGGCCATCCCGCATTATCTGATCGTGGGCTTGTTCACCAGCGGCAGCATCATCTCCTGGCGCGGCGATCTGCCCGATGCCGGCGGCGTCCTCTACACCCTCGACTGGGGCGGGCTGATCGGTTTGCTCGTGCTGATCGCCGCCCTGTCCGTGCTGTTCACCGGCCGCTACCCACACGGCGTCTTCGACGTCGTGCTCGGCATGAACCGATGGGCGCTGCGCGTAGCCGCCTACGCCACCTTGATGACCGACGCCTACCCACCCTTCCGTCTGGAACAGGGCGGACACGAAACCCCGTCGCTGGAGGAACCCGCGCGCACCCCGGTCCGGCACGGCTCCGGCTCGATCGTGGCCATCACTCTGGGCGCGCTGCTCGCTTTCGCCGCGATCGGCACCGCCGCCGCGGGCACCGCTTCGGCGCTGGTCGGCCAATCCCGTGACAGCGGCTTCGTCACCACCACCGCCACCCGGGTCAGCACTCCCGCGTACGCGCTCACCACCGAACAGATCACCATCACTGAGCCGGGCGCGACCGTACTACGCACCCTCGCCGGCCGGGTCCGCATCCAGACCGGCGACGCCCGGCTGTTCATCGGCATCGCCGACCGCGCCCGAGCCGCCGCCTATCTCGACGGCGTGGCCTACGACCAGGTGACCCGCCTGACCCCAGGTGATGTCGGCTATCAGCACCACCCTGGCACGGCACCCGCCACACCACCGGGCGCTCAGACCTTCTGGACGGCCACCGGGCAGGGCAGCCTCACCTGGGACATCCAGTCCGGCGACTGGACACTCGTCGTGATGAACGCCGACGCCACCGCCCGGGTCACCGCCGACCTCACTCTGGCCGCGACCGTGCCCGGGCTGATCGGCCTGACCGTCACGTTGTTCATCGCCACGGTGATCCTGCTGATCGCCGGGATCGTCTTGATCCTGCTGGGAGTACGCCTGGCCGCCAAGCCCGCCGCCCAGCCGAGGCAACCCGCACCCACCCCTTGATCGGGGCCCACAGCCGTCTCAGCCGGTACGGCGATCAGCGCCGTACCGGCTGCCGCCCCCGGAACTGACGAAACCCTGGCGCGGAACGCCGCAGCCTCCAGCCTTGGTCGTGGCCCCAGCCGACCGTCTCAACCGGCCTTCCGGTGACCCACAGCACGTCGTCGAAGAGCAGAGCGCCAGCCGCCTGCCGGAGAAGCGCTCCCTGTCGGTGAGGGCCAGCAGGAGTTGCGCCGCCGCAGCGTCCGCGAACGGTGCCGTTGACTCGAGCAGGAGCGTCCGCGGCACGGCGGCGAACACCGCGACGGTGCCCAGAATGTAAATCGATGCGCCGGGACCTTCGTCCTTGTCCGTCGGCCCGGCTGTCCGCGCATCGCGGTACGTTCGTCGAGCAGCGGGCGGGTGAGGTGGGGCACACATCGCCCAAGCGCTCATCAACGGTGGTATCAGCGCCGTGCTGGTCACCGACGACGACACATGGGTGAGATCACCGCACGGCACGCCTACGCGGGCCTGCGCCGCTCACGGGCGGGGACGGAGTCGGGCCACCGGTGAGCCGGCGGGCCAGCAGGGACACCAGGGCGGCCCCGGTGAGCGCCGCCGCCGTGACCGCCATGGCCGCCCCACCGAGCACGCCGATCGCGACGATCAGCCAGGCGGGCTGCCCCTCCTGCCACAGCGGCGTGGTCACCAGCGTGAACGTGCCCAGCGCGACCAGCCACGAGCCCGCCGTCGCGACCACCCACCACAACGCCCCGCGTACGTGCCGACGCAGCAGCCGCCCCTGCAACACCCCCATGGACGCCAGCAGGATCAGCCCGAGTAGGCCGAGCACCACGGGAGGCCAGCTCAGGACGGGCTCGCCGACCACCATCGGCAGGGAACCGATGGTCCAGGCGATGGCGGCCCCTTGCGCCGTCGCCCTCACCCAGTCACGGGTGGCGATCTGCGGGAGTGCCGTGCGCAGCGCGTACGCCTGCGCCAAGCCGAGGAACGTGCCCTCCACGGCGCCCGCCATGACGATCAGCACGGCCTGCAGCAGCGGCCCGATGCCCGGCATCCCCCACCCGGGCGCGGCCACCCAAGCGCCCATCACGGCCGGCACCGTGAACCCGATGATCTCCCCCAGCGCGACGGCCCTCGTCCAGCGCCACCACAGGCGGCCGGGCACCCCGGGCGGAGCGGGCGGAGCGGGCGCTTGGACGCGGATCCGCACGAGGGGGCCGGGGGCGACCGTCGCGTACCCGTTCCGGATCTGTCCCTCAAGGACGAGCCGCATCGGCGCGCCGCCCTGGAGGTTTCGCCACCACAGCCGCCGCGGGCTGCTGACCACCGTGAGCGTGTCTCCGTCCCGCTCGTACTGGGCAGGCAGGCGGATGGCGGCGCCGCTTCGGCGACCGGTGACGGTCAGGAGCGTGATCCGCCGCGACAGCAGATCATGCAGCGGCGTACGAAGCAGCCACGCGACGACCGGGTTCACCAGGCGGGTCAGAAGCAGATCCAAGACCCTCATCGCCGCCGCCGCCTCTTCGACATCTCGTCCCAGCGCATTGCCGAGTTCCCTTCATCCGTCCTGCGACACCGTCGTTCGAGCCCCTGTTCCGACGCCGCATGGAGGAGATCGTCGCGCGTGCTCGCCAGGCACCTCTCGTCGAAGGGCCTGGCGAGCACAGCGGTGATCTCCATGTCATGCCATCCGCTGGGCCATCTCGACGAGGCGGTTGGCGTAACCCCACTCGTTGTCGTACCAGCCGAAGACCTTCACCAGGTCGCCGCTCGCCTGGGTGAGTGCGGAGTCGAACACGCAGGAGGCGGCGTCGCCGATGACGTCGCGCGAGACCAGCGGGGCGGTGCTGTAGCGCACGATGCCGTGCAACTGGTCCTCCGCGGCGGCGGCGAAGGCGGCGTTGACCTCCTCGGCGGTGGCCGGGCGGCTGAGCTGTGCGCTCAGGTCGGTGATCGAGCCGTCTTCCACCGGGACCCTGATCGCGATGCCGTCCAGCCTGCCCTGCAGTTCGGGCAGCACCTGGCCGACCATGCGGGCGGCGCCGGTGGTGGTGGGCACGATGTTCACCGCGGCTGAGCGGGCCCGGCGCGGGTCCTTGTGCGGTGCGTCCAGCAGCATCTGGTCGCCGGTGTAGGCGTGGATGGTGGTCATGAAGCCGCGTACCAGGCCGAACCTCTCGTGCAGCACCTTGACCATGGGCGCGACGCAGTTGGTGGTGCAGGAGGCGAGCGAGACGATCTCGTGCCGGGCCGCATCGTAGGCGGCGTCGTTGACGCCGGGCACAATGGTGGCGTCCAGGCCCTTGCCCGGCGCCGACAGCAGCACCTTGCGCGCGCCGGCCTTCAGATGCGACGCCAGGGCGTCCCTGGTCCGGAAGCGGCCGGTGGCGTCGATGACCAGCTCCACGTCGTGACCGGCCCAGTCGATCTGTGCCGGGTCGGCGTAGCCGCTGATGGCGATGCTGTGGCCGTTGACCTCCAGCGCCCGCTCGGACGCGGTCACGGGCAGGTCGAGCGGGCCGTAGGTGGAGTCGTGCTTGAGCAGGTGGGCCAGCGTGGCCGCGTCGGTGATGTCGTTGATGGCGACGATGTCCAGGTCGGTGCGGAGCGCGCGGCGCAGGACGGCCCGGCCGATCCTGCCGAAACCATTGATGCCGATTCTCATACCTGCATCGTCCGATCGCCCCGCGGGCCCGGTTAGAGGCGTCGGTCCCGCTTGCGGTGGGACCTTCGGCCCGGGTCGCACATCGGCCGGAGGCCAGGGTGAGCACCGCCTGCGTCCGCGCTACCGCATCGCTTCGAGCTCGCTTCGCAGCGCGGTGACCAGGACCGGCAGATCAGGTGTTCGACCGGCGTCGGCGGCGATGGTGATCGTCGGAGTTCCGGTGTAGGAGAGCGCGCTGACAGCGACGCTCACCCGATCCACCTGAGGCGTCCCTTCTGCCACAGCGGGCTGCGCGCTCGTCCTGGGACGAGAGGCAGTTCAGCGGAATAGCGCGTCGTCGACGATGAAGCGGATGAACTCATCTCCGTCCCAGCTGCCCCGTAGCCCGGCCGGGAGGGTGAACCCGTCGAAACTCGTCTCGTCCTCACATGTCACCTCGAACAGGTGCTGCCGGTACGGCCCATGATCCGGGGCGCCCCACCGGGACATGGTCACGTGCTCCAACCGGCCGTCGGGGGCGATGGCCAGCGTCACCTCGTGATCCTCCTCGCCCACCGGGATAGAGGCGAGGGCGTGCCGGTCGTCGAGTGACTTCCACCGCACCCGCGGGTCGAGCGCGGCGGCGGGAGCGAGCACGAACTCGCCCGCCAGCCGTCCGGCCGCGCTCCTGGTGACGTCCGCGCCGGTCTCCGACATGACCGGGAAGGCGTCCAGCAGCCGCCAGCGCATCTGGCCGGCTCCGGCGTGGTAACGGTCGAAGCCGCGCACCGTCAGCAGCCCCGCCCGTATGGCAGCCGACCAGACATACCCCTCCATCGGCCAGAGCGTCTGCTCGGCGCGGAACTCTCGCCACATGTCCAGTTTGATCATTCCGTGCGTGGACAGCACCACGGCTCGCCGCAAGGGCGTACCGGGCGCGATGGTGTGCAGCACCCAGCGGCGTACGGGCTCGGGCAGCAGCTCGGTCTGCGCGGGGTCAAAAGCGGATGGGCTGGGCGTGGACGTCTGCAGCACGTTCCAGTCGTCCTTCGCCTCCTGACTCAGGTGCGGCGGCGGCAGCACGATGGTCATCGCGTGACCTCCTCGATTGAACGATCCGAAAGCGATGCATTGCAGGAGCGCGGGCGGAAGCCCCGCCCGCGCTCCTGTTGAGGCGTCAGTGCGCGACGGCGATCCGCCGGCCTTCCGCCTTCTTCGCCTCGGCGAGCCCCACACTGACCTCCAGGACACCGCCCTTGTACGTGGCGTTGACGTCGTCCGTGTCAGCCGTCGCGGGCAGCGTCACCGACCGGGACAGCGCCCCGTAGGCGAACTCCGAGCGGTGCGGCTCGTCCATCTTGCGGGTCTTCTCCGCCCGGATGTGCAGCACCCCGCCGCCCACTGTGACCTCGACGTCCTTGTCGGGGTCGAGCCCGGGCAACTCGGCGCGCAGCACGTACCGGCCCTCATCGATGTAGTCCTCGACCCGGATGATCTGTCCGAACGGCCGGAACCCGAACATCGGGTGCTCGATCCACTCGAACAGCTCCGGGAGCGGGAGCCTCATCTCCCTGCGCTCTGGCAGGTTCATGGCTACCTCCTTTCGTGGGTCCCGAATTCCCACATCTCCAGAACACACCCATCCGCGGTGCACCCTCAGAGGCCGAAGTCCCGAGTTTCAGGGCCGATCGGCCTCCACTTTCCGCGACGTGGACGCGTGCCGCACAGTGAACATGAGCTCAAGGACACGCAGGAGAGGGCGGCGGGCCCAGCGTCGAAGGTCCCCCACCGGAGGGGACCTTCGACCACAGGACAGGTCCATCACTCCAGCACCTCCGGCAGCGGCCGGCGCGGCGAGTCCTTGAAGTCGAACGTGACGCCCAGCCGCATGATCATCTGCGGGTACTCGCCCGAGCACAGCTCCTGGCGCAGAAACTCGCGCAGCAGGTCCATCTCCAGCGCCTGGGTGTGGAAGGCGGCACTGACACCGTGCGCCGCGGCGTGCAGCAGGACGTGCTGCAGCGCCTGTCCTGCGGCGACCCATTCCTCGCGGCTGTCGCCCCGCGTGGTCAGCACGGCCACCACGCCCGTCGCCGCCGCGCTCGGGTCGCCCGGCCCGCCCCAGTCGTGCCGCCAGGAGTAGTCGCGCTGCGCGAAGTGCGGGTCCGTGGATGCGGCCGCGCGAGGATAGCCCTCGGCGGGCACGCCGTCGCGGCGGGTGCTGCCTGGCGGCCGGGACCAGCGGAGGATCTCCAGGGTGAACCGCTCGTCCCGCGCCTGCACGCCCTGCGCCGCAGCTTCCTGTCCGTGTCGGCGCGCAGGCCGATCTCCTCGCCTGAGACGGCGAACGTCCAAGGCTGACTGTTGTGGACGGACGGGGCCCAGCGCGCCGCCTCCACCGTCGCGTGCAGCGCGTTCTCGACCGAACGGATGGTCATGGTCCACCTCCAGAAACCGATGAGCCCAGCGCATCACGCCGGGCCGCTTCGGTGAAGTACGTCATGAGGTGTGAAGCTCGAGCATGAACGCCGCCGCTCGCGCGGGGGCGCACGGCCATGCGGACGCGCGAACTGGCACGAGTGCCGCGCATCCCGCGTTCGCTCGTCATCGCCTGGTGATCCGAAGCTTCTCTCCTGTCGCCACCGCACGCCGCAGGCGAACGGCCCCTCTTGGGTGTGACCTAAGTCATCAAGCACCCCCGGGCCGACCAAGGACCGGCGGGTCCGGGACTTCCGGCCCTACTTCTCCAGCCATCTGGGAGATGTGATGACAACGACCACTTCCGGATGGGAGCACACCATGAGAATGACCGTCGAGAACGTGATGACCACCGACGTGGCAGCCGTCAACGAAAACGCGTCCTTCCACACCGTCGCCGAGGTGCTCATCAGCAGGGGCGTCAGCGGCGTGCCCGTCCTGGACGACGACAACCGCGTCCTGGGCGTCGTCTCCGAGGCCGACCTCCTGGCGAAGGAGGAGTTCAAGGAGCGCTACTACGGCGACGACTACCGCCCGCCGCTGCGCGCCCGGCTGCGCCACGCCGCGGGCAGCGAGGGCAGCGGCTACCGCAAATCGGTCGGTGAGACCGCCGGCCAGTTGATGACCTCACCCGCGCACGTCACCAACGCCGACGTCCCCGTCGTCTTCGCCGCCCGCCAGATCGACAAGTACGGCGTCAAGCGCCTGCCCGTCGTGGACGCCGATGGACGCCTGGTCGGCATCGTCAGCCGCCGCGACCTGATCAAGGCGTTCATCCGGCTGGACGCCGACATCGAGGGCCAGGTGCGCGAGACCGTGCCCAGCGGCCTCGACGTCAAGACGGCCGACGGCGTGGTCACCCTGTCCGGGACCTGCGACCAGCGCAGCCAGACCGTCACCGCCGTCCGCCTGGCCGAGAGCGTCGACGGCGTCGTCGCCGTGCGCGATGAGCTGGGCTGGAAGCACGACGACATCGCCGACCTGCCTGTCTGGGGCGGAGCCTGACATGTCGCTCCTCGACTCGCTGGATCCGCTGATCGGCGCGCTGCGCGAGCGGGGTTACACCGTGGTGGGCCCGACAGTCCGCGACGGTGTGATCCGCTTCGCCGAGCTGGGCTCGGCCGCGGAGCTGCCCGCGGGCCGGACCGACGAGCAGGAGCCGGGAAGTTATCGGCTGCGCGAGGACGGCGCGCTGGTGTTCGGGTTCGCCGCGAGCCCTGATTCGGTCAAGCGGTTCACCCATCCGCCACGGTCTACGCTGTTCCGGATGCGGGACGGGGTGGCCGAGGAGGTGCCGGTCGAGGCGCCGAAGGTGGCGTTGCTGGGAGTGCGGGCGTGCGATCTGGCCGGGCTGGCCGTGCAGGATCGGGTGTTCCTGGGTGGACGGCACCCGGACGAGGCATATCGGCGGCGGCGCGAGGCCCTGTTCCTCATCGCGGTCAACTGCGCGGTCCCGGGCGGGACGTGTTTCTGCGCCTCCATGGGAACGGGACCGCGCGCCTCGTCAGGCTTCGATCTCGCTCTGACGGAACTGACCGGCCCGCACCGGTTCCTGGCCGAGGCGGGCAGCGAGCGCGGGGAGGAGCTGCTGGCCGCCCTGCCGTGGCGCCCGTCCACCGAGGCCGACAGGAAGGCCGCCCTGGACGTCAGCGAGCACGCCGCACGACGGATGGGCCGGACGCTGGACCTCGACGGCGTCAAGGAGCGGCTGGCGGACAAGCGCGAGTCACCCGTCTGGAACGAGATCGCCTCCCGCTGCCTGACCTGCGCGAACTGCACGATGGTCTGCCCGACCTGCTTCTGCGTCACGCTCGAGGACAGCACCGACCTGGCCGACGGGTCGGCCGAGCGGTCCGAGCGCTGGGACTCGTGCTTCACGCTGGAGTTCACCGAGCTGGGCGGGGCGCCGGTGCGCTCATCGGGGGCGGCGCGCTATCGGCAGTGGCTGACGCACAAGTTCTCCACCTGGGTGGACCAGTTCGGAGAGTACGGCTGCGTGGGCTGCGGCCGGTGCGTCACCTGGTGCCCGACCGGCATCGACATCACCGAAGAGCTGGAGCGGCTGCGATGATCCCGTCCCCGTACCGCGTCCGCTCGCGCCGCCCCGACCGCGCCGACACCGTCACGCTCACCCTGGAGCCGCTCGCGGGCGAGTGCCCGCCGTTCCTGCCCGGGCAGTTCACCATGCTGTACGCGCCAGGCGTGGGCGAGATCCCCATCTCGATCAGCGGCCACGCCCGCTCGGGCGGCTACGTACAGACCATCCGCGCGGTCGGCGCGGTCAGCCGGGCCTTGTGCCAGGTCAGACGCGGGGATGTCGTGGGCGTACGCGGGCCCTTCGGCACTCACTGGGATCTGGCCCAGGCCCATGGACTGGATGTGGTGGTGGCCGCGGGCGGGCTGGGACTGGCCCCACTGCGGCCAGTGCTGCGCGAACTGGAGGCGCACGGCGCCCGCTATGGCCGCATCAGCCTCATCGTCGGCACCCGCACCCCTGCCACCCTGATGTACCCGCGGGAACTGACCCGCTGGGGCCGCGACTTCGACGTGCAGGTCACGGTGGACCATCCGGACCGGGCGTGGAAGGGACACACCGGGCTGATCACCAAGCTGGTCGGCAGGATCGTGTTCGAGCCACGCCGTACGTACGCGTTCGTGTGCGGCCCCGAGGTGATGATGCGCGCCACCGCCGAGGAGCTGGTCAGGCGCGGCGTCCCGGCGGGCAGGATCGCGCTGTCGCTGGAGCGCAACATGAAGTGCGGCATCGGCCGGTGCGGCCACTGCCAGCTCGGGCCGCTGTTCACCTGCGTGGACGGGCCGGTGCTCACCTATGACGCGGTGCGCGGGCTACTGGAGGTGAAGCAACTGTGAAGAAGGTCGCGGTCTGGAAACTCGCCTCGTGCGACGGCTGCCAGCTCACCCTGCTCGACTGCGAGGACGAACTGCTGTCGGTCGCCGCCCGCGTGGACATCGCCTACTTCCTGGAGGCCTCCAGTGTCCGCGGCACGGGCCCGTACGACCTGTCGCTGGTCGAAGGGTCGATCACCACGCCCGACGACCTGGAGCGGATCAAGCACATCCGGCGCGTCTCCAAGCACCTGGTCACGATCGGCGCGTGCGCCACGGCCGGCGGCGTACAGGCGCTACGCGACCTGGCCGATGTACGAGAGTTCGCCTCCGTCGTCTACGCCCGGCCGGACTACATCAAGACGCTGGAGCGTTCGACGCCGGTCTCCGCGCACGTGCCCGTCGACTTCGAGCTGCGCGGCTGCCCGATCGACAAGCGGCAGCTGCTTGAGGTGATCGGCGCGTTCCTGGCCGGACGACGCCCTGTCGTGCCGGCGCACAGCGTGTGCGTGGAGTGCAAGGCCCGAGGCAACCCCTGCGTTCTGGTCGCGCACGGCACCCCCTGCCTCGGACCGGTCACCCAGGCCGGGTGCGGCGCCCTGTGCCCGGCCTACAACCGCGGCTGTTTCGGCTGCTTCGGCCCCATGGAGACGCCGAACACCGCCGCGCTCAACGCCCGCCTGCGCCAGGCCGGGATGGACGACGGCGACCTGGAGCGCGTCTACCGCACCTTCAACGTGGGGAGCTTCCGTGACGCATAAGACGATCCGTGTGGGCGGCCTGACCAGGGTCGAGGGCGAGGGCGCGCTGCTGGTCCGCGCCCACGACGGCCGCATCACCGACCTGCGGCTGCGCATCTACGAACCGCCGCGCTTCTTCGAGGCGCTGCTGCGCGGCCGCGCCTATACCGAGCCGCCCGACATCACCGCCCGCATCTGCGGCATCTGCCCGGTGGCCTACCAGATGAGCGCCTGCCAGGCCCTGGAGTCGGCCTGCGGCGTCACCGTGGACGGCACGCTGCGCGACCTGCGGCTGCTGCTGTACTACGGCGAATGGATCGAGTCCCACGCCCTGCACATCTACCTGCTGCACGCCCCTGACTTCCTCGGCTACCCCAGCGGCGTGGCCATGGCCGCCGACCACCGCCCGGCCGTCGAGCGCGGGCTGGCGCTGAAGAAGGCGGGCAACGAGCTGGTCGCCGCCATCGGCGGGCGGGCCATTCATCCGGTCAACGTACGGCTCGGCGGCTTCTACAAGACACCCAGCCGGGCCGAGCTCGCCCCCGTCGCCGAGCGCCTGCGCCACGCGCTCGACATCGCGCTGACCACCGCCGACTGGGCGTCCGGCTTCCACTTCCCCGACGTCGAGCACGACTACCGCTTCCTGGCTCTGCGCCATCCGAGCGAGTACGCGATCCTCTCCGGCGACGTCGCCGTCAGCGACGGCGGCACCTTCCCGGTCGCCGACTGGCCAGGGCACGTCGTGGAGGAGCAGGTGCCGCACTCGACGGCCCTGCACGCCCGTCTCGACGGCCGCCCCGGCTACCTGACCGGGCCGCTGGCCCGCTACGCGCTCAACGCGCCACAGCTGTCCCCCTTGGCGAAAAGGACCGCAGCCGAGGTCGGGCTCGGGAGGGTGTGCCGCAATCCGTTCCGCAGCATTCTCGTACGAGCTGTCGAGATCATCCACGCCTGCGAAGAAGCCCTGCGCCTCATCGACGGATATATCCCGCCAGACCGCCCCGCTCTACCCGTGACCGCCCACCCCGGTGTCGGCCACGGCGCCTCCGAAGCGCCACGCGGCACCCTCTACCACCGCTACCGCATCGACGACGCCGCACTGATCGCCGAGGCCGACATCGTGCCGCCGACCGCCCAGAACCAGGCCCGCATCGAAGCCGACCTGCACGCCCTCGTCGAGCCCCGGCTCGACCTGCCCATCCCCCAGCTCGCCGAGCTGTGCGAACGCGCCATCCGTAACCACGACCCCTGCATCTCCTGCTCGGCGCACTTCCTCGACCTGCACGTACACCATGACTAGAACCGTGATCATCGGCCTCGGCAACGACTACCGAGGCGACGACGGCGCCGGGCTCGCCGTAGCCCGCCTGCTGCGCGACCTGGGCGCCATCGAGAACGGCGGCGACCCAGCCGAGCTCATCGAGGCGTGGACCGGCGCCGACATCGCCATCGTGGTCGACGCCGCCCGCGCGGGCGACCCGCCGGGCACCGTCCGCCGCCACCACGACATGATGGACCTGCCCTGTGGCGGCTCCAGCACCCACGCCCTGTCGCTTGCCGACGCCGTGGAACTGGCCCACGTGCTGGATCGGCTCCCCGGCGAGCTCGTCGTCTACACCGTGGAGGGTGCGGACTTCGACCTGGGCGCGGGCCTGTCGGAGCCGGTGTCGGCGGCGGCCCACCGGGTCGCCCGCGCGATCTTCGCCGCCGCGACCACCACCTGACCGCGCCCATCGATCCCGGACGCTCCGCCTCAATGCCGCGAACTTCCTCACGTTCCAGTGATTCGAACGTCATCCCCGCGTAGGTTGCGGGATTGCTCCCGCGTTGGAGTGTGTCTCGCTGATGCGGCGGCCGGAGATCTGCTCGGCCTCGACCACGATGTAGTGGTCCCTGCTGCCCGGTGCCCAGGTGGTCAGCGGCAGTGCCGCGAGCCGATCGATCTCGATGGGGTCGGTCACCGCCCGCGCTTGTCCCACCGCGGTGACCGACCAGCCGGTGCGAAGCTCGGGGTCGAACTTGTCGGCTTCGAAGGCGACCACGGCACGCCGGGTGGCGGCGGCCAGCTTCGACCCGATCGCGGTACGGATCACGATGGACTGGCCGTCGAGATAGAAGTTCACCGGCTGGACGGCCGGCAGGGCGCGATCGGTGAACACGATCCGCCCAATCGGTGCAAAGGACAGCAGGTTGAAGCACTCCTCGCGGGAGAGCACCTGAAGTCCGGACGAATCGAGCTCCATACTCCCTCAAAATCCCTGATCTCATCCCGTTCGCGGCAGCGGCGAAAATCCCCTCTTCCCCCGCCGATCGGCCGGCAATCGGCAGCGCGCCAACGGCACACGGTTTGACGTTGCGACGCTACCCGGCTCGTGGCCGGGATCGGTAGGGACCAAAGTCCCGAGCACGGCGAGATCTTGCGCCCCGTAAGGGACTTTTGGCCCAGTAAGTGAGGACGTTCGCCCTGATGAATGGATTGCCCGTTCCTCCTAGCCTGGGTCGGGCCCGCGGTCGCGGGTCCCCTTCACCCTGCTCTTTGGAGACTTCATGCTGTCCGTGGAATCAGCCACGATCGTCCGTGCCACGCTGCCGATTGTCGGCGCCTCGCTCGACGCCATCACCACGCGGTTCTACGAGACGATGTTCGCCGAGCGGCCCGAGCTGCTCGACGGCCTGTTCAACCGCGGCAACCAAGCCAACGGCGAGCAGCGCAGGGCGCTGGCCGGCTCCATCGCCTCGTTCGCCACCATGCTCCTGGACAACCCCGGCGAGCGGCCCGAAGACATGCTCGCCCGCATCGCGCACAAGCACACCGCGGTCGGCGTCACCGAGGACCAGTACGTGATCGTGCACAAGTACCTGTTCGGCGCCATCGCGGAGGTGCTGGGAGATGCCGTCACCGCGCAGGTCGCCGCGGCGTGGGACGAGGTGTACTGGCTGATGGCCGGCGCACTTATCGCGCTGGAGGCCCGCATCTACGCCGACGCCGGCGCGCGCAACGGCGACACGTGGCGGCAGTGGCGCGTCGTGGCTCGCCGGGAGGAGACCCCGAACGCGGTCTCCTTCCTGCTGCGCCCGGCCGACGACGCCCCTCCCCCACCCGCGCGCCCAGGCCAGTACGTCAGCGTCCGGGTCCGCATGCCCGACGGCGTGCACCAGCTGCGCCAGTACACGCTGTCGAGCGCGGGCGAGGACGGGTTGCGCAGGATCACGGTCAAGCGCGTGGACGGCGACCCCGCCGGAGAAGTGTCCACACTGCTGCACGCCACCGTGCGGACGGGTGACGAGCTCACCCTGTCCGCGCCCTTCGGCGAGGTGACGCTGGAGGACGGGGACGCGCCGCTGGTGCTCGTCTCCGCCGGCATCGGCTGCACGCCCATCGTGGCGATGCTTGACCATCTGGCCGCCATCGGCTCGCGCCGCCGCGTCCTGGTGCTGCACGCCGACCGTTCGCCGGCCGAGCACGCGCTGCGCGAGGACATGCTGCGGCTGACGGCCGAGCGGGTCTTCTGGTACGAGAGCGGCGGGGCCGCCCCCGACCGCGACGGCCTGATGGACCTGGACCAGGTGGAGATCCCGGCCGGGGCGCTCGCCTATCTGTGCGGTCCGGTGCCGTTCATGCGTGAGGTCCGCGGCCGGCTGCTGAAGGCCGGGGTCGCGGCTCGCGACATCCACTACGAGGTGTTCGGCCCCGATCTGTGGCTCGCCGACAACTGATGGTCCATCGGCCCCGCGGCGAAGGACTTTGGTCCCTGCCGTGACGAGGGCCGCCGACCCGAACCTTGAGCCATGACCGCTGTTCCCCCTGTTATTGCTGTGGCGAGGAAGATCCTGTGACCGATATCGACTCCACCCCGGGCATGGGGCCGTTGCTCGCCGCCCGTGCGTTCTTCACCAAGTCGGAGGTGTCGGCGGACGGCCGCACCCTGCACCAGATAGACCCCAGCGGCTGGGACCGCTTCTACCGGGACCGGTGGGCGCACGACAAAGTGGTGCGCTCCACTCATGGGGTGAACTGCACGGGCTCGTGCTCGTGGCAGGTGTTCGTCAAGGACGGGCTGATCACGTGGGAGCATCAGGCGACCGACTACCCGTCGGTGGGACCGGAGTCGCCGGAGTACGAGCCGCGCGGCTGCCCCCGCGGCGCGTCGTTCTCCTGGTACACCTACTCCCCTTCGCGGGTGCGCTACCCGTACGTGCGGGGTGTGCTGCTGGAGATGTGGCGTGAGGCCAAGGCCAGGCTGGGCGATCCGGTGCTGGCCTGGGCGGAGCTGACGGGCGATCCGGAGCGGGCGCGGGCGTACAAGCGGGCGCGCGGCAAGGGCGGGTTCGTGCGCTCCAGCTGGGACGAGGTCGTCGAGTTGATGGCCGCCGCGCACGTGCACACGGTCAAGGAGTACGGCCCGGATCGGGTGGTGGGCTTCTCGCCCATCCCGGCCATGTCGATGGCGTCGTTCGCGGCCGGGACGCGGTTCCTGTCGATGATCGGCGGCACGCTGCTGTCGTTCTATGACTGGTACGCCGACCTGCCGATCGCCTCCCCGCAGGTGTGGGGAGACCAGACGGACGTGCCCGAGGCCGCCGACTGGTGGAACTCCCGCTACCTGATCATGTGGGGCTCGAACATCCCGGTCACCAGGACGCCGGACGCGCATTTCATGACCGAGGCCCGCTATCAAGGCACCAAGGTGGTGGCGGTCAGTCCCGACTACGCCGACAATGTCAAGTTCGCCGACGACTGGCTGGCTCCGCACCCGGGCACGGACGGCGCGCTGGCGATGGCTATGGGGCACGTGACGCTGACCGAGTTCTTCCGCGACCGCCAGGTCCCGTATTTCACCGACTACGTCAGGAAATATACCGATCTGCCGTTCCTGGTCACGCTGGAGCCGCGCGGCGACGCGTACGTGCCGCGCCGCTTCCTGACCGCCGCCGACCTGGGCGAGGAGAGCGAGAACGCGGAGTTCAAGACCGTCTTCCTGAACGAGCAGACGGGCCAGGCGGAGGTGCCGAACGGTTCACTCGGCTTCCGCTGGGGACAGGAGGGCGAGGGCCGCTGGAACCTCGACCTGCAGGGCGCCAAGCCCGCCCTGACGCTTCTCGGGAAGCGCGCGGTCGCCGTCGACCTGCCGCGCTTCGACGAGGGCGCCACCGAGGGCGGCTCCGTCATGCGCCGCGGCGTGCCGGTCACCGAGGTGGCCGGCACACTCGTCACCACCGTCTTCGACCTGCTCATGGCCCAGTACGGCGTGGCCCGTGACCTGCCGGGCGAGTGGCCGGAGTCGTACCTGGACGCGAGCCGGCCGTACACACCGGCGTGGGCGGAGGAGATCACCTCGGTGCCCGCCGCGACGATCGCCAGGATCGCCCGCGAGTTCGCCCGCAACGCCGAACGCACCCAGGGCAAGTCGATGATCGCGATGGGCGCGGGTACCAACCACTGGTTCCACTCCGACCAGATCTACCGCTCGTTCTTGACGCTGGTGCTGCTGACCGGCTGCCAGGGTGTCAACGGCGGCGGCTGGGCGCACTACGTGGGCCAGGAGAAGGTCCGCCCGATCACCGGCTTCCAGCACCTGGCCTTCGCCTTCGACTGGCAGCGACCGACCCGGCACATGGCCGGGACCGCGTTCTGGTACCTGGCCACCGACCAGTGGCGTTACGAGCAGTTCGGAGCGGGTGAACTCGCCAGCCCGCTCGGCTCCGGCGCCTTCGACGGCAAGTCGTTCGCCGACTGCAACGCCCAGGCCGCGCGGCTCGGCTGGCTGCCCTCGCACCCGACCTTCAACCGCAACCCGCTCATCCTCGCCGACGAGGCCGACCGGGCCGGCATCCCGGTGGCCGAGCATGTCGTGAACGAGCTGAAGTCCGGAGATCTCCGCTTCGCCGCCGAGGACCCGGGCGATCCAGCCAACTTCCCCCGCGTGCTGACCGTGTGGCGGGCCAACCTGCTCGGCTCCTCCGGCAAGGGCAACGAGTATTTCCTGCGCCATCTGCTCGGCGCCGACGCCGAAACCCGTAACCAGGAAGGGCTGCACCCGGCCGAGGTGACCTGGCGCGAGGAGGCCACCGAGGGCAAGCTCGACCTGCTCACCACGATCGACTTCCGGATGACGTCCACGGCGCTGTTCTCCGACGTCGTGCTCCCGGCCGCCACCTGGTACGAGAAGCACGACCTGTCCTCGACCGACATGCACCCGTTCGTGCACGCCTTCAACCCGGCCATCGCGCCGCCCTGGCAGACCCGCAGCGACTACGACGCCTTCCTCACCCTCGCCGACCGCTTCTCCGAGCTGGCCGCCCGCCACCTGGGCAAACGCACCGACGTGCTGGCCATCCCGCTCACCCACGACACCCCCGACGAGCTGGCCCAGCCGGGCGGCCGGGTACGCGACTGGAAATACGGCGAATGCGAGCCCGTACCCGGCAAGACGATGCCGAAGATCATCACGATCGAGCGCGACTACGCCGCCGTCGGCGAGCGCATGCGCTCCATCGGGCCGCTTTTCGCCGAGTTGGGACTGACGACCAAGGCCGTGACCTACCGGGTCGGCCCGGAGCTCGACTACCTGGCCGGCAAGAACGGCACCACCGGCGAAGGACGCGTCTCGCTGGCCACGGCCGACCGGATGTGCGAGGCCATCCTCGCGCTGTCGGGCACCACCAACGGCCGCCTGGCCACGCAGGGGTTCGAGAGCCTGGAGCGGCGCACCGGCACGCGGCTGGCCGACCTGGCCGCCGAGCACGAGGGCAAGCGCATCACGTTCGCCGACACGCAGTCCAGGCCGCAACCGGTGATCACCTCACCCGAATGGTCCGGGTCGGAGACCGGCGGGCGCCGCTACTCCGCCTTCGTGATCAACGTCGAGCGGGACAAACCCTGGCACACCCTGACGGGACGCCAGCAGTTCTTCCTCGACCACGACTGGATCATCGAGCTGGGCGAGCAACTGCCCGCCTACCGGCCACCGCTCAACATGAGCCGCCACTACGGCGAGCAAGGCGACGGGGACGCGGCCGAGGTGACCGTGCGCTACCTCACCCCGCATTCGAAGTGGTCGATCCATTCCGAATACCAGGACAACGCCTACATGCTGGCCCTGTCGCGCGGCGGGCCCGACATCTGGATGAGCGTCGAGGACGCCGCCAAGATCGGAGTCGCCGACAACGACTGGATCGAGGCGTACAACCGCAACGGCGTGGTCGTGGCCCGGGCGGTCGTCTCGCACCGCATGCCCGCCGGGACCGTGTACATGTACCACGCGAAGGACCGCAACGTGAACGTGCCGCTCACCGAGAAATCCGGGCGGCGCGGCGGCGTGCACAACTCCCTCACCCGGCTGCTGCTCAAGCCCAGCCACCTCATCGGCGGGTACGCGCAGTTCACCTACGCCTTCAACTACTACGGGCCGACCGGCAACCAGCGTGACGAGGTCACGGTGATCCGCCGCCGCGGCCAGGAGGTGACCTACTGATGCGCGTCATGGCGCAGGTCGCGATGGTGATGAACCTGGACAAGTGCATCGGCTGCCACACCTGCTCCGTCACGTGCAAGCAGACCTGGACCAACCGGGACGGTGTCGAGTACGTCTGGTTCAACAACGTCGAGACCAAACCCGGTGTCGGCTACCCCAAACGCTACGAGGACCAGGAGCGCTGGCACGGCGGCTGGGAACTCGACCGGCGCGGCAGGCTCAAGCTCCGCGCCGGCGGCCGGATCAAGCGGCTGCTCAACTTGTTCGCCAATCCGGACCTGCCGGACCTGGACGACTACTACGAGCCGGCCACCTACGACTACGACACCCTCATCAACGCCCCCGCCGGGCCACACGTCCCGGTCATCCGCCCCAAGTCGGCCATCACCGGCCAAGACATGGCCATCACCTGGGGCGCGAACTGGGAAGACGACCTCGGCGGCGCCCCCGAGCACGCCGGCGCCGACCCCAACCTCGCGGCCATGGCCGAGAAGGTGAAGATGGAGTTCGACAAGACCTTCATGTTCCACCTGCCGCGCATCTGCGAGCACTGCCTCAACCCGGCCTGCGTCGCCGCCTGCCCCTCCGGCGCGATGTACAAGCGCGAGGAGGACGGCATCGTCCTGGTGGATCAGAACCGCTGCCGCGGCTGGCGCATGTGCGTCTCCTCGTGCCCGTACAAGAAGGTGTATGTCAACCACAAGACCGGCAAGGCCGAGAAGTGCACGTTCTGCTTCCCCCGCATCGAGGCGGGCCAGCCGACCGTGTGCGCCGAGACCTGCGTCGGCCGGCTGCGCTACATCGGCCTCATCCTGTACGACGCCGACGCCGTTCTCGACGCCGCCCGCGTCGCCGACCCGCGCGACCTGCTGGAGGCCCAGCGCAAGGTCTTCCTCGACCCCGACGACCCGGAGGTGGCCGCGGCCGCCCGGGCCTCCGGCATCAGCGAGGACTGGATCCAGGCCGCGCGCCGCTCGCCGATCTACCGGCTGGCCATGCGCTACCGGGTGGCGCTGCCGCTGCACCCCGAATACCGCACGCTGCCCATGGTCTGGTACATCCCGCCGCTGTCACCGGTGCTCGACGCCGTCACCGGCATGGGCGCCGACGCCGACGACCCGGACAACGTCTTCCACGCCATCACCGACCTGCGCATCCCGCTGGAGTACCTGGCGAGCCTGTTCTCGGCCGGGGACACCGAGGTCGTGGCCGGGGTGCTGATGAAGCTGTCGGCGATGCGCTCCTACATGCGGGCCCGCACCATCGACGGCACCGTCGCCGAGGACCTGCTGGAATCCGCGGGGATGACGGCGTCCGACATGGAGGAGATGTACCGGCTCCTGGCCATCGCCAAGTACGACGAACGCTACGTCGTGCCCGCCGCGCACCGCGAGGACGCCGCCGCCCTGTCCGCCCAGGCGGACGGGTGCAGCCTGGACGGCGACGGCGGTCCCGGCATGAGCGACTTCCACCCGACCGGCGTCACCGGCCGCCGCACTGACGGACGCATGGGACTGAAGCTCTTCGTCGGCAAAGGAGGCTCGGCGTGAAACTCCTGACCCGGCGCGAGCCCGGTGCGTTCGCAGCACCAGAGCATCGTGCGACGCTGCTCCGGCTGATCTCCCTCCTGCTCCAGTACCCGGACGCCGAACTCCTCGCCGCCTGTGACGAGTTGAGCGGGGCCGCGGCGGCGCTGCCCGAATCGCCCACCCGCGACGCCCTCGTCGCCTTCACCGCTTGGTACGGCGAGTGCGAGCCGATGTGGCTGGCTCGCCACTACGTGGAGACCTTCGACCTGCGCCGCAAGTCCAGCCTGTACCTCACCTACTACCTGCACGGCGACACCCGCCGCCGTGGCATGGCCCTGCTGACGCTCAAGCAGCGCTACCGCGTGGCCGGACTCACCCCACCCGAGGGTGAACTGCCCGACTTCCTGCCGGTGGTCTGCGAGTTCGCCGCCCTGGCCGGTCCTGCCACCGGCGAGGCGGCGCTGCGCCAGCACCGCAAGGGTCTGGAGCTGATCCGCACCGCGCTGCACGAGACCGGGTCGTCCTACTCGCTCGTCCTGGACGCGCTGTGCGCGGAGCTGCCCAGCCTGTCGGAGTCCGAGCGCGCCGCCGTCGCCGACCTGGCGCTGGCCGGGCCGCCCGCCGAGGAGGTCGGACTGGCCCCGTTCGGTCCGCCTTTGCACGAAGGGGAGGTGCGGCCGTGAGCGTCGCGCTCTGGGTGGTCGTGCCCTACATCGCTTTGACGATCTTCGTCGTCGGTCACGTCTGGCGCTGGCGCGTCGACCAGTTCGGCTGGACGACGCGTACTACCCAGGTACTGGAGAGCCGGCTGCTGCGACTCGGCTCGCCGCTGTTCCACCTCGGCGCGTTCGCCGCCATCGGCGGCCACGTGCTCGGCCTGCTCGTCCCGAAGAGCCTGACCGAGGCGGTCGGCGTCGACGAGCACATCTACCACCTGGTGTCGGTCAGCGCCGGCACCGTGGCCGGGCTCATGGTGGTCGCGGGCCTGGCCTTGCTGCTGGCCCGTCGCTTCACCAGCCCGCGGGTGCGCCGCACCACCACCCCCGCCGACAAGGTCCTGTTCCTCGTCCTGACTGCGGTGATCCTGCTCGGCATGACCGCGACCATGGGCAAGAACCTGCTCGGCGGCGGCTACGACTACCGCGCCACCATCGCGATCTGGTTCCGCGGCGTCCTGACCTTCCGCCCCGACCCCGGCCTGATGGCGGACGTGCCGCTGATCTTCCAACTGCACGCGATGTCGGCCTGGCTGCTCGCCGCGATCTGGCCGTTCACCCGGCTCGTCCACGTCTGGTCGGCGCCGATCGCGTACCTGTGGCGGCCCTACGTCGTCTACCGGCGGCGCACCCCCCTCAGCGTGCGCAGGTACAAGGAGAAGACATGAGCGTTGTCCGAGCGGCGGCGGTGCCGCTGCAGGCACACTCCGGGCCCGGCGTGTCTGAGGCCCCGCCCCCCGTCCTGATCCAGGGCGGCATGGGCGTCGGAGTGTCCGGGTGGCGGCTGGCCCGCGCGGTCGCCCGCGCCGGGCAGCTCGGCGTGGTGTCGGGCACCGCGCTGGACGTCACTCTGGCCCGCCGGCTGCAGCGCGGCGATCCCGGCGGGGACCTGCGCCGGGCACTGGCCTGCTTCCCGGCGCCCGCGCTCGCCGAACGCGTGCTGAGCCGCTACTTCGTGCCCGGCGGGATCGCGCCGGACGTTCCGTACCGGCCGGTGCCCCGGCTCGGGCTGCGGCCCAACCGCGCCCGCGACGAACTGGCCGTGGTCGCCAACTTCGCCGAGGTCTTCCTCGCCAAGCAGGGCCACGACGGCCCGATCGGCATCAACTACCTGGAGAAGATCCAGCTCGCTACGCCGGCCGCCGTGTACGGGGCGATACTGGCCGGAGCCGACTACGTGCTCATGGGCGCCGGCATCCCGGCCGAGATCCCGTCCCTGCTCGACGCCTTCGTCGCACACCGTCCGGCCGAGATCACCGTCGCCGTGGCCGGCGCCGACGACACCCGGCACACGATCGGCCTCGACCCGGCCGCGCTGCTGCCCCGCCCCGCTGAGCCGCTGCGGCGGCCCGACCTGCTGGCGATCGTCTCCTCCCACGTGCTGGCCGCTTACCTGGCCCGGTCCCCGCGGACGCGGCCCGACGGGTTCGTCCTGGAGACGCCGGTGGCCGGCGGTCACAGCGCACCGCCACGCGGCCGCCTGCGGTTGGACCAGGACGGTGAACCCGTCTACGGGCCGCGTGACGAAGCCGACACCGGCAAGGTCGCCGCCCTCGGACTGCCATTCTGGCTGGCCGGCGGCTACGGCACATCCGACGGGCTCGCCCGCGCACTGGCCGCGGGGGCCACCGGCATCCAGGTCGGCTCGGCGTTCGCGCTGTGCCGCGAATCCGGGCTCGACGACGAGCTCAGGCGCCGCCTGCTGCGCCAGGCCGCCGGTGGCGCACTGGAGGTCCGCAACGACCCGCGCGCCTCGCCCACCGGCTTCCCGTTCAAGGTCGCCCACGTACCCGGCACCCTGTCCGAGAGCGGCGTTTACGCACAGCGGCCCCGCCTGTGCGACCTGGGCTACCTGCGCACCCCATACGTCAAACCCGACGGCGCGATCGGCTACCGCTGCCCTGCCGAACCCGTCGGCACCTACGCCCGCAAGGGCAGACCCGCCGAGGAGGCCGCGGGCCGCCAATGTCTGTGCAACGGCCTGACCGCCGCCATCGGCCTGGGCCAGCACCGCAGCGACGGCTACCACGAACCCGCCCTGCTCACCCTGGGCCAGGACACCGCCTTCCTCCACGGCCTGCCTGGCGACCACTCGGCCGCCGATGTCGTGGACCACATCCTGCTGGGACCACCGACATGACCGCACCGGCCAACGGCGCATCACACCAGGCTCAGCCGCTGCGCCGGGTCCGGCACGACGTGCCGGCCCCCTACGACGGGATGCTGACCGCGTACGCCGCCGCGCTGGCCGACTCCCCGCTGGCCATCTCCAGCAGAGCCGTCTACCTCCGCCGTGTACGCGGCTACCTGGCCTGGGTCGCGACGGCCTCGGCCCGCGGGCTGCTGGCGGGCGAGCCGCTGGCCGACACGATCGCGGCTGTTCGCACAGCACACGCCTACCACGGTCAGCTGGACGGCCGCTACGCCCCCCGCACGATCAACGGCATGCTCGCCGCTGTCGAAGACTTCCACACGCGTCTCCGCTTGGGTGCGACCGGCGTTCCCCGCGAACGCGCCCCCATCACAGAGCCGGACCGGAAGCCCTCCGCACTTGGGACCTTGGTCAGTACCTCCCGTTCAGGTTTCTGAGCTGGGATGTAACCAACGGCGCCCTCGCACCCCACTGCTGACTGCCATGAGGAAAGATGACAATGACCGATAAGAAGGAACCGGCCACCTTCGGCCGCGAACCCGCGTTGATGCTCGGCTTGGCAACACTCGGCTTCGCACTGAACTTCTGGGCCTGGGCGCTGCTCAGCCCGCTCGGACCGCGGTTCAAGGAACTGCTCGGCCTGTCGGCCGCGCAGCAAGCCCTGCTGGTCGCGGTCCCCGTGATCGTCGGCTCGCTGGGGCGGATTCCCGTGGGCGCGCTCACCGACCGCTTCGGCGGCCGGGTGATGTTCCCGCTCATCTCGGCCGCCACCATCGTGCCCGTCCTGTTCATCGGCCTGGCCGGGCAGAGCTCGCTGCCGATGCTGCTGTTCGGCGGGTTCTTCCTGGGCATCGGCGGAACAGTGTTCGCCGTCGGGGTGCCGTTTGTGAACGCCTGGTTCCCGCCGCACCGCCGCGGCCTGGCGATCGGCATCTTCGGCGCCGGCATGGGCGGCACCGCGATCAGCGCCTTGACCACGGTGAACCTCGTCAAGGCCGGCGGCTCGGCCACCCCCTTCCTCATCACCGCGATCGCGCTGGCCGTCTACGCCGCCGTCGCCTGGCTGTTCATGCGCGACGCGCCGGGGCGCACCGTGGCGGCGCAGCCGCTGCTGGGACGGCTCGCCGCCACCGCCAAACTGGCGATCACCTGGCAGGCCTGCGCGCTGTATGCGGTGGCGTTCGGCGGCTACGTCGCCTTCTCCGTCTACCTGCCCGCCTACCTGCAGACCGGCTACGGACTCGACCAGGCCGATGCCGCCAACCGTATGGCCGGATTCGTCGTCCTGGCCGTCGTGATGCGGCCGATCGGCGGTTGGCTCTCCGACCGGATCGGCTCGATCCCAGTGCTGACCGGAGTGTTCGCCGTGATCGCTGTCATGGCCGCGATCCAAGCCCTCACGCCCGGCCTGATGCCGGTAGGCACCATCGCCTTCCTGACCATGGCAGCCGCGCTCGGCGCGGGCAGCGGCGCCACTTTCGCCCTGGTCGCCCAGGCCGCGCCGGCCGACAAGGTCGGCACGGTCACGGGGCTGGTCGGCGCCGCAGGCGGCCTGGGCGGGTTCGTGCCGCCTCTGCTGATGGGCGTCGTCTTCGGCGAACTCGGTTCCTACGGCCTGGGCTTGGGGCTGCTGGCAGCCGCCTCGGCCCTGACGGTGCTGCTGACGACAACGGTGGTCCGCCTGACGGCGTCGCGGCGCCTCACCTCGGTGGCGTAGTACGTGGAAGTACAGGATCCGGCCCATCGGGTGTGCGCCAGACCGAGGTAGCGGGCAGGAGGTCAAGGTGAGCACGAAATGACGTGGTGGTCGATAGTCCGGTTTCTGCACGTGCTGTCCGCGGCGCTGTGGGTCGGCGGGCAGATCACGGTGTCGCTCGTGGTGCTGCCCTTGGCCCGCCGTCTCTTGGAGGAGCAGCGGCGAGCCAAGATGCTGACCGCAGTAGGCCGACGTTTCGGAATCATCACCGCAGCGGCGCTCCTGCCCGTCCAACTCGGCACCGGCGTGGCCCTCGCCTGGCGCAAGGGCGTCACCTGGGCCTCGCTCACCGACCCCGGCTATGGCCGGATCCTGGCCGCCAAGCTGCTGCTGTTCTGCGCCGTCATGGCCGCGGCCGCCCTGCACGGCTGGGCCAGCAGCACAGCCCGCCCCAGGCTCGCCCGCGCGCTGGCGGTGACGGCCTTGGTGGGATCGCTCGGCGTCGTCCTGCTGGCCACCGCCCTGCCCGCGACCTGAACCGGTCGACGGGCGACCAGAGGACGCACCCGGACGGTGACCGGCCGGCCCTGGATGCCTGCCGCAGCCGCGTGGAAGAAGGTGGCACCCCGCGAGCCCGGGCGCCGGTGGGCTATGGACTCGTCACATTCGGTGGAGCGGTTGCGGCTACCTGACCGCGAAGGGCGTTGGTGAGGCATGGCAGGTCAGGCACGGCGTCGGGGTCGGGGTCGGGGTCGGCGATGAGGCTGATCGTGACCGTTCCGGCGTAGGACAGCACCGCGAAGGTGACGGCGATCGGCGACGGACGCGCCGCCGCTGCCTTGGTCATCCTGACGACGACGGCGATCCGGCCGGCGCGCTGCGGCAGCGAGCATCGCGCGGAGACCAGACGCTCTGCACTGCCCTCACGAAGAGCCGAACGGATCTCCCGGCGTGGTGAGCACCGCGAGCCTCCTCTACGGTCGCAGGTTTGGCCGGCCCAGTGATCTCGATCGGACCCGTCATTGGCCAGAATGGCCTAGTTCCAACCTGGCTGGTGTGAGCTCGGTCTGGGGTACTCGCGCAGGTGACGGCGGGAGATCATGACGAGTGATCATCTGTCATCGGGTGATCTCGTGGTTGGTCATGGAGGACGGCTGCGCAGCCACCCCCGCTCGGCCGGCCGCTTCAGCTTGGCCCGAGCTCCCTCCACCTGACCAGGCTCGACGCTGATCCCGACGGCCTGGGACGGGCAGGCCCTACTACTTCCTGTTCGTGCCGCTCACGATCGGGTTGTCGATCATCGTGGCCGGGTCGCAGACGGAAACGGTCCATTGGACGTGTCCCCAGGGACTTTGGTCCCTGCCGCGAATACGACGGCGTACGGGATCTTGGGTCCATGTCCGCTGTTACCTCTGTGCCTGAGGGCAAGCCGTTCGCGACGCGGTCCGGCGTGCGTAAGCTCGTCGCTGCCGCCGTCGCGGCGCCTTCGGTGCACAACACCCAGCCGTGGCGCTTTTGCCGCGTCAACGACGCGACCATGGACCTGTACGCCGATCTCGAGCGGCTGCTCGCCGTCACCGACCCGCTGGGGCGCGGGCTCGGCATCAGCTGCGGGGCGGCGCTGTTCAACCTGCGGCTGGCGATCCGGATGACCGAGCACAACCCCCAAGTACTGCCGCTGCCCGACCCCGGCGACCGGCCCGATCTGCTGGCCACCGTGCACGCGAGACCCGGCGGCCCACCCGATGCGGATGAGCGGCTGTTGTATGACATGATTCCGCACCGGCGTACCAACCGCTTCCCCTTCGACGGCCGCCCGCTGCCCAGGGACGTGGTGGTCGATCTGGTCGCCGCGGCTCACGACGAGGGCGCCACGCTGGCCCTGGTCAAGGGGCGGACCGCACAGCGGGTTCTGGACCTGGTGGCCATGGCCGACAGCACACTTGCCGACGACGAGTCCTACCGTGCCGAGCTGGCCCGCTGGACCCGCCCGGGGACGTGCTCCGATGGCGTGCCCAAGGACGCCTTCGGCCCTCGTCCGAGGCACCGCGAGCTGCCCATGCGCGACTTCGGCCTGAGCGACGCGCGCAGGACGTACGACGTGCCCGGCGAAACCGCGGACTTCGAAGCGGATCCGCAGCTCGCCGCCCTGTTCACCCGGGGCGACGGTCCGCGCGACTGGCTGCGCGCCGGGCAGGCGCTGCAGCGGGTTCTGCTCACCGCGACCGCGCACGGTGTGGCGGCGTCGATGTTCAGCCAGCCGCTCGACCTGCGCCCGCCGCAGCACCGCGGCGACCGGGCCGAGCCGTTCGGGCACGTGCAGATGCTGATGAGGTTCGGGTACGGCCCGCTGGTCCCGCGCGTGCCCCGCCGTCCCGTGTTCGAGGTCCTCGACCGTTGCGGGGCCCGCCATGCGTGAGCCGGCGCGACCCTCGCTCGCGGGTGAGAACGGCATCCGGGCAGGGGTATGCGTCCCCGCCCACGGCCGTTCTCGCAGGACGACTCCGGCCACGCGCCGGAGGGCGTGACAGACGGTGCCGAAACTGCAGATCCCCGGCACGCGGCCCCAGGCACTACGACAGGGGCGACAGAGGCGATCGGGGCGGCCGGTGGCCTGGCGGCGGATGCCACTGCTGGCCGGCGCAGCCGTGGCGCTGGCCGCCGGGGCTGTCGGTGGGCTTGCGCTGCTGATCGGCGAGATTCCGGCGCCGATGTCGTTCACCGAGCAGCACGGGCCGCTGATGGCGCTCGGCTTCCTCGGCACGCTGATCGCGCTTGAGCGCGCGGTCGCGCTGCGCCGCCGGTGGGGGTACGCGGCGCCGGCGCTGGCCGCTGCGGGCGCGCGCCTGGCCGGGGCCGGGATGGTGGCGGTGGCAGCGGCTGCACGCCGCCCATGCCGAGGTGAACCTGCTGGGATGGATCGGCCTGACCGTGCTCGGCACGCTGTTCACGCTCTGGCCGACGGTCCTGCGGACCCGCATGTCGGACGGCACGCGGCGGGCGTCACGCGTGGGCTTGCGGCTGGCTGCTCCAGGTCTGGCGGTGGCCGTCGGCGGGCTGGCGGTGGGTGGCGCTGGCGGGGCTGGTCGCGTACGCGGCCGGCGGGCCGGCCGTGCTCGCGCCGCTGGCCGACGCGCTGCGGCGCAGGCGGCCCCACACCGGCGCGGCATGGACGCTCGGGGCGGCGATCGTCTGGTTCGAGGTGGCGCTTGCCGCCGACCTGGTCATCGTGGCCACGCGCCCGGCCCACGAGGTCGCCGCGGCTCTGGACCCGTTGCTGCCGCTGGTGCTGGTCGGGTTCGTCGGCCAGGTGCTGTCGGGCTCGTTGCTGCACCTGCTGCCCGCGGTGCTGGGCGGCGGGCCGACCCGGTTCAAACAGAACGCGGAACTGCTGGAGCGCGGTTGGGCACTCCGGCTCGTGGCACTCAACCTGGGGGTACCTCTGCTGGCACTGCCGTGCCGCCTTCGCCGGGGCGGGGCTGTATCACTGCTCGACCATGCCGATGACCCAGCACATCACCAACGGCATGTACGGCGCGGTCATCATCGACCCGCCCGACCTGTCGAAGGCAGACCGCGAGTACCTCCTGGTCCAGGGCGAGCTGTACCTCGGCGAGCCCGGCACCGACCCCCAGGTCGCCAAGATCCGGCAGGGCGAGCCTGATGGCTGGATGTTCAACGGCGCCGCGGCCGGCTACGACCACGCCCCGCTGCAGGCCAAGGCCGGAGAGCGGGTCCGGATCTGGGCGGTGGCCGCCGGTCCCGGCTCGGGCACGGCGCTACACGTGGTGGGCGCGCCGTTCGACACCGTCTACAAGGAGGGCGCCTACGTGCTGCGGGCCGACGACCCAGGCGGTGCGCAGGTGCTCGACCTGGCACCAGCGCAGGGCGGCTTCGCCGAGCTGGTCTTCCCGGAAGCGGGCACCTACCCGGTGGTGGACCACACGCGTCAAGCCGAGGCAGGCGCACACGGTCTGTTCACGGTGAGCGGGCGGTGAAACGTGGTCCGCGGACGACGCCGTCCTCCGCGCAGGCCGCACACACATGCCGGCGTCTTCCCGGAGGAACGCACGCTGCCGAAGGACTTCGGCGCTTGGAGCAGGCGGAGCAGTTCACCCGCCGCGGTTCTCGCTGGTCACCTTCACGACGGAACTTCAGCGTGATCTGGCGTGGAACCCCGGGCGTTTACGCCCGGGAGGAAACGACAGCACGGGAGGGCCTCCAGGCCCGAGCGGTGCTCTGACAGTCGGTCTCTGTGGGCAGCTCAGCCTGGCCGCTTCTGATTCTCGATGTACTCCTTGATGATCGACAGGGGTGCCCCGCCGCAGGACGCGGCGAAATACGAGGGGGACCAGAAATGGCCGCCCCACAGATACCGGCGGATGTGGACCGGGAACTCCTTGCGCAGGAGCCGCGCCGAGACGCCCTTAAGAGAGTTGACCAGAGTCGAGAGCGCCACCTTGGGCGGATAGTGCACAAGCAGGTGGACATGGTCGTATTCGCCGTTGAACTCCACCAGCGTGGCACCGAAGCTGTCGCACACCTCGATGACTCTTTTTCATCCTCAGGCGGCCTGGGCAACGCGGTGGTTCTGAAGGACGGCGATGGCCTTGCAGAGGTGGCCGGCCTTGGAAGGGCTGCAGC
>NZ_JBFANB010000049.1:0-64184 GCF_040659625.1 Nonomuraea sp. NPDC049750
ATCGTCGAGGCGATCCGGCACCTGGCGGCCAGACACTCCATCGCGGTGGTCACCGTCCCGGCGCGTGGCACCTCCCGATACTGCCCCCGCTGCGGCCAGGGTACGTCGGTGCTCATGCATTGCTCTGCTCCGGATCGGGTCGGTGAGCGGGGCTGGAGGTGGGCCTCCTGCCCGGCCTGTGGCCTGTCGTGTGACCGGGACTGGGCAGCGGCCGAGCGGATCCTCGCACGCGGCCTGCTCGGCCAAACGCCACCCGTACCCACCGCTCCACCGGCGCGCGCACCATCCACGCCGTCGTGGAGGGCAACGTGGCCCGCGCCCGACCACGACGCAAACTCACCCGCGCGGCTCGCCGCGCCCGCCGCACCCGAGCCGACCTGCATCCCCGACCGGCGGCACGCGACCGGTCCAAGAACCGCCCCACCCCGAAACGGCCCACCCGCGTCCCGGCCAACTCACGAAACAACCCTCAAGACAGCTCGCGAGACAACCCGATGGCTTTCAGCCGTGTGCCCGACCGGCGCACGGTGCCCGCCCCACCGCCCACCGGCGGTGGACAGCGTCCGGCGGGCCATGCACCCAAGCCGGGACGGCGTCAGCCGTACCGGACAGGGTATGTCAGGAATTCTCACCATCGGACCGGCTTCCACCACGCCAAAGCCGCCCCCGTGCTCACGCTTGCCGAGCACGGGGGCGGTCCAAGGCAGGTTACGCCTGTCCGAGTTGCCTGATTCCTTCAGGGAACCACAGGGAATTCAAGACGCTAACACCGCGACCTCGATGGACGCGCCGGATCCGGCGCTCAGAACGCCCCTGTGGTAGTGCCTCCCGTTCCCGAGGCGGGGCTGGTGAAGGTGCTGTTGCCACCGGGTTGCCACTGGTCGGCGGTGTCGGGGAAGTTCGTCTCCTGGCGCTTGACGCACTTCCACTCGATGGCGGTGGTCGGCGGCAGCTTGCCGATCGTCGCGGTCCAGGTCGGGTAGGCGGTCGGCGACAGTTTGACCGCACTCGCCACCGACCAGCCGCCGAGTTGCGGGACGCTGCCCACGGCGTAGACGGACTGGCCCGTGGTGGTCGTGCCGTTGTCGCACCTGAACGTCATCGACGCCGGAGCCTGCCCGAGCGTGAACGCGAACGTCTTGGCGCTCGTGACGCTCGTGCTCGCCGACTTGGCGACGATCAGGTTGCCGCCCGCGTTGTACCAGCCGCTGGTCGCGGCGTCGAAGGCCGCCTTGGTGGCGTGCTGGGTGAGCGCGGTGCCGTTGAGCGTGACGGCGGACGCCTGGGTGTCCGAGACCAGCTCGACCACGTTCGTCCTGCTCGCGGGCGCGCCGGTGTAGGTGCCGCCGGCCGCGGCCACCGTGACGGTCGCCGTGCCGCCGCTGAGCTGCTGGCTCAACAGCGTCGTGCGTACGGCGCCGCTCTGGTAGCCGGTCGTCGCCCCGTCGTCCTCGTACAGGGTGAAGTTCGAGGCGGCCGGGTCGGCGTAGACCCGGGCCACCAGCTCGTTCCTGGTGGTGGAGTCGGTCCGCTTGCCCACGACGTTCATGGTCTTGTCATCCACGTACATCTTCGGGATGATCGCCCCCGCCCTGGCGAACGCCGGCAGCCGGAACGCGCCGCCGACCCAGAGCGGCCGGTCGGTGAACCACTGGCCGGTGCTGGTGAGCTTCTCGCCTGTGGCGTAGTCGAACCAGGAGCCCGCCGGCAGGTAGACGTCCCGTTTACGCTCGTTCGCGCCCGCTACGACGCCGACGAGCAGGTCGCGGCCGATGAGCTTCTCGTGCCCCATCTCGCGGACGTTCGCGTCGTTCTGGTACTGGTACACCAGCGGCGGCACCACCGGCTCGCCGTACAGGTAGGCCCGGTGGGCCAGGGAGTAGTAGTACGGCGCCAGCTCATACCGCTGCCGGAGGTTGGCGAGGTTGCTGGCCGTGTGCCCGATCGCGTCCGGTGAGGTCTGCGCGCAGTTGCACAGGTTCTCGGTGTGCGGCCGGATCGGCACCTCGAACCAGGCGCCGTCGGCGAACCACTGCGTGTAGAGCTCGTTCAGGTCGGAGTCGAGCATCTCGCGGCGGAATCCGCCGATGTCGGAGCCGTAGTAGTCGATGCCGGACATCGACATGTGCAGCTGGGCGTTCTGCTGCTGGGCGAGCGCGGTCAGCTTGGAGCCGATGTCGGCCGACCACATGGCCACGCCGTAGCGCTGCATCCCGGCGGCGCCGGAGCGGGCCAGCACGAACGGCCGCTTGGTGCTCGACGTGTAGCCCCTGGCGATGCTCTCAGCCCACTTGAGGTTGTAGACATTGTGGTAGTCGGCGTGGGCGTGCTTGCCGGGCAGCACGCCGGACGTCCAGTCGGCCGCGTCGTACATTTCCGGTTCGCCCAGGTCCAGCCAGTGGCCCATGATGCCCTGGTCGATGAGCGGCCGGCGCTTGGTCGTCTGCCAGTAGTCGGCCGCGGCGTCCTGAGTCCAGTCGATCATGCCGCCGCGGCCCCACCAGTCGTTGGCGGTGAGGTAGACGGGCGAGCAGGTCGCGCAGCCGGACCTGACGAGGTAGCCGCGGGTGGCGAGGTCGGCGTGCTCGGCGAGGTTCTTGCCGACGTACGACTCCTCGATGGTCATCAGGCCGATGCCCTTGTTCGCCTGATAATCGGAAATAGTTGTCGCTGGGTTGGGGAAGTTGGCCGTGTCCCAGGAAAGCGTGCCCATGCGGGTGTTGTCGGATCCGGCCGTCACTCCGCCGAACCAGGGCAGATCCAGGACGAACCCATCCACGGGGAACTTCGCCGCCCGCAGCCCGTTCAGCCGGCTGTCGATCTCGGCCCAGTTGTCGTAGCCGAACTCCGACACCCACATGCCGAACGCCTTCTTCGGCGGCACCGGCGGCCGGCCGGTCAGCTCCATGTAGTCCTTGCGCAGGTCGGGCAGGTCCGGCCCGGTCATCGTGTACCACCTGAGCTGGTCGCCCCAGGTGTCGACCGTCCACGGGTCGCCGGTCAGGTTCCACTCCTGCTTGTAGACCTGGTCGAGCAGCAACCCGTAGTTCAGGTTCGACGCGCCGACCCCGAACAGCACGGGGATCTGCGCGTTGCCCACCGGTCCGTTGTCGGTGTCGTAGGCCATGGCGTTGCCGTACGGACCTCCCGGGGTCCGGCTGCGTCCCACCCAGTCGCCGTCGGAGCTGCCGCCCATGAAGAACTGCTCGCCCAGCCCGTACGCGTTCTGGATCGAGCCCTTGGTGATCGTCAGGCCCTTCCACGCCTGGGTCAGGTTGCGCGGGCACGCCTCGTACAGCTGCCTGACCGGGTCCGAGACCCGCACGCACAGGGTGCCGGCCGTGACCTCGACCTTCATCGAGGCCGTGGTCAGCGTGTTGCCGCTCTGACTGAACGAGGACGGACCGGTGTAGTCCTTCTTCGCCACCTGCGGCGTGGTGAAGAGCGCGGATCCGGTGCCGGGGCTGGTCCCGGAGGCCAGCTCGAAGTGGACGAGGTCGTCGTCGAGGAACTCGACGATCAGATAGGCCGATCCGCTGGTGAACTGCACCCGCTGGACCGCCGCCCGCGCCTCGCCCGCGACGAGGAAGGTACCCAGGAGAACCGTCAGAAGGACGAGAGCACGTTTCATGGCCGGCCCACCACCAGGTTGTCGAGGTTGATCCCGCCGGTGTTGGCCGCGTCATAGGCGATCTTGACGGTGTGCGCGCCCGCGGTGAGTGTCGTGGTGAGCGAGGCGGTGCCCCAGGTGTCCCAGTTCGCCTGCGCGGGCAGCGTGAGCGTGCCCGCCGAGACGCCGTCGACGTAGACGGTCCTGGTGCTCGCCACCGTGGTCGAGTAGCGGAACTTGAGCTGGTGGCTGCCCGCCGCGTCCGCCTTGACCTGGAAGCTCACCGCGTCACCCGAGCTCGCGAAGTTGTCGACGAACCCGGTGCCGGTGTAGCCCGCGTGGTCGGTGTTGGTCGTCGTGCCGGTGCCCGTCCCGAACTCCGCCTCGTACGCGGCCTTGTCCACGCCGTTGAGCGTGACGGTCCTGCTGGAGGCACTGGCGGCTAGCTTGACGTAGGTGAGCTGCCGCACCGGGTCCCACCACCAGCCCTCGGCCGCCGCCTGGAGCGCCGCCAGCGTGGCCCGCGCGGTCGCGCCGGTCACCGATGTCGGCTTGGTACTGGCGACCTGGAGCGTGCTGGTCGTGGTGAGCGTGGGCACGGTGAGCGCCACCGAGTGTCCGGCCCAGTTCTCGGCCGAGCTGATCGTCCGGTTGGCGTTCGCCGAATCCTCGAAGTAGGAGTACGAGGAGCTGCCCGACGGGTAGATCCGGAAGACCAGGTTCGGATAGCTCGTGACGCTGTTGCCGATCTCGCCGCCGAGCTCGTAGTCGGCGTTGAGGTTGAGCGGGATGATCGCGCCCGGCCTGGCGTAGACCGGGATCGTGTAGAGGGCCGTGGCGTAGGACTTGGTGCCGGGGCCGGTGAAGCGGCCGCCGTTCCACAGGTCGTACCACTCGCCCGCGGGCAGGTAGACGTTCCTCGTCGTCGCGCCCTGCGTGGTCACGGGCGCGACGAGCAACTGGGAGCCGAACAGATACTGCTGGTCCTGCGCCGCGGCCGTCGCGTCGCCGGGGAAGGCGAAGCTCATCGCCCGCATCATCGGAGCCCCGGTGGCCGAGCCGGCCTTGGCCTCGGTGTACAGGTAGGGGATCAGGTTCATCCGGACGTTGGCGAACTTCCGGAAGGTCGGCACGACCGTCGTGTCGCCGCTGCGCGCCTGTACGTTCCACGGCGTGCGGGCCTCGGACGTGCCCGGGTTCGACTTCTCCGAGTGATACTGCATGACCGGCGAGAACGTCGCCTGCGCCGCCGCCCGCAGGTAGAGCTCGGCGCTGGGGAAGTCGCCGGTGAAGCCGGCCAGGTCCCAGGCCGTGTACGGCACGCCGGACTGCCCGGCGCTGAGCTGGGCCCTGACCGCCTCCTGGAAGGCGGAGAAGCTGGAGTTCTGGTCACCGGCCCAGAAGATCGAGTTCCTCTGGCCGCCGGCGGTGGCCGCCCGGCTGAAGATGACGTTGTCCGCGCTTTCGGCCTTGACGTAGTCGCTGTACGCCTTGGTGTAGCTGTTGGGGTAGGCGTTGTGCATCTCGTCGCCCTTGCGGCCGTCGGCGAACGTCACGCCCCTGCCGAAGACCGCCTCGCTGCCGTCGGTCTTGAAGCCGTCGATGCCGACCTCGTTGATCAGGTAGTCCCGCTTGCTCATCCACCAGTTCGTCGCCGCCGTGCTGGTGAAGTCGGGGACCATGCTGTCGCCGAACCACTGTCCGGTCGGAATCCGATACGGCGCGTTGGACGGATTTTTCGCGACATAGCCCTGTGCTTGGGCGTAGCTCTTGTCGTTGAGATGCTGCTGCGGCGCTGTCGGGGGATTGGTGTCGAAGTTCTCCTTGAAGACCGGGATCTGCCAGAGGATCATCTTGATCCCCTTGCCGTGGGCGTTGTCGACCATGGCCTTCGGGTTCTGCCACTCGCCGCCCGCCGGGAACGTCAGGTCACCGTAGGCGAGCTTCCCGCTGCCGGCGCTGGGCGTGTACGTGGCGCCGTGCCACAGATAGAACGTGGCCTCGTCGCTCCACTGCTCCAGCACCATCGCCGTGTGCGGGATCTTGTAGGTGCCGACCTTGTCCAGCTCGCTCTCCACCTCGGCCTGGGTGTTCCACTCGTTGGCCGACATCCACACACCGAACGCCCACTTGGGCGGCAGCTGCGGCCGGCCGCTGACCGCGGTGTAGTCGTCCACGATCTCCGCGGGGGTGCCGGCGAAGAAGTGGTAGTCCAGTGTCGAGTCGAGCGCGCCGCTCGTGTCGACGGTGAATCCGGCCAGGTCGCTGAGGTGGGTGTTGAGGTTGAAGATCGCGTAGCGGGTGCTGGGGAGGTAGACCCCGTAACCGGCCGAGTTCAGGAAGAACGGCACGCTCAGGTAGGTCCGCCGGGTGCTGCCCTGGTCGCGATACTGGTTGTAGACGTAGTTGTGCACGTCGGTGCCGCGCTGGTCGAGGCGGTCATAGCGCTCGCCGAAGCCCTCGAACCGCTCGCCCGACGGCGACATGAAGTGGTCCTCGATCTTGGTGACCGTGGTGGCGCCGTCGCTGGCCCAGCCGATGTTCCTGAACGTGGCGGGGTCGTACTGCCGGGTGATCAGCGTCGTCCCGTCGCCCTTGTAGACCGACAGACGGTAGGGCGACTTCTGGATCTTCAGCACCAGGCTCGTGGTGGAGATGGTGAGGGTGCTCGCGGAATCCGTCACCGTATAGCCGGAGACTCCGGAAATATTCAGACCCTGGCCGCTGGGGGCGATCTGGGTGCGGAAGCGGTCAAGTGCCGGGAAGGCGAAGCGGATCTTCGGCGTGAAGCTCCCCGCGCTGTCACCGGTCGTGACATCTACCGACGTGCTGTTATTGGTGAACCCGGTCACGTTCGTCACCGTGCTCCACGAGGTGACCGTGAACGCGAACGGGCCCGTGCTCTTCTGCCCGCCGCCGTTCACGTCCGCGTTGACCGAGTAGGAGATCTTGTCGCCCCGGGCGAAGGTACCCAGGTTGATCTTCCAGTAGCTGTTGTTGCCGTTGTTGTGGTCCCAGGCGGCGCCGATCGGGGTCTGGGCGGTCCCGTTCTTGGTCCAGGTCACCCAGACGGTCTGGCCGGACTCGATGGGCCAGGTGGTGGCGTTGATCTGGACGGCGTCCCCGGCCATCGGGTCACGGGGAGCGCGTTCGGTCGGCTCGCTGGAGTAGAGGTCGTCGATCCCGGTCGGGTTGTGAAAGATGCCGTCGAGCGCGTACGCGGGGACGGTCACGAGGGAGGCCAGCAGGGCGATCACCGCGACGATGACGCCCGACCGTAACCGGATCACGGGGGAGCTCCTATCAGGTGGCGAACACGGGTGAGAGATGAGGCCAGTGCTCCGCCGCGCAGAGGACCGGCGGACGGTCGAGCGGCGCGGGCAGCGTGATGTCGCGCCCGCCGCGATGGGCGCGGCCGGTCCAGACGTCGACCCAGTCCCCTTCGGGCAGGTAGACCGGTTGCTCCGCGACCCCGGGCGCCGTCACCGGGGCCACCAGCAGCGCGTCGCCCAGCTTGTACTGCAGCGGATGCTCCCAGACGCGCGGGTCGTCCGGGTGGTCGAAGAACAGCCCGCGCATCAGCGGCGCCCCGCCGCCGACCGCCTGGCGGGCCTGCCCCGCCAGGTACGGCACGAGCCGCTCGCGCACCTTGGCCAGCCGCCTGAAGACGGGCAGCACCCGGTCGTCGCCGGTCTGCTCGGCCACGTTCCACGGCGTGCGGTCCCTCAGGGGCAGGCGGTGGTGGTTGAACTCCGAGTGGTACTGCATGATCGGCATGAACGCCGCCGCCCCGGCCGCCCGCAGATAGAGCTCGGCATCGGGCAGGTCACCGGAGAACCCGGCCAGGTCCCAGCCCCAATAGACGATCCCGCAGGCCGAGGCGGTGATCCCGGCCCTGATGGACGACCGGAACGCCGTCCAGGTCGAGTCCTCGTCCCCGGCCCAGAAGACGCCGTGCGGCTGTGACCCGGTGAACCCGGCCCGGCTGAACGTCACCGGCGCCTTGCCGTGCCGCTCCAGCAGCTCGCCGAAGGCGCGCGCGTAATGCACGGGGAACAGGCCGTTGCCGTCGTCACCCCTGCGCCCGTCGGCGTAGCGCAGGTCGTGGCCCCACGCGTGCTCGCCGCCGTCGGTCTTGAACCCGTCCACGCCCACCTCGTCCACCAGGTAGGCGCGCTTGGCCGTCCACCAGTCGCGGACCTCGGGCGAGGACAGGTCGGGCATGAGCGCCAGCGGGAACCACCAGCCGCGGTTCCGGTACGGCCGGCCGTCGCTCTCCCTGACCCCGTAGCCGTGCTCGACCAGCTGCCGGGCGTCCACAGCCGCCTGGTGCCGGGGGTGCGGACGCATCTTCTGCAGCGGGATCTGCCAGAGCAGCACCTTGATATCCCGCTGGTGCAGCTCGTCCACCATGCCCTTGGGATCCGGCCACGGCCCGTCCGGCGGGAAGGCGTAGTCCGCCAGCCGGTGCGGCTCCTCCGACGGCTCGTATTCGGCCCCGCGGAACGCCGTGAACGTCGTCTCGTCACTCCACGCCTCGATGACCAGCGCCCCGACGGGGATGTCGTGCTCGCGGTGCCGGTCCATCTCGGCCAGCACGCGTTCCTGCGTGTTCCACTCGTTGCCGCTGGCCCACAGCCGGAACACCCACGAGGGCAGTTCCGTCGGCCGCCCCACCTCCTCCAGGAAGCCCCGCAACACCTCGGCCGGGGTCACGCCGTCATAGAGCCGGACCGAGGGCTCGCCGTCCGGCCCCACCTCCGCCTCCACGACCAGCCGGTCCGGGGTGGAGGCGCCGACGTCGTACCAGGTCCGCCTGGAGGTCTCGACGTGGAACCCCCAGCTCGCCGCCCCGCCGACCACGAGCGCGAAGGGCATCGGCAGGTACGTCCTGCCGTGCGCCCCCTGCGCCTTGTACTGCTCGAACACCACCGCGTCCAGCCGCCGCCCGCGCTGGTCCACCGCGTCGAACCGCTCGCCGAACCCCACCACGTGCTCGCCATCGGCCAACGCCAGCTCGAACCGCACCCGCCGCGCCCCGTCGCCGCCGACCAACCACCGCACGCTCCCCGGCACCACCCGGTCGGCGCCGCGCACGACGAGCTTCCCGCCGCTCCGGCCCCACGCCGCCGCCGTCACCTCGAACCACCTGCTGGTACGGTTCCCACCGCCGTCCAGCGCGGCCCGGAACCGGTAGGCGTAGTGCTGCCCGGCGCGCAACACGGGTGAGCGCGCCACCCACGATCCGGCGGCGGCCCGCGCCGCCCTGGCCTGCGCGCCAGCCAGATGCCCGCCGTCAACCGCGCCAGCCTGGTGCCCGCCGTCAACCTCGCCAGCAAGGCGCCCGCCGTCAACCGTCCCGGCTTGGTGCCCGCCGTCAACCGCCTCGGCCGCATCACCGGTGTGGTCCCCGGCTTGGGTCAGCGGCAGGTCCACCGGCGCCGCACCGTCGGTGACCCACTCGCACACCACCGAGACGACCTTCGCCGAGGCTCGCACCCGTAGCTCCACCGCCTCGCCGTCCATCGGCCAGGCGGGCACGCGCTGGTCCTCGGTTGTGGCGTACGGGTGCCCGGACCCGTACGGCCGATGCCGGATCATGCCCGCACCCCCTGCTCGTCCAGCCCACTCTGCTCGTCCAGCTGATCCAGCTTGTTCAGCTCGTCGGCGAGGATCAGGTACATCCCGTGCGACCACAGCAGCGGCGTGGCCACGGTGCCCCATCGGTCCAGCCACTCCTGGAGCCGGTCGGGCGCCAGCAGCCGGTCGGACACCTGCTCGGGCAGGTCACCCTCGGGGGTCGCCTGGGCCGCCATCCAGTCCAGGTATCGCTGGGCTTCCGCGCGCCGCCCGGCCCGCGCGTGGTTCCAGCCGAGGAACCCGGCCAGCAGCACCCAGCGCCCGCCGCCGTAGAAGGTGTCGGCCAGGTAGCGGTACACGCCGCCGTCGACGGCGAGCTGCCGCTCCACCTCGGCCACCGTCGCCGCGCCGACCGGATGATCGGCCGCGTAGAGCCCGAACGGCTCGACGCACGCGAGCAGACTGGCGTCCACGGCCTCACTGCCCAGCCATTTCGTGAGATATCCGGACTTCGCAGCCCCGGCGCCAGAAGCCCCGGCGCCGGACGCCGCGAGGCCGGATGGCCCGGCGTTGGAGACTGCGGTGCTGGAGGCCGTGGCGGAGGTGGCGCCCGAAATGCCCTCGGCGGCCACCAGGGCCGCGATGCCCTCCACCGCCCGCCCCGCCGCCTCTGACTCGGCCCCGCTCAGCACGCCCAGCGCGACGGCCGCCCGCAGCCCGGCGTGCACCGCGCCCAGCGTCGCCACGTGCCGCTGCTCGACGTGCTCCTCCCACCAGTCGTAGCACGGCATGTCCCAGAACGAGGTGAGATACCGGGCCGCCGTCCGCACCCCCTTCTCCACCCCTGAGACCGCCCGGCCGTGCCGGAAGGAGTGCTCGCGCAGGGCCCACAGCCACGTGCCGTACCCGTCGAGCTGGAAGTCCCACCAGTCGACGTCCCCGTCCACGCCGTCGAGTGTGAACCGCGTCGGCAGCATCTCGGCGGGCGAGACCGGTTCACCGCGTCCCGCGCGTGAGACGAGCGAGTCGACCTGTCCCGCCCGGTCGCCGATCACCCGGGCGCACCAGGTGTGGAAGGCGTCCGCACCGGCGGCGTCGCCGTGCCTGCTCACCCCCTCGGCGATGAACGCCCCATCACGCAGCCACGAGTAGCCGCGATAGGCGGAGAAGGTGGGCGAGGCCGGGTAGGCGCCGGTGGGGGACTGGAGCCTTTGGATCACGTCAAGGCTGTGCGACACGAGGGTCACGGGAACCGATCTCCTGAGATGAGTGGGCGGGCAACTCAGCCGAGCAGGGCGTCGACCTCGGCGGCGGCGGTCTTGAGCGCCTCCTCCACCGGCTTGCGTCCGGCGGCGGCCTCGGTCAGCTGCTTGGTCACGGCGTCCTGCATCTCCTGCTGGCGCTTGATGACCGGCGGCAGCGCGATCGACTTCAGCGAGTCGAACACCGCCTGACGGTTGGCGGGCTTGGGGTCCTTGAGATAGCCGGACAGCACCGCCTGGTCGGCGACCGGCGGCAGCTCCCACGACGACGCGACGCGGGTGGTCGCCGCGGTGTTCGACGACGACAGGAACCGGGCCCAGGCCCAGGCCTCCTTGCCGTGCTTGGTGCCGGAGGAGGCGGCGACGGCGTTGTGGAAGACGGCGCTGGCCTTGGCGCTCTCACCGGGCTCGACGACGACGTCCCAGGTGAAGGCGGCGTCCTTCAGCCCGGCGAACTGCCAGATGCCGTTGTGCCACATGGCGAGCTTGCCGGACTTGAAGAGGTTCGTGTCGTAGTCGGCGGTGCCGCCGATCTCCGCCTCGGTCGGCATCGTCTTGCCGACCTTGGAGACCAGCCACTGCGCCGCCTTGACCCCGGCCGGGCTGTTGAACGCCGACTTCTTGCCGTCGGCCGACAGGAACTCGCCGCCCGCCTGCTTGAGCGTCTTGTAGAACTCGAAGAACTGCACCGGCTGGAAGTCGCCGAACACGCCCTTCTTCTTGTCGGTCAGCTTCGCGGCGGCGGCCTGCTCGTCGGCCCAGGTCCAGTCGGCCGTCGGCGGGGCCACTCCGGCCTTGTCGAACAGGTCCTTGTTGTAGAAGAGCACGACCGTGGAGAACGAGGCGGGCAGCGCGTACTGCTTGCCGTCGCGCTTGAACGCCTCGAGCGACTCCTTGGCGTACACCGACGGGTCGCCGTCGCCCTTCACCGTGTCCAGGTCGAGCAGGGAGCCCGCGCTGGCGTAGGTCACGAAGTTCTCGTAGTTGAGCTCGAAGGTGTCGGGCGCGGTGCCGCCGGCGATGCTGGTCTGGAGCTTGGTGAAGTACTCGTCGAAGGGGGCGGTCTCCACCACCACGTCGACCTTCGGGTTCTCCTTCTCGAAGGCCTTCTCGATCTTGTCCAGGTCCTTCACGTGGTCGGGCGCGGCCGAGAACGTGAAGTAACGCAGCGTCACCTTGCCGCCCTCGCCGGACGGGGCCTTCGTCGCCGAGCCCTGGGAGCAGGCGGTGGCGAGCAACGCGGCCGCCGCCAGGGAGGCGGCAACCCGGACCTTCTGTGACCGGACCTTCTGTGACCTGATCTTCTGTGACATGGGGGGACTTCCTTTACTTGTGCACAACTACTTGAGCCCGCTCTGCGCGACACTGGCGATGACGTGCTTCTGCGCGAAGACGTAGAGGATGAGGATCGGCACCACGCTGATCACCGAGCCCGCCATGACCACGTCCCACTCGGTGGTGAACTGGCCGTGCAGCGTGGCCAGGCCCAGCGGCAGCGTCATGAACTCGGGCGACTTGATGATGATCAGCGGCCAGAGGTAGCTGTTCCAGCTGGCCATGAAGCCGAAGATGGCGAAGGTCGCCAGGGCCGGCCTGATCAGCGGCAGCACAACGTACACAAAAATCCGGAAATGTCCGGCGCCGTCCAGCACGGCCGCCTCGTCGAACTCCCTCGGCACCTGGTTGATAGCCTGCCGCAGCAGGAACACCCCGAACGCCGACGCGATCGTCGGCGCCAGCAGCGCGAAGTACGTGTCGACCAGGTTGAACGTGCGCATCTCGATGAACAGCGGCACGACCAGCACGGGCAGCGGCATCATCAGCGTCGCCAGGTAGACCGCGAACAGCGCGCTCCGCCCCGGGAACGGCAGCCTGGCGAAGGCGTAGGCGGCCATCGCGCTGGTGAGGAGCTGCAGCGTGGTGGAGGCCGCCCCGATCCAGGCGCTGTTGGCCACGATCCGCCAGAAGGGCAGTGTGTCGAGCAGCTTGCCGTAGGCGTCGAGGCTCGCGTTGTCGGGCGTGAAGTCCGGCGGTACGGCCAGCACCGCGTCGCTCGGCGTGATCGACGTGATCACCGCCCAGGCGAACGGGAACAGCATGACCACCGCGCCGAGACCCACCAGCAGATAGCGGATCGCCTTACCCATAGGTCACCCACCGCCTCTGCCCCCGGATCTGCACGATCGTCACGAGCAGCACCAGGGCGAACAGCAGCCACGACAGCGCCGAGGCCGCGCCCGCCCGGCCGTACCGGAAGGTGAGGTCGTAGATCTGCGACACGACGACCTGCGTCGCGCCGCCGGGCCCGCCGCCCGTCATGATCTTCACCTGGTCGAAGACCTGGAAGCCGTTGATCAGCGAGATCACCACCACGAAGAACGACGACGGCGACAGCAGCGGCAGGGTGATGTGCCTGAACCGGCGGACGGCGCTCGCCCCGTCGACCATGGCGGCCTCCTGGAACTCCTTCGGGATGGCCTGCAGCCCCGCCAGCAGGATGATCATCACGAAGCCCAGGTCCTTCCAGGCCGAGGCGAAGATGATCGACGGCATCGCCCAGTCGGGATCGGTCCACCAGCCCGGCCCGCTGACGCCGAACAGCCCCAGTGCCCAGTTGACGACCCCGCTGGCCGGGTTGAGCAGCCACTTCCACATCAGCGCCACGACGACCCAGCTGGTGATGACGGGCAGGAAGTAGACGCCGCGCAGCAGCCCGCGTCCCGGCATCGCCCGGTTCAGCAGCAGCGCCAGCCCCAGCCCGCCCAGGTAGACGAGCGGCAGGTAACCGGCGATGAAGTACAGCGTGTGCAGGAACGCGGCCCGCGTCCCGGCGTCGCCGAGCAGTTCGATGTAGTTGCCGAGGCCGACCCAGCGCATCTCGGTGATGAGGTCCCATTCGTGGAGGCTCGTCCAGAAGGAGGCGACCATCGGGATCAGCGTGTAGAGCGTCAGCGGGATCAGGCTGGGCAGCAGGAACACGGCCACGGTCCCGGCGTAGCGCCATCGCCGCCGCGGCGCCCGCCGCTCCTGCGTGCCCCCGGCCTTCGGCCGGACGGCGGTGAGGGTCATGCGCTCGCTCCTCTGTAACTGGCTCATGGCGTCGTCCCGATCAGGCGGGCCCGTACCAGGCGGCCCTGCTCTCCGGCGGCCCCGGCGGCGTCGAAGGGGGTGGCCAGTACGAGGGCCGCCGCGCCCTGGGCCCAGCTGGTGTCGTCCCAGCTCTCCACCTCGATCGAGATGTCCCTGCGCCCCGGATACAGCTGCGCCCTGACGGCCGGGTCGAAGCCCACCTGCCAGAGCGGCCAGTCGGCCGTCCCCTCGCCGAGCACCACCACGACCTCGGGATCGACCACGTTGATCAGCCCCGCCGCGGCCCGCCCGAGCACGGCCCCCGCCTCGGCGAACACCTCCCGCGCCGCCGGATCGCCCGCCGCCCCGGCCGCTCCCAGCCCGGTAAGACCGGCCGAACCGCCGTCCTTGGCGAGAGCCGCCGCCGGCAGCCCCGCCGAGCCGCCGTCCTTGGCGCGGGCCGCCGCCAGCAGCCCCGCCGAGCCGACGTACGCCTCCAGGCACCCGCGCGCCCCGCACCCGCACACCGGCCCCGCCGGATCGACGGGCACGTGCCCGAACTCCCCGGCCCCGCCCCTGGCGCCCCGGTAGACCCGCCCGTCGGCCACGATCGCCGCGCCGACGCCGCGCCCGATGGTCAGCACCAGGAAGTCCCGGTGGGTCCGCCCCCTGCCGTAGAGCCGCTCGGCCGCCGCCAGCGCGTTCACGTCGTTCTCCACCAGCACGGGCAGCTTGAGCCGCCGCCGCAGCCGCTCGCCCACCGGCATGGCCTGCCACCCCAGAGTCGGCGCGTTGACCGTGCCGACCGCCTGGTCCTCCACGCTGCCGGGCACCCCGACGCCGATCCCGAGCAGCGGCGGCGCCTGGCCGTGGTCGGCCGAGGCGGACGTACGCGCCGTCAGCCCGCGCCCGCTGCCCGAGACCACCGCCTCGACGGCGTCGGCCAGCCGGTCCAGCGCCTCAGGGGAGGACGGGTCGAACGCGCACTCCCAGGCCCCCAGCACCTCGCCGTCGAGCCGCACGTCGACCAGCACCAGATGGTCGGCCGTCACCTTCACGCCGAGCGCACGGCCCGCGCTGCCCACCAGCCCGAGCCGCTGGGCCGGCCGCCCGCCCCGCGACGGCTTGAGGTCGAGCTCCTCGAGCATCCCGTAACCCATGAGCTCGCGCGTGAGCTGCGTGACGGTCGCCGGGCTCAGGTCCAGCTCGCGCGCCAGCTCGGTGCGGCTCAGCGGCCCGACGGTGCCGAGAAGCGCGAGGATCGCCGTCCTCGTGAGATCACCGCGATCAGTGCCTGCCATGTGATGAGAACGACTTTCTTTAGAAATAAAGTTAGTGCTGAAAATATGAAGCCGCAGCACGCCGCTGTCAAGAGTCCGGGAACGCGAAAAGGGGCCCCCGCCACCGGAGACCCCTTCTCAAGAGCTGTGCGCTAGGACGCGTCCTTCGCGCGGTTGCGCAGCGCCCGGCTGACGCCGTCGGCGCCCTCCAGGATCATCCGGCGCAGCGCCTGCGGCGGCTGCTCCTTCTCCAGGTAGGACTCCGCCGCCCGCACCGTCTCCGGCTCGATGAGCAGCGCGGGGAAGCAGCCGACCGTGAACGTCTGCGCCTGGTCGAACGTCCACTCCCGGTAGATCCGGCCGATCTCCGCGAAGTACTTCTCCCGGTAGGGGGCCAGCAGCTCCGGGTGGTGCGGATCCTGGAAGCCGTTGACCGTCGTACGGGCGATGTGGTTGGCCAGCTTGCCGCCCACGATCGAGGCCCACGCGGCCGCCTTGCCCTCGGCCGTCGGGATGGCCGCCCGGCACAGCGCCGCGGAGCGCTCGCCAGTGGCGGTGGCGTCGCGCGCCAGCTCGGCGTCGATGTCGGCGCCGTCCAGCCGGCCGCCCACCACCAGCGCGTGGACGAGCGTCCAGCGCAGGTCGGTGTCGACGGTCAGCCCCTCGGGCACGGCCGAGCCGTCCAGGATGCCGGCGATGATCGCCAGATCGGCCTCGGCGGTCGCCGTGGGCGCGAACGCCTGCAGGAAGGCGAGCTGGTGGTCCGAGCCCGGCGCCGCCGTGGCGAGCAGCGTACGCAGCTCGGTGGCCAGCAGCGACAGACCCTCGGCCCGCCACGCCGGGTCGGCGTACTGCTGAATGGCCATCCGCGCCTGCCGGAGCACGGCCTGCAGGACCGTGATGTCCTTGACCGTGCCGACGCCCGAGACGACCAGCTTCACGTAGTCGTGGGTGGACATCTCGCCGTCGCGGGTCATGTCCCACGCGGCCGACCAGCACAGGGCCCGGGGCAGCGACTCGGTGAAGCCGGCGATGCCGCCGTCGACCAGGGTACGCAGCGACCGCTCGTCCAGCCGGATCTTGGCGTAGGTCAGGTCGTCGTCGTTGACCAGGACCAGGTCGGGCTGCTCCTCCCCGACCAGCTCCGCGACGCTCGTCTTGGCGCCCACCACGTCCAGCTCGACCCGCTTGGTACGCGTCAGCACGCCGTCGGCCAGCGAGTAGAGGCCGACCGCGACCCGATGCGAGCGCAGCGTCGGGTAGTCGGCCGGCGCCTCCTGCAGCACCTCGAAGGTCTCGAAGCGGCCGTCGGCGACCGTGAACGACGGGCGCAGCGTGTTGACCCAGGCGGTCTCCAGCCACTCCTTGGACCACGACGACAGGTCGCGCCCCGAGGTCCGCTCCAGCGCCCCGAGCAGGTCCTTCAGCTCGGTGTTGCCCCAGGCGTGCTCACCGAAGTAGTCGCGCACCCCGGCCAGGAAGTTGTCCAGCCCGACGTAGGCGACCAGCTGCTTGAGCACCGAGGCGCCCTTGGCGTAGGTGATGCCGTCGAAGTTGACCTCGACCGCCTGCATGTCGGGGATGTCCGCGGCGATCGGGTGCGTGGACGGCAGCTGGTCCTGGCGGTAGGCCCAGGACTTCTCCACGTTCGCGAACGTCGTCCAGGCACCCTTGCCCCAGCGGGTCGCCTCGGCCTGGGCGAGCACCGACATGTAGGTGGCGAACGACTCGTTCAGCCACAGATCGTCCCACCAGCGCATGGTCACGAGGTCGCCGAACCACATGTGCGCCATCTCGTGCAGGATCGTCTCGGCGCGCCGCTCGACGACGGCGTCGGTGACCCTGGACCGGAAGACGTAGTCCTCCAGGAAGGTCACGCAGCCGGCGTTCTCCATCGCGCCCGCGTTGAACTCCGGCACGAACAGCTGGTCGTACTTGCCGAACGGGTAGCGGACGCCGAACACCTTGTGGAAGAAGTCGAAGCCCTGCCGGGTGACCTCCAGGATGTTGTCGGCGTCGAGGTGCTCGGCGAGCGAGGCGCGGCAGTAGATGCCCAGCGGGATGCCGTCGTGCTCTGAGGTCACCTTGTAGTACGGCCCGGCGACCAGCGCGGTGATGTAGGTCGACATGACCGGCGTGGCGGGGAACTGCCAGCGCCTGGCCGCCTGCACCGTGCCGTGCTTGCCGGTCTGCTCGGGCAGGTGCTCGACCGACGTGGCGGCCGCGTTGGAGACGACCTCCCAGTCGGCCGGGGCCAGCGCGGTCAGCTTGAAGGTGGCCTTGAGGTCGGGCTGGTCGAAACAGGCGTACATGCGGTGCGCGTCGGCCGTCTCGAACTGGCTGTGCAGGTAGACCTTCTGGTCCACCGGGTCGACGAAGCGGTGCAGCCCTTCGCCGCTGCGCATGTAGACGCAGTCGGCGTCGACGCGCAGCTCGTTGGACTCGGCCAGCGAGGGGAGCGGGAAGCGCCCCTTCTCCGCGTCATAGGTGGAGACATCGAGGTCGGCTCCGTTGAGCGTGACCTTGCGCACGTGCGCGCCATGGAGGTCGATGAACGTGGCCGAGCCCGGCCGGGTGCTGCTGAACCGGACGGTCGTGACACTCTCGAAGCGCTCGTCTCCCTCGGTCAGATCGAGTGCGACCTCATACGACTCGACCTTCAACAGCCGGGCGCGCTCGCGAGCCTCGTCCCGGGTCAGGTTGCCTGCCAAGTTCCACTCCTTTTCGCACTTCTTTTCGCCACTTTATGGAGGTTTGTCGGTATCCTGCCACGCGGGGAATAGGACATCGACACCCCAGGTTATGGCCCTCGTGACTGACACGACCCCCGTAGACCTTTGGTTCGATCCTTTCTGCCCATTTGCCTGGGTGACGTCACGATGGCTGCTCGAAGTCGAGAAGGTTCGCCCGATCGAGCCTCGCTGGCGCATCATGAGCCTGCAGGTCCTCAACGAGGACAAGGACGTCTCCGACGAATACCGCGCGTCGAGCGCCCGGGGCGCGAAGCTCATCAGGGTCATCGCCACCGCCGCCGACCGCTTCGGCGAGGAGTACATCGGTCGCCTCTACACCGAGTTCGGCACCCGCCTGCACAACGAGGGCCGGGGCCGGGACATCGACACTCTGCGCGTGATCGCCGAGGAGTCGCTCGAGGCCGTGGGTCTCGACAAGGGTCTGGCCGCCGAGGCCATGGACTCGACCGAGTACGACGACGCCATCCGCAAGTCGCACAACGAGGGCATCACCCTGGTCGGCCAGGAGGTCGGCACTCCCGTCATCCGCGTCGGCTCCAACGCCTTCTTCGGCCCGGTGGTCACCACCATCCCCCGAGGCGAGGACGCGGGCCGGCTCTGGGACGGCGTGCTGCTGGTCACCGAGTTCGACGACTTCTTCGAGCTCAAGCGCTCGCGCACCCGGCGGCCGAGCTTCGACTGACTTTCACCGCTGTTTTTCACCTCGCAGTGACTTGTAGCGGCGCAATCCGCGCCTATCCGGTGTGTCCGGCCGTACTCTTCTGAAAGAGCAGCACTGTTCTGAAAGATGCAGCCGAACGAGGCGCCACGCCCTCGCTCAGCGACGGCCGGCGCGCAAGGATGGGGGCTATGCGTCAGCTGTACATCGGCGGTGCCTGGACCGCTTCGGTCTCCGGCGAGCCCATCGAGGTCGTCAACCCGGCCACGGAACAGATCATCGACCGGGTGCCGGCCGGCGCCCCCGACGACGTCGAGGCGGCCGTACGCGCCGCGCGGAGCGCCTTCCCCTCCTGGTCCGCCACTTCCGCCGCCGAACGCGGCAAGCTGCTGGCCGCCGCCGCCGAACTGCTGACCGAGCGCGCCGGCGACATCGCCAAGACCATCGCGACCGACATGGGCTCACCCCTGGGCTTCGCGCTCAAGGTGCAGACGCTGATGCCCGCGGGCGTGCTGGCCGGCTACGCCCGGCTGGCCGAGAGCCATCCGCGCGAGTCGCGCGTCGGCAGCTCGCTGGTGCTCAAGGAGCCGGTCGGCGTGGTCGCCGCCATCACCCCGTGGAACTACCCGCTGCACCAGATCGTGTGCAAGGTCGCTCCGGCTCTGGCCGCCGGTTGTACGGTCGTGCTCAAGCCGTCCGAGGTGGCGCCGCTGGCGGCGTACGCGCTGGCCGAGATCTTCCACGAGGTGGGCCTGCCCGCCGGCGTGTTCAACCTGGTCAGCGGGCGCGGGCCGGTGGTGGGCGAGGCCATGGCCGCGCACCCGCAGGTCGACATGATCTCCTTCACCGGCTCGACGGCCGCCGGCCGCCGGGTGGCCTCGCTGGCGGTCGAATCGGTCAAGCGGGTGGCGCTGGAGCTCGGCGGCAAGTCCGCCAACCTGATCCTGCCCGACGCCGACCTGGGCGCCGCCGTCAAGGTCGGCGTCGCCAACTGCTTCATCAACGCCGGCCAGACCTGCTCGGCGTGGAGCCGCATGATCGTCCACCGCGACCAGTACGACGACGCGGTCCACCTCGCCGTCGCCGCGGCGCGCCGCTACACCGTCGGCGACCCGTTCGACGAGACCACCCGCATCGGCCCGCTCGTCTCCGCGGCCCAGCGCGACCGCGTGATCCACTACATCAACCGGGGCCAGGAAGAGGGCGCCAGGCTGGTGACCGGGGGCACCGAACGCCCGCACCCGCGCGGCTACTACGTCGAGCCGACCGTCTTCGCCGCGGTCGAGCCCGGCATGACGATCGAGCAGGAGGAGATCTTCGGCCCGGTCCTGTCGATCATCCCCTACACCAGCGAGGACCAGGCCGTCCGCATCGCCGACGACACCCCCTACGGTCTGGCCGGCGCGGTGTGGGCGGGCACCCAGGAGCGGGCGGTCGCGGTGGCGCGCAGGCTGCGCACCGGGCAGGTCGCGATCAACGGCGGTGCGTTCAACCCGCTCGCCCCGTTCGGTGGCTACAAGCAGTCGGGCATCGGCCGCGAACTGGGCGAGCACGGGCTGGAGGAGTTCCTCGAGGTCAAGTCGCTGCAGCTCTAGGGGCGCACTCAGAGGAGCAGCCCGCCGGCCGCCAGCAGGTTCTGGCCGGTGATCCACCGCCCGTCGGGCCCGGCCAGGAACGCCACCACGGCCGCGATGTCGTCCGGCTGCCCGAGCCGTCGCAGCGCGGTCATCGCGGGGATCTGTTCGAGCGCCTCCGGCGCATTGCTGCCGTGCAGCATGTCGGTGTCGGTCGCGCCGGGCGAGACGATGTTGGCCGTGATGCCGCGCCCGCCCAGCTCACGCGCCGCGACCTTGGTGAACTGCTCGACGGCCGCCTTGCTCCCCGCGTAGAGCGAGATCCCCGGGCCGGGCACACGTGTGTTGAGCGTGGAGATGTTGATGATCCGCCCGCCGTCGCGCATCACCCGCCCGGCCCACTGGATGGCTAGGAACACCGAACGCGCGTTGACCGTGAACACCCGCTCGTAGGACTCGTCCGTGACATCGGCGATGAGCCCCTGCCCGGTCTCCGCCGCGTTGGCGACCAGGATGTCGAGCCCCGGCAGCAGCTCCTCGGCCGTGGCGAACAGCCGGTCGAGATCCGCCCTGCTCGCCTGATCGGCTTGTACGGCATGCGCTCCGGTAGCCGCGGCCACCTCCTTGGCAGACTCCGCGTTGCCGCGATAGGTGAAGACCACCTCGGCGCCGTCAGAGGTCAGCCGTTCGACGATGGCCCGGCCGATGCCCCGGGAGCCACCTGTGACCAACGCGCCTTTCCCCGAAAAGACCTGTCCCGAAGATTCCTGTCCCGAAGATTCCTGTCCCGAAGATTCCTGTCCCGAAGGTTCACTCATACCGCCAACCTACGTTCTGAGCATGATCTTGCGCGCCTCCGGTTTCGGCAGCCGGTCGACGTACAGCTTCCCGTCGAGGTGCTCGGTCTCGTGCTGGAAGCAGCGGGCCAGCGAGCCGCGTGCCTTGACGCGCTGCGGGCGGCCGAGCCGGTCGAACCCCTCGACGGTCACGCCCGCCGCCCGCGCCACCGGGGCGTAGATCGGCGTGCCCGTCTGCCGGTCGGGTACCGACAGGCAGCCCTCCTCGTCCAGCACCTCTTCCGGATCGTCCACGGTCAGCACGGGATTGATCATGTGGCCTTTGCGGCGGTTGATGTCATAGACGAACAGCCGCCGCGGCACGCCGATCTGCGGACCGGCCAGGCCGACGCCGTCCACCGCGTACATCGCCTCGAACATCTCGTCGATGAGGCGGCGCAGCTCGCGGTCGAAGCCTTCGACGGGCTCGGCTGGTGTGCGCAGCACAGGATCGCCGAGGACGCGGATCTCGCGCATGATGCTCTACTTCCGTAACTTCCGTAAGGACTGGCTAACCGATGGGGTCCTTACTCTAGCCAGCCGACGCGCTGGTGCGAGGCCCGTGCGCGGCGCTGTGGAAGACTGGGCGCGTGCGTGTCTATATCGGTGCCGACCATGCCGGCTATGAGTTCAAGAACCACCTTGTGTCCTGGCTCAAGGACAACGGGCACGAGGTGACCGACTGCGGTCCGTTCGTCTATGACGCCGAGGACGACTATCCGGCGTTCTGCCTGCGGGCCGCCGAGGGCGTCGCCGGCGATCCGGGCAGCCTGGGCGTCGTCATCGGGGGGTCGGGCAACGGCGAGCAGATGGCCGCCAACAAGGTGCGCGGCATCCGGGCCGCCCTGGCCTGGAGCCAGGACACAGCCAGACTCGCCCGCGAGCACAACAACGCCAACATCGTCTCCATCGGCGCGCGCATGCACTCCGACGACGAGGCGACCGGCTTCGTGGAGACCTTCCTCGCCACGCAGTTCTCCGGCTCGGAGCGGCACGCCCGCCGCATCGCGCAGGTGGCGACCTACGAGACGATCGGCCAGCTGCCCTCTCTGCCCTAAGCCCGCCGCTTGGGCTCGCGTTTGGGCATCTCGTCACGCAGGGGCCGCCGGTCGGCGGCCTCCTGCTGCTCCTTCGAGGGTCGCGACACGTCGCGGGCCCGCATCGCGGTGATCGCGGTGATCTGCAAACTCTGCAGTGCCATGCCCGCGAGCCTACGTCAGAGGGGCCCACTTGAGCGGCCTACGTCAGACGGGACCGCGTCTAGACCGGGCTATGTCTGACGGGACCGTGTCTGACGGGCCTATGTCTGACGGGACCACGTCAGAAGGACAGTCCCGCCCACGGCTTCGGGCTCCACGCCATGGCGGCGTCGAGCCTGCGTACAGAGCCCGCCGAGTGCTCGCGCAGCAGCCCCGCGCCGAGCTGCGCCGAGAGCAGGCCGTCGCCCATGTACGCCGAGCCGAGCGAGGAGACCCGCAGCGACATGTCGGGCTCGTCCTCCACTGGCTTGCACTCCGCGCCGGAGGTGTCGGCGCTGAGCCGCCAGCGGCGGGCGTTCCACGGGCACACGTCGTCCTCGACCTCGATCACCACGTCGACGGCCGACGAGTACGCCCGCGAGGTCAGCGCCCGGTCCACCTCCACGAGGCGTACCCACAGCTCGTCGGCGCAGCTCGCCCGGAGCTGCCGTGGGTCGGCGAGCAGCGCGAGGAGCGCGTCGTCCATCGGCAGGCTGCCCTCCACCCGGGAGACCAGGTCGCGGTCGAGCACGCTGCGCCACAGGAGCGCGCGGGCGGCGGGGTCGGCCGCCTCCAGCTCCGTCAGCTTCAGCAAGCCGTTGGGCACGCCGTTGTCGTCCCAGCTCGCCTTGACCCTGAACAGCGCGTAACCGCGTACGCCTCGGTCGTCCTCGGCGATCACCGAGCGGAGCGCCCCGTCTCCGTGCCGGTCGAACTCCTCGTCGGCCAGCAGAGCATCCCAGAATTGCTCGTTACGGATATAGCGCCCGGGGCGGGCGGTCACGACGGAGGCGAACAGCCGCTCGAACTCGGCCCGGGCCTCGGCCGGCTTGGCCACCCTGAGGCGCAGCGCGGGGTCCGTGGGGGCGTTCGCCACGAAGGCCGAGCTGTGCTTCGCGACGCTGAATCCCATCTCGGCCGACGCCCTGCCGTAGCCGAACCTGCCGTAGATGACGGACTCCGAGGCGTACAGGGCGGCGACGGACTCGCCCCGATCACGCACGTCGGACAGCTGCCTGCGCATCAGGCTCGACAGGACGCCACGACGGCGGTGGGAGGGGAGCACGCTGACGGCCGTCACTCCCGCGACGGGGATCTGCGCGCCGGGGACCGTCATGGTGAAGGAGAAGACCGCGGTGACACCGGCCATGAGATCGCCGTCGAACGCGGCGAGCGTCCGATCGAACTCGGTCTGCGCCTTGGCTCGTTCGAATTCCTGGGGATGCGGCGTCCAGCTGAAGCCTTCGGAGAGCACATCGGCGAACTTCGGCCACTCGCCCTCGTCCACCGGACGGATCGGATACGTCATCCGTCCACGGTAGGAGCGGGCAAAGGGGAGGGGCCACCCAATATACGTGCTTAATGATCAAGGCCTTGGTCAAGTGGGCTGCCCAAAGGGAGGCCAGAGCGCTACAGTCAGGCGCATCATGAGTTCCCGTTCGGCGCTGCAGATACCGCCACGGCTCCGCGCGCTCCTGGTGCGGGTGCCGTTTCTGGTGTCCGTCGTCCGGTTCCTCAGGAGGGGCTCCTTGGCCCGAGACCGCAACCTGCTGGTCACGTTGACGATGCTCACGCTCGTCATCGGACTGCTCGCCGCGCAGATCTCGACCGAGTGGTTCTCGCCCTCGCTGCTCATCCTCGTCCTCCTGGTGGGCGGCCTGCAGCTGCGGCTGAACAGCCTGATCAAGCTGCTCGTCGCGGTGATCATCTCGCTCGGCTACATCGCCGGCACCCTCGGGGTCGGCCAGATCGGCCTCGGGCTCATGGTGACGATCGGCTTCACCACGGTGCTGGCGCTGCTGATGGCCCGCACCCGGGGCAAGCTCGGCGTGCAGGGGCTGCGTGGCGACGCCATGCTGCTGGAGCTGCGCGACCGGCTCAGGAGCCAGGGTGAGCTGCCCGCGCTGCCCAAGGACTGGGGCGGCAAGGTCGTGCTCAAGCAGGCCGGCGGCTCCTCCTTCGGCGGCGACTTCCTGGTCTCCATGCGCGACGAGGACAAAGTGGAGATCGCGCTGGTCGATGTGTCGGGCAAGGGCGTCGACGCGGGCACCAGGGCGCTGCTGCTGTCCGGCACGTTCGGCGGGCTGCTCGGCTCGGGCGTCGACTTCCTGCCGGCCTGCAACACCTACCTGCACCGCCAGCGCGGCGACGAGGGGTTCGTGACGGCCGTGCACGTACGCCTCGACCTGGCGACGGGCGACTACACGATCACCTCGGCCGGCCACCCGCCGGTGGTCAAGTTCGACGCGGGCACGGGCAACTGGCAGGTCGCCACGGCCAAGGGCGTCGTCCTCGGCGTGGTCCCCGACCTGCACTGCGAGCCCGACAGCGGCACCCTGCGCAAAGGCGACGCGCTGCTGCTCTACACCGACGGGCTGATCGAGCAGCCGGGGCGCGACATCGACGCCGGGCTCGACAAGCTGCTCGGCGAGGCGGAGCGGCTGCTGCCCTCGGGCTTCCGTGACGGCGCGCGGGCCCTGGTCAACGCCATGGCGTCGGGTCACAACGACGACTGCGCGCTGGTGCTCATCTGGCGCCCGTGACGAATCACACGGGTCAAGGGGTGAACAAGGTCACTGGCAGCGCTTGATCGCCCTTGAGATCCTCGAAGGGTTCACCACTCCGGGTCCCGGCGGAGCGGCGCGGCTTCACCGGGATCCGGTCTTCGCCTCCGGCTCTCAGAGCCAGCCTGAGTCGCTCGCGATGCGTACCGCGTCGAGGCGATTGCGAGCCCCGGTCTTGCACATGATGCGCGACAGATGGTTGCGTACGGTGCCCACCGACAGGAAGAGCTGGTCGGCGATCTCCGTCGATCGGGCCCCGCCCGCCGCGATCCGCAGCACGTCGAGCTCGCGCCTGGTCAGCGGGTTGGCGACCGACTGGAGAGCGGCGATCGCCAGATCGGAGTCGACCGCCCGGCGTCCGGCGGCGACCAGCCGCAGGCTCTCGGCGAGCTGCTCGGGCGCGACGTCGAGGCTCATGAACCCGAGCGCGTGCGTGGCGAACGCCCTGCGCACCTGACCGGGATTGGGCTGCGCCGACAGGATGAGTACGTGACAGCCCCGCTCGCGCAGTCGCGCCGCGGGGGACAGGCCGCCCCCTCCGGGCAGGTCCAGATCGACGATCGCCGTGTCGGGCGCGTACGCGGCCGCCGCGGGCAGGACGCCGTCCGCGTCTCCCACCTCCGCGACCACCCGCAGATCGGGCTCCGCGTCGAGCGACGCCACCAAACCGCGCCGGACCAGCGGCAGATGCTCGGCGACCAGAATCCGGATCAAGGCTCCCACCTCCGTCATCCCCCAGAGTGATCGCCTGATCGCGTACTGTCAACGGAATGTGGCGCTGCGGCAAAGGGTGCGCAAGCCATCGAGGTGTGATGACTTCGACTACTCTGGGGCTGTCGGGACCTTCTGTCTGCCCTGGAGCGGGACTAGATGAACTGGCTTTACCTCGCGGGGATCGTAGTCTTCCTGATCGGGCTGATGGCGTCTGTCGCGTTGCACGAGCTCGGTCACTTCGTGCCCGCCAAGATCTTCGGTGTCAGGGTGCCCCAGTACATGGTCGGCTTCGGCTCGACCGCCTGGTCCATCCGGCGAGGTGAGACCGAGTACGGCATCAAGTGGATCCCGCTGGGTGGCTACATCCGCATGATCGGCATGCTGCCGCCACGGCCCGGCGACGATCCCACCAAGCTCAGGGGTTCCTCCACCGGCCCGTTCCAGGGGCTCATCGAGACCGCCCGCGACGCGGCGCAGGAAGAGGTGCGGCCGGGCGACGAGGAGCGGGTCTTCTACCGGAAGAAGTGGTGGCAGAAGGTCATCATCATGTCCGGCGGCCCGTTCATGAACTTCGTGCTGGCCTTCATCCTCTTCTCGGTCCTGCTCGTCGGCATCGGCCTGCCCGCGCTGACCCCGGTGGTGTCCCCGCAGACCAACACCTGCGTGATCCCGATCAGCGAGCAGCGCACCGACTGCCGCGCCTCCGACCAGCCGACGCCCGCCGCCAAGGCCGGCATGAAGCCCGGCGACCGGCTCGTCTCCTTCGGCGGCCAGAAGATCGCCTCCTGGGACGACGCCACCCGCCTGATCCGCTCGCACGGCGCCGGTCCCGTCGCCGTCGGCATCGTCCGCGACGGCAAGCCGATGACCCTCAACGTGACGCTCATCGCCCAGGACCGGCCGTCGCCCACCGACCCGAAGAAGATCGACAAGAACGTCGGCTTCCTCGGCGTCATGCCCACCGAGGTCATGGAGCAGCAGAGCCTCGGCGTCGTGATCGGCTACATGGGCCAGCTCACCGGCCGGGTCGCCGACTCCCTGCTGAACCTGCCGCAGAAGATGATCGGCGTGTGGCACGCCGCGTTCTCCGGCGACAAGCGCGACCCCGAAGGCCCGGTCGGCGTCGTGGGCGCCGGACGCATGGGCGGCGAGATCCTCTCCTCCGACCTGTCGGGCGAGAAGAAGGTCGCTTTCCTGGTGAACCTGCTGGCCGGGTTCAACCTGGCGATCGGCATGTTCAACCTGATCCCGCTGCTGCCGCTCGACGGCGGCCACATCGCGGGCGGCCTCTGGGAGGGCCTCAAGCGCGCCTACGCCCGCGTCACGCGGCGTCCCGAGCCCGCGTACGTGGACATCGCCAAGGTGCTGCCGCTCACCTACGCCCTGGCCTTCGTCATGATCATCATGGCCGGCCTGCTCGTCTACGCCGACCTGATCAACCCGCTCACGCTCACCGGCTGACCGTCGCAGAGCACCCCTTCACGAACTTCTCCAACACCTTCGAGAACACCCGCCCCACGTCGATCTCGGCGTTCCCGCTGGTCGGCGGGCTGCCCCCGCGATGTCGCTGTGAGCTAGATCACAGTTGAGGTTGACCTTGGGTCAGGGTGGAAGCTCGGCGCGGCGGCACGACGCCGCCCCGGGCATAACACACTCGAAGGATCGAACCACCATGACGATCACCCTTTCCGACCAGGACAAGAGCACCCTGCGGACGGCCGCGTACGGCGCCGTGTCGCTGATGGCCGCCGCCGGCGCCGCCGGCCAGCCCCACAAGATCGCCGCCAACGGCGGCATCGCGCTGGGCTCGACCACCGGTCTTATCGGGCACGTTCTCGCCGACTACCCCAAGGGCAAGGACCTGGCCGGCAAGTCCGTGGCCGAGATCGCCGACCGCGTGCTGCCGGCCCTGACCGCGGCCATGAGCCTGCTGAAGAAGCAGGATCCGGCCGAGGCCGACAACTTCCGCGGCACCGTTCTCATCGCTGTCGAAACCGCCCAGATGTACCAGGGCCGGCCGAGCCCCGCCACGGCCGAGATGGCCCGCAAGATCACCGAAGCCCTCGACGCCGCCAGGGCGGCCGCTGCGGACAGCAAGGCCATGCCGGAAGCCGCAGCCGGGCAGGATCGCCCGGAGCTGCGGAAGGCAATCGAGGAGATCGTCGAGTCCGGCTTCCTCGCAGTGTCGCTGCGCGTACACGATGAGCGGGGCGAGTGGGCCGGTAGCGCCGGGGTGGCCGAGCTGGGCGGGACCGCCAAGCCGCCGGTCAACGGGCATGCCCGGATCGGTAGCAACACCAAGACCTTCACCGCGACCCTGGTGCTGCAACTGGTGGCCGAGGGCAAGATCGAGCTGGACACCCCGGCGGCCGACTACCTGCCCGAGTTCGGACTGGACCGGCGGATCACGGTGCGGATGCTGCTGCAGCACACCAGCGGGCTGTTCAACTTCACCGGCGAGGTCTACGACGACGGATCGATCGTGCACGGGATCCCCGTGCCCTACGGCACCACGGGCAAGGAGTGGGTGGACAACCGGTTCCACACCTACCGGCCCGAGGAACTGGTACAGCTGGCGCTGTCCAAGCCGGCCCGGTTCGCGCCGGGAACAGGCTGGAGCTATTCCAACACCAACTACGTGCTGGCCCGGCTGCTGATCGAGAAGGTCACCGGCCGCTCGCTGGCCGAGGAGATGCAGGAGCGGATCCTGGGGCCGCTCGGGCTGTCGGCCACGGTGGTGCCTGACGCCTCGCCGGAGATCCCCGAGCCGCACGCCCACATCTACTACCGCTACGAGGAAGCCAGCCAGCAGAAGACGATCGACATCACCCGCCACAACCCCTCCTGGGTCTCCACCGGCGGTGACATGATCTCGACCAGCAAGGACCTGGCCACGTTCATCTCCTCGCTGGTAGGAGGCAAGCTCCTGCCGGCCCCGCTGCTGGCCGAGATGTGCACCCCGCACGCCACGGGCCTCCCGAACATGGACTATGGGCTGGGAGTGTTCGTCCAGAAAACGGACTGCGGCGGCACCGTCATCACCCACAACGGCGGCACGGTCGGCTCCATGACGCTGATGTACAGCACACCCGATGGCAGCAAGACGCTGACCGCCGTACTGAACTGGGTGGACGACGCCGACCTGTCCATAGCAACAAGGGTCCAGAACGCCCAGCAAAAGCTCGTCAACGAGGTGTTCTGCGGCGAGCAGGCCGATCCGGCTCAGCCGTCGGACTGAACACCTGTGACCGGCGCGCCTCCAGAGGCACCCCCTTCCGGTCGTGCACCAGGGAGAAACCCGAACGGGGCCACGCCGAGCTCGTCGACCTCGGCGTGGCCTGTCCACATGCTCGGTTGTGATCTGCCTGGTCGCCGAGCTCGAGCACAAGGCAGGATTGCGCAGATGAACGGAGTCACGATCGGGCAGGCAGCGGCATTCGTCGGCGTCACAGTGAAGACGGTGCGCCACTACCACAAGCTCGGCCTGGTCAAGGAGCCGGAACGCGACAGCTCCGGCTACCGCAGGTACGGATCGGCCGAGCTGCTGCGGCTGGTGCAGGTTCGGACGCTGGCCGCAGCCGGGGTGCCGTTGGCCGAGACCGGCCTCCTGCTCGACGCCGACGCCGCGTTGTTCGCTGCCGCGCTCACCGACGTCGAGCGGCAGCTCACCGAACGGATCGAGGAGCTGACCGCGCGCCGCGACATGCTGCACCGGCTCGCCGACGGAGACCGGGCCCTGCTGCCCGACCGCGCCGTGGCGCTGCTGGAGCGGCTGTCCGGCCTCGGCTTCCCCGCGGACGAGGTGGCGGCGACCAGGGAGGGCTGGGTGCTGGCCAGGGCTCTGGTCCCCGAGGGCTTCGACGACTATCTCACCCATGTCGAGCACGCTCTCGACGACCCCCGCTTCGTCGCGTTGAGCAAGCAGGCAACCGAAGCCACGGCATGGGAGCCGGACGACCCGCGCCTGGCCGAACTCGCCACTGCCATTGCCGACCACTTCCTCGCCAACCCCGCACACCTGAAGATCGTGACCGGCCTGCAAGCCCACACCGACGCCGCGGCCCGGTACCACCTGATCGCCCACTACGGCGAAGAGGAGGGATCGGCCACGGCCCATGGGATCGCGCTCGTCGAGACCAAGCTCCGCGCCGCCGGCGTCCACATCCCCAGACCAGGCACCCACTGACTGACCTGCTCCTGCGACCGACGGTTCGGCGGCCATAGGGGGAAGAGCCGCCGCTGGCGGAGGGTCTTATTCAGAGTGTGGGAATTCTTAGGTCGGTCCGAAAGCCGAGCGTGACTCAGTCTCAGCTGTGGATCGGGTAAGCGGCCTGGAAGGTCAGCCTATGGTCAGCGGAGCCACCGATGTGGGTGAGGAGTTCGTCGAGGGCGGCGTATTCCTCCCATGGCTGCCGGCCGGTCGCCTGGGCCAGGTGGGTCACGATGAGGTCTTCGAGGTCCGGGACGCGCATGTTCTTCCAGATCTTGTCGGCGAGGCTCACCAGCAGGTCTTCGAGGGTGATGTCGGTGTCTGCCCAGGACGCGTGAGTGGCCGCGAAGCGAGCGCGGGCGTCATCGAACCCGTAGCGGATCAGCAGGTCCCGGCCGGCGGGCTCGTGCGCCGAGCCGGGGCCGGAGAGTTCGGCGACGTGCAGGGACTTGCCGATGTCGTGGGTCGCGGCGCCGAAGAGCACGGCGTGCCGGTCGAGGCGTAGCTGGGGGTGCTGCTGCTGAACCCAGTCGATGATCTGCCAGGCGACGTCGTGGACGAGACGCAGGTGGGCCGCCAACCGGGGCGGGCAGTTCAGCGACTTCAACAGGTCTGCGACGCGGTCAGGCAGCGGGCGTAAAGGTGGCTCGGCGGGGTCGTTCAGCGCGTGTGCGAGTGCGGCGGAGTTCGTCGCCGTGGGCTCGTTCAGCCCGGGCCGGGCGAGGTGCTGTCTGGCCTGGATCCAGAGCGCCTCGAACTCCTGGCGGGTGATCTCGGCGGCTTGATCGGCGTCCTGCCAGCCTTCGAGGCTGCCTTCGGCGAGAACGCCGAAACGACGCTCGTAGGCCTGAAGCTCGGCCAACCCGTGCTGATCGCGAAGCCGGAACACTTCGTCGAGGGCTGCCGCTGTGGTGGGGCGCTGGTCAGGGCCTTGAAGATCGATCTGTCGGACGGCCCATTCCTGGTCATCAAGTTCGTAGTAGAACCAGGTGTCTTCCTCAGGGTGATAGAGGCGTATCCGTCGGGCCATGGCGCCATGGTGTCACGACCAGAAGCCCCTTCAGCGTCCGGTGAGCACCAGGTACGCCGCGACCTATGTCACCCCGAACACCCCCTCACACCAGATGCGAGAAGGTGTCCGGGCACTAGCGGCGGAGAGTCTTTTTCAGAGTGTGTGAATGGCAGTCGTCAGGATCGGCCTCAATCAGGTTGAATCCATCCGGGCGGCAGGCCGTCAGGGACCGAAGCTCCAGACGTTGCCGATCGGGCGCCCGCCGCGCCGCAGGACGGTGCCGAGAAGCGCGGTCAGTTTTCGTCCACGTGCGCCAGGAGTTCCTCGCCGAAGACGCACAGGGAGGCTTCGCGCCAGTAACCGAACGTGCCCATCCTGAGGTCGTCGGTGACCTGGATGACGTGTTCATCGATGAGGTAGGCGTAACTTGCCCAGCGCGGCTGACCTGGCCCACCGGCACGGAGCGGATCTGTGCGGGAGCCGCTGATGTGCCATTTGAGACGGTAAAGCCGATCTCCAGGTCGAGCGCTGGCGCATCTGGGGGTCCGTACGGCATGTTGGGGTGCCGTTAACGGATGTGTCACCAATCGCCAAATGCGGGCAGCCCCTTAACTGACCTGCTGTAATGCCCTGCCGCTTCGGGCTGTCACGGATGGAACCGGGTGGCGTCCGGGTCGAGGAGTACCACCGAGCGTGCCGTACATTCGGTGCGTGAATGTGTCGGAAGCGATCCGGGTGCGGTAGATGTTCGTCTTCGCGCTCCCGCACCGCGGGCGGCTCACGTGGCCGCTCCGCGCGGTCCGGCTCGCCGGGCTGGTGGTCCTCTTGGTCACCATCATGCGGACGGATCCCGGCCTGATCGACCGCCGTCCCGTCGTGATGGCCGGGCTGCTCGCGGCGGCGAGCGCGGGATGGCTGCTCTGGCTGGCCTCGGACTGGCTCGGCCGCCGTTCGCTGGTCGTGGCGCTGCTGCTGATGGGCGTCGCGGGGGCCGCGCTGACGGGTGCGGGTGCGGGCGTGGCCGTCGCGTTCCCCGCCGTGGCGCTCATCGACGCCGGAGCCAGGCTGCCGCCGCGCCAGGTCCTGCCGATCACGTTCGCGACCGTCGCGGCCACGGTCTCGCTGAGGCCCTCCCCGCCCTGGCCGTACCTGGTCGCGCACGTCTCGGTGCTGGTGGCGTGCGTGTTGCTCGGGACGTTCAGGAAGCAGGTGCTGCAGCGCGCGGAGCAGGCAGAGCTGCTCCTGGGCAACGCCGAACGGGCGGCGCAGGAGCAGGCCAGGGCGGCGGCGCTGGCCGAGCGTTCGCGGATCGCCAGGGAGATCCACGACATCCAGGCGCACGCGCTGTCGGCGCTCTCGGTGCAGCTCAAGGTGGTGGACGCGCTGGTGGAGGAGGGGGCGGAGGACGAGCGGATCAGAGTCTTCCTCCGGCGGGCGCAGGAACTGGCCGACGAGGGGCTGGTGGAGACCAGGCGCGCCATTCTCGCGCTGCGGGACGAGGCGCTGCCACTGGAGGAGCTGCTGACCGGCCTGGCCACGGCCTACGCCGACCGTGCCGGCAAGCCCGCGGAGCTGGAGATGGAGGCGGCATCCGCGGAGCTGTCCGCCGACGTCGCCCTGACGCTGTATCGGGGGGTGCAGGAGGCGCTCACGAACGCACGCAAGCACGCGCCGGGAAGCCCCGTGCGCATACGCCTCGCTTACGGCACACACGCCACGCTGAGCGTTGTCAGCCAGGGCTCTGCCGCGCCGGTCGGCCCCGGCTTCGGGCTGCGCGGGCTCAAGGAACGGGCGGAGCGGCTGGGCGGGACGCTGAGCGCGGCCCCCAAGGGAGAGGAGTGGCACGTCGACATGCGGATCCCGCTGTGATCAAGGTGCTCGTGGCCGACGACCACCCGGTCGTCCGCGACGGACTGGCGGTCCTGCTCGGCCTGCTGCCCGACGTGGAGGTGGTCGCGACGGCGGGCACCGGCGCGGACGCGGTCGCGGCCGTGGCGGCGCACCGTCCCGACGTGGTGCTGATGGACCTGCGCATGCCCGAACTCGACGGCGTCGAGGCCATCCGGTGGATCGGTCGTGAACACCCGCGGACCGGCGTGGTCGTGCTCACCACCTACTCCGATCAGCGGGAGATCGCGGCGGCGTTGCGCGCGGGCGCGCTCAGCTACCTGACCAAGGACGCCTCACGCGAGGACATCTACCAGGCGGTGGCCGCCGCCGCTGAGGGACGCAGCCTGCTCACCAAGCGAGTCCGCGAGTCGCTCTTCGACGCCGCTCCGCCCCCCGAGCCTCCGGACGGGTTGACGAACCGCGAGCTGGAAGTGCTCAAGCTGGTCGCGGCGGGGCTGTCCAACCGGGAGATCGTGCAGCGGCTGCGCGTGAGCGAGGCCACGGTGAAAACGCACATCAACCGCATCTTCGCGAAGATCGGGGCGCGGGACCGCGCGCAGGCCGTCCGTTACGCCTACCGGCGGGGGATCGCCTCCGACTCTCAACCCACGGGTTGACGCGAACCAACCTCCGGCTTGACGATCGGCCCCGGCCCTGCGACCTACCGTCGTCTGCCATGAGCGATGTGAGCATATTCCTCCTCAACCTGATCATCTTCGCGATCGCCATCGAAAGCGACATCGGCCGGCGGAAGGTGGGGCTGTTCCGGCTCCTGCGCCCTGTGGCAGGGGCGGCGGCGCTGGTTCCGATCTTCTTCGACGGCTTCGAGCTGTCGGGCACCGGGCTGCTGCTCGAAGCCGCGGCCACCGTGCTCGGCCTGGCGATGGGATTGGCCGCGATCTCGTTCATGCGGTTCGAGTACGTGCCGGACAAGCAGGCCGTGTACTCCAGGGCCGGGCTTGCTTACGTGACCGCCTGGGTCGCCATCACCCTGACGAAGGTCGCCTTCTCGTACGGCGCGATGCACGTGTTCGGTCCAGAACTGGGCCGCTGGATGGCGGCGCACGACGTGGGAGCGAACGCGCTGAAGGCGGCGATCATCCTGCTCAATGTGTCGACGATGCTGGCCAGGGTCGGCGGCATCCACGTCAGGGCAAGGGCGACGGCCGCGCCGCGACCGGCTCCCGTTCCGGCTGGCGGGCACGGCTCTTAGCACGTGAGATCCGGGCAGCTCAACGCCGGCACCAGGCGGTCGCTCCCGTACACGCCGTCATAGTCCCCGCGGAACTCGTTGACCAGCCACGGCTCTCCGCTCGCGGGCCAGTACGCGACATTCTGCGCGTTGCCGGGTGCGGTCGTCAGGTAGTGGACGTCGAGCGTGGCGCGGTCGGCGGAGACCGTGACGCGGTGCAGGCAGGACTTGCGGTAGTCGCCGTAGATGTTTGCCGTGCCGCTCAGCATGTAGCTGACGGGAGGCGCGCCGTCGGGACACAACCCGACGACGATGTCGTTGCCGCCGGTGAACACGCCGCCCTGGAGTGCCCACACCGGGCTGGTCCACCCCTCGGGGGTGAGCCAAACCGTCGGAGCCCGTCTTGAGCAGGGCGGTGGACGCGTCGAGGGGCCAGCGGTGGATCTTCGCGCCGGAGCCGCCCCTCCGGTACTCGACGTCCGGCGAACTCGGAAAAGAGGAGGTGAACAGCCATACGCTGACACACAGGGCGGCGTGGGCGAACATCACCCTCGCGGGTCGATGACCAGCTCAAACGCCATCTTCAAGTGAGCGAATAGCTCATTAGATGCGATTCGTCCCATTTCTAGAACATCGAGATGTGCACGTGGTCGAAGTGGTTCTGGGTGATGCTGCCGCGGTCGGACATCGAGCTCCACCCCGAGCCCTGGTTGATGCGCTGCTTCCAGATCACGTACTTGACCCCGAGCTTGTCCTTGTTCTCCAGCGCCCAGGCCGCCACGCGGTCGCCGAGTGCCTGGTTGGCGGAGCTGGGCATGCTGCCACCGGTGCTCATCATGAAGTCGCACGCGCGCCCCAGCGGGTGCTCGCCGCCGCCGCCGTCCGCGCGGAAGCAGCCCACCTCGTACGGCAGCGCGAAGTCCTTCTGGATCAGCCCGCGGATCACCCGCATCCGGGCGGTGATGTTGTCGGTGCCTGAGGGCAGTTCGGGCGCCCAGCTGCCGTCCGAGCGGCGGCCGGGGCCGAACGGGATGAGGCCCTTCAGCTTCTTCTGGATGTCCTTGATGACGTCCTGCGCGTCGTCGCGCTGCTTGGCCACGTTGGCCGCGTCCTCGCGGATCTTCGCCTCGAGGGCGGTCGCCTGGTCCGCGGCCGCCTTCTTCTCGTCCCGGGCGGTGGCCACGCCCTGCACGACCGCCTGTTGCTCGGCCGCGAGGTGGTCCAGCAACGCCGCGCTGGAGGCATCGGTCGGCAGGGTGAGGTTCGGCAGCGCGCCGGTGCCGTTCTGGTACTGCAGGCGCGCGAGCTCGGTGACGCGTTTCTGAGCGGTGATGAGCTGGGCCTCCGCTGTGGCCAGCCGGTTCTTGGTCGTTTCCGAGTCCTGTTTGGCCTTGGCGAGTTCGACGCGCTTGAGATTGTAGGTCTCGATGAGCTTGTCGACCTTCTTGTCCAGCTGCTTCAGCTCCGCGCGGAGCTGGGCCTCGCTGGGCTTGGGGGCGGCAGCGGCGGGCGTGGCCGTGAAGGCGCCGAAGGCCATGGAAGCGGTGGTGATGAGAGCGATGGCAAGACTCGAGGGGGACGCAGCCGCCACGAAGGGTTTCCTCTCCCTATGCCGGCCGGGTTAGCTGACGGGTTCGGGCAGGGAGATGCCGCCTTACCACCTGAGTGGATTCACCCCAAGACGCGATGGGTCCCCGGCTCCCGGGCCACGCACCCAGGATTAGGCCAGCACCGACCGTTTAGGTCGGCGCTGAAAAGGGATATTAGTGGTAAAACCAAGGTCATGCGACTCCAAGCGGCAACCAATTAGAGATCTACCTGTGATTTAAGCATGCGTGCGGCTTCCTCCGGCAGGACATCGTTGACGAACGCGCCCATGGCCGACTCCGAGCCCGCCAGATACTTGAGTTTCCCGGGCGCCCGTCTGATGCTGAACAGCTCCAGGTGCAGATAGGCCAGGTCACGATCCTGCCGCACCGGCGCCTGGTGCCAGGCTGAGATGTACGGCATGGCGACGCCGAACAGCCCGTCGAGCGCCCGCAGTACGGAGGTGTAGAGCGGGGCGAAGGCGGCGCGTTCCTCCTCCGACAGCGCGGCCAGGTCCGGCACCTGCCGGTGCGGATACACGTGCACCTCGAACGGCCAGCGGGCGGCGGCGGGCACGAACGCCGTCCACAGCTCGTTGGCCGCCACCACGCGCACCCCGGCGGCCCGCTCGGCCGCCAGCACGTCGGCGAAGAGGTTGCCGCCCTGGTGCCGGGCGGCCGCGCCGAGCTGGAGTTTGGTCCGCGGGGTCACGTACGGGTAGGCGTAGATCTGCCCGTGCGGGTGCGGCAGCGTGATGCCGATCTCCTCGCCCCGGTTCTCGAAGCAGAACACCTGCTCGACACCCTCGATCGCGGACAGCTCGGCCGTACGGTCGGCCCACGCCTCCATGACCAGGCCCACCTGCTCGTCGGAGAGCCGCGAGAACGACGACGAATGCTCAGAGGTGAAGCACACCACCTCACACCGCCCCACGCCCGGCCGGACCTCACTCAGCCCCCCGACATCACCATAAGTCCCGAAATTTCCGGAAAACGAGGGGAAGCGGTTCTCGAACACCACCACGTCATAGTCGTACGCCGGGATCTCCGAAGCCCTCGTCTCGGACGACGGGCACAGCGGGCACTCGTTGGCCGGAGGCAGGAACGTACGCGTCTGGCGGTGCCCCGCCATCGCGATCCACTCCTCGGTGAGCGGGTCGTAGCGCAGCTCCGACGCCATCGGCCTGGGGTCGAGCGCCCGCCGGTCGATCGCGCTCCGGTCGGCGTCGTCGCGCCGGTCGAAGTAGATCAGCTCTCGGCCGTCGGCCAGGTGGGTGATGGTGCGTTTCACTGCGAGTCCTCCGCGATGATCAGTTCGCCGGCGCGTTCGCCCAGCTCCATGCGTGCTTCCTCGGGCAGTCCCGAGTCGCTGATGACCGCGTCGGCCTCGGTCAGATCGGCGATCGTGCTGATGCCGACCGTGTTCCACTTGGTGTGGTCGGCCGGGATGACCAGCCGGTGCGCCGCGTGCACCAGCTCCCTGTCGGTCTCCGACTCCAGCAGGTTGGGCGTGGTGAACCCGGCCCGCACGCTCATCCCGTGCACGCCGAGGAACAGCGTGTCCACATGCAGCCGCCGGATCGCGGCCACCGCGACCGGGCCGACGAGGGCGTCGGACGGCGTGCGTACGCCGCCGGTCAGCACGACCGTGCGGTCGGCGCGCGGGTTGCGGTGGAAGACGTCGGCCACCGGGATCGAATTGGTGATGACCGTGAGCTCGGGCACCGAGATGAGGTGGTGGGCCAGGGCCCAGGTGGTGGTCCCGGCCGACAGGGCGACCGCGGTGCCGGGCCGGACGAACTGGGCGGCGCGGCGCGCGATGGCCTCCTTCTCCTGCTGCTGGCGGGCGGACTTGGCGGTGAAGCCCGGCTCCTCGGTCGAGCCGGGCCCCAGCGCGGTCGCGCCGCCGTGCACCTTCTCCAGCAGCCCGCGCTCGGCGAGCACTTCGAGGTCGCGGCGGACCGTCATGTCGGAGACGCCGAGCTCGCGAACGAGGTCGGCCACCCGAACGCCGCCGCTGCTGCGCACGCGTTCGAGAATCGCCTGCTGGCGCTGCTGTGCGAGCACGCCCCCGCTCCTTCCAACAGATTCCACCAAATTATGACACGACTTTGTTGGGGAATGTTAGGTCGTACGGGTTGTGCGGTAGACCACAGCGCGAGACGTTGGGAAACGGACCGATCACTGGAGGTACCCATGGCGAAGCGATCACGCAAGACCAAGGCGCGCAAGAAGAAGAAGGCCAACCACGGCAAGCGTCCGAACGCGAACTGACGGCGGGCCGGCCGCGGTGAGCTCCTTTCACCTCGGCCGGTGCGACGGCTCAGCCCGGGAGACCGTGCAGGGCCTCGTCGATGCGCTCCTGCGGGAGCGGGTAGTCCTCCATGCGCCCCGACAGGTAGCGGTCGTAGGCGGCCAGATCGAAGTGGCCGTGCCCGCACAGCGCGGTCAGGATCACCTTCTCCTCGCCGCTCTCCCTGCACCGCAGCGCCTCGGCGATGGTCTCGGCCAGCGCGTGCGTCGGCTCGGGCGCCGGGACGATGCCCTCGGTACGGGCGAAGCGCACACCGGCCTCGAAGCACTCGGTCTGTGACTTGGTCACCGCCTCGAACAGGCCCAGTTCGTACATGTGCGACAGCAACGGCGACATACCGTGATAACGCAGCCCGCCCGCGTGGATCGGATCGGGCACGAACCCGTGACCCAGCGTGTGCATCTTGAGCAGCGGCGTGAAGCCCGCCGCGTCGCCGAAGTCGTAGGCGTAGACGCCCCGCGTGAACGACGGGCACGCCTCGGGCTCGACGGCGCGCAGCGTGACGTCGAGGTTGCCGGCCAGCTTCTCGCGCAGGAACGGGAAGGTGAGCCCGGCGAAGTTCGAGCCGCCTCCGGTGCAGCCGATGATCAGGTCCGGCATCTCCTCCAGCTGGGCCAGCGCCTCCTCGCCGATGACGGTCTGGTGCATGAGCACGTGGTTCAGTACCGAACCGAGCGCGTAGCGGGCATCCGGGTTCGCGCCGGCCACCTCGACCGCCTCGCTGATCGCGATGCCGAGGCTGCCGGGCGAGCCGGGGTCGTCGGCCAGCACCTTGCTGCCCGCCCCGGTCACGGTCGAGGGGCTGGGGTACACCGTCGCGCCGTACACCTGCATAAGTGAGCGCCGATAGGGCTTCTGGTCGTAGGAGGCGCGGACCATCCAGATCTGGCACTCCAGATCGAACTGCGCACACGCGAACGCCAGCGCCGACCCCCACTGTCCCGCTCCGGTCTCCGTGGTGAGCAGCCGTACGCCTTCGCGGGCGTTGTAGTACGCCTGGGGGACGGCGGTGTTCGGCTTGTGCGACCCGGCGGGCGAGACGCCCTCGTACTTGTAGTAGATCCGCGCGGGCGTGCCGAGCGCCTTCTCCAGCCGGCGTGCCCGGATCAGCGGGGTCGGCCGCCAGAGCCGGTAGACATCGAGCACCTCCTGGGGAATGGCGATGTACCGCTCGGTGCTCACCTCCTGGCCGATCAGCTCCATCGGGAACAGCGGCGCCAGATCATCGGGTCCCACCGGCTGCCGCGTGCCCGGATGCAACGGCGGAGGCGGCGGCGCGGGCAGATCTGGAACGATGTTGTACCAGTTGCTGAGAGTCACCACCTCAGTGTGCGCCGGTTACCGCTCGCCCTCAATCAGGACCGCCATACGCGCGGGATGGTCGGCGCGCACCGCCACGTCGGCGGCCCGCAGCGGTTCGGCCTCCCGCTCGTAGCGCGCGTAGGCGGGCAGCCGCCACCGCTCGTCCGCCCCGGTCATCCGCCCCAGCGCCCCCTCGGACAGCCACAGATGCGCACTCACCTCGAACGGCAGCCCGCGGCCCAGCAGCAGCGTCCCGTCGAGCAGCAGCACAGCCCCCTGAGGCAGGGTTTGGTACGGCAGGCGGTACGCGCGATCGGCTCGGCTGTCCCAGAGCGCCGGCAGCACCTTGCCGGTCCCCTGAGCTCCCAGCGGCCCGAGCACCTCCCGGGTCAACCCCCCGGTGTCGAGCCAGTCGTCATAGAAGGCGTCGGGGTCCGTCCGGCCATACTCGAGCCTGAGAGACGCGGGCCGCAGGAAATCGGCGGCGGACACCCGCAACACGGCCCTGCCCCGCGCTCTGAGCGGCGCGACCAGCTCGTCCGCCAGCCGTTCGGGATGGGCGGGCGGCGCTCCGTCGACGGCGACCCGCGCGTAGGAGTCGCGCGGCAGGCCCGCGATCCGCTCGGCCAGCTCCTCGACCAGGGCCTCTCGGGAGATCGCTCGCGCACGCATCAACCCGAGCCTACGCGCTCACTCCGCGACTCAACCCACCCCTGAGCGCTCGTCCCGCAACTCAACCCAAGCCCAAGCGCTCGTCCCGTGACCGCTCAGCCGGCGCCGGGACCGCTGGGGCGTTTCCGGGGTCACTCGGGCGGTTGCGGGACTGCTCAGGTGGGCCTGGGACCGCCCAGGCGGTGGCTGGGGCCGCTCAGGCGGTGCCGCGTGACCATGGGGAGCCTTCAGGCGGTGCCGCGTGGCCACGTGGGCCCGTCGTCCTGCCTGGCGTGCCGCCCTCGGCGCACGCAATCGGGGCACACAGGTTCCCGTCGCGACCGAGCCAGGGCTTCCGGCGTGGGCTCACGCTGGGTACCGGCGGGAGCTGAGGTGTCGAGGTCGACCAGGAACATCGTGACGCGTTCCGGGTCGTAGCCGAAGGTGCGCTTGCAGCCGTAGCACCGGCCTATCGTCGTGATCCCTTTGTCCGCCATGCGGCCTCCCTATCGGGCACGCCCGGTACCGAGATCAAGAGCGTAACCGAGCTTGGCTCACGAAGTGCGATAACAGCCGAAACCACCACAAGATCCTCTGGCGCAGATCGCGTACGCGGGAGGCCTGACGCGCCCACTCGCCTGATGGCTACGTTGCTTTGCATGGGCGACAGAACAAGATCACTGACCTTGACGGACGTAACCACGACATTAGACATGGCCCTCGACGCGCTCGGAGCCGCGGACAGCAACCTGGCGTATCGCGTGTGCGGCACAAGCGCCGCACTCCTGCAAGGCGTCCCACTCCGTGCCGGGGACATCGACATCCTGCTCGGCAGCCGAGAAGACGTAGAAACGTTCGCCGCGGCACTCTCCTCGTTCCCCTGCCTATATGCCGCCTCATGGCTCCCCGAATCTTCGCAATACTTCACCAGGTTCGCGGTGAATGGCGTCGAAGTGGAGCTCAGCACCGTCGAGCGGCAAGTCGATTCGGACGGTTGGGAATGTGCGGGCAGCGGCCCATGGCAGCATTACGTCCTGGTCACCTGCGGCTCTCACCAGGTGCCGGTAGTCCGGCTGGAACTCCGGTTGGTCACGGAGCTCCTACGAGACCGGGCCGATCGATACGACCCGCTCCTCGACCACATGGGCGCGCACGGGTTCGATTCCGCTCTGTTGCAACGGTCGATGAACGCCCACCAGATTCCCGCTCGTCACCGGCGTCAAGTCCAAGACCGTCTCGCGGGGTCTTCCCGCGGCACCCCGTCCCTGCCCCCTGCCTGACGCTTCCCGTCTGCCTGGACGTGGCGCCCGGTCGCAGGAGCGCGACCGGGCCATCGCGCAAGTGCCCGAGACCGAGCCGAGGAAGCGATCGGCCGCACAATGGCCAAAACAGAACGAAGATCACAAAGGCCAGGCTCCCCGTACGGGATGACCTGGCCTTTCGTCGTGAGAGCGGACGACGGGAATCGAACCCGCGTAGCTAGTTTGGAAGACTAGGGCTCTACCATTGAGCTACGTCCGCGCGAACCGGTCGAAGTCTGGTCTAGACTTCATCCGGTCGTCAGGGCGTAAGCGTACCGGAGTCACGGAGCGCGTGCGTACCCGGCGAGACGGGGCGTGGCGCAGCTTGGCAGCGCGCTTGCTTTGGGAGCAAGAAGTCGCAGGTTCAAATCCTGTCGCCCCGACCACTCTGAAGGCCCCTTCCATGATCGGAAGGGGCCTTCAGAGTGACTACGGCTCCACGCCGCACCGCGAAGACGCGATCCATGGCTCCGGCACCGGCCTGGAGGACGGGTCGGATCTGCTTGCAGTAGACGGCCTCGGCCACGGCCGTGCTGTTATGGACGACGAGGCGGGAGATCTCCTCAAGCTGGGTGCCGTTGTCCGAGAGCAGCGAGATGAAGCTGTGGCGCAGTTCGCGTTGTGTCCACTCGGCGGGGAAGGCACAGCGTAACAAGCCTCGGACCTGCCAACCCTGACCGTTGCTCGACCACGAAAACCAGAACATCGCCGCACCTCACAGCCATGGTCCGGGTTTGGGGCCCTTCGTGGTCTAACGCCTGGTTATGAGGAATCGGGTATGGACTCCGTTCATCCATGCCTCGTCCAGCTCTCGCCCGGTGATCCGCCCCACAAGAGCCAACGCTGACGTGATGCAGGTGGCCAGCGGTGGACTGTAGCCGTTGACGGCGAACTCCAGGAGATCCATCCACTCCGGTCGCATATCTTCGTAGTCGTCTTCGGGAATGTCTCCCTCCAGTCGCGCCTCCTCCCAGGCGGAGTACTCCATCCATCCCGCGGGTAGGTCCGGGTCGTTCTCCCAGGATGAGTCCTGGGCGTCGAACTGCAGCCCTTCCGCGTACAAGTCGAGCGCGTGGGGGTCGGAACCTCGGCGCCGGCCCGGCCGGGTCACGCTGAACGCCGTGGCATAGTTGCCGTCGATCGCATAGACGAGATCTCCGACAGCGTTCACGTTCCAGCTCACGAGAAGGGCTCGGCGGTTGCCCGCCGATAGGGCCGGCAAGACGTCGAGGGACTCAACGCCTCTCTGGAGGATCTGCGTCCAGTTGTCATTGAGGCGACCGACCCAGGCGACTCCCACTCCGCTGCCGATATTCACGCCTTTGAGCAGGTCCGCCCACCGGCACTTTTCTTTCGCCGCAGTATCGGCGCTTATGCGCCTGGCGACCTCTGTGGTCTCTAGGCCTTCCACCCACATCCCGGTGAACGACTCCCCCATGCCGTACTTGTATGCCAGGTGCCACAGCCGCTCCGAGCGCCTCATCCCGTCCTCCTGGTCACGGCGCGCGGGCGCCGCCACTGCGGCGGCGCCCGCACTGTCTGTCACTGAATGGCAACCCAGAACTGGTTGCTGGACAAGACACGATATCTCGCGTAGAAGATGCCGAGGTCATTTCCAGCGCTCGTGTTCTGGCTACCTAGAACGCTGTACACGGAGAAATTGTTCTTGCCGTAGTCGGGATGGTCGAACCCGGCTCCTTGCTTCGTGGACGCGAACGGGAATTCATCGCATTGTTCCCACCTCGATTCGTCCATCTCTCCAGTCTTCTTCCGCGGACGGTCGTCGAAGAACTCATCGCAAACGGTGTCCTTCGCCGCGACATTCTGCCTATACCTCTGCGTGTTGGTGTAGATACGTTCTAGGGCTTTTCCTTCCGGGGTGGAGTGGCTGGCGTTCCAGTTTCCTGGGATGTGCTTGGGGCCATCGGTTTTAAACGGCACGGTGTCTTGCGGCCTGGTGAATGCCGTGTTGATATGCCTGGCCACGGCGCCGTTATTGAAATTAGAGGTCGACATGCGATAAACGCGGCTGGAACCGTAGAAAACGCAACCACCATGGTAATTTCCGGCCACAGATCCCATCGGGATGTTGTCGCAGCGTGCCCTCGGCGCACTGTCCCGCAGCTTTTGATTTCCCGTGGTCAGCCAGGTGCCTTCGCCCCATCCCGCGACCACTTGCTGGTCGTGATTTCCTGGCATCAGCGGGTTGTTGTAGATGAACCAGGGCATGATGGTGCAACGGCTTGGGCTTCCGTTCTGTGAATGGAAGATGAAGACATCGTCTCCGTCATCTATCCATTTTTTCATTCTCGCGGTACGCGTGAGCCCGCCGTTGTCGCCGGAGGAGTAGATGGTCGAACACGCTGTTGATCCACCGGTGACCTCAAGCTCGAGCTTGAGTGTGTTGTCGAGTTCCTCAGGGTCGGTGTTGTCCAGGCCGAGAAGGGCGTCAAAGAAGTCGTCATCCTCGGTCCAGAAATTGTTTACCCTGGTCCACACCTTGATGTCGCGGGGTCCTCTGCCGCTCCCGGCCCCGCCTATGACCGCGGTCCCGGTGCTGTCGCCGAGGTAGGTGTGCATGACTACCGTCATATCGAAGTTAAGGAATTCGTCGACATTCTCCACTGAGACCTTGCAGTTACATGACTTTTGATACTTCTCGGTCTTCTCGTGGATGACGAACAGCATATGTCGGCTCCAGCAGCCGCCATACGGCGCGAGCTTGTCCCATCCCCTGCCGGTGTTCCAGGTGCCGCTCTCCCCGACCCGGGCGTCACGTTCGGCCTCACACTGTTCGAGCGTCATGTGCTCATAGTTGAAGTCAGCTGCGGCTTGGGCCGTGGGAACATGGGCTTCGGCTTTCGCGCTCTTGGCGCTTGTGTCGGTGGATTGCGGATTCACCAGCTCGCCTACCTGTTCAGCGGTCAGCGCCTGCTGGTAGGCGCGAGTGTCGTCGAGATCGCCGCGCATGCTGGCGCCCAGGCTCAGCGCCGAGCCACTGCGCCAGGCGGAGAAGCTGATCGGGGTTGTCTTGATGAGCTGGCCGTTGAGATACAACGAAGCCGTCTTGGTAGTGGCGTCGTAGGCGCCCACGAGGTGGAACCATTCGTTGAGTGGCGGTTTGACGTCGGAGAGCGCGCCCTCGCTCGTCGCATCCGGGCTGTCAGCGCTGGTCAACGTGAAGACCAGCCCATGGTCAGAGGTGTTGCCGAGGCGGAAGGGGGCCTGGTGGGTGCCCTTCTGTTCGAGGACGCTGTAGTCGCCATCCTTGTCGGCCCACCGTAGCCACGCGGCGACGGTGAAGCTCTGGTCGGTGTGAATCACCGAGCCATCCGTGGTCGCGAGTGGTTCCTCGCCTGGCTCGACTAGGTCAACCGTGGCCGTCTGCCAGTCCGACCAGGCGGAGGTGGACGCCGCCGCCACGGCGCGAGCACGCCAGCGTATCTTCCACCCGTTGGCGAGCTTCCCGTCAGGGAGGGTGATGCTCGCCTGGGTGCCAGTAGCGACGTTGTCGACGCCGCCGGTCCAGATTTGGCCGCTGCCCTGCTCGGTCGTCGCGGGGTCATGCTCAAACTCGAATTCGGCCCGGATGGGTTGCCCGGCCGGGTTCGTCACGATGGCCTTCACCGTCGGGGTCAGACTGGTGACCAGGGTCTTGCCGTCAACCACGGCAGACGGCTCGAGTCCCAGCCCACCAACGGTCGGCTTGGGCAGACTGACATCCAACTGTCGCCAGTCCGACCAGGCTGATGCTGCCGTGGCCGAGACAGCGCGGGCGCGCCAGCGGATTTTCCACCCGTCGGTCAGTTTGCCGCTGGGAATGGCGAGGCTGGCCTGGCTCCCGGAAGCGACGTTGTCCACGCCGCCCGTCCAGATTTGACCAGTGCCTTGTCCGGTGGCGGCCGGGTCATGCTCGACTTCGAACTCGGCCCGCAGCATGCCCTCAGCCGCGTCAGTGACCTGCCCCAGCAGGCTCGGGGTAAGTGTGCTCGTAACGATCTTACCGTCGACTACCTGGGACGGATTGACCTGCAGTGCCGTCACCGCCGGCTGGGAGACCGGGTCGGGAACGTCGATCGTCAGGCTTTGCCACTCCGACCACGGCGAGCTGACCGTGGTGCCCGTATTAACAGCGCGGGCACGCCAGCGGATTTTCCACCCGTCGGTCAGTTTGCCGCTGGGAATGGCGAGGCTGGCCTGGCTCCCGGAAGCGACGTTGTCCACGCCGCCCGTCCAGATTTGACCAGTGCCTTGTCCGGTGGCGGCCGGGTCATGCTCGACTTCGAACTCGGCCCGCACCGGCTGCGCGGCCGGGTCGGTCACGGTGGTGTGCAAGGCAGGCGTCAGACTGCTGGCGACCATCTGACCGTCAACTACCTGCGACGGCGTGGTTTGGAACAGGCCGACGGTTGGGTTCGGCACGTCCACCGTCGCGATCTGCCAGCCTGACCATGCCGAGGTAGTCCCGGCAGCTGCATTGGCAGCACGGACCCGCCAGCGGATCTTCCAACCATCGGCAAGCTTTCCCGTCGGGAGGGCCACCATGGCCTGGCTGCCAGAGGCGGCCGCGGCCGAGGTGCCGGTCCAAATCTGGCCAGCGCCTTGCCCGGACGCGGAAGGATCATGCTCCACCTCGAACTGGCCGGTCAGCGCGCCCGCGGTGGTGTCAGCGACGGTGGCGGCCAACTGCGGGGTGAGCGAACTGGTCACCGTGGCGCCATTGACATTCTGAGCCGGGGTGATGGCCGGTCCGCTGACGGTCGGCGCGGATGCCGGGCCAGAACTGGTGATGGTCAGCTTCGGCGGAACGTTGAAGTCGGTGTCTTCGGAGGCGGTGAACACCCGGTAGTTGTTGACGTTGTTCTCGCCGGGCGATTTCAGCACCAGGCCGTGGTTGGCGACTCCGGCGGCCCAGTCCTGGGCGATGCCGGTGACATTCCACTCCATCGAGTCCGGCCAGGTCGCGCACTCCTGGTTGACGCCCTTGGTGTTGGTCGAGGCGTCCTCGGTGGTAAGCGTGGGCTTGTTGACCCAGTGCACGTTGTCCGGATCCCAGGCGCTAGTCAGGCGGGCGACCTGGATGCCCGTGCTGACCGTGGCACCACAGCTGGGGGCCTCGATAGTGTTCATCGACAGCTTGGCGTCGGTGACCGTCGAGCCGGGCAGGGTCGCTGTGTCGAACTTCAGGTGCACCCGGTACTTGTAGCCGCCAGCCCGCGTGCCGACCTGCAGGTACTGGCCGGTCGGGTCGGCGGGGAAGTCTGCGTCGCTGTCGGAGTTCACCTCGATGTCGGTGTTGAATGGCAGCGTCGTTGTCGGATCCACCCGCACGGGGTAGGTGGTGGCAGGGTCGGACAGGAATCGGTAGTCTGGCTTGAGCACGAGTTCTGTCCGGCCGTCCTTGGTGACGACCTCAGTGGTGACCTTGGCGTGTTTGGCTAGCGGGAGACGGCCCTCGGCGCTGCCGTCCCACATGAGCGGTTGCGGGGCCGAAGCAAGAAGCTTGTTGTCCTTTCCTTTCAGTAGTAGCCGTCCGCCCTTGCCCTCGGTCAGGGTCAGACCATCGTCTTCGACGCCGATCCGCAGTTCCAGCGGCTTGGCGGGCCGCTGGCGCAGCAGCACATCATGCCGGAACCCGGTCGGCAAGACGGCGACCACCAGGTCAGCACCTACACCGGCGGCATCAGTGTAGGTGGCAACGCTCCCCTTGATGGTCGGCTTGGGCAGCGGCGTCGGCCAGCGCAGCGCGTAGGACTTCCCATCGGCTGTCATTTTGACAAACGCATCCGTGCCACCGGCAGATAGCTCAACCGCCACACCATCGGCGATCACTTTCGGTGTCAATCTGCCGTCCTGGGCCGTCAGCGTGGTGTCGATGGGTACCCATGCGCCGCCGCGCCTGGTCCGTACCGGACCTGCCGTGATCTCCGTCTTGAACGATCCGTCCGGCATCGCGTACGTGACGCTGGTGGCGGACGTCGCGTCGGTGACTTCGATGGCCTTTCCTTGGCGTGCGGCCTTCTTCGAGGCGGTGTCGAGCGCCTGGGTGGGGGCGTTCGAAATGGCGTTTCCGCTCCTCCCGGCTATCCAGGACGCTGTCTTGTTCAGCGTCGCCGTGTGGCCGTTACCTGAGGAGTCGGAGGTGGACGTACCCATTCCCTCCTCGAACGTCCAGCTCGCCGCCAGGCCGCCGATGGAGAAGGACCACGGGTAGTCGTCCATTCGATTGGAGGAGGCGTCCCTCGCGTCGCGAACCTCGGCCTTATACGCTGCGCCGACCTTCAGGTGCTGCTCGGGGGCGAACGTCAGCGTCTTGCCGGTGGCCTCCATCTCGGCCGTGCCCGGCACCGAAGAGCCGGTCGGGTCCTCAACCGAGATCACTGCGCCGGTGACGGGCTCGTCGAACGTGGCCGTCACCTTGGTGGAGGCGGGCGCATCGGTCGTTCCCTCAACCGGGGTGACGCTGGTCACCCGGGGCGCCCTCTCGTCCCCCAACGGATCCGGCTGGCTCCAGTCCTCGCCCTCCAGCGGCTGGAGTTGCTCGGGCCCGACTAGGTATGGACTGCCGCGCTCGGTCTCCAGTTGGACGGCCTCGTCATCGGTGAGCGCGGGGAGATCCGGCACATTGGGGTAATAGCCCTGAGCCAGCGATAGCGCCTCTTGAGGAGAAGGAGCGGACCTCCGCGCGGGACCGCTTTCCGACCAGTACAGGAGCGTCCGCGTAGTCACTGGGGGCGTGAAGTCCACCGTGAGCTGTGGACCGTGCGCGGGGTAGCCGTCGGTCTGTTCCTTCGACCGGTACCTGCGCCAGTTGGTCAGGTCGGACTCGCTTCCCGCAGTGAGCTGGAAACCGTAGTTGGGCTCTCCCCCCGCCCACGCCTGCACGATGTCGTCCACTGAGTGGATGAGATCGTTGGCGTAGTTCATGGAGCCGGTGCAGTCGGTGCTGTAGGCGCCGTACTCCGTGTCGGCCCCTTCTGTGGTAACCGGAGGCTGGTTGCTCCACGTGAGCGTTGAGACGTCCCAACGTGAGGTGACGCGGTAGGCAGTGATTCCCGATCCGACGTACAGGCCGCAGTCGTTGGACAGGTAGTTCCACAGGACTAGGTCGGCGTTGTCGACCGTCCCGCCCCGCAGTGGGGAGTCCTCCGGGATCTCGGCGAAGCGGATATAGCCGCGCCAGCGGACGGTGCCAGAATTGGACTTCCCGACAAGGAGGCGGTCCAGGCCGCTGTTGGCGTAGCCGTCTGGATAGTCCTTGTTGTTGACGAAGGTGTCGTTCCCGAGTTCCGGCTCCCACCAGTCGCTGTCGAGTGCGGCCAGCGTCACCGGGTAGGCGACGGTGGTGTCGGCGAGGAACGCGTTGTCTGGGGCGTAGACCAGGGTCTCATTGTCCGCTTCCACACTGACGGTCGCCTTACCAACCCTTCCGGCGTCGACCGCGCCGTTCGGGTCTGCAGCCACGGCGTCCAGCAGCAGGGCGGAAGGCAGTGCCGTCTTGGTCTTGCCGTCCTCGGCGAGCAGCACCGGTTGGCCAGAGGCGTCACTGGTAAGGGTCTTACCCTTCGGCGGCGTCGCCCGGACTCGGAAGCTGACCGGTCCCGTGACTCGCTTGCGAAGGACGATCTTCTGCCGAAAACCATTAGGAGTGGCGGTGACCACGAGATCGATACCGTCGCCGTATAACGAAGGGTAGGTAGCGCTGCTGCCATCGAGTGTAGGCACAGGCAGCTTCTTCGGCGCAGAGATCTCCGCTGTGCCCTGGGCATCCTTGCTTTTCGCCACGAGTGTGTCGTTGCCCGCTGACAGGGTCAGGTCACCCTTGACAGTTTTGGGCTTGATGGCACCGTTCTTCTCGACCAGCGTGGTGTCGATCGGCGTGAAACCGTCTCCACTGGACTTCTTTACCCGGATGGGCTGCGTGTGCATCTCCATACGCAGGGTTTTACCATCGGGGTTGGCGAACAGCGTCGTCGTCTCGGTATCGCGCTCCGGGATCTCGACGCGCTTGCCGGACTTGCTGGCCTTCTTCTTGGCAGCTTCGATGATCTCGTCGACGGTCGGGGTGGCGTCGCCCTTGGAAGCAGCAGTTTCGGTCTTGGCCGGGTTGCGTGCGGGTGTCGGCTCGTCGGCCCACGCGGGGGAGGAGGTGAGGCTGACGACCATAGCGGTCGCGATGCCGGCGGTCACCGCCCGTGCGAGGGGTCCTCGCACCTGCTTCCCATTCGATAGATGGGCTAAGCCACTTCTCGCTAAGTCTTGCGTCACGCTAAGTCTTGCGTCACTAGGTGCGCTCTCCTGCCTGTAGGCATGTGTGTGTTCCGCATTGGACAGCGCGGAACACCCGAATAGCTGACATTTAGGACAGAAGATAGCAGTAAAGGATCTATAAAAAAAGATCAACTTAACCAAGATCGTCATCGTCTCCAGGCGAGCCGCCGAACGATGCGTCGGCCATCGGTATCCCTCGGCATCATCCCTCGCAAGGTTCGTCGTCCGACGTCACCGACGGGGAATCGGTGACCGTAGAGCTGGTCTCCGGCTACCTGACGATCACCGACCCCACCGAGATCGCAAAGTATCTGCGGGCGTGGGATCGACTGCACACCCTGGCCGTAGTTGGCGAGCGAGCACGAAGCCACTAGAAGCCATGCCGAACGGGGCAAATCTCGGCAACTTCATTGAGCCTGGTATAGGGCCATACCTACGGTCGGCGCGGTGGCAGCGGCGGTGCATGACCAAGCGGCTGTGTTAGGCATGCGCGTGCTCAGCGGTGGACCTGGACACGGGCCGGATCTCGTGGCTCCTGTCGTCCGAGGAAGGCGACCACGCGCGTCGGCTGCACCAACGCGCCGCCGACGTGAAAGGCGTGCATCCCCGAGGCGATCGCCTACCGCGGCCGACTGTCCGGAATCCGCGAGGCACCTCACCCCCCCTGCGGCGGACACGAACACCGGACCGTGCTCCGACCATGAGTCTCCTTGCTAACTGATCCATGCGGCCCGCAGCTCCAGCAGGACGTTCACGTATCTTGCGGGCAGCGTGAGGGTCCTCGTGGGGCTCCGGGCTTCGTGTCCCCTCTGGCGCGTACTGAGCGCGGCACAGCCGCGCACGGAGGCATCGGAGGGGCAGCGCTGACGTATTCCCGATCGTCGAGCAGGCGGTGGCCGCCCAGCGCGGGTGTCCCGGCTGGGCGCCTTCGCCGCCGGCTACGGGATGGAGTGGCCGCTGTCTCCCGGCGGGGTGTCGTCGTCGGCACCCTCATCGGTGGCGGGGTGTTCGCTGCGCCGCCTGCGTCCGTGGTAATCCGACTCGGGGTCGCTCTCGGCCGGGGCGAAGGGGTCGAACGGGGAGGCCTCCGGGAGGTTGACGACGCTATTGCTTGGTTCGGAGTTGAAGAGCGACTCCAGGGGGCCGGGGGGATTGAGGGGCTCGAAGGGCGGAGTCCAGGCGGCGGTCTCCTGAGGGTCCGTGCCGGAGCCGAGTCTGGGCGAACTGGTCTCGGGTCGCGGGTCCTCCTGTCCGTAGGGTGCGCCGGGTAGAACATTTTCCTGTTGGTCGGAGGCGGCGGCCTCGATGGCTTCCAGGAGTTGCCGCCTCCACTGGTCGCCCTCGTCGGGCTCGGCGGTGCTGTGGTCAGGGTCGGACGTGAATGGGATGGGTTCCGCGTATCCGGCGGTGGCCAAGCGGGTCCCGCGGCGGGCCTTGGCCACGAGCACTGCGAGCACAGCCAGCAGGGCCGCCACGACCACCACGGCCGAGGTGATCATCGTTGGAGTCGACAAGCTCGGCAGTGGGTTGGTGATCGCGGCGTTGAGGTGTGTGGGGAGGGCTGTTTGAGCCATGGTGCTGGACGTCGTCGGCGTGGCAGCGGTGTCCTCCGCAACGGCGAGCTCGGTTGTGGAGGGTGTGGTTGGTGCGGGCGAGGACGAAGTGGTGGTCGTCGCATCGGTGGAGGTGGCGGTCGGCTCGGCTTCGGAGGTGGCCGCGGCTGATGGCGAGGCGGACGTCGTGGCGGTACTCGTGGACGAGGGCGAGTCGGATGTTGTGGCGGTGGGGGTGGCTGATGACGAATCGAACGCGGTGGGGGTGGATGACGGTGAGTCAGACGGCGTAGGGGTGGCAGTGGGGGAGGACGAGTCCGACGCAGTGGGGGTGGGCGTGGGGGAAGGCGTGTCGGATGTCGAGGTGGCTGTGGGTGCGTCGGAGGTTGGCTGAGGGGCGGCGGTCGTGGGTGTGTCGGAGGACGGCGCCGGTGCGGTCGCGGATGGCGGCGTGTCCGAGGCCCGGGTTGGTTCAGGCGCAGGACGGGTCGCTGTCGGTGACAAATCGACGCCCTCCTGGTGGGAGCCGTTTCGGCTGGTGCCGTCTTGGTCGGGGCTCGTTGGCCCGGTCGGCTTCTCCTGAGTGCCCTGGTGGTTCTCATGAGAGTCCTGGCGGCCTTCGGTGTCCGAAGGCGGCAGCTGAGAGGGCCGGCCCGCCGATTGGCTCGCGTGGTCATCGGCTGCCTGTGGAGCGGTCGGGGCAGTTTGGTGCGTCATGGAAGTGTGGGACCTCCGGGACGAGGCCGGATTTACCCATACAGATCCTGACAAGAGTTATGACTATGGACTGCTGTGGCTAAACCGGAAGCTTGTGGTAGGGCGAGAGTACCTTGCCGTTTCCGCAGGTCAAGTGCCTCTAAAGAGGCGGCGGGGGACTCTGTCGAGAGTGAAAGACCAGGTCAAGGCGATGTCGGAAAAGTCATATAAGGGGAGCTATGTGTAGAAAGATCTACCAATTTTGGTGACCGGCACTCGTCAGCACCAATCCGTGTAGACGCCTGGTAGTCGGCCGCCTCCGCCCTGGGAGCCGGGATGGCCACGAATATTGGAGGCGCGGCCAGAAATCCCTGCCGCGGCTGTCATCCGGTTCAGGCCCCCAGAGAGTAATGACCGGTGATGGATGGATTCGCGGAGTATGTGACAGCCCGGTCGGGTCGGCTGCGCCGTATCGCCTACGTGCTCACGGGCGACTGGAGCACAGCCGATGACCTGGTGCAGACCACGCTGGCCAGGGCATGGCAGGCGTGGCGCCGCATCAAGGGCGATCCCGACCCGTACGTCTACCGCATCCTGACCAACACGCACGCCTCCTGGTGGCGCAGACGATGGCGCGGCGAGGTGCCCACCGAGTCGCTCCCCGACGCGACCGCCCGCGGCGACTTCGCCCGCGAGCTCGGTGAGAAGGACGCGCTCTGGACGGCGATCAGAGGGCTGTCGGACCGTCAGCGGGCGGTCATCGTCCTGCACTACTTCGAGGACCTGACGCTGCCGCAGTGCGCCGACGTGCTCGGCTGCTCTCTGGGCACGGTGAAGACCCAGCTCGGGCGGGCGCTGACGCGGCTGCGGGTGCATCCGACGATCCAGCTGATGGAGGTGGAGCAATGAACCATACCGAAGACGACCTGCGCGAGCTGCTCGCCGAGCGTACGACGTACGGACCCGGAGGGGACATGGACGTGGCCGAGATCGTACGGAGAGGCAGGCGCGGCCGGTTCGCCCGGTGGAGCGTGGGCGCGGTGCTGGCGGGGGCCGCCGCGACCGCCGTGGTGTGGGTGCTGCCGGGGGCGGTGACGCCCCCGGCGCCCGCACCGGCGGCCCAGTTCGTCACGTCGGCCGGCCCGTCGAGCGCGGCCTCCGCGCTACCGGCGCGCGTGCCCGATCCGCCGGCCACTCTGGACGGCCTGACCAGGGTCGCGGCTGTGATGAACTCGATGTCCGCGACCGGACATGACCTCCAGATCAAGCCGACCAGCCACGCCACCACCGTGGCCGTCATCTGTGCGAACCCGCGGTCGTGGGTGGTCACGGCCGTCAGGGGCAGCCGCGCGGGGCAGGTCAGCCGGTGCCAGGGCGGCACGGCCCGGCACACCTACAACCGGCGGTCGCTCCCCTCCGGATGGTTGAACGGGAGCCAGTCCATCCGCGTATGGGTCTTCCCTCCCACCGAGCTCATCGGGCAGGCGTCACTGGACGGTTGCGCCGTGCCCGACAAGCGGAAGGGGACCTGCAACGGCAGGTACGCGGCCCAGGAGCTGATCAGGTACGACGTCGCCCTGGAATTGGCCGCCGACCTGGGAGCCAGGCCCGGAACGTGGTCCGCCGGGGTCTACGACAAGAGCTGAGGGAAATGACGCTTACCAGGAGTTCTATATCGCCATAAAGCATGACGTACTACCGTGGCGCGGTGCATTCGATCATTTCCCTCTTACTCACCGCGGCGGTAGCCGTGCCGGGCGCTCCCGACAAGGGGCTCTCGGAGCCGGTGGCGGACCCGGTCTACCCCGCCTACGGCAACCCCGCGATCGACGTTCTCCACTACGGGCTGAAGCTGGACTGGAAGCCGTCCAAGCGCCTGCTCACCGGTACGGCCCGGCTCACCGTCAGAGCCGTCAAGAAGCTGGACAAGATCTCGCTCGACTTCGGCCGCGCGTTGCGCGTGGACGGGGTGACGGTCGCCGGGAAGACGGTCAAGGCCCGGCACCCGGGCGACCGCCTGGTCATTCCACTGGGTTCGCCGGTGGCGGCGGGCAAGCGGGTCGAGGTGTCCGTCCGCTATCACGGGGTTCCCAAGCCTGTACGCACGGGGCAGTACCGATCGGACACGAGCAAGCTCGGCTTGCGCTCGGCCGCCGACGGGTCGGCATGGGCGCTGCAGGAGCCGTACGGGGCCTTCACCTGGTTCCCCGTGAACGACCACCCGTCCGACGAAGCTCGCTACGACGTGGCGGTCACAGTGCCGCGCGGGTGGGCCGCGGTGGCGCACGGACGCTTCGAAGGCCGTAAGGGGAACACCTACCTCTGGCGGTCGACCGAGTCGGTGGCCAGTTACGTCACGCTGCTCGCCGTCGACCGCTACCAGCGCTTCGACGCCAAGGGGCCGCGCGGGATCCCGATCACGTACTGGCTGCGCCGGGGTGACCGGAAGGAGTACCTCCCCGTCGTACGGCAGACGCCGGCGATCCTGCGCTGGCTGGAGAAGCGGCTGGGTCCCTACCCCTTCAACAGCGCGGGTGTGGTCGTCACCAGCGACTCTGGGATGGAGACCCAGCAGATGGTGACGCTGGCCCCCGAATTCCTCACCGCCAACGTGGTGGCGCACGAGATGGCGCACCAGTGGTTCGGCGACGCGGTCACGCCTCGGACCTGGCGAGACGTCTGGCTGAACGAGGGCTTCGCGATGTACTTCGAGTGGGCGTGGTACGCCGAGCACGGCGGCTCGAAGCTGGAGAGCTACCTCAAAGACGCTCGGGCGCTCGACGGGAGGCTGCGCAACCAGTTCGGGCCGCCCGGGCATTACCAGGCGAGCGCGTTCGGGGCGAGCAACGTGTACTACGGTCCCGCGGTGATGCTGCACGAGATCCGCAAGCGGCTCGGGGACGAGCGGTTCTTCGCGACCCTGCGTGCCTGGGTGCAGGAGCACAAGGGGACCACGCAGGACCGGGCATCGTTCGTGAGGTGGCTGAACGAGCGGACGGGCGACGACTTCACCGCCCTGGTCGACGACTGGCTCGACTCGCCGACCACGCCGACCGCCCAGTAATAGGAACTACCCCATGAGCCGCCGCACCCGTACGTGCACGTGCGGGTGCGTGGCCATCAGGGAGCCCTTCTTCGTACGGCAGGCCACCAGCCCCAACGCCGGCACCCCGCGCCGCAGGTCGGTCAGCGGGATGCCGTCCTCCGCGTGCACCTTGAGCAGCGCCGAGGCGAGCAGTCCCGGCTGGCCGAGCAGGTCGGCGGCGGCGCGGTCGGCGGCCAGCTCCCTGGAGCGGCTGAGCCAGCGCAGCGGCAGGTGCGCGAGGTAACTGGCCAGCCCCGCGGCGGCCCCGCCCGTCAGGATCGCCAGCCCGACGAACAGCCCGAAGGGGAACTCCTCGAAGAACAGCCCCGGAGCCTCCACCGCGGCTCGCCCTGTGCCCTTGGCGAACGCCGCCAGCGCGATCGCGAACGAGCTCGCCAGCGTCATCACCGCCACGTCCCGGTGCTGGATGTGCGCGATCTCGTGGGCGAGCACCGCCGTCAGCTCGTCGGCCTCCAGGCGGGCGCGCAGCCCTTCGGTGACGATGATCGTCGCGCTGCGCCGCGAGCGGCCGACCGTGTAGGCGTTCGGGGCGGGAGAGGGGCTGATCGCCAGCCGCGGCTTGGCCACGTCGCTCAGCGCGCAGAGCCGATCGAGTACGGCATGCAGTTCGGGCTCCTGCTCGGCCGTGACGTACCGGGCCCGGGTCATCCGCCGCGCCAGTACCTCGGTGTACCACCACTGCACGAGCAGGATGAGGGCCGCCCCGAGGGCGACGTACAGGACCGGAATCCCGATCAGGACCAGACCGGCCAGAACGGCGGAGTAGATGGCCGCGAGCAGGGCCATGGGGATGAGCATGCGCACCTTGGAACCTCCAGCCGACGACGTTGGGCCGGAAGGTCTCCCTCGCCACACAGGGCCCACCTGACCGGGCCGCGCGGGCCGTCATGACGATCAGGCGTGTTCGGAGGTACTCCCCTTCACTCCAAGAAAGAGTAATAAATCAGGAGTCGGTACGGAAGAGGGCCCACACGGCTTTGCCGCCCCGAGCCAGCGGGTCCCAGCCCCAGCATTGGCTGTAGGTCTCGACTATATAAAGGCCGCGCCCGTTCTCGGAGATGAAGTCGGGCTCCTTGGGCGTGGGGATCTTGTCGCTCGGGTCGGCCACGGCCAGCAGCACGTGGGGGGCGACCCGCATCAGCAGCAGCTGGATCTCCCGCCGGCCACGCGCGTACATCGCGTACCTGACCGCGTTCGTCACCAACTCGGAGACGACCAGCGCGGCGTCATCGCCCAGCTCCGGCAGGCCCCAGCCGCGTAACGTGGAACGGGTCACGTCCCTGGCGGTCTTCACGGAGTCGGCCTGGAAGGGCAGCGGACACGAGGTCGTGTACGGCTTGCCCGAGCTCAACAGGCTGTCGAACCCCACTTCACGGGTGATCTGCAGGCAATCGGCAGTGGCCAAAGGGTCCTCCACCATCCCGCCGATACCTCCCGATTGTTCCTGGGTTCGTGCATGTTTGGCCCAATATGCACTAGGCCATCATGGATCACGATCCCCGGCCGCTGCAAGACCCAAATGCACGTGCATGTGCAATGTGCAGCAGCATGAGCGGCTACGGGTAGGGGTATCCGAATCGGACACCAGGTTGAGACCTTGTCATACCCGGCAATGTGGTGTCACTGTGTGTGCGGACCTTGATAGGAGGCAGAGTGACGCAGAACCAGCCGGGTTCCGGCCCTACGGCGCTGCGCATCCTCCTGGGCTCCCAGCTGCGCAGGCTCAGGGAGGGGAAGGGCGTCACCCGCGAGGAGGCAGGCCACCTCATCAGGGGCTCCGAATCCAAGATCAGCCGCATGGAGCTGGGACGCGTCGGCTTCAAGGAGCGCGACGTGGCTGATTTGCTGACCCTTTACGGGGTGGTGGACACCCAGGCGCGCGCAGCCGTACTCGACCTGGTGGCCACGGCGAACGAGCCCGGATGGTGGCACCGGTTCAACGACATCCTGCCCACGTGGTTCCAGGCCTACGTCGGCCTCGAAGAGGCCGCGGCCAGGATCAGGACCTACGAGGTCCAGTTCGTTCCGGGGTTGTTACAGACCAAGGAATACGCCCGGGCGGTCGTCACGGCCGGCTCGGCCGGCATCGGCGCCGAGGAGATCGCCCGCAGGGTGGACCTCCGCCTCGAACGCCAGCGCATGTTCGACCGGCCCGACGGCCCGGTCTTCTGGGCGGTCATCGACGAGGCCGCGCTGCGCCGCCCCATCGGCGGCGCCGAGGTGATGCGAGCCCAGCTCGAGCACCTCATCGATCTGATGCGCCAGCCCAACATCACCATCCAGGTCATGCCGTTCAGCTTCGGGGGCCACAGCGCCGAGGGCGGCGCGTTCAGCGTCCTGCGCTTCCCCGACCACGACCTGCCGGACGTGGTGTACGTCGAGCAACTCGCCAGCGCCCTCTACCTGGACAAACGCGAGGACGTCGACCGCTACACCGAGGTGATGGAGCGGCTCTGCGCCGTCAGCACGACGCCGGACGAGACCATCGAGCTCCTGCGGGTGATCGCCGAGGAGTTCTGAGGGTCGTCACGTCGTTGTTGGGTACGCATCTACCCTAGACTGGCGAACGGCGCTTGGATCCCGCCAAGGCGGAGCATGCCCAGCGCCGCTCATGTGGGCGCGGCGCGTGAGCCGTACCAAATCTGGACGCGCCCGCGATCACTCGAAGCTTGATCAAGGAGACCACCCCGTGAAGACCGCTGTCGAGGAGCTCAGCCCGACCAGGGTGAAGCTCACTGTCGAGGTGCCGTTCGAAGAGCTGCGCCCGAGCCTGGATGCGGCGTACAAGAAGGTCGCGCAGCAGGTGCGCGTCCCCGGGTTCCGCCCTGGCAAGGTTCCGGCCCGCATCATCGAGCAGCGCTTCGGCCGCGCGGTGGTGCTGGAGGAGACTCTCAACGACGCGGTGCCCAAGCTGTACGGTCAGGCCGTCGACGAGGTCGACCTCTTCCCGGTCAGCCAGCCCGACATCGAGATCACCAAGATCGAGGATGGCGAGCAGGTCGAGTTCACCGCCGAAGTCGACGTCCGGCCCGCCTTCGAGGTCCCCGAATACGCGGGCATCGAGGTCACGGTCGACTCCGCCGAGGTCGCCGACGCGGACATCGACGGCCAGCTCGACGCGCTGCGCCAGCGCTTCGCCACGCTGACCGGCGTCGAGCGCGCGGCCGCCGCCGGCGACTTCGTCGTCATGGACCTGCGTGCCGAGATCGACGGTGCCAACATCGAGGAGCAGCAGGCCAACGAGGTCTCCTACGAGGTCGGCGCCGGCTCCGTGCTGCAGGGTCTCGACGACGCCCTCGCGGGCATGTCCGCGGGCGACGAGAAGACCTTCAAGACCGAGCTGGTCGGTGGTGAGAACGCCGGTGAGGAAGCCGACGTCATCATCAACGTCAAGACGGTCAAGGAGAAGGTCCTGCCCGAGCTCGACGACGAGTTCGCCCAGCTGGCCAGCGAGTTCGACACGCTCGCCGAGCTGAAGGACAGCATCCGCGAGCAGGCCCGCCGCAACAAGCTGGTCGACCAGGTCGTCCAGGCCCGCGAGAAGGCCCTCGACTCGCTGCTCGACAAGATCGAGATGCCGATCCCCGACAGCGCGCTCAAGGCCGAGGTCGACGCCCGCAAGCACAACCTCGAGCACCAGATCGCCGAGAGCGGGCTCAGCCGCGATGCCTTCTTCCGCCTCTACCAGACGACCGAGGAGGAGCGCTTCGCCGAGTTCGACAGCAGCTCCGCCAAGGCCATCAAGGTCGGGTTCGTCCTCGACAAGATCGTCAAGAGCGAGGACCTGGGCGTCTCCGAGCAGGAGCTGACCAACTTCGTCGTCCGCCGCGCCATGGAGATGGGCGTCCAGCCCAACCAGCTGGCCCAGCACCTGGCCGACAACGACCAGCTGACGCTGGCGATGGTCGAGATCGTCCGTGACAAGGCCAAGTCCGTCATCGGCGACGCCGCCAAGGTGGTCGACACCGACGGCAACGAGGTCGACCTCAAGGCCATCTACACCGAGATCAACGGCGAGGAGCCCACCGAGGAGCCGGCCGACGAGCCGGCGGCCGAGGAGAAGGCCGACGCCTAGCCCCAGAAACGGCACCAAGCCCCCGATCCGGACGGTTCGGGGGCTTCGCGCTGCTCTGGGCGGCCTTACCTGCGCCGTCAGCGAACAGTAGGCGGACCGGGCATGAGCTGTGTGCCCCGCGCGTTAGGGTCACAAGCAAAGCCAATCGATTACGACGCATCGGAAGGTGACGCTGTGACCAGCCCGCCGACCTTCTATCAGCCTGAGTCGCGAGGCCGTGAGAACGGCTCGTCCTTCCGGCTTGAGGACCAGCTTTACCAGCGCCTGCTGCGCGAGCGCATCATCGTGCTGGGGCAGGAGGTCAACGACGAGATCGCCAACCGCATCTGTGCCGAGCTGTTGCTGCTCGCGGCCGACGATCCCGACCGTGACATCTGGCTCTACATCAACTCGCCTGGCGGGTCGGTGACCGCCGGCATGGCCATCTACGACATGATGGAATATGTGCCCAACGACGTGGCCACGGTCGCCATGGGGCTGGCCGCCTCCATGGGGCAGTTCCTGCTGTCGGCGGGCGCGAGAGGCAAGCGCTACGCGCTGCCCCACGCGCGCATCATGATGCACCAGCCGTCCGGTGGCATCGGCGGCACCGCCGCCGACATCGCCATCCAGGCGGAGCAGATGCTCTACGTGAAGAAGACCCTGGCCGAGCGGATCGCGCAGCACACGGGCCAGTCGCTCGACCAGATCGAGGCCGACTCCGATCGAGACCGCTGGTTCACGGCCGAAGAGGCCAAGGACTACGGCTTCATCGACAACGTCGTGCGCAGCGCGAGGCAGGTGCCCTCGCAAGGCGCCGTCTCCTAGGGGAGTTGAAGTGAACATCGAAAGCCGGTACGTTCTCCCCTCCTTCGTCGAACGCACGTCCTATGGCGTGAAGGAGATGAATCCGTACAACAAGCTCTTCGAGGACCGCATCATCTTCCTCGGAGTGCAGATCGACGACGCGTCGGCCAACGACGTGATGGCTCAGCTGCTGACGCTGGAGTCGCTCGATCCCGACCGTGACATCAGCATCTACATCAACTCGCCGGGTGGCTCCTTCACCGCCATGACGGCGATTTACGACACGATGCAGTTCGTCCGGCCGGAGATCCAGACCGTCTGCCTGGGGCAGGCCGCCTCCGCCGCGGCCGTGCTGCTGGCCGGCGGGACTCCCGGCAAGCGGTTCGCGCTTCCCAACGCCAGGGTGCTCATCCACCAGCCGTCCACCGAGGGCGGCGGCCAGGGAAGCGACATCGAGATCCAGGCCCGCGAGATCCTTCGCATGCGCTCCCTCCTGGAGGAGATCGTGGCGAAGCACTCCGGAAAGCGCCCTGCGGAAGTCCGAAAGGACATCGAACGCGACAAAATTCTCAACGCGGACGAGGCAAAGGCGTATGGTCTGATCGACGACATCATCCCGTCGCGGAAGAAACGAGCTCAGGCCGTCGCTTCCTGATGAGATGTGACGCACCGGAGCGCTGCCCAATAGGGCACGTTCCGGTGCGACTCGCCGCCAGGGGGCTCACTGAGGGCCCAGAAGACGGTAACGTCGAAACCTGAGCGGTTCGGACCCGGTCCGGAGGATACGGATCGCGGGAGCAGGGCGGTCCCACGCAAAGGAGTATCTGGGGTGGCACGCATCGGCGACGGGGGAGACCTGCTGAAGTGCTCTTTCTGCGGGAAGAGCCAGAAGCAAGTCAAGAAGCTCATTGCCGGTCCAGGCGTCTACATCTGCGATGAGTGCATCGATCTCTGCAACGAGATCATCGAAGAGGAGCTCTCGGAGTCCTCTGAGCTCAAGTGGGACAACCTGCCCAAGCCGAGGGAGATCTACGAGTTCCTCGACGCCTATGTCATCGGTCAGGACAAGGCGAAGAAGGCGCTCTCGGTGGCGGTCTACAACCACTACAAGCGGGTGCAGTCCGGCGACCGAGGTAGAGACGACGGTCTAGAGCTGGCCAAGAGCAACATCCTGCTGCTCGGCCCCACGGGCTCGGGCAAGACGCTGCTTGCGCAGACGCTGGCGAAGATGCTCAACGTGCCCTTCGCCATCGCCGACGCCACCGCGCTCACCGAGGCGGGCTACGTCGGCGAGGACGTCGAGAACATCCTGCTCAAGCTCATCCAGGCCGCCGACTACGACGTCAAGAAGGCCGAGACCGGCATCATCTACATCGACGAGGTCGACAAGATCGCTCGCAAGAGCGAGAACCCGTCGATCACTCGCGACGTCTCCGGTGAGGGCGTCCAGCAGGCGCTGCTCAAGATCCTGGAGGGCACGACCGCGAGCGTGCCGCCGCAGGGCGGGCGTAAGCACCCCCACCAGGAGTTCATCCAGATCGACACGACGAACGTGCTGTTCATCTGTGGCGGCGCCTTCGCCGGTCTGGAAAAGATCATCGAGTCGCGCATCGGCAAGAAGGGCATCGGCTTCAACGCCATCATCCGGTCGAAGGAAGAAGTCGACATGGCCGACATCTTCTCCGACGTGATGCCGGAGGACCTGTTGAAGTTCGGCATGATCCCCGAGTTCGTCGGCCGTCTGCCGGTCATCACCTCGGTGCACAACCTCGACCGCGAGGCGCTCATCCAGATCCTCACCGAGCCGCGCAACGCGCTGGTCAAGCAATACCGCAAGCTGCTCGAGCTCGACGGCGTGGAGCTGGAGTTCACCGACGGCGCGCTCGAGGCCATCGCCGACCAGGCGATCCTGCGCGGCACCGGCGCGCGCGGCCTGCGTGCCATCCTCGAAGAGGTGCTCCAGTCGGTGATGTACGAGGTGCCGTCGCGCCAGGACGTCGCCCGGGTGGTCATCACCCGCGAGTCGGTGCTCGAACACGCCATCCCGACGCTCGTACCCCGCGACCAGCTCGCCGCGAAACAGCAGCGCACGCCGCGGGAAAAGTCCGCCTGATCCTTCCCTTACGGCAAGCGCCCCGCGGAGACGAACTCCCTGGGGCGTTTCGCTTTCCACCACCTCCCTAGAATTGGTCACTGTGACAACGCCAGAGCTGCCCACCCAGTACACCCCGGCCGACGTCGAGACCCGGAGCTACGAGCGCTGGGTATCCGAAGGCTATTTCCACGCAGACCCGGGCAGCCCGCGCGAGCCGTACAGCATCGTCCTCCCCCCGCCCAACGTGACCGGCGTCCTGCACATCGGGCACGCGCTCGACCACTCCATCCAGGACGCGCTCACCCGCCGGGCCCGCATGCAGGGCCGCGAGACGCTGTGGCTGCCCGGCATGGACCACGCGGGCATCGCCACCCAGAACGTCGTCGAGCGCGAGCTGGCCAAGGAGGGCCTGTCGCGCCACGACCTTGGGCGTGAGGCGTTCGTGGAGCGCGTCTGGCAGTGGAAGGAGGAGTCCGGCGGCCGGATCCTCGGCCAGATGCGCAAGCTCGGCGACGGCGTCGACTGGGAGCGCGAGCGCTTCACCATGGACACCGGCCTCTCGCGGGCCGTCCAGACCATCTTCAAGCGGCTCTTCGACGACGGCCTGATCTACCGGGCTGAACGCATCATCAACTGGTGCCCCCGCTGCCTCACCGCGCTGTCCGACATCGAGGTCGAACACAGCGAGGACGACGGCGAACTCGTCTCCATCCGCTACTCCGACGAGATCGTGGTGGCGACCACCCGCGCGGAGACCATGCTCGGCGACACCGCCGTGGCCGTGCACCCCTCCGACGAGCGCTACGCCCACCTGGTCGGCACGCTCGTCGAGGTGCCGTTCACCGGCCGGCAGATCCCCGTGGTCGCCGACGAGCACGTCGATCCGGCCTTCGGCACCGGCGCGGTCAAGGTGACGCCGGCCCACGACCCCAACGACTTCGAGATCGGCCGTCGGCATTCGCTGCCGTCGCTGACCATCATGGACGAGCGCGGCGTGATCACCGCGCACGGACCGTTCGAGGGGCTCGACCGGTTCGAGGCACGACCCGCCGTGGTCGCCGCGCTGCGCGCCGAGGGCCGGATCGTCGCCGAGAAGCGCCCCTACGTCCACTCGGTCGGCCACTGCTCGCGCTGCAAGACGGTGGTCGAGCCGAGACTGTCGCTGCAGTGGTTCGTCAACGTCTCGCCGCTGGCCAAGGCCGCCGGCGACGCGGTGCGCGACGGCCGCACCCGCATCCACCCGCCCGAGCTGGCCAAGCGCTACTTCGACTGGGTCGACGACATGCACGACTGGTGCATCTCGCGCCAGCTGTGGTGGGGGCATCGCATCCCGGTCTGGTACGGCCCGGCCGGCGAGGTCGTGTGCGTTGGCCCCGACCAGGATCCGCCCGCCGGCTACGTCCAGGACGCCGACGTGCTCGACACCTGGTTCTCCTCGGGCCTGTGGCCGTTCTCCACGCTCGGCTGGCCGGACGCGACACCGGAGCTCGCGCGCTTCTACCCGACCTCCGTGCTGGTCACCGGCTACGACATCCTGTTCTTCTGGGTCGCGCGCATGATGATGTTCGGCCTGTACGCCATGGACGGCGAGCCGCCTTTCCGCACGGTCGCGCTGCACGGCATGGTCCGCGACCAATACGGCAAGAAGATGTCCAAGTCGTTCGGCAACGTGGTCGACCCGCTCGACTGGATCGAGCGCTTCGGCGCCGACGCCACGCGCTTCACGCTGCTGCGCGGCGCCAACCCCGGGGCCGACGTCGCGGTGAGCGAGGAGTGGGCGGGCGGCTCGCGCAACTTCTGCAACAAGATCTGGAACGCCACCCGCTTCGCGCTGATGAACGGCGCGACTACCGGCCCCCTCGACGGCCTGGACCTGACGGCGGCCGACCGGTGGATCCTGTCGCGGCTCCAGAGCGTGATCTCCACGGCCGACGCGGCCTTCGAGGAGTTCGAGTTCGCCAAGGCGTCCGATCTGCTCTACCACTTCGCGTGGGACGAGGTCTGCGACTGGTACCTGGAGCTGGCCAAGATCCAGCTCGGTGAGGGGCTGGAGCACACGCGGCTGGTGCTGGGTCACGTGCTCGACACGCTGCTGCGGCTGATGCACCCGCTGGTGCCGTTCGTGACCGAGGAGCTGTGGCGAGCCGTCACGGGCGGCGAGTCCGTCGCCGTGGCAGCGTGGCCGCAGGTCGATGCCGCCCGGACCGATCCGGCGGCCGAGGCGGAGATCGTCGCCCTGCAGGAGCTGGTGACGGAGGTGCGCAGGTTCCGTTCGGATCAGGGGCTGAAGCCCGGCCAGAAGGTGGCCGCGCGGCTCGGACTGACCGGCACGGCTCTCGCGGGGCAGGAAGGGGCCATCCGCTCACTCCTGCGGCTCACTGAGCCGTCTGACGCCTTTTCCGCCACTGCCCGCTTCACCGTCGGCGGGGTGACCGTGGAGATCGACACTGCCGGCGCCATCGACGTGGCGGCCGAACGCAAGCGGCTGGAGAAGGATCTGGCGGTCGCGCGCAAGGAGGCGGCCCAGGTCGCCGCCAAGCTCGGCAACGAGCAGTTCATGGCCAAGGCGCCCGAGGACGTCGTCGCCAAGGTCAGGGGGCGTGCAGAGCAGTCGGCGGCCGACATCGTGCGGCTCGAGGCGCAGCTCGCCGGCTTGGGTGTTTGAGCGAGACACACCGGGGGAAGACCTATTCGTTACCGAAGTTGGGTCTTCCCCCGCACCAGGACTGCTAGAGTCTTCAACGCGGGGCAAGTTAGCCCGGCAAAACCCAGTGATCTCTCCCGAACTTCGGGCTGTGTCCGCGCGTGATTGGACATGAGTCAGAAGTTCAGGTAAGTTAGCAGGGTTGCCCGGAACGTACCGGATCGGCCGATTTGACAAGGATCGGGCGGATCTGATACACTTGGGAAGACGAAATGTGCGCCTCTCGCAGGTTGGGGAGTACGCGTCCGTTTCTTGAGAACTCAACAGTGTGTTAAAAGCCAGTGCATGATGCACAACCCCGT
>NZ_JBFANB010000050.1:0-63647 GCF_040659625.1 Nonomuraea sp. NPDC049750
CCGCGAAGTCTTCCCCATCATCACTGATGCACTCTCACCTGCGAAAACCTCGCCCACTGGAGCTTGACAAGCATAGGGGCGTCATCACGCTCGTCTTCCAGCTCGGCGCGTTCCTTCTCCCAGGCCGCCTTCTCCTTGGCGTGCTGCCGGGCGAGCTCAGCCTTCTCCCGCCGCAGCCGGGCCAGTTCCTCCTGCTCGGACTCCGTCAGCTTCCCGCTCCCACCGCCGTTGCCACCGACCTGGCCGCTGGCATGCCGATCCATCTGCATCCAGTTGTGCAGTGTGTACTCGTTGATACCAAGGTCCCGCGCGACATGCGAGACGGGCTTGCCGGTCTCCTTGACGATGCGCACCGCACCGGCTCGGAACTCCGGGTCAAACCGGCGCCTGGTCACTCCCACGACCCAACCTCACCTCAGGTTCGGTCTCCACGGTATGAGGGGAAGCGCACAAGCAAGGTCGGTGACCTGTGCAAAGCCATCGCCATCTTTCAAAACCAGAGCCTCGCACGGGCATCACGCGGACGAAAAGGGTCCGTGGCCGAACATGATGCTCCAGTACGGGGCGATTCAGGTTAAGGTCGGTAACCGTTTTCGGTCGCGTTGACAGCCATATTTTTCGTCAGTCCGTATATAAGCCTGCCATCTTCAATCTGAGCGATTGGAGAATCTGGGTGGATCGGTCCAGCGAGCCACCTAGCTGTGATGCGAGACGATTAGAGAGGAGGATGCTGGGTCTATAGCGGTTTTAATTAGCAGCGGAGTGTCCATAGCCAAGCTCGTGGCGACCCTCTATCTCTGCCGGCCGGTGGGACGCTGGCCTCGCCTTTCTTAGAGATCTGTCGCAAGTAAGACATGCCCAGGTTAAGATCATCCCCATCCCTGGTAACCGAGAGGCCCCCCATGCATGTGTCGGTCCGCGTCCCCTGGCATGATTCCGGCTGGAGCGGCACGGTCTGCCGTAAACCGCTCGACAACGCCTCATGCATCCTGTTGCCTAACATAGGCAAGAAACGCGACGATCAGTATGAAGTCGAGCACGCTGGCAAGTCACTGGACGAGCTGGACGCCCGCCGGATCGCCTGCGTGGGCGAGCGCGGGACCTTCCTGAGTTCCCGGCCGTACCCGGTCGTGCTGCAGCATCCGTACCGGCACAATCCAGCATTGCGCAACTTGCGGCCGACCACCATCGTCGTCCCTGCCTTCGGCGCGCAGGCGATCCCTTACTACTGGCTGCTCCGCGAGAGCATTGCAGAGGTAAGTCGCGAATACGATGTCGCGGACTTTGACGAGGAGCGAGAAGCGCTGGTCGATCGCGAGTTGGGATTCGCCCCCAACTGGGTGATCCACGGCGACAACCAGAAGGCATTGATCAGTCGGTTCTTCGACGATGTCGAGCCGAAGGAATCCCTGATCTTCTTCTACGCCAAACACTCACCGTTCGACGACCTCAAGACCGAGGGGCACCTACTGGTGGGCGCGGCCCGGATCACTAATCTCCAGCTGCCACGACCCTGGCAGACTGATGGCCCCACCCCATTTCCGAACTACATGTGGGAGACGGCCGTATCGCACACGCTACGCCCAGACGGCGCCGGAGGCATCCTGCTGCCGGTCACCGAACTGGCTGAACGACACGCACGGGGTGAGGACGTGCAGGACCTGCTGGCCTGGGCGCCGGAAAACGGTGGCCGCGAGTTCCGCTACGCGGCAGAACACGTCTCGCATGACAGCGCCATCGACGCGCTGGAGCGGCTCTTCCGCTCGGCCGAGCAGTGTCGGGAGGCTGGCATCGATGTGCCGCAAACCTCAATGGAGTGGGTGAGCGAATGCATCGGCGAGCTCTGGACCATGCGGGGCCCGGCTCCCGGCCTCGGCGCCGTCCTCGGAGCGCTCCAATTCCGCCACAGCAAGGTCCTGGCCAGGGAGATCGCCCGGGTCACTCCGGATGGCGCCGATCCATGGGAGGTCCTGACGGATGCGGTTTCCCATCCGCAGCGGTACTCGCGGGCCGTCTCCCGGCTGATCACTGACACGCATCGTAAGATCTGGCCCGGGTTCACGGCCGATAAGCTGCGGGTACTGCGGCTGCTCTCCCGGCTCCAGCTCACCAGCGATCAGGCAACCATCCTGTTCCGCAACCAGGGGATCAATCTGGAGCACGAGGACCTTCTGGCCGACCCCTATCTAGCTCACATCTGCACGGTGGGGACTGCCGCGCCGGTGCCGTTCGGCACCGTTGACCGCGGATGCTTCCCGCACGCGGACATCCGGGCACGGTTCCCCATGGCCGAGCCGACCGCCGTCACCGACCCCGACGATTCCCGACGGCTGCAGGCGCTGCTGGTGGAAACGCTGGAAGCGGCGGCACAAGAGGGTGACACCGTGATGCCGATGTCCGTCGCGATTCAGCGAATCGCGGACAGGCCACTGACGGAAGCATGCGGGATCACGGAGGAGAAGCTCAACGCACACGACCTCCACCCTGACAAGTTGACCTTCTCGATCGAATCGCCCTTTTGGCCGCCCCTGGTGGGTACCCGGCTGGCTGATGGTAGTCCCGCCTATAAGCTCGCCCGGCTGGAGCTTGTCGCGCACGTCATCCGCAGCGTGGTGGACGGTCAGTTCGCTCGGCCCCGACAGCCAGTTCCAAAGGATCTCGCAGATGCGCTCGACCGCGTGCTGGCCGAGTACGAATCGGAAACCGACCCCGAAGCCGAGGAGAGAGGACGCTCGGAGAAGAAGGCCGCGCTTGCTGAGCTCTTCTCAGCCCCGTTGAGCGTGCTGAACGGGCGGGCGGGAACTGGGAAGACCACCCTGATCAGGGCGTTGGCAGCGCATGAGAAGATCCGTTCCCGAGGCGTGCTGCTGCTGGCTCCGACCGGCAAGGCTCGCGTGCAGTTGCAGACCAAGGCCCGACACCCCGCGCAGACCATCGCCCAGTTTCTGACCAGGCATGGACGCTATCGCGATGACACCCGTTCCTATGTCCTGGCGCCGGACAAACCCAAGGCCCAGCTGTACGGGACTGTTGTCGTCGATGAGGCATCCATGCTCACGGAGGAGCAAATGGCGGCCCTGCTGGACGCGCTTCCCATTCCTGACCGGTTGATCCTAGTCGGGGATCCTCGCCAGCTTCCGCCCATCGGCGCCGGACGGCCCTTCGCCGATTTGATCCACCGTCTGGCGCCGCCTCCGGGCAGCGTCAGCTTCCCCCGCGTGGCACCTGGATATACCGAACTCACCGAGCTGCGCCGCCAGCGTGGGCAGGTCCGGGACGACCTCATGCTCGCCGCATGGTTCTCCGGCGATCCCATTCCTCCCGGTTTCGACGAGGTCTGGGAGCGTCTGCGTGCCGGGACACCGCTGGAAACCCTGGCGGCGGTCCCGTGGACCGCGTCGCGCGCTCTGGATGTCCTTGACCGCACACTGGCGGAGGAGCAGAGCATTGCTGATTCCAAGAGCTTCGAGATCTCCTATGGAGGCGAACTCAATGGGCCATGGGTCAACTTTCGCAAGGGCGCTGCGGCATCCTGTGAAAACTGGCAGATCCTCACACCGACGCGGGTGCACGGTTGGGGAACCGCTGAGATCAACCGGCATCTGAAGCAGGCCTTCCGCGACAAAGCCCTCAAGGATGCCTTGCGCCCGGTTCGGGAACGATGGGTTCCCAAACCCCTCGGGGCGGAGCAGGTCGTGCTCGGGGACAAGGTGCTCAACAACACCAACAGCCGGCGTAAGCCGTACCCCGAAGACACCGGACTGGGCTACGTGGCTAACGGCGAGATCGGCGTCGTGGTGGGGCAGGTGGGCAAGAAGGGAAGCAATCCCCGGCGAACGCAGGTCGAGTTCTCGTCGCAGGCGGGAACGGTCTACACCTATAAGGGTGCGGCGGAGGAGGACCCACCGCTGGAGCTGGCCTGGGCGATCACGATCCACAAGTCGCAGGGATCGGAGTTCCAGAAGGTCATAGTGGTGCTCCCGGGGACAGTGCGCAAGCTCTCTCGGGAGATGATCTACACCGCGTTGACGCGCCAGCAGGACAAGGTGATCCTGCTGCACGAATGCTCGATCGACGACCTGCGCGAGCTGACCGTCTCCACGAGCTCGGAAACCGCCCGGAGGCTGACCGACCTCTTCACGCCGCCTGCGCCACGCGAACTGTTCTTTCCAGATGGTGCATCTGCCGGCATCCTCGACGCAAAGAGAGTGCACATCACGGCACGGGGAGTGCTCGTCCGAAGTCACAGCGAGGTCATCATCGCAGACCTCCTGGATCGGATCGCTCCCAATCGATGGGGTTACGACCAGCCGCTCACCATCGACGGGGAGACCAAGCGCCCCGACTTCACGATCGTCGGGTCGGATGGACAGCTGATCCACTGGGAGCACCTGGAGATGTTCGGCAAGAAAGTCGATCACAGGTGGTGGGAAGAGCGCAAACGCTGGTACAGACAGGGTGACGTGCTGCCCCTCGCAGAGAGAGGCGGACTCGGTGACATCCTCCTCCGCACGGACGATAAGGACGGGGTGAACGAGCCCGCGTGGACCGAACTCGCGCGCCAGGCGATCGGGATCCTTCCCACCGGCCCGGTGATCCCCACTCCGGCGAAGGTTCGGCGCACTCCTCCCGGGAAGCGGGGGTGAAGGACGAGCTTGCTGCATGCGGCTTCGCGGTCATGGACGGCGAAGCCGTACCGGAGATTGCGGGGAGATGGGGGAACCCGCAGGCGATCGTCTCGCGGGAGCGAGACGACTCCTGGAGTCTGTCCGGGACGTACGGGCTGGAGGCGTTTCCGTGGCACACCGACGGGGCCATCTCGTCGCGGCCGCCCCGTTGGATCGTGCTTCGAGCCTTATCGATTCCCCAGACCACGCATACGGAGCTCCTCGATCCGGACCCGTCCCTGCTGGCCGGGCTGCGCCGCACCGTCCTGCGGGCTGTCGACAGTACAGGACGGGCGCGCCATTTGCCTGCGGCGGTGCCCGAGGAGGGGCGGTGGCGGGTGCGGTGGGATCCACGCGTCTGTGCCCCGCAGATCGGGCTGAGCCTGGATGAGGTGGACGCCCGAGCTCCCACGGCGATCATCGAATGGCGAGAAGGGCGTGTCGTGGTCCTCGACAATGCGCGCCTGCTGCATCGGCGTCCCGCCGTTCTAGCGGGCCGCGTCCTGGAGCGAACCTATGTGTGGAGCGAATGATGTGGGAGTACGACGGGTTCATTGCCAAGGCGCAGCTGTACTTCGCCAGGGCTGCTGACCATCGCACTGCAGAGAACGGCGTCCTCGCTCATTGGCTCCTCCTCGGACTAGAGTTCCTGCTACGCGCGCCACTCGCGAAGGTCCACCCGACGCTACTCGCTGACATGAACGGCGAGTCGATCATGGCTGCGGCCGGATATCCGAAACCCAACGGCCATCCGACATCTATTGCGCTCAAGACCGTCGTGGAACGGCTGGGAGTGATCGTTCCTGCATTCACGAAGGAGCGTGCGGCGGATGTCACCTATCTGGCGGGCTTGCGGAACGCGGAGGCACACAGCAGCTCGTCGCCATACGAGCAAGGGGTTGAACTGTGGTTGCCGCACTTCACGCGAGTAGTCGAGGTTGTGTGCGATCACCTCGAGTTGGAGCCGGCGGACATACTCGGCGACGCCCTGCTTGACCATGGACGAGCCTTGGTCGACGCTGCGGACAAGCGGCTGATCCACGAGGTGACGCAGCGGATCAAAGCAGCTGCCATGATCCGGAACAGCCTGTCCAACGAGGAGCTTATTGTCCGGCGGGCTCGTATCGGCACCATCTTTCGGGGACGGGCTGGACTCAACCTCATCGATGAGGCTGTGGAGCAGGTGCGATGCCCTGCCTGCGCCGAGGACATCCCATTGGAGCTAAGGTCCGTGCGCAGCACGAATGAGCGCATCGAGGACGACTGCATCTATCGCGACGTCGTCTACGTGGCGACGGGATTGTCCTGTCCGGTCTGCACTTTAAGGTTGGAAGGTACTGCCGAGATCCACGCAGCCGGGATTCAGCAACAGTACCTGCGTACCGAGCAGGAGTTGCTCGAGGATCGCTATGTAGGCTACGGCGAGCCCGAATACGGCAACGACTGACTAAGGTGCCGATCAGATTCCGGACAGTCAGCTACATAAGCTGACAGAAGTCTGGAAGAGGTAGGTGCGTGACGAGGCGCCATAGGCAGTTCTCGCCGGAGTTCAAGGAAGCCATCGGCATGGTGCTGGCGGGCGAGTGGACGGTCGCATCGGCGGCACACGAGTTCGGGGTCAATGCGAGCGCTCTGGGCAACTGGGTGAGCAGGCGTCATGGAGCGACCAGGCAGTCTATGGTGGCGTGAGCCCAGAGGCGGCGGCGCGGGCACTGGCTGAGATAGCGGACTGTCTCGGTGCGTCCATCGCGGAGTCGCCATCACGCACGGCCGAGGTCGTGCCGACCTCTATCGGCAGTGTCGTCGACGCAGATCGCTCGCGCGAGCCTTCTAGGCACTGGCGCTGATCACGGAGACCTGTCGTCTCAATCGACGCTTACAAACATTGGGCGCGTCGTGCAATATTGGGCCAAAAAACACTATATGTGATTGCTGCACCGTTCTTGATCCTAGATCTCGGCATCCTAGAGAGCCGGGTGCAATTACGGTCCTCAATGTCCGATTTCGATGGTGTGGAGAGAGTTCTCTTGGGGTACGCGTGAACCAGGGAATAGGGTTCACCGAATGCTGCCCGCGAGGTATCTTCGGTCCCATATGATGTTGATCACCCGATGAGGCGTGATGTGTCCGCACCCGGGGCGACGGGCAGGCGGCTGCGGATGACGGAGGGTGCGCCGATGGAGCCTTGGCAGCCTTTACAGGCCGGGGATCCGGACGAGTGTGGGGGGTTTCGCCTAACTCACCGCCTCGGGCAGGGTGGCTTCGGCGTGGTCTACCTCGGCTCCCGACGCGACATCGGGGATCCTGCAGCGGTGAAGATCTTCAAACCGGACTATGCGAAGTCTTCCATCTGGAGGCAGCGTTTTCTCCGTGAGATCGAGGCCATAAGAAAGATGGCAGGCGTGCACACTGCGGCGCTGCTTGATGCGGACGGCAGTGGCGACCCGGCCTGGCTCGCGACCAGGTACCTGCATGCCCCGTCCTTGGACCGTCTGATCGGCGGAGGTTTTGGCTATTTCGACGAACTCTGCGGGTGGTGGCTGGCGGCTGGACTCGGTGAGGCGCTGACGGAGATCCACGCGAAGGGCATACTGCATCGTGACCTCAAGCCGCAGAACATCCTGGTGGACCAGACTGGCCTGAAGATCATTGATTTCGGGATCTCGAAGTTCACCGAGGAACCCGGTATCACTATGGACGCGTCCTTCTTTGGATCGCGTCAGTTCACGGCCAACGAGCACATCCTTGATCCACGGAAGGCCACAGAGGAATCCGATGTGTTCTCGCTCGGCTCCGTGGTCGTATACGCGATGATCGGCCAGACTCCCTTTCATGGCATCGACGAGAGTCAGCGCATTCGCGGCTGTGAGCCGAACCTTGATGGACTCCCTGACGGGATGCGCTCATGGGTGAAGAAACTCCTGTCCAGCGAGCCGAAGGAGCGGCCAACGGCTATGACCGTGTTCCGCGAGGCGTTCGACAAGCTGGCAGATTACGCCGTGCCGCTCACTAGCGAATCGGGCCTGCCTCTACTGTCGGAGATCCGGGATTACATCGACCAATGGACCTTGCAACCAGTGCCCATGCCGGACCGGGCACTGGTCATGACGGGGAGCCCAAGCTCAGGAACAGACAGTTCCGGTAGTTCCCCCGGAGCCGGCAAGTCTCCTGGGGTTGAACCGCCGCCGGGAAGACCCCCGAAGCCTGAGTTCGGCGACGTTTGGCTGGCCAGATGGCACGAGGCTGCGGAGCACAGACGGGGCAGTTACGGCAGGTGAGACCTGCGAGGCGGTATAGATCGGCAGTAGGTCCTCGTTTTCCGAGAACGTGCACGTCATGGATTGGGTGAGTCGATGGACAGCGGTGAGTCGAAGGGTGAACAGCGGTTCGCCGCGGGGATGACCGTTCTCATCCGTGGTGAGGAGTGGTTGGTCACGGAGATCAAAGAGATCGAGGGAGAGCAAGTTGGGGGCTCGGAGATGGAGAAGCGGGTCACTCGACTGACCGTGATCGGCACGTCCCCGCTTGTTCGTGACCAGACCGCGGTGTTCTTCAACGCCGAGGGCCTCGACCGGGTCGAGCCTTTGCTCCCCGAGGACACCGAGCTCGTCACCGATCCCAGTCCAGGGTTCCGTCGATCCCGACTGTTCATCGAGGCTTTGCTTCGCAAGACCCCCCTCCCGCAGGGAGAGCAGCGGCTCGCCACCGTCAACACTCATCTCGTGGATGACCTGGTCTATCAGCGTGAGCCGTCACGACTGGCATTCGCAAACCTCCGCCCTAGGCTGCTGATCGCCGACGCGGTTGGGTTAGGCAAGACCCTGGAGATCGGCCTGCTGCTCTCAGAACTGATCCGCAGAGGTCGGGGCGACCGGATCTTGGTGGTTACCCCCCGGCACATCCTGGAGCAGTTCCAGCATGAACTGTGGACTCGGTTCGCGATCCCCCTGGTCGCGTTGGACTCAACTGGAATCGCCCGAATGCAGCAGCGTCTTCCAGCTGGGAGGAATCCCTTCGACTACTACAAGCGGGTCATCGCCTCGATCGACACCCTCAAGAGCGCTCGCTATCGCGAGCAGCTCCGCAGCGTCGAGTGGGATGCGGTTGTCATGGACGAGTCGCACAAGCTGATCAGCAAGACAGCGCTGAACAACCAGCTCGCTCGGGTCCTCGCGCCGACCACACACGCATTCGTCCTCGCCTCAGCAACCCCGCACAACGGCAACGACGAGTCCTTCAACGAGCTGATCAGCCTGATCGATCCGACAGCGATCGTAGACACGAAGCGACCCGCCACCCGGGAGGAACTCCAGCATCTCTACGTCCGGCGGCACAAGACGAGCCCTGATGTCGCTGCGCAGATCGGTGCAGAGTGGGCTGAGCGGGCTCACCCGATCTTCGTGGATTGTATGGCTACCGCCGTGGAGGAGAAGGTCCTCAACGAGCTGTACGCGACCTGGATCAAACCTGGAGAGGGGCGATCCGTTCCCATTATCGGACAGGGCAGCAGTCTATTCCCGATGACGCTACTCAAGGCGTTCCTCTCCTCCCATGAAGCGCTTCTCTCGACTGTCAGGGAGCGTGTCAAGAAGGTCAACAAGGAAATTGAGAAGAAGCCTCAGACAGCCGCAGAACACGCCCCTGAGCTGACAGCCCTCAGGCGGCTCCAGGAATTAGCCGAGCAGGTACGGACGGAGGACTCGGCGAAGCTCGGCGCGCTGGTGTGCGAGCTGAAGAAGATCGTTGTCGAGCCGAAGTCGCCATCTCGGGTGGTGGTCTTCTCCGAGCGGCAGGCGACCATCAACTGGCTTTACGAAGAGCTGCCTGCCCGGCTGGGCTTCAAGAAGCCCACTGCGGAGAAGATCGGAGAGAAGGGGATCACCGGTCCAATCAGAATCCTTCACGGCGGCCAGTCGGACACAGCTCAGCAGAGCATCGTGAAGGATTTCTCCATTGAGAGCAGCGATGTGCGGATCCTGCTGACCAGCGACATCGCCGCTGAGGGGGTGAACCTGCACCGCCAGTGCCACGACCTCATCCATTACGACATCCCCTGGTCGCTGATCACGATCGAGCAGCGCAACGGCCGAATCGACCGATATGGGCAGCGGGTCCCCCCCCAGATCCGGGTGCTGATCCACCGCTCGGCGGACAAGGACCATGACGCAGACGAGACCGTGTCAAGAGCGCTTGCGAAGAAGGAAGACTCGGCCCACCGCACACTCGGCGAGGCCGGAGCGCTGATGGGGCTTCGAGACGAACAGCTGGAGACGGACCGCATCGAGCAGGCCTACCTTGACGGCAGAGACCTCGATGAGGTCATCCCCGACGAGCCTGACGATGACGATCTCTTCATGACCGGCAGAGGGTTCGGCGACGACGAGGGGAACAGCGAGGACGAGGCCAAGACCGACCACAACGACGTGCTGCGTCAGCCTCGCTTGTTTGGATCGACCAAGGAGTTCATCAAGGAAGCCTTCGAGGAGGCGTACGGCAATCCGGCTGCGCGTATCGGTCTGACCTGGCGAGATCCGTCTGACTACCCCGACACTTTTACCTTCGAGCTGAACCGGGAGAGCTGCCGTTTGGCGGACCTGCAGCGTCGGCTCAGAGTGCTGCCGCAGTCCTACCTGGACGAGCGAGACGTCCTCAAGGAGCTGACGCTGACCTTTTCTCCAGAGGTCGCGCAAAAGCGCCTGGAACTGGCCCGGAAGTACAGCGGGGAGAAGACTAAACGGAAGACCATCAGCGTCAAGGGCCATACTTGCGAAGACCAGGCCGGCAAGAAGCCGCTGGTCAAGGAACGGGTCACCAGGGAGCAACGCTCCCAGGAATCCGGCTGGCCCGACATCTCTTATCTCACAGACCAACACCCGGTTACCGAGTGGCTGGTCGACAAGGTTCTGGCCCGCAGTGCGACCGAAAACACCACCACTCGCCGTCTGACCGCGCCGGTTATCACCGCCGACGTCACCGAACCGGTATTCCTGCTGAACGGCCGCTACTCCAACCGGCAGGGCAAGCCAACCATTATGGCTTGGCTGGCGTTCCGAATCCTGCCCACCGGCCCGGAACTCGATCCACGAGAGTTCGTCCAGGTGCTTCACGAGGCGCACGTCAACAAGGAGATGCACCAGCGCCCGGGCGGGGATCTTGCCGTGCTTCAGCCGATGATCCCCGAGGTGATTGAGGCGGCCCGCGTCGAGATGAGCAAACGTCGGATAGTCGAGGACGATCGGCTGATGGCTCCGTTAGAGGAATATGAGCGACGGCTCATCTTGTGGCAGAGGCAGCAGGAGACCCGTTTCGAACAGCTCACCCTGACCAACGTTCGCACCACCGCGCAGAAGCGCGTTCACAAGACGGCCACAGACATCGGCAGGCTGCTTAAGGAGCTGAGCACCGACGGGGAGCCGATGCTCCGCCTGGTCGCAGTGCTCGTCCCTGCACAGAAGGGGGCGTGACGACCACCATGGCGTTCAACTCGATCACCAACCAGGGTGAGTACATTTCCTCGCATTACCTGGCCGCGCTGATGAAGAACGACCTCGAAGGGCTGCGCAAGCGCTGGCGTCAGGCCGAGAAGACGGGCCTCAACACAGGTGGGACCGGGCCGTTCAGCTCGGCGCAGGGTCTCAAGGCGCTCGGCCAGCGGTTCTTCGCCCGGCGGGACCGGATCGTTGAGCAGCTCGGTGAGAACCCGTCATGGGAGGAGCTGACCGATCCGCAAATCACGGGCCGGGTTCGCGAGTTGAACGACGAGGTGCTCCGCGCTCTCGGTTACACCGGCCTGGGCGATGAAGAGGGGACCTGGCTGCGCCGCGCCGACCTCGACGTTGTTTTCCTCGACCAGCACCGGCAGGTTCCAGTCGCACTCGCGGTGACCGGATCGGGCGGGCTGGAGCTCGTCGCGCTGGACGCCACCTGGGCAGCCGGCCCTGACGGGATCGCCGACGAGGCCGGTCCTCTCCTGGCTCGACCAATCAAGCTTGACGGCAAGCAGATCATTGACAATGCGGGCAAGGCGATCGAGTTCCTCTTCGGCTGCGAGGAGGCCCCCCGCTATGTGCTGCTGCTAGCTGGCAACGTCGTGCTGCTTGCGGACGCCAAAGCCTGGCCGAAGGGTTTCATCGCGGTCGACCTGAGTCAGGCGCTGCATGCCCGCGACGATAAGCCCGGCGGCGAGCTGGAGACGATCGCTGCACTGTTTGGGGCCGAATCACTGATTAACCACGAGGGTCAGGCAGCACTCGCGGACCTGGTAGACAAGGGCCATAAGCACGCGGTCAGCGTCTCCAAGGAGCTGCGCGAAGCACTGCGCCAGTCCGTTGAGCTAGTTGCGCAGGAGATCCTCGACCGGGTCCATGAGCAGGGTGCCGATCACGAGGACCTCGGCGACGACCTGGCGCGGAGGCTCACCGAGCAGTCTCTGCGCTATCTCTACCGGATCCTCTTCCTCCTGTACGCCGAGGCACGGCCGGAGCTCGGTATTCTGCCGAGTAAGCACGAGGCCTACAAAGAGGGGTACGGCCTGGCCCGGCTCGGTGAGACGGTCAGCTATGACCTGCCCGAGGAGGCTGAGCAGGGACTGTATTTCCACAACTCACTCGGACTGCTGTTCACACTGGTCGATCAGGGGTATCGGCCGTCCGCTGCTACGCGGTCTGTCCTCGACGAGGAGGAAAACGAGATCGCTCTCGGCAGCGAGAACATCCGATTCGAGGCGCTGAAGTCCACCCTGTTCCGCCCTGACCGAACTCCGCTGATCGGCGAGCAGGTCAGAGTCGGGCCGAAGATCGTGGATACACGACTGCGGAACAAGTGTCTCTGGCAGGTGCTCAACCTGCTAATGATCAGCCCAGAGCAAGGCCGGGGCCGCGGCCGGAAGCAGGCGCAGCGCGGGTTCATCTCCTACGCCCAGCTCGGCATCAATCAGCTCGGCGCGGTCTACGAGGGCCTGATGTCCTACACTGGCTTCTTCGCTCCGGAGGACGTGCACGAGGTTGCTCAAACGGTCAAGAGCACGGGTCGCGGCGCGGACGGCGCAGAGAAGGAGAAGCCTGACCCGTCGAAGGGCACCTGGATTGTCCCGGTTACCCGATCCGGTGATTACGCGAAGTATCTTGTCCGGCGGACTGACCCGATCACCGGCGAGCAGAAGCCGATCATCCATGAGAAGGGCTCATTCGTCTATCGGCTCTCCGGACGGGAACGGCAGCGTTCCGCCTCTTACTACACGCCCGAAGTCCTCACCGCATGTACGGTCAAGCACGCCCTCGCTGAGCTGCTCACCGAGACGACGACGTCACGAGACATCCTCGATATCACCGTCTGCGAGCCTGCCCTGGGCTCCGGCGCGTTCCTCAACGAGGCGATCAACCAGCTCGCCGACAGATATATGGAGCTGGCCCAGCATGAGCGGGACGTCAAGCTCCTGCCGGAGCAGCTAGAGAAAGAGACCCAAAAGGTCAAGGCCTTCATCGCCCTGCACAACTGCTACGGCGTGGACCTCAACGCCACCGCCGTCGAGCTAGCCGAAGTTTCAGTCTGGCTCAACGTCATGCATGAGGGCCTCCAGGCACCCTGGTTCGGCCTACATCTACGCCGTGGGAACTCCCTGATCGGCGCCCGCCGCGCCGTATACCACGCCGACCAGCTCAAACTCGGTGCATGGCGTACCGCTCCGCCCACCGACCGGCCGCTCCTCTGCGACGGCGAGAACCGGGTAATCGACCAGCTCGACGAGAACGAAATCCACCACTTCCTGCTTCCCGCCCAGGGCTGGGGCGCAGTCGTCAACGCCCCGCAGGCCACAGAGCTAGCCAAAGAGGAACGGACGAAACTGATGGCCTGGCGGACGCAGATCCGCAAGTCCATCACCGACAAGGCTACTCAGAAGCGGCTCACCGCTCTGGGCCAACGCGTCGAGCGGCTCTGGGAGCTGACCCGCAAACGCATCGCGGCCTCCGAGACCGAGATACGCCGCCACATCGAGGTCTGGGGAGTCGATCCGACCCACCCACTGCCAGAACCCCCGGCGATCCCGACTTCCCAGGAGAAGATCGTCAACGAGCTGTACGAGGACGAGAAGTCACCCTACAACCGACTCAAAACGGTCATGGACGCCTGGTGCTCTCTCTGGTTCTGGCCGATAGGCCAGGGTACAGATATCGAGCCTCCGACCCTGAGCGAGTGGATCGACTTCTGCGAGGCCGTCCTGGGCATCGAACCGGAGAGGGCGAAGGCGGTAACTACTAAGGAGAAAAAACGCGGTAATCCGCACTTCGACGACCGCTACGGCCTGTTCGAGCCTGGCGCTGGTTTCGAGGCTAGGGCCGAGGACGACGCGAACGACCGGTTCATCGCACGATGTCTCCCAATGAGCCGGGTGGCGATCGACGAGCGCTTCGCCTGGTGGTCGGTCCTGACCGAGATCGCAAGGAACGAGGGCTTCTTCCACTGGGAGCTAGAGTTTGCCCAGGTCTTCGGCAATGGCGGCTTCGACCTCCAGGTCGGCAATCCACCCTGGCGCCGCCCTGAATGGAGTGAACCCCTGTTCCTTGCGGAGTACGAACCGCGGGCATCTCTGGAACTCTCCAAGAGTTCGCCCGAATTCGCACATTTGCGCACGAGTCTTTTGGGGAATGAAAATATTTGCAGAGAATTTCTGGCTGACCTGGGAAACAACGAAGCCGTCCGGGGCTTCTTGAATGATAAGAGCCTCTGGCCGAGCCTTGGAGGAGATCAGGCTAACCTCTATTTGTCTTTTATTGAGCTCACTTATTGGCACCGACGGCCGTCTGGAATCATCGGCCTGATTCACCAGGACGGCCACGTTGAAGGCATATCGACATCGACCTTTAGGAATACCTGTTATCGGCGACTCCGCAGGCATTTCGGCTTCGTAAATCAAGACTATCTATTCGAGGATCTTGGAAATACTGAAGAGTACTCTGTTAATGTGTATGGGGATTCCAGAAGTATCGGCTTCATTCATGTGTCCGGCATCCATCTGGTCGAGACCTTGGAAGGGTCCTTCTCCGACGCTGAGGGCATGGAAATCCCCGGCGTAAAACTCGTCAATGGAGACTGGGATCGGAGGCCTCACAGGAGTCGCCGCATCGTAGTCGATGAACAGCGGCTGTCCAATTGGGCGCGATTTCAAGGAATTGTTCAGCCTGGGCTATTTCCGGGACTTTTGCGTCCTGTTTCAACTTTTGATGCGCAGGTGATTGAACAATTCACGCGCCATGCGGGACGATGTGGCGATCTCGGGCTATCGGCAAGCAGTGGGTTCACTGAAACGTCGGCAAAAAATCGGAACTACATTCAGAAGCGCACTCATCGCCCGCAGAGTCTGGCGAAGGCAGTATTTCAGTCACCGTTTATTGGGATTGCGACTCCGTTTGCCAAGGAGCCCGGACCACTCGGCAAGAATCATCGCGACTATGCCCGGATTGACCTGAGCGTCATTACGCCGTCCTTCGTGCCTCGGACTAATTTCGAGGTACTAAATCGGGCTGCCGCCCGCCAAAGCCATGGGCCAGAAGATCGACCGGATATGTGGTGTAGTTGGCGTGTCTTGATCCGAGAATTCGTTGATGTAAACATGGAACGGACCCTCACTCCAGCCCTAATCCCGCCTCATGCGAGTCACGTGCACATGTGCCGGTCCCTTGCAGCATCGACTAATGAAAATACAGTTCTACTCGCCGGGCTTCTCTCCTCAATGCCGTACGACTTTGCCCTTCGGATTTCCGGCAGCGAGCATATAACAAAAGCGGATATTGCTCGACTGCCGCTCCCGGCGGATCTTAGGCTGGCTCTTCCTCTGAAGCTCAGATTGTTGCGGCTCAGTTGCCTGACGAAAGACTATGCCGAGCTTTGGGAAGAACTATTTAACCCAATTTGGGAAAATGATTCATGGACGCAAGTGAACAGCTCGAGTGCGGCTCTGGGCAACATTGGTCCTGCTTGGACACCTGATACGCCGCTCAGAATAGACTTTCTTCGGCGTCAAGCATGTCTAGAAATAGATGTTCTTGTCGCACTTATGATCGGCCTTGAGATAGATGATCTATGTGCGATGTATCGGACTCAATTCGGCCTTATGAGGCGCTACGAGAAAGGGATGCTGTTTGGTGAAGATGGCCACGCGATTGCGGCAGAGATATCTCCTTCGGGTGCTAGACAGACAGCGGACGAGGGAGAAATTGCTAAGAAATGGAAGGCTTTCCAGCTCGACAGCATGGACGAGCCGGTCGTCCCAGACGAGTGGGTCAAGCCCGATCGCGAGTCGGAGATGACGCGGGCGCATGTAGAGTTCCGACGGCGACTGGACGCGGGCGAATATCCCGAGGTGGTTGAGCCATGATTCCTTCGCTGGCAGTCGAGGACCTCAAGGGCAGCCTGGTTCAATACCTCACTACGGCTTTTGCACTCGCTGACGACGACGTCCAAGGAGAACTTAAAGAGTTTCTCAACGATGAAAAGACGGGCGTGTTCCGTGGGCCGTACCTACGGGTCCGGCCGGGGTTCAAGCCCGCGACCGGCGCGTACAAGCGGGCGCTCGGCTGGCATCCGGATGCGTTCACGCCGTTCCGGCACCAGGAGCGGGCCTGGCTGCGGCTCTCCTCAAAGGGCCAGGAACCCATGCCAACGATTGTGACAACCGGTACTGGTTCGGGCAAGACCGAGTCGTTCCTGATCCCGATCCTCGACCATTGCCAGCGCATGAAGCAGTCAGGCCAGAAAGGCGTCAAGGCGCTGCTGCTTTACCCAATGAACGCGCTCGCCGACGACCAAGCTCGTCGCCTGAACGACCTGCTGAATGCCTACGAAGGCCTCAAGGATGTGACCGCCGGGATCTACATCGGTGGCATCCCTGCGGATAAGCAGAGGGAGGGAGCTGGGCACCGTCAGGGGAGGATGGATCGGGAAGACAACCAAGACAGCCAAGGCGACGACGAGAGTCCCGGCTCCTACTCGCGGGACTACGGCTCGTCCAGCCTGATCGATGACGAGCGGATCAACCGGGTCGCCCGGGACCGGGACGATATCCGGGCGAACCCCCCGGATATCCTGCTCACCAATTACAAAATGCTGGACTTGTTGCTGCAGCGCGTCCCGGACGTGTCGCTCTGGCAGGGCGGCGGCCTACGGTATGTCGTGCTGGACGAGTTCCACACCTACGACGGCGCGCAGGGCACCGACGTCGCGATGCTGCTGCGCCGTCTCGGCGCAGCGACCCGGCTCAGTGAACCGGGTCGCCCGCTCGGCCCGATCACGCCAGTCGCCACCTCGGCAACGCTCGCCAGCGATCACGCGATAGACGTCGGACTAGCCGAGCAGGCCGCCGAACCGGACCGGGATAAGCTGCTGAAGTTCGCCAAAAACGTCTTCGGTGTGGCGTTCGGCCCGGATTCGTTGATCGGCGAGGACCGACTGACCTCGGCCGAGTTCTGTGGTGAGATCGACTTTGGGTTGCCGTTTCCCACGCCTGAGGAGCTGGCGGCGGTTGCCGATCCGCTCGGCAGGAAGGCTGACCTTGACGAGGCCGCGATGCTCACCGTCGGGATCGACACGCGTGACCCAGTAGAGCTTGGGAAGCTGCTCCGCTCGCACATCCTGGTAAAGGCACTGCTGGAATCAGCGTCCGACGCCCCGCTTACGATCGAGCAGATCGCGAAGCCGTTCGCGGTGCACGGCGGTGGCCCCGCTTGGGCGGCCCAGCGCAACGGCGTGCCGAAGCCATCCTTCGGCCCGGCGTTGATGCGCCTCCTCGCGCTGGTCTCGAAGGCCCGCAAACCCGACGGCTCCCCGCTGCTCAGGGTCGAGGCGCAGCTCTGGGTCCGGGAGGTCCGGCGAGTGATCCGCGCGGCCACTTATGAACCGCACTTCCGCTGGTTCGATGACGATGGCCCGACCGGAGACAGCAGGCCGAACCGGCTGAACCTGGCCGTATACCGGGCCAGGGAGCACGACGCAGCGGCAGAGGACACCGACGCCGACACTCAAGGGCCACCGCCGGCTTCGCTCCGCTGCCACTTGCCCGCGGTCTACTGCCGTCACTGCGGCCAGTCCGGCTGGGCCGCGCTCTCCAAGGACATGGACTGGCAGGAGCTCAAGACGCGGCCGTTGGAGATCTACCGGACGTCCGGGCGTCGGGACGGCAGGGTTCGCTGGATGCTACGGGCTTCCGATGACGAGCCGCAGGCACTCCACCTCGACGCCGAGGGCCGTAGGTTGCTCCGCAATCCCGGCGCGCGGACTGTCCCGGTCATCACCCATGACGGTCAGATCAAGCAGGTCGATGACGACACCTGCCCGTCCTGCGGTCTCGACGATGGCATGCGGTTCCTTGGCGCGGGGACTGCGACGCTCGCCTCGGTGACCACGACGCAGCTTTTCTCCCAGCGGCAATTGCAGCAGGACGAGCGGAAGTTGCTGGCTTTTACTGACTCGGTCCAGGACGCCACCCACCGGGCCGGGTTCATCGCGCATCGCTCGTTCGGCTTCACCTTCCGCGGACTGCTGACCTCTAATCTCCCCGAATCGGGCGCGGTAGCTGTACACGACCTGGCGCTGAACGCGGCGGAAGCCGCGGTCAAGGAGACGGCGAATGCCACCGGCAGAGAGCGGCTCGCCTCGCTGATCCCACCAGACCTGCGACAGCTCCCGGAGATGCTGCGGCTGCTTGACGGTGAGCCGTCGGAGGCCGCGATGGGCATGCTTCAGGATCGGTTGATCTTCGCGACGCAGTTGGAGTTCGGTCTCCGCTCCCGGCTTGGACGGACGCTGGAGCTGACCAGGACCGCTGCGGTCGAGATCCGCATCCCGGAGCCGGAAGAGCTCGCCGCGATGCTGAAGGAGGCGCATGGTCGGCTCTCCTCCGGGAAGGTCTCGCTCCTGGCGGACGACGAGGCGTATCTCACCTACGCCCGGGGTCTCCTGGAGAGGATGCGGATCCGCGGTGCGTTACACCATCCGTGGTTGGACGTGTACATCCAGCAGGCCGGCGCGCGACGCTGGCCGGTCTGGGGCGGTCGGAAGACCGGAATGCCCGCCTTCCCCCGTGGGCTCGCAGCCCCCGTCTTCCTCATCGACGGCACATACGGAACGACGAACTTCGACACGCTGGCGAAGGCTCGAACCGACACTTGGCTGACGGGCTGGGCGCAGCAGACGGTCACGGGGAGGGATGCCGACGAGGCAGCCCGGTTGAACCAGAGAGCGCTGAAGGTTCTCGCTCAACAAAAGATCGTCGAAGAGCATCGCTCGGATGGGGGAGCGAGTGTGTACGCACTCGCTCCCAGACATGTCCTGGTGCACTCGCTGGTTGGCAACGCGGCCGACGAGTGGGTGGAGATATGCGGGGTGCGCTGCTCAGTGTGCACCTGGCGGCAGACAGTTCCCCCTGGTCTCCTTGGCGCCTGGGTGAACATGCCCTGTCTGCGTTTCCGTTGTGAAGGCCGGTTCGAGGCTGACCCACGTCCGAAGGCACGGGACGACTTCTACCGGCGGCTCTATCACCGCGACCGACCGGGCGATGTTCTCACCGCCGAGCACACCGGCGCACTGTCCCGGAAAGACCGCGAGCGGGTCGAGACGGCTTTCAAGAACCGCAGTCACCCGTTCGATCCGAATGTGCTCACCTGTACCCCGACGCTTGAGCTCGGCATCGACATCGGCGACCTCTCTGCGGTGCTACTCACCTCGGTGCCGCCAGGACCAGCGCAGTACGCGCAGCGGATCGGCCGCGCCGGACGCGAGACAGGCAATGCGATGGTGGCTGCGTTTGTGCCCGGCGGCGCCCGGAACCAGTATTACCTGCAGCGGCCTACCGCGATGCTGGCCGGGCGAATCGTCCCACCAGCTTGTTATCTCGACGCGGTGGAGATCCTGCACCGACATTACCTGGCCTACTTGTTCGACCGCGCAGCAGACGGGGCGCTCTGGAAGGGCACTGCGATGCCATCGCGGCCGAGGCCCCGCTGGATCGGAGAGCTGTTCCAGAATGGCTGGCGAGAGGACCCCGGCGGATGGCTGCGCCGCTTGCTGGAGGTCTCCATCTCCCGACACAACGAGCTGTTTGCCGCATTCGTCGCGCTCTTCCCGGAGATGGACGCAGATTACCATAGGAGATTCCCGAAGAAGAGTAAGGAAGACGGTCCGGCACGGGAATCCCTGCGAAAGTTTGCGGCTGGCGGGATCGAGACCGCAGTTGGTAAGGCCGTACAGACTTGGCGACAGCAAAGGGAGGAACTGCAGGAGCGTCTCGCGTCGATCAACAAGGCGTTCGATGCCATCCCGCTCGACACTGCGGATGGTGACAAGCGTGAAGACCGGCGGGCGCTCTTCGCCGAGCTGCGTGCCGTGCGGCGACGCCTGGACACATTGGTCAAGGAGAACACGCTCAACGCGTTGGTCCGGCTTGGGCTACTGCCCAACTACACCTTGCATGACGAGGTGATGTGGCTCGACGCCGCTCTGTGGTGGAAGGACACGGACGGGGAGTTCAAGGAGGAGAAGTTCGAATACGGCCGTGGTGCTGGGCTTGCACTCACCGAACTCGCCCCCGGGAACACTTTCCACGCCGCCGGGTCGAAGTACATCGTCGATGGGCTGGACATCGGGACAGAACAGAGCGCGGCCTACACGGTCTGGCGCTTTTGCCGTGGCTGCGGATTTACACTCCCTGACGCGGCGGAATCCGTATTGGAGCGATGCCCGCGATGTGGCGACGGCGGTATCGCGGACGCGGCGGCATCCGGACTCAAAGTCCTGATGCCGGAGCGGACCCGAGCCAGGGAGCGACGCGAGGACGCACGCGTCGGCGACGACCGGGACGAACGCGAGCGGCGTCGCTATGAGACGCTCACCCTAGTCGACATCGACCCGACACAGCCGCAGGGGCTCCGCGCGTGGAAGGCGGGCAGGTTTTTCGGCGTCGAGTTCGCCAGGGAAGCAACGATCCGGAAGGTGAACTTCGGCCCGGAAAGTGTGCCAGGCACCGACTTTGAGGTCGCCGGCGCGACCGTCAAAATGCCGGGATTCGACACCTGCCCCAACTGCGGTTCAGTGCAAGGCGTCCATCCGCAAGCCTATGACCGCGATGCTCAGCGGGTCGGGACCCGGCATCTGCGCTGGTGCTCTCAGCGGGACAAGGGGGTGACTAAGGAGAGCACGGTTCGGCTGGTAACTGGGCACGAACTGCGCACGCAGGCGTTGCGGCTGCTGCTGCCCTTCTCTACCACGCTGGTGGAGAAGCGGCTCGTCTCGTTCAAGGCGGCGCTCAGGCTCGGCATCACCAAGCATTTCGGTGGCGAGCCGGACCATATCGATGTGGTGATGGCTAGCATGCCCGGGACCGACAAGGACGTTCCCCGACGGTTCCTGGTGCTCCACGACACGATGCCCGGTGGCACTGGTTACCTGGAGCATCTCGCGGAGAGAACCGTGATGGAGCGAGTGCTGAACCTTTCTTTGGCGCATATCCGGAGCTGCCCTTGCAGCAAGGAGGACAGGCAGCCGTGCCATCGCTGCCTGTTGCCGTTCGTCCGCTCGGGTGAGTACGAGCTGGCCTCCAAAGACACTGCCGCTGAGCTGCTCGCCGATATCATCGAGCACTGGGATGTCGTGGACGTTGACACCCTCGCAGACATTTCGCTCGATGCGCTGGCCGACAGCGAGCTGGAACGACTTTTCGTCGAGACACTGCGCACGAAGGCGGATAAAGCACAGGAGAATGAGGGGGAACGTGACCGGTTCTCTCTCATCCCCCGGGCAGGTTCGCGGGGGGTCGAGTTTGAGCTGAAGCTCAAGCCGCCGAGGGGCGAGGCGGTGCGTTGGCGGATGGAGAACCATCCGATCCACAATGTTGCGGTACGAAGCGAACCCGACTACCTGTTCACTTTGGAGGGCGGACAGAAGATCGCGGTTTTCCTCGACGGATACGCCTACCACGCGAGCAGGGTGAACAACGAGATTGCGATCGATGCGGCCAAACGCTCGGCCCTCCGCGACGCGGGAACCTGGGTCTGGCAGCTCACTTGGGAGGACGTCAAGACCTGGGCGAAAGCGGTAGAAGATGGCACGAAGGCACCGGAGGTCTCCTCTCAACTGCTCTCCGCCAAAGCTCTGGCCACGGCACGTGATCAGTACTTCAAGCAGACCTTAAAGAACGACCCTGAAGCTGGGCATCTGGACCTGGCCATGCTGAATCCGGTGGAGGCGCTGCTGGCCTTCATGGAGAACCCCGATCCAAAGGCTTGGGCACGCCGTGCTGTCGCCCTGCTCCACGGGTTGGGCTCAACGGGAAAAGCTGGTCCAATTGACCGGCAGGCCGTGGCCAGAGTCCTGGCAGGACTGATCTCGGGACAGACTCGGATGCCTGCTCCTGTTGAGGCTGCCGAAGCCAGCGGATTCACGGCGCTCACCCCTTCGGGTTGTCGCGTCGTTGGCTTCCGGGATGACCGGCCTGCCGCTGGTGGGAAGCGGGATCCGTTGGCCTGGTCCGTGTTCACCTGTCTCGACGACAGGATGGAGTCGATCGGGGAGCAGGGGCACCGGGCCCGCTGGGCCGAGTGGCTCGCCTGGTCCAACCTCCTGCAGTTCCTTTCCGGGCCGCGCCGTCACTTCGAGCAGACCGCGCTTTCCCAGGTCGGGATGGTGGACCCGCACCGGGTGCCGCTGCTGGCCGCCGCAGTGCAGCCAGATATCGAACCGGCGCTGCCAAAGGAATGGGCTCAAGCGATCGATCTCTCTGCGTCCGTGGTCGAAGGTGTGCTGCGTTCCCTCGCTGAGGCGAGGGCGCCGCTGCCCGATGTGGGCTACGAGCTCGGCGACGATGCCATGCTCGCCGAGCTGGCTTGGCCCGATGCACGTGTCGCAATTGTGGTGGATATCGATCCGGAGCGCGACGCCGCGTATGGGCTCGCTGGTTGGCGGCTCCACCATGCGGAGCCGGGCGGCGCTCCGGAGATGACATCGCTACTGGAAGAGTTGAGGTGCATCGGTGGCTAAGGCCAACGTCCTGTTCGCGGACAGTTTCGAGAAGGCATATCAGCACCTGGACGCGACGATTCAGCGTCGAGTCATCGACTTCATGCTGAAGCTCCGCAAGGACCCGGACAGTACCGGCCTGAACCTGAAGCAACCCCATGGAGCTAAGGACAAGAGGGTATGGACGGCCAGAGTTAACGACAACTTCCGGGCCGTCCTGCTCCGGCCGACCAGCGACACTTTCTACCTCGCGACCATCAAGTCGCACGACCACGCCTACGACTATGCGGCGCAGATCGTCTGGGATGTCAACAAGGTCACCGGCGGTCTCGACTTCTACAACTTGGGAGAGATCCGGGAGATCCTGGTGCGGACCGGCGACAGCGAGGTCGTGAGTGTCGGATTCTTCGACACGGTATCGGACTCGGACTTCGCCCACCTCGCTGTCGGCGCATCCCTGGTGCCCGTGCTGCGGGAAATTCGCAGCGAAGACGCACTGCTTGGCATTGCAGAGATCATCCCCAAGCTCGCTGGCCAGGTGATTCTCGCACTCGCCGATGGCAAGAGCGTCGACGACGTATGGAGCGAGATCGTCGCAGAGTCCGTGGCCGAGGATGAGGTCGATCCGAATGATCTCGATGCAGTCGCCAAACGACCGGCGACCCGGGAAACCTTCGCGGTGGTCACCGACGACTCCGAAGAGTTGGAGCGGATGCTGCTCAAGCCGATGTCCGAGTGGCGCGTATATCTCCACCCCGAGCAGCGCAAACTTGCCTACCGGGCAAAGCCGTACAACGGGCCGGCGCGGGTCTCTGGAGGACCCGGCACCGGCAAGACCGTCGTCGCGCTGCATCGTGTCAAAGCCCTGGCAGATCGGTACCTCCCAGGCTCCGGCAAGAAGATCCTTCTGACCACTTACACGAACGCGCTGTCCGAGCTGCTTGGACGGCTCCTCGACGATCTCGGTGGCCCCGAATTGACGGCCAAAGTCGAAGTGCTCAACATCGACAAAGTCGTACGCGAGGTGCTACGCGGAGATGCGGAGTCAGAGTGGTCCAGGGTCGAGGTTCTCGGCGACGCGGGGATCGCCTCCCGCTGGGACGACGTCGTCGCCTCCGCGACTCCCGGAAACCCATTCGACAAGCTCTTCCTTGTCGGGGAGTGGGAACAGGTCATCCTCGCGCAGAACGTTCGCACCCGAGATGAGTATTTTGCGGCGCGTCGTGCCGGGCGCGGTCGGCGGATCAACCGAGCCGAGCGCGACCAGGTGTGGAAATTGATCCAGGAGTTCGAGCGGCGGCTCGACCGGGACAAGGCCATGGGCTTCAAGCAGGCGGCGGCCCGGGCCAGCGACATCGCGGCGACATGGAGCGACGCAGAACGGCCATACCGGCACGTCGTCGTTGACGAGGCGCAAGACCTGCATGCCGCCCATTGGACCCTGCTGCGCGCGCTGGTCCCTGCCGGTCCAGATGACATGTTCATCGTCGGCGACGCTTTCCAACGAATCTACGACAACCGGGTGACCCTCGGAAAGCTCGGAGTCGATATACGTGGCAGGTCAAGCTGCCTAACTCTTAATTATCGGACCACTCGGCAAATCCTGCGGGACGCGTTGAAGATGATAGGAGAAGAGGTTCCAGACGACCTCGACGGCGGCTCGTCCACGTTGAAGGGCTACCGTTCGGTGTTGCGCGGGGGCAAGCCAGAGATGACGGGATTCCCGTCATCTGCTGCGGAGTTGTCCGCCCTTTCCGCACGAGTCCACGCCTGGAACAAGTCAGGGATAGCGCTCGATGAGATCGCAGTCTTTGCACGGACCACCGCCGCCGCCTCCGATGCAGTAGAGGTGCTAAAGGGGACGGGTATCGCGGCGTCCCTGGTGAAGTCCGGTACGACCCCGAAGCCGGAGTCGGGTGTGCAGGTGATGACGATGCACAGAGCTAAGGGCCTGGAGTTCCGCGCCGTCGCCATCGTCGACGCGGGATGTGTGCCGCTCGGTGTCGCGGTCACTCCCGAGACGGTTGACCACCTCGATCATCAGCGAGGTATTCAGCGCGAGCGATCACTGCTCTTCGTCTCGGTAACCCGCGCCCGCGAAGCCCTGTCGATTACCTGGTCTGGCCAACCTAGCCCGTTCCTCGCCGACGTGATCTCTTGACAACGGCCGACAAGTGGCGAGGTGAGCGATCGTCGCGGCCTTGATCACATCAAGACGAACAGGAGGCAGGCTGCCCGCGCCGACAGCTGCCTTCGCAGCGATTTTCCACCCCGTTCTCATCCACCGGGATATTGCGGTCTCCAGCGGAGCAGCCCTCCGTACTCGATCACTTCCTGTTCGACTCGCGCCCTCCCTATCTGGGTGCGCTGGCATCCCACGCAGGAGTGGGTGTTCCGCTGCAGCCGACGTGGCCGCGCCACCGCGTCTACCAGCTGCTAAAGCGTGTCCGCGCTCGGCAACTGCTTGAGATAACGGATAGATGTATGCGCAAGTCCGGCACCGGCAACTCTCCCGCGTAGCTACTGGGGAGCGCCCCTAGGCCATTTGGGGGGAAATCGGTGTCGCATTTGAAGCCAGAAGCTTCCTTCGGAGGCTTGGCTTTCAAGTTGTCGAGCAGCGCTCAGGATGACTTCAGAAGTCTTCATGGACTTCTTTAGAGTGTGTGCGTCGATGGGCGCTAGCGCGGTCTCGAACAGGCGATCTCCCCCTTTAGCCGCTGTCATCGTCGTTGCGTCTTGGTGTCTGGAAGTACGGCAAGAGAGTTGGAGGCATCATCGGCCGCTTATCTTTGAGCAATTCTTCGACGGTTATTATTTGAACTTTTGGATACTTCTTTCCGCCCAGGGGCCAAGTGTATATCCCCGCCCTCTGAGCGGTCTCGATCATTGTTTTGGTAGGCTTTCGCAGCGTAATGAAGACGCCCATTGCCGCTTTCTGTGAGATAACGGCTTTCACGAGATCTCGGACCTGCCACGGCGCGGCCATCTCTCCCTTCGCGGAAACAAGAATACGATCCGAACTGTCGCCGACATCAATGGGCACTCGAATCACGCCATCGACCTCCCCTTCGCCAACATTTCGATCATTCGGCCGGCCTTCCACCATCCTGACGCACCAACGCTTGAATTCGAACGGAGAGCGGGAGAGTAGGGCGCGGGCTCCAGCTATGTCCCGTGGGATGCCTAGTATCTCGTAGCTCGTTGTGATCCATTCACCATATGCGTGCCGGAGCCGCGCATCGATCAGATCAATAGCGAGAGTCGTGATGTCGACTCCAATCCATTTACGGCCAAGCTTCTGAGCAGCGTCAACGGCTGTACCGCACCCACAGAAAGGGTCCAGAATCAGATCGCCAGGATTGCTACTCGCCTCTAGGATGCGTTCTAAAAGCGCCAGTGGCTTCTGGGTGGGATAGCCCAGCCGCTCTCTTGCCTGTGAGTTGATGGGCGCTATGTCTGTCCATACATCCTGGAGTGGAACGCCCTCACCTTCGTTCAGATAACGTTTGAGGCGAGGAATGCAATCCCCAGACTTCCCCCAATCAAGCATTCCCTCCGCATCCAGTTCGTCAAGCTTACTGGGAGGGTAGCGCCAGTGCAATCCCTTCTCCGTTGGATTGATTCCTCTCCACATTCCCCCGGTGGCCCCTTTTCGGATTCCGGAGGGCATCAAAGTAACCGTTTGATACCGGCCGCGTTGATCCCAACGGCCGTACTTAGTCTTCAAATACTCCTCACGGTAACCGTGGAAGATGCGGTTCCAGGTGACGTCCGAAGAGGCAGAATAGTAGAGAATAACATCGTGGACTGGCGCATATCGCTTGGCTGCGCCATGAGCGCCCGTACGCTTCCAGATGACCTCACCGCGAAAATTAGCAGCGCCGAATAGTGAGTCGATTATGACCTTCAGATAATGGCTGGCCGTCGGATCGCAGTGTAGATACAAACTTCCTGTCATTTTCAAGACGCGGCGCAATTCAATGAGGCGAGCAGTCATCATCACCAAGTAGGCGAATACGTCATTATCGCCGAGCAGCTTCCGCATCGCCTCAAGGGCATCTTTTATCTTGTTTGGTGCGGAGCTTGCCGTCATCTCGGCGTACAGCACCTCAGCTTCGTGGCTCCATGTCCATGTGTCATCAAAGGCTTCAATTTGCGCAGGCGAATCTTCGCCTGACTTGTCCTTGAAGAGGACATTGTATGAGCGGTTCGAATTGAAGGGTGGGTCGAGATAAATTAAATCGGCGCTTTCGTCGGCGACGCACTCCCGCAGCACGTCTAAATTGTCCCCATAATAAAGTTTGTTCAACCACTCGCTGCTCGACTTCGCCATGATCGGAGCGTCACATAGATGTGAGCTGCTGTCAGGTCAGAATTTCACAGCCATGCTGCGTTCCTGCCCTATCGGTTTGGCGACATAGCCTAGATCTCCTGGCTCACCAAGGCTGTTCTTGCCGTTACGTGAGTACCAATTTGTGGCCTGCCGACCTGCCAGGACGCGTCAGCGTCAGCGGCGTCAGCATCACCTGCGACGACACTCAGATCAGCATCCAGGTCAGCGTCTGCTACCGGTCGCCGGCCGAGCGGTCCAGGTGCTCATCCGGCTGGCGAACGCGCTGGACAGCCGCATTCTTGCAAGTGCACGACCGCTGGCCGGGCCAGCGCGCCTTCTGGCTGACCGTGAACGGGATCGCCGCCGGGCTGCCTCGGCCGGGAGCTGAAGCTGATCTCCGGCATCGATGACCATTTGCGGTTCATCGTGATCGCGCAGCTGGTGAAGCGCGCGTCGGCGCGGGCGGTGTGTCGGGCCTTCGCCGGGGCGCTGCGGAGGTTCGGGGTGCCGGAGGAGGTGCTGAGCGACAACGGTAAGCAGTTCACCGGTCGGTTCACTCAGCCGCGGCCGAGTGAGGTGCTGTTCGAGCGGATCTGCCGGGAGAACGGCATCACCACACGAAGCACCAAGCCACGCTCGTCGACCGCCACCGGCAAGGTCGAACGCTGGCATCGCACGGTGCGAGAAGAGTTCCTGGACGTTCACCGACCATTCGACAGCCCGGAACAGGCGCAACTGGCACCTCGATGCCTGGATCGAGGACTACAACACGATGCGACCGTATCGGGCGCTGGACATGGCCACCCCGGCCAGCCAGTCACCGGCCGGGCAGTACAGGCCGACAAGCGCAGCAACGAAGAGCCGGCCTTGCGCCTGCCGGCCGACCTGGCGGCGCTGCCAGGCGCACCGGCCACGCCTGACCGCCCTGCTTGGGCACCGGAGGCGTCTGCCGGTCACGCCATGCCGACGGCAGCGGTGCCGGTAGCGGTGGAGTTCGAGCGCATAGTGCTGCCGAGCGGCAACCTGGGCGCGTGCGGGCGCCAGATCTGGCTCGGCCGGGCAAGGGCCGGGCAGCAGGTGACGATCTGGGCCAGCAGCACCACCATGCACGTCTTTGTCGGCGAGGAGCGGCTCAAGACACATCCGGTGACGCTCACCAGGGCCGATCTGGGCCGATTGATGGCCGACGGCGGGCGGGCGGGGCGGCCGTCTCCGGCGATGGCGCAGCCTGCCGGGCCATTGTCGGCCGATGTGGTAGTGGAGGTCGACCGGCAAGTCAACAACGCCGACTGCGTCGGGCTGGCGGGCGAACTGCTCAGCGTCGGCCTGCCGCTAGCCGGCAAGCGGGTGACGCTGCGCACCGACGCGCAGACCGTCCAGGTGATCGCCGATGGAGCGCTGGTGCGCACCAAAGCGAGCCCGCCAGCTCCGGCTTTGCGTGGCCGGCTGCACAGCGTCCGCTTGGCGAGCAAGCTCCCCGCAGCCCCCGATGACTTTCCGCAGGTGGAACGGGTGATGTCCAGTAATGGCAGCATCAAGGTGGTCGGCTGCAAGGTCCAGGTTGGCCAGGTGCACCGGGGCAAGGTCGTCACAGTCGTCCTGGTGAACACCCAGCTACGGGTGCTATTCGAGGGCGAGCTGCTGTCGGTGCACCCCCGCCCCATCATCAAGGAGGTCAACCGGCTGCAAGCGAGCGGCCACATCGACTACGAGATCTAGGCACCGTGTAAAGCATCAGGCCGATGCCAAACCGTCGAACATCAACAGAAGGTTGAGATCGATCATCGATCTTGTCCTGTCCCTATTGTCCTGTTCCAGGACATGCACGTCAGTCGTTCGCTGGCAGGCACAAGGAGGTGCATCGTAGCCTGAGAATGTCACCTTCCGGGAGGCAGGCTGTGGACGACGCCAACGGTTCCAGTGAACCGGTACGCACTATCGGCCAGCGCATTCAATATCTGCGTGAGCGTCGCGGCATGACCCGTGAAGTCCTCGCCGGCCTGGTCGGCAAGTCCGAGAGTTGGCTGAAGGCAGTCGAGCATGGCCGGCGTCAGCAGAATCCCCGGCTGCCGATCCTGCTGCAGCTCGCTGAGGCCTTGCGCGTTCGCGACCTGAGCGAGCTCACCGGCGACCAGTCCATACCTATGCGGATGTTCACCGGTTCCGGCCATCCGGCGCTGAGCGCTGTCCGGGAGGCCGTCAACGCCGTACCGATCCAGCCGCGCGGCACCGTGCAGCCGCTCACCAGCCTTCGGGCACGACTCGATGCGGCGTGGCGGATCAGGCATGCCTCTCCCGATCACCGCACTGCCCTCGGTGATTTGCTGCCCGACCTGATTCGCGATGCCCAGCTGGCCGCCTGGATGTACCGAGGTGAGCACCGGCGCACCGCTCAGGCGCTGCTCGCGGAGACCTATGGTCTGACTCAGATGTTCGTCGCTTACCAGCCCGCGTCGGACCTGTTGTGGCGGGTGGCCGACCGGGCGCTGGCCGCCGCGCGGGAGTCAGAGGATCCGCTGGCGTTGTCGTGTGCGTTGTGGTTCCTTGTTCAGGTGCATCGGGAGGCCGCCGATTTCGACACCGCGCATGAGATCAACAGGCAGGGAATGGCGGCCATCGGGTCGCACATGGACGACCCGGGCACGGACCTGCTCGCCATGTGGGGGGCGTTGTTGTTCGAGCTGGCGTTCACCGCGGCACGTACCGGCGACATTGGTGATGCGTGGCGGCATTGGGATGAGGCGGCGCGGGTCGCGGATCGGCTCCCTGACGATTATTACCAGCCGTGGACCTCGTTCTCACGGGTGATCATGCGTCCACACGCCGTCACCATCGCGGTTGAGCTCCATCAGGGTGGGGAGTCGGCGCGGCAGAGCGACCATGCCGAGTCCGTACCTATCCCGTCCCGTCCGCGACGTGGTCGGCATCTGATCGAGGTGGCCCGCGCCCACTTGCTGCAGCGAGATCACGCGGCGGTCCTCGGTACGCTGCAGCTCGCGCACCAAGCTGCACCGGAGACCATCCGCTACAACGGCTACGCGCGCCGGATGACCCTTGACCTGTGCGAGACGGGCCCGGCCGCTCTACGGCCGCAGGCACGGGAACTCGCGGACCATATCGGCCTGATGATCTGACAGGAGCGAAGGGATACAGAGTGTGTCTCTTCGCTTACGCTACGGTTTCTACGGTCGTCGCATGTCACCTGAACAGGGTTCTCACGAGCGCTACGACCTTGACGTTCTTCGAGCGGCGTTCCCGGCTTGGTCGCTGTTCTGTAGCGATGCGGGTGTGTTCTACGCGACCTTGCGTGGTGTCCGTCTCAGGGATGCCGATATCGACAGGGGTTTGCGGCAGACGGTGAGTGCGGACGATGCGGAGACTTTCGTGTCGTTGCTGCAGGATCAGACTCGGATGGCGGTGAGGTCATGAGCTGTCTGCCTCCGCAGTTTGACTATCACGGTCCGCATGTGGCGGCTCCGCAGGCAGGGGCCGTCGAAGTGGAGTGGACGCCGGTCCGGCCCCGCGCTGATCGCTTGCGGGTTCGCGGTCATACGTGCGCGTGTAGGTACCCGATGTTCGAGCTCTGCACGGCCGGCGGCCTGTGGTTCGTACGGCATTACCCGTTCGATGAGCCCGCGGACGTCCTTGAAAGTGCCTGGATGTCCGCTTGCGCTGCACGGACGCTGTGGATGCAGATCCTTACCGGTCAGGCACGGTGACTACGGGGTGGCCGCGCGCTGTTTGAAGAAGGTGCTGACAGTTTGCTCGGCGATCTCATGCGGGGTGGCCTTATCCGTGCGGAAGCGGCGGAAGAACAGGCCCTCGTCGTTGGCGCGGTGCTGCTGGCCTACTACGACGACCAGTGCCTTCATCACGTCATCGGTGACGACCTTCTCCGTGCGCTCGACCGAGAGCTCTTGCACAATCCTTAACTGCTCCCCGGCTTCTTTGAGCCGGTTGCTCGCGAACAGCACCCGGCCGAACACGTGGAGGGCCCGCAACTCGCTGCCGGCGTCGCCAATGCGCTTGGCGGTGGCCAGCACGGTCCGTGTGCCCTGATCGAACTCGGGGTGTGGGTGCCCGCGCCGACGACGCTGCTGCCGATTATCGAGATCAACCCCAAGCCATGTTGATCAAACTCAACATTTCAGCCGATGTCGCACGAAATCCGGATGAGTTTCGCCGACGTCGATGCCGTTCTCGTCGAGACTGTTGACGATCTGGAAGCGACTGCTATCGAAGACGAACTCCACGGCAACGGTGCCGTCCGCCAGGTCGAGGCTTGAAGGTCGCCACTCGAGCAGAGCGACCTGGGACAGTTCCTGACCGACGAACGACTCCAGTCGTTCGTCGGAGCACGACCACTCAGGCGTCAACTCCAGCCACTCCCAGCCTGTGATCGCCGCTGTGACGTCTATAGCGTCCCAGCCGATCGACAGCTCGTCGAGCTTCCAGTGGCAGATCTCTACCCGCATGCCGTCGAAGTCCAGGACGACCGGGCACTCGGCGAACCAATCCCCATCCTCGGCGAAACGTACGACCGCAAACCCTGTCAGACGACGCCCGGCAAGCGCAGCCAGCCGCGATCCGTGTTCTTCGCGGATCGCGGCGATCCCGACCAGGAAGGTCGGCTCGAAACCGTAGATGCCCATCCTCACGGCAGCCGATTCTCCCGATCTCTCGGTCTACTGGCCACCCGAAACTCGTCGGCGCGACTCCGTGCAGTTGCTGGACAAGGTCTACCACGTAGTGTGCGCGCCTGCCCGCGCCCCCGAGGCTTCGGGGCAGGAGGCTGATCCCATGGGTCAGGCCTGGTCGAGCCAGATCCAGTTGCCGCTGGGGTCACGGATCGCCGAGCAGCGGGGCATTCCTTCGGCGTCGTGCGGGGCAACGGCCTCGGTTGCGCCGGCGTCGATGGCGCGGGCGTGGTACGTGTCGATGTCCGCGGTCAGCAGCCCGAACGTCGACGTGCCGGGCTGGTCCATGCGCTCCTGGCCGGCGATGAGGTGTACCAGGAAGAAGTCGTCCTGACCGTATGTGCCGAACAGGAACGCGGAGTAATCCGCTTCCTGAGTGCGCCGAGCCACGTCGTAGCGGAAGTCGAACGCCTTGACGTAGAACGCGACCGCAGCGTCGAGGTCGTCAACGGCGATCTTGATCTGGACGGGCCGGCAACCGGCCTGGACTATGGGCATCGTGATTCCTTCCTGCAGGAAGCGGATGATGTCGCCGATCCTGGCGGTCAGCAGATCGTGCTGACGTTGCAGGCGGCGCTGGTGCCGGGCCAGGACTTGGCGGGTCGTGGCTCCGGTTGGGTCGTCGATGACCTGGCGGATCTCCTCGATCGGCAGGTCGTCCCATCGCAGCATGCGGATCTGCCGTGCCCGCTCGGCCTGCGCCATGCGGTACCGGCGGTACCCGGTGGCGGGATCCACCGATGCCGGCGACAGCAGGCCGACCTCGTCGTAGTGCCGCAGCGTGCCGACCGACAACCCGGTCAGCCGGGCGAACCGGCCGATTGTCATCAACTTGTCGTCGTCCACCACACCACCATCGGACCTCCGGTAACCCGAGAGTCAATCCGGTCCCTGGACGATCGTGATCGCGGGCCTACTTCGGCGGGATCGGTTCCTGGCCGTGGCGGTCAGTTGGGATGTTCCCGTCTCCTCCCCACCCCGAAGACAAGGCAAGCCCTGGCGGTCTAGATCGACGGCTCGGCTGACAGGAATACCGTTTCCGCCCGGCGGCATGACGCCGGGAATGGCGGCGTGGCAAAGTGAATCGGAGCGAATTTGAGACTTGAGGGGTGCGGCTTGCGTACCACTTCGGTGGGAGGTCTTCATGGCTACTCGTGCCGAGTTGATGAACGCGTTGCGCCGCGCGCAGGAAATTTCGGACCAGCACTGGCATTCCCTGGACCGGCCGCTGCTGCAAATGTCGAGCGGACGCACGTGGACGGGGCCGGTCGCCGACAGATTCGGCGCTGACCTGACTCATCAGCGTGCGGAGCTGTGGCGGGGGCTTCGCGGGGTCATCGAGCATCTCGACGAAACGATCTCCAATCTGACTGCGATGGGGCCGAGAGACGAATGACTTTCTCCTCGATTGACCCCAAAGAAATGCACCAGCTCGGATCCGGCGTACAAAATGCGGGAAAAGGTCTGGCCGAATGTGCCGCCCAGCTTCGGGCCATTCTGAACGAGGTCGAACTCACGCACCCCGGGGTGGCGGCGATCGGCCGGATAGGGCAGTGGCTGACCGAGCAGGCGCCCGACCTCTACCGGCGGCGCGATCTCGCGTACGAGGCCGAGAAGGTCGACGTAGACGTGTTCGGCAACCCGCTCCCCGGCGCGGTCGTCGCTCCTGGGCTGACCCGGATCGACGAGTCGAGAATGATCCCGGCCAAGGTACGTGCCGAGGCGGCGCTGGCGGCTCCACTGTTCGCCGCCACCGCACGCGGGGACGCGAGCGCGCTGCAGAAGCTCGCCGCTTACAAGTGGCGGCTGTCTGACCCGCAGTTCGCCACCGCCCTCATCGAGCAACTCGGCCCGCGGGGTCTCCTCACGATCCCCGCCGCCATGGGGACCCAGGTGCGCAAGGCGCTCAACGCCGATCGCGATTCGGCGGAGGCCATCCGGCGGCAGAACCGTGACGTCCTGTCCATGCTGAGCAAGGCGCTCGCCACAGCCACCGACGTGACCAAGAACGTGCATGTCGGCCGGAAATTTGCGGAGGAGCTGAAGCAGCAGGGACGCGCGGAGATAGCGGCTCCTGACATGGGCGGGCTAACGAACCCCGGATATTGGTCACTCGGCCAGATCCTCGCGGCGGCGCCGAAACAGGCCTACAGCGAGTGGTTCATGAAGACCATCGGCCAGGACATGATCCGCTGGGACCGCGATTACCTGAAAGAGCATCGCGCACGATTCCTGCCCAAGGACACCGACGCCTACAACCTGCCCGCTCCCATCGACACGCTGCCGTTCCAGGGCTCCACCGCCATCGGCGCCGCTGACCCAATCGCCGCGTTGATGACGGTCGCGAGCACGTCGCGTGAGCGCGCCCAGACCCTGCTCGACGACAAGGACTTGCTGAAGTACCTGATGAGCGACCGGCGCCCGCAGTGGGAGATGGGCGATCGCGGCGAATCGCTGGGTGAGGCCATGGAAGCCGCCATGAAGGGCACCGATGCCGACTCCAAGCGACTGGCCGCCAGAGCCACCCAAATACTCGCCGACGAGGTGAAGCCGCAGGTGTCGTTCAACGACGCCGGGGATATCGAGATTAAGAACCCGTCGGAACTCGATCGGCTCTCCGGCATCCGCGACAACATGGGCCGCATCCTGGCTGAGCACTCCGACGACGTCGTGTTCTCCTACTTCTGGAACCAGCAGCGGCCAGCCGACGACGAGCTCACGGGAAATGTCGAGGGGAAGAATACGGCGCGCTTCAGCCCGGCCGACCTCGATCTCGCCATGCTCGATGTGGCCTCCGACGACAAGGGTTACCAGGCCCTGCTTCGCGGGGAGATCGCGGACATGAGGGGCAAGGTCGATCAAGGGTTGGCCATGGGGGACGGGAAGAAGCTGAACAATGTGATTGCGCTCAACTCCACAGCGCTGGGGCATCTGGTGGAGGCACGCCGGATGGCACTCGTCGGCCGAGGCAAGGAGGCGGACGCCGCGGACGAGGAGTTGCGGAAGATGATCCAGGACGGGATCGGCCTCGTCCCAATCCCCTTCGCCGACAAAGTTGGCAAGGTGGGCCTCAAGGCGGCCAGCAGCATCTACGAGACCTTCGTCCAGGACGGCTACACGAAGGCCGGGGACTGGCTCGCGGAGCAGAGCGGCCATGCTGGTGGAAAGGCGGTCAAGGCCTTCGGTGATGCCGCCTCGAATGACATAGCCGCCCAAGAGTTGGTGAAACAGATGCTCGCATCGTCCGCTGTGGCTCATGGAGCTTATGACCACCAGGATCTCAAGGGATCCTTCGTGACCGGCGACCCGCCGCGGGTGAAGGATCCGCGCGACATGAACAAGGACGAATACGAAAGGTTCATGAGCTGGCTAACTGACAAAACCACGGTGCCGGCCAATTTCAAGGAAGCACAGCAGAGTGCCTCTATAGGGGCCAAGGAATTCCGTGACGATGTCAAGGCTGCGATCAAATGAGTAGGCGCCTAGTAGGGCTCTGCGCGGCTGTCGCCCTCACGGTGATCGCTGGGTGCACGCCGGACAAACCCGTGGCCTCTCCGACGCCTAATTCTCGGCCCGTACGGGGGTCCGTGGCCGACCAGCCTCCCTACCTCTGCTATTTCATCCCGCAGACGGCGGTGGCCGACTTGACGGGATACGCCGGTTCATACAAGACGAGTGGTGACAAACGCGACCCTGTCGCGTATGACTGCGGCATCTCGAACGAAGAGCAGAGCCTGTTCATCACACGTTACGAGGTCTCAGGCTCCCGGAGAACCATCGAGCAATACCTCGGATGGGCGGAGAAGAGCAATCCGAGCGAACTTCCCAAGGAACTGGGTAAGGGTTTGATCGCTGACTTCGAGGTGCGGGCCAATCCGTACCGGACGGTGGAAGCCTGGTTCCGCTGCGGATCCAACAACTCGCTCATCGCTATCACCGTCAAGAAGAATTCTGCACGAGATCAGGACCACGACCTCGTTCAGCTCATGGAAATCGCTCAGCGGCGGTTCGCCGAGATGTTCAAGTGCAAACCTGATGGCCCGCCATCCGGCAGATGACTCAGTCCGATGCCAGCGCTCGTGTCGATCAGCGTTAGCCGGGATCCTCAACACAAGCCCGACCCACATCGATGCCATCGTCCGAATGTGTCACAGACGATTCCAGTGTCTGGCTAGCCTTGCCTATAGCCGTAACAGTGAATCAGTTAGGTACATCCCTTGTAGACTTGGGTGCTGCGAGAAACACCTCATTCAGATGCCATTCCAGAAATTCCTGGCTGGGTCGGTCGGCTGCGTTGGTAAGCATGGTGACCGTGCTCCCTGCGTGCCGGTAGACCTCGTCGCCGACCCCGAACTCTTCGCGTAAACGCGGGCTGACCAGCAGCCGGTGGTCCGTATCGATCGCGAGATATCCCTGATCGAATAAGGTGTGCACGTCCGAACGCAGCAGAATGCCGTTGTCCAGACGGTGCTCGCCTCCGCGTGTGACCGGGCGAATATGGGCTGCTTGCAGCACCGGGCGGATCGTCGAGCCGGTGATGGCGCAGCGTCCCCCATAGGCGTTGAGGACCACAGCCCTGAAGGCGCGCTGGCCAAGACGCCGGGGGGCCAGGCGGGGATCCCCGAAGACGGGGCCCTCGCGCCGCCACGGCTGTGACACGTCGGCAGCGCCGTCTCCGAGCAGGCGGGCCACGAGGTCGGTGAAGTAGCCGGTATAGGAACCGGCGGACATGTCGTAGCCCTTGCCCTGAACGATGTTAGGGGCGAAGTCAGGAGGTGGGTCCGCTGGAGTATCGAAGAATCGAGTGTCCCGAAGCAGGACGCAGCCGATGACCGGGTCCTCGCTCGCGGCTATGGGGCGTTGACGATACTTGCTGATCCTCTCCTTCATCTGCTCCCGGCTGTCGGCGCCGTTGGCCTCACCGAAGATCTTCCACGCCTCGGACAGGGGAAGCGGCTCGAAGGACTCGAAAATGCCGCCGCCGATCACCCGGTCGTACGGGAAGTCTCCGACCGGGTGCCTGCTCGGATGATGAGTTTTGAAGAAGAACGGCTCGCCGGGACGCAGCGCGCGGAAGCTCGTGCTGCCCGAGGGACGCCAGAAGTTGGCCTCTGTAATCGCTGGGCGCGCCGCCAGGAAGCGATACCAGTCGCCGTCAGTGACTCCGACATATGCCTTCACGTACGGAATTGTGCAGCCCGAAGATCGTTTCTGCTAGTGGATATGCCCGAGGAAGGCTGGCGGATCGCCGCGTCGTACTGATGTCGGTTCTCAGGACGCCGAGCTCAGGCGCTGTGCGAACTCGTGCTGGCGAAGGCGGAGGCAGGTCATGGAGGCCGCATGGGGTGCACCGGAAGGCGTTGCGATGTCGAGTCGGTGCGTGACGGACAGAAGCAGTGGGTGGCGCCGAGGGGTCGCTGCGCTGCCAGGGATGGCATCGCTGCCCGCCGCGAAGTATCAGGGAGCAATAGTCACGGGAGGCCGTACCGACTGCGGTCTTGAGGGATGAGCGTAGGCAAGAGGAAACCGCTGGCCTGGTGCAAGAGCGACTCAGTGTCATCAGGCATTGTCCATGTGCGGATCGTGTTATCTCCAGCGATGAGGGTGATCCGTCGTTCGTCAGGAGACCAGGTGAGATCGAGAAAAACGCTCGCATTGGCGTCCAGAATCGCTAACGCCTTCCCTGTGGCCGGAGACCAAAGGCGAACCGTGGTGTCGGCTGCGGTTACGAGGAAAGCGCCTGTGGATGACCATGCGAGCAGTTCTACGGCAGATTCGTGACCGAGGCAGCTGTGCCTGAGGTCACCGGTCTGCGTGTCCCAGAGACGGGTCTGACCATCTTCAGCGCCGACGGCGAGCAGCCCACCGTGGGGCGACCATGCCAAGGCGGTTGCGCGCTGCGGCGCGCATTCGATCGATAGAGCGGTGTCGCCTGTGTGGGCGGCCCAGATGCGGACGGTATCGGCGCCGTCGCATCCTGCAATCCGTGAACCGTCCGGTGACCAGGTGACAGCACCGAAATGGGGGTCGGCCCGCGTCATCGTTGCCGCCGGTCGCCCAGTGTCCACGTCCCAGACCGTGACCTGACTGTCTTCTGCCAGCCACCAGTCATGACTCGAGGCCGCTAGGTATCGCCCGTCGGGGGACCAGGCCATTTCGCTCAACATTGACGGTTCATAGTTCAGGCGGCCCTCGCAGCGCCCGGTGTGGCTGTTCCAGATCTCGATGCTGTCTCGGGCCAGCGCCACCCTTTTGGAGTCGGAGGCCCAGGTGATCTGTCGGCGGTCGACGTCCCCGTCGCCGGCGAGTTGCTGCACGTCCAGGGAGTCTTGGTCGGGTGAGCCGGATGCGAGGTAGACCTGGCCTGGGTCGAGTCCCCACGCGACGATTGCTCGGGAGTGGTCGGGTGACCATGACGCTGCCCTTATCCGGGTGCTCAAGGTCGGGAAGATCTCGTCGTTGCCGATATCCCAGATGGCTGCCTTGCTTCCGAACTCCGTGCAGAACGCGAGGAGACGGCTATCGGGAGACCAGGAGAGAGACGTGAAGTGTTCATCCTCCATGGGCTTGCGCCGGAGGACGTTACCTTCGACGTCCCAGAGCTCAATGAAACCTTCCATGAGCTGACCGGGGTCGTCGTCGGACATGCGCTCGAGCTCCGCCATTGACAGGTTCATATGGCGTGGCTGTACGGCGACTGCGAGGAAGCAGCCGTCAGGTGACCACGCGACGGCGCTCGCGGGTTTGGACCACCACGAATGGACGTCGTGGCTGGTGTCCGCCGCGATGATCCTGACACGCATGTTGCGGCGCCTTTTGGGACGCTCGGCCACGAGAAGCGATCGGCTGTCTGGGCTCCATGCGACGATGTCGCAGGGCCGGTCCACGCTGACGCTCAGCGTTTCCTGGTCGGCCGAGGGATCGATCAACAGAAGTTGTTCGTCGCTGAGAATGGCGAGTCTTGACTGGTCTGGAGCCCAGGCGAGGCGCTGGGCGTATGGAGCCGGGATGGTCCGGCCCGGTAGCTTGCCGTCTTCGGGGGCGGTGGAGCGGACAGTCCAGATGAGGATGTCCTTGTACCCGACCTGACCGGCGAGGAGATTCCCATCAGGGGACCACTCACACTTCTCCAAGTCCATCGACGTGAGCGGGTCTAGTGCGCTATGACCGAGTTCGCGGATGCTCTCCATGTCCCAGAGCGACGAAGAATGGTCCTCAAGCTCCGTGATGGCCCGTGAGCCGTTCCTGGACAATTTGGCGTCTTGGAGCTGCCCGCCCGCTTTGTCGTGCGGAAGTGTGTCGTACTTGATGCGGTTTCCATGAAGGTCCCATGAGCAGATGGACGCGTCGCGAGAAATGGATATCAGCCCTGATCCGTCAGGAAGCCATGCGAGCGAGAGGATGCTGTCGCTGTGGCCGATCGGAATACGGGTGAGGGTGGGGCGGGCCATCAGGCCCCACAAGGCCAGCACTGCTTCCTCTGACGGGGACAACTCCTCCACGGCTGCCTTGGCCAGTGCGATGGCGAGCAAGCGGTCCTGGTCCCGAATGGCCTGAGCTCGTTCGGCGACGACGGTTGCCTGCAGAGATACGTCGATCTTCGCGTCGTCATGCGAGGCTTCGAGGTAATCCCGGACCGTTTTTGACTCAGGAAAGATGCTGAGGAGCTCGGTACTCTCGCTCAGCACTTGCCCGCGCAAGAGATAGTCCCGCGATCTTCCCGACGTCACCCACTCCTCTGCTCGCAGCCCGAGGATCTTCAAGCGTCGCAGCTCGTCAGCGGAGCCTGCGATGAGGCGCTGGAAATAGTCCCACTGCCGGATCAGGGCGTCGTGCGCTAGATCGAGGCGGCTGCCGTTGTCGACGTCCACGATCAGGCGGGCAGCGCGGAACTCCTCTGCCACGCGCTGGGAGGTCTCGCTGAGGTCTTGCCGTGCCACCGACTGGCGTACAGGCTCGCGGTCGCCCCAGATGACGAAGCGAAGCAATGTCCTGTCTATCTCCTCGTCGCTGTAGACGACACGTAGCCCTTGGTGTACCTCTTCGGCGTGCCTGGCTATGGCGCCAACCACTCGCCCGGCTCGGTTGAACGCATCGGCCGTGACGACACCGTCCTGCCCGCAATCTGTATGGAGTCGCTCAAGAAGATGGCTGAGCAGCGGCAGGGCGTCGCCTACCGTGGCCTCAGCGAGCATCTGATCGAGCACCTCATCCTCAATCACCAATCCGGCCGCCGCGGCCGGCTTGACGACGATTTCGCGGAGCTTCTGATCATCCAGTGGATTGATGCTGAAGGGCCGGACGAAGAGAGGGCCATGCTCGTGCTGGTCGAATTCCGAGAGGGCCTCCGGCCTGAGGGCTGCCACGATGTGAAGTGACAGGTCGGAGGACAAGGCCGCATAGAGCAGGCTCAAGAACAAGCTTCGCTCTGGCGGGGAAGTGAGCGTTACCAGCTCTTCGAACTGGTCGATCACAAGGAGGGTCCGGTCACCCCGATCGCGGGAGGCCGCGAGGGCAGAGAGCAGAGCGTCGAGCCGGGGCGCGGCTGTCAGCTCGGCGTCGAGCCGGCTTGCCTCTTCGCGTAGGAGCCGGGCCGTACGGGCGACAACCTGAGCGTGGGGAAGTCCAGGCGTGGGCTCTTTTCGTGTCAGGCATTCGGCGAGTGCTGTAAACGGGCTGGAGCCGGGGTGGATCGTCCCCAGGACGGACCAACGGGATGAAAGGCGCGGCAGGAGCCCTGCATGGATCAGGGAGGACTTTCCGCTGCCGGAAGGACCCACTAGCGGTATGAGCCGCCACGACGGATCTATGCCCGATCTGGTGAGTCTCGAAATAATCCGGGCAACCTCGATGTCGCGGCCGAAGAAGACCTTGGCACGATCAACCGTGAAAGGGGAAAGGCCGGCATATGGGCTGCCCGGCCCTTGCCACATGATGCGCCGCTTCTCCCGCAGACGCCCGATCGCTTCGTAGCCAAGAGCGGCAGAGACGCCGAGGACCAGCCACGCAGGCGCATAGCGGTCGACGAGTGGTAGTGGCTGCGGCCAGGTTTCCGGGTTGGCGGTCACTAAGTTCGTGCCAAATCCGAAGACCAGCCCAAGGAGGAGGGATCGTATCTCTAGTCGCGTACGTGACTTCCCGCCCACGGTGTCCTCACTGCCTTCGCGCATGTTCAACGTACCAGCTCAGTTTCGCCCAGGCCCATGCTCGTGGCGGCCTATGTTCTATCCCGCTTCTTATTGGCCGAGCCTCTCCCACACGGGCGGGACACTTGCTGGCAGCGTGGTGAGGATGAATTCGCGCGGTGGTGTTGAACTGTGCAACTTCATCCGTAGGCGAGGATGGGATGGACGCGATGCCTCTTGAGGGCGAGTACGAGCCGAGTCCGGCGCAGTGGGTGCGCGAACAGGTCGAGCTGTATGAGAGCTCGGACGGCACGCAGGGGACGACGCTCTGGGACACGGGACTGCCCGTCGTCATTCTCACGACGCGCGGCGCGAAGAGCGGCAAGATCCGCAAGATCCCGCTGATGCGTGTGGAGCAAGAGGGACGGTACGCGGCCGTGGCCTCGAAGGGCGGTTTCCCGAGTCACCCGGTCTGGTACTTCAACCTCAAGGCCGACCCGCACGTGGAACTCCAGGACGGGTCCGTATGTCAGGACATGACGACCCGTGAGATCACTGGAGACGAGAAGGCCGAGTGGTGGGAGCGCGCGGTCGCCGCGTATCCGCCGTACGCCGAATACCAGGAGAAGACCGATCGCGTGATCCCCGTCTTCGTGCTGGAGACGGCGGCCGGGGATTGATCGGCTACTAGGACGGGAGCCGGCCGTACCTGTACCTGTGGGTGCATAGCATCGGCACCCGCCGTATTAAGATCGACGGCCAGGTGGTGCGGGAGGTGAAGAGCAGCGGCCCGTACGGCGCGTGCCAGGTGACGGTCGACAAGCCCTGAGCAGCGCTGCCCCAAAGGCCGCAACCGTCGGGCAGCGCCCCGCTATGCCGATGCCGCCTCCGCGCAACAAACCGTGAACCTGTGAGGGCCTTCTAAAGATCAGAGGTCGAACTCGCCGTGGGCCGCTCCGTGTAGGAACGCAGCCCACTCATCGCGCGTGAAGATCAAGGAAGGCCCGGTGGGGTTCTTGCTGTCGCGCACCGCTACGACGTTGGGCAGATTGGTTGCCACTTCAACGCATTGGCCGTTGTCGCCGCTGGCGGTCGCCTTGCGCCACTCCGCCTTGTCAAGGTTCAGTTCGCCCATTTCTTTATCGCATCCTCTATAGCCTGTTGCGACACTGTATGTGGAAGTGCGTCCGCTCTGATGTTGTCATATCTCACCTTGAGTTGCGCGACTGCATCGTGATCGCCGGTGACATGGCCAGACAGGACCGAGTCGGCTGAGACAACCTCAGAGCCGTCGCGGAGACGTGCCAGCGCGAACGCGCTCATCGTGCCAGCCACGCAACCAGCAGCGGTAGGCACTAGCTGGACAGTGATTCGTGGATGCCGTGAGAGCTCTTGCAGGTGGCGAAGCTGGTTCAAGAGGATCTCTGACCCTCCGATCGGACGATGCAGCACGCTGTCTTCGATCAATGCCAGGAAGACCGGCGGGGTGGGACTGTCGAAGATCTGCATGCGTCGCGTACGAGCCTGAACCCGTTCCTCTGCCCGGTCGGGAGGGGACGTCGTGGAGAAGATCGCTCGCGCGTACTCCGGGGTCTGGAGTAGTCCGGGTACCAGGAGCGGATCCCACGACTGAAGGATGACCGCCTGCGGCTCTATCTCCTCCACCCAGCGTGCAAACCAACCGAGGGCGGGTGAATGGGTTATTTGCCTATATAGCTTTGCGAAATGCCCGTCAAGGTCGAAAGCCTGATCGGCCGCTTCGGCGAACTCCAGTGTCGGCGTACGGCGCCCTCGTTCGACATGGCTGATAAGAGAGGTATGACATCGCATCCGGACGCTTAGTGATATTTGAGAAAGCTTCGCCTTCTTCCGGTAGCGCTCCAGGTCGGAAGCGAAGCGCGCCCGAGGTGACATCTGATCGCTGTTGTCGGTATCCACCCTGCCCTCCGATCATCATGCCAGTCGCCCATGGAATATCCCGGGCTGCAGTAATAGAACGACAGGTGCGTGACAGATAATACAGGCTTTGCGCCTCCTTTTGTCGTCCAGTTTCGTGAGGTGGAGGCTCTGCTGTTCGCCGATATTGCTCATGCTTGGGTTCCACGCAGCAACGAAAGACAGGGCTTCCGTCGCGTGCGGTGAACGGATTTCCAGTCCCATGCGGAGGTGGTCGGCGAGATGGACGCGCACTGCTCAGCTCGTAGAGAGGTCGCCCGGCTCGTACATCCGGAGCTTGATCGGCAGGCGGAAGGCGGTGCGGGGCATGAACGGGACATACAGGCATCGCCGGCCTCAGCGGGTGTGGATTCACGCGGCCGTTGTCGAGGTCACGATATTAATGGGGCGGCGAAGAAAGGTGCGAATCAACACAACTGCATTGAGCTGCCGGCTTTTCCGGTATCTGTGTCGATCGCGCGTAGGTATGTCGCGCTGGTACTGGAGAGCTGGGGATGCGAGGAGCTGATCGACGACGCCCGGCTCATCGGTAGCGAGCTGGTGACCAATGGCATAAAAGCCGTCGAACTATGCGAAATTGCTCCGGAAGCAGAGATCGAGACGTTCGGGATGCTCGCCGGGTGTGATCGGCACGTGTGGATCGCCCTCCACCGGACGGCCAATGACGTGGTCATAGAGGTGTGGGATCCCAGCCTTAAGCCGCCGAGAATCGGTCATCCCAGCGCCTCGGAGGTGGGCGGACGAGGGCTGCAGGTGGTCGACAAGACAGCCGCAGAGTGGGGTTGTCGATGGCCGAGCACCGGCGGGAAGATCGTCTGGGCCCTGCTGAAGATCGGGCAGCAGCCTGGAGGACTGGATGAGGCGCGTTGAGGCCATGGCGGACTCGATGCGAGCGGCTGACGTCCTGGCCCCACCCACAAGTCTGGTGACGAAGACATGGCCGTGCCCTGGACTCGCTCCGCACCCACCTCACCGGACAGACGGCCCGAAGACTCTCCTGGAGTGGACCACGGACAACCCGTCCCGCTCTCGGATCCTCGAATACACCTGCTCGTGCACCACGATCGTTTACGAGCTCCTGGCCTGCGGCGGCGTCTATCGAATCCGCCGCAGGGACCAGGCGTCGTCTCCTCGCGAGTCATACGCCGGCCCGTGGCGCCGCGAGGTGGCCGAACGTATGTGGGTGCTGATCATCTCGGGCGAGGCCAGCTTATGTTCGTGCCTCACCTCGGCCGCGACTGTTGGGTTCGTCGCAGGAGACTCGTGGCTGAGAGATCCGACAACTCCGATCGTCGGCTGAGCACGTGTTATGAGTCAGTACAAACTGCGGTGGTACGTCAGATACTGCGGATCGACGTCGTGCCCGGGAACGGTGCGCAAGCGGCCCCTCGACTCGCCGGTGAGCCGGTTGATCACCGTGAGGTCGTCCTGGACGATGATTGCGCCCTGGTCGAAGAGCACATGGTCGTTGGGGCAGAGGCAGAGGAGATTGCCGATCACGTCGTAGCCGTCGTGCGGGCTGCCGAGCGGGCGGATATGCGCACCCTCGGCGTACGGTCCGTTAGGGAGCAGCAGCCGGACCCCGCACATCTGGCAGGTCTGATCGTGCAGCGTCTTGATCAGCAGTGAGAGCGCGCTGTCCCGGACGATCCTCTTGACCGTGGCCGGGCGGCGTTCCGGCGTACGTAGGTCGTCGTGCGGCGGGAGTGGCTCATTGTCGAGGTCGCTCAGACCGACGCGTACGAGCAACGCGTTCTGATCCACGTCTGGGAAGTACGTGCTCAAGAGGTACGCGCTCGCTTGAGACCGTACCGCCTGGTCCTTTCTCACCAGGTCGTACACCCACTCGCGTAGACCGGAGACCGGCTGGGTTCGGCTCATCCACGCCAGCGGTGGGCTGCCGCTGGGGCGAGGCGGTTCCGGGTGGTCGGGCAGCGTCCATAACCCGAAGTGCGTGAGCTTCAAGACCGGGTATTCAGGAGTGGGGCGGTCGCCCGGCAGGCCGAACTCTCTGATGAGTGCGCTGATCTCGGCGCGTGTGGCATCCCAAGGGACAAGACGTTCCGCTCGGTGTGCGGCGCGGCCGAGGGCCCACAGCAAGGTGAGCGGCTGGTGCCGTTTAGGGCGGCCGTTCGAGACGGCGGTGTCGAGATTTCTGAGCATTTCGAGGAATGCCGAGGCAGGCGACGCGTCTTCGCGCGAAGTGACGAGGAATCCCAGGTGGCCGAGGGCCCTGCCGACCGTTGCGGCCCCTCCGGAGAACTCCGAAGCGCGAAGCGGATGCCCGTCGACACCGCGGTGTGCCACGCCGGCGATGGCCTTGGAGTCGTAGCGGCGGCCGTTGCGGATGATGAAGTAGTCGCGTGCTTCTCGGTAGCCGTACCGCTGCAGGAAGGCGTCGCGGCCCAGCTGGTCGTACTCCTCGATAGCCGCCAGGACCATCTCGCGATCGAGATCGGATAAAGCCATTGGATCACGATATGTCCGGGGACCGACGGCCGCGTGGATGCTGGGCCTCCCTCTGGCCCTCGAGCACGGGCTGGACTGGCGTGCCACCGGACGCGGCGCCAAGTAGACGATTCAGGCTTGTCCCGGTTAATCAAAGGGCGTCGAACGGAGCGATCACCAAGGTGGCGCCGCCCGTGAGAACCCGCCGCAAGAGGCACGCACGAGTCCCGCCGCGAGGACGAGCGCGGCGGGACTCACAGGTGCTGGTGGACGCGGTGGCACGCGTCCAGTGGGGCAGGCTTTCCCTGCGGTCAGACTTCGACCGGCTCCAGCACGAACACCGGGATCTCCCGATCCGTCTTCTTCTGGTAGTCGGCATACGGCGGATACGCCGCCACCGCACGCTGCCACCACTCGGCCTTCTCCGCGCCAGTCACTTCACGGGCCCTCATGTCCTGCTTGACCGGGCCGTCCTGAAGCTCCACACGGGGCTCGGCCTTGAGGTTGAAGTACCAGACGGGGTGCTTGGGAGCGCCGCCCTGCGAGGCGACCACGGCGTATCGGCCTTCGTGTTCGACACGCATCAGTGGCGTCTTGCGGATCTTGCCGCTCGCGGCGCCCAGGTTGGTCAGCACAACGACGGGCAATCCCGTGTCCATCAAGGTCGTGCCCTTGGTACCGCCGGAGCTCTCGTACAGCTCCACTTGCTCACGCACCCACTGCGAGGTGCTGGGTTCGTACTCACCCTCAAGAGGCATGGCATCCGTCCCTAGGTCGGCCGACTCGCGTGCGAAGGGTTCAACATCCGCACCGTGCGGGTTTCATCCATGCCTGGTCTCGGTCGCTTGCGGTGACGGCGCCGGCAGCCTTCCGGGGGCGGGCCGCAGTGGCGCCGACGCGCTCGGTGATGATCCGGCAGACGACACTATGCGTTCGTGGCCCTCGTGCCGCAGTCGGACCTCGTCACCGACCCGGACGGCGTGCGAGGGTCTGACGCCTACCCCGTTGCCCCAGACGTGTCCGGCCCGGCAGGCGTTGGACGCGATCGAACGAGTGATGCGCACCCTGCCCCTCCAGACAGGCCGCGGATCACACACGCCCAGCTCACGGTCTTACAACATGAGAACGCTTCGGCCCTGCCCCGTGCGGACAACGTGAATGCTTACCCGAAGTGCTATAGCCCCTTGTTTATCCTGTGGACGGCCTGATGGTGGCCTTGGTCGGCGCCGTCCGACGGCGTTGCCATCATTTGCGTCATCGCAATTCAGCTGCCGGGGAAGTGACAAATATATCCCCCGAGCCATCTCAAGGTGGCAATCTGAGTACTATTCCTGAGGTCGCATCGCCCCGTATCAGAGTAACTATCGACAAGTGCAGATCGAAGTCGGACGGCCGATATCCTCATTAGGGTGGTGTCACATGGTCATCTTTGACGGGACTCTCGATTGCCCTTTCTGCGTCCTGTTGGCGGAGGGGCGATCGCCCGTTTGGGAGCATTTGTTTCACGCCGAAAATGGCGATGAGGTCATCTTCCGAACTGAATCGTTCTCAGTCGTTCTCGACACCGCGCCGCTCGCGGAAGGGCACCTGCTCATCGTCACCGATCGCCATATGCCCTCACTTGCGGGCCTCTCGAAAGCCGAACGCGACGAACTCCAAGTGGTCAAACGTGACGCTGAATCGAAACTCAGGGATGTGTACGGTACGATCACCTACTTCGAGCATGGCGCGGAGAGTTTCGCGCGGCATGCGGGAGCGTGCATCGACCACGCCCACCTGCACTTGGTCCCGGGAGGCGTCGACATCTTCCCACTCGTCGCTCACGACTACCCGAATGTCGAGTCGTTCACTTCATATGAGGACGCGCTCGAAAGCCTGGCCGGCCGTGCCTACCTCATGTTCGGCCGGGATGCAGGTCCTGCTTATGGAGTGCACGCCCCCGCCTGTGTCACGCAATACCTCCGACGTTTGGTCTCCCAAGTGGCCGGGTCCAAGGCTGTATGGAACTGGCGTGATTCCGTTCGTTGGGCCGATGCCCTCTCGGTCCGGGACCAATTGCTCAATGCCAGGAAAAAACTGCGTTCTTAGCCTTGCGAGCGGCGTGCGAAGCCTTGCACGACGCTGGCGCGATGATTGTAGATGAGCTCGTCGCGTAGCATGAGGCTGTCAATCGTGAAGCTCTCCTCGGCCAGGACGCGCCGGGTGTATTCTTCGCTGAAGAAATGCCTGACCTGGCCCTCGCTTCGAAAGAGGTCAGGGCCGAGCTCATCGCCTTCGCCATAGAGCGGGTCGTCGGTGGACCTGCAGGTGAACAGAATTCTTCCGTCCGGGCGTAGCACACGGTGTATCTCGCGGAAGATGTTCCGGGTGACCGTGTCGGAGAAATAATGCAAGGAAAGTCGTGCGTAGACCGCGTCAAACGCACTGTCCGGAAAAGCCAAGGGCGCTCGCAGGTCTTGGACAAAAAAGCTGACTCCGGACGCACCCTGAAAGCGCATGTTCTCATCGATGGCGAACTCTGAGAAGTCTGTCGCGATGACCGTGTGTCCCTGTTCCTGCAGGAAGACGGCATCTCTCCCGCTGCCACACCCCAGTTCGAGAATCCGTTGGCCGCGGCCGAGGCTGTCGGCGAGAAGGCGGGCGAGCGGAGCCGGACTCATTCGTTCATCGTTGTTCCAGTATTTACGATGATGCCCATTCCACAGTTGCAACTGATCGACATCATCAACCGATGAGACTGGTGTCCCATTCGATGCGACGATGTCGTCGATGCCCTGAATGCCTGCCGCTTGGTCCTTGATCAGGTAGGCCATAACTGACCATATCAAGGCGAGCCAAGTCCAAGCGAGGCTGGGCGTTGATTTTCTGTTCCGCTTTACACATACCGGTCGGTTGCTACACTCAAGGCTGAATGTGCCGCAGGCTGGTCGTGAGGCGTGAAGGCTGAGGGCGACGCATGTCTAGCGAACCAACGGCGATGTGGAGTCCCGTCGAGCATGAGTGGCTGTTTCGCGTGCCAGGCCGTCGCAATCTGGAGCCGCAGGCCGATATCCGCCCCCATGCCGACTTAAATGCCAAATGTCCATTCTGCCCCAGCGGGGAAGACGTGGCAATGGCGAGCGGCCCCCGCCTGCTGCCGAGCAAGCATCCCATGATTGCCCTGGAAGAGCCGCATTCCCCTGAGCAGGAGCAGTTGCATTGGGTGCTCGTGTACGGCAACTCCCATTCCCAGAGGCTGGGCGATCTCCCGGCCGAGGTCACCCGGGAGTTCCTGGAGCTGATCTCCATCAAGACCTCGCGGCTTTTTGACCGTTCTTCGGTGAAGGCGGTCTTCGCTTTCGAGTCCGTGGGGGACCACTTCGGTCCGACGGTCGCTCATCCGCACGGTCAGCTCATCGGACTCCCTTTCGTTCCGAGGCGCCTGACTCTCGCGCCGGCCGCTGATTCGTGTGCTGTGTGCGAATCCGTCACTAGGCGAGACCTGACGGTGATGATCACGAACCATGTCCTCGTTCAGGTGCCTCCGTGGTCGCGGCTGCCCTTCGAGATGATCATCATGCCGAGGGCGCATCGGCCGGATCTGGCGTCGCTGTCTGCCAAGGAGATCACGTCGATGGCCGACTGCCTGCATACCGGCCTGCAGCTGTGTCGGTTGACCCACGATGGCGAGATGCCGCCTTATCTGATCAACGTGATGCAGGCCCCCAAGGGCGACACTTCTCACCACCTGCGGGTGGAGCTCGTCCCGCTGCACAAGGACGAGAGAACGCTCAAGCGGCCGGGTGGCATGGAGTTGGGCCTGGGGATCTACCTCAACCCGCTGCTTCCGGAGGTCGCTGCCGGGATTCTCCGCGAGGTGTTGCCGGACGTACGGAGGTGCTCGATATGAGGCGTGTCCAGATCGTCGGGACCCAGCGCTCCGGATCCAACCTGCTTCGCCTGCTGTTGGGGTCACTCCCGGGCGTCTTCGCGCCGCCTTCGGCGCACAAGCTGAGGGACTTCCAAAGCCTGACCAGCCGGTACGGCTCGTTGCACGTGCCTTCGAACCAGGGGCGCCTGGCTGAGGACATGGGCCGGCTTGTCGATATGAATGCTCTCGCGTGGCCACGTATACCGGATCGGAGACGGGCTGTTTTAGCAGAGATGGGCGGATCTACACTGGCTAACGCAGTTTTAGCCTTTTACGATGCGCACGCCCGATACTTCGGCAAGCAGGTGTGGGTCAGCAAGTGTCTGGAGAATGTCCACTTCATTGATCAGCTCATCGACTCCGGCCTGCCCATTCTTTATCTGCACCTCGTAAGAGATCCACGCGACGTGGCCGCCTCGTTTTCCCGGGCCCCGATAGGTCCGAAGGAGCCAAGAGCTATCGCTTTGCGCTGGTTGGAGGACCAGGAAGCGGCCATGACAGCACGCGAGATTGTCGGCGAAGATCATTGGCTCACCTTGCGTTACGAAGATCTGGTCACGGATCCGGAGGCTGCTCTGGCGCCGCTGTGCGATCGCACAGAATTGAGGTGGTCGGCTACCGCCCTCGAGTTTTACCGCCGAGAAGAGGCCCGATCGGCTGCGTCGATATCCGAGCTGTGGAACAATCTCGACCGACCGATTCGGCGCGATCGCGTGTCCGCGTACAAGAGATCGGCGAATATTGAGCTGGTGACGGCTGTCGAGGGCATCACGTGTGATCTGATGTCCGCATTTGACTATGCCGCTGAATATATATCGGTGCCGACCGGAATCAGCGCCGGCGAGAACGAGGACATTCTGAATCGTGATCGTGAGATGCGTGCCGAATTGGCGGCCGCTCGCGATCCGGAGGCAGAGGCCGTGCACCTCAGGAGGGTGAGTTTCCTGGAGGACCTCAAGGCCACGAGACCACCCATGGGTTTTGCGGAGGATCTGATGTACGTGCAGTTCGCACAGAAAGCCGTGATCGAGTGGCAAGGAAGGCTGCTCCTGATCAGGAAGGGTCAGGATGACCCGCACCAGCCAGGGAGATGGGAGTTGCCGGGCGGGCGTATGAAGCCTGATGAATCGCCGGATGACGCGCTTGTTCGCGAGGTACGCGAGGAGGTGGGCTTGGATGTGTCACCTGGGCGTCCGCTGGCCCTGTGGTCATGGCGGCTGGGCAACGAACAGGACGCCCCGACGGTCATAGCCGTGGCCCGGCTCTGTGAGACGAGCGCTGGGGATGTGGACATGAGCCGGAACGACGAGGATGATTTCATCGAGAAGTACGGCTGGTTCGAGAGAGACGAGGTTCTCGATCTAGATCTCATTCCAAGCGCCAGAGGCCCCATCGAGACGGTTCTCGCAAACCTCTAGCAATTCGGTTCAAACGGATGAGTCGCCTACGAGTGTGTGTGAATCAAGGACGAGCTAGTTGCTGACGCGCCAGATCCTGACGGACGCTCAGTTAGAGATCGAGCGGCGGATCGAGTTGCGTCTACAAGTCGAGGCCGGGCGGCTGCCGGACTACGCCCTGGCTTCGGGGCAGTATCTCGACCATCCTCGCTACGAACAGCGCGGGCTCTACGGCACAGCGGCCACGATCCACGTCCTCGCCCGTCGCGCCACAACGGATCCCGCCGTCAAGGAGCAGGTGGCGAGGTTGATCTATTACGTCGTCAACCGCAGCCAGGTGGAAAAGGCCTCGGTAAGCTCTGCCGTGTACCGGGACCTGGTTGCGCGCAGAATCCGGCTGCAGAAGTCGGACATCTTTCGGATGGCCGATATCGGCTTCGCCCTCTCCTACGTGAGCCCCGCCATCGCGCTGAAATCCGAGGCGCTGACGCTGGTGCAGAAAGCTTTCGAGGGCGCACAGGCCGACCCGGCGGGATATGCGGTGGGTAACGAAGGCGGAGAGCCGGATCCGCTGGCCACGGCGCATGCCGTGCGCTGTCTGGCGGCGAATAATCTGCCCATCAGGCCGGAGGACTGGCGCTATCTTCGCGAGTACCTGAGTAGCGGTGACAATGACTTCGTTCGCTGCTTCGTGCTTCTCGTGCTCACTGCCTATGACTCCCAGATGGAGCGGAGGCAGCTGCAGGTCTCCTGGAAGGATCTCTTCTCGGCGCTTTCAGCTGCGTTCGGCGGCCAGTCGGAGGCGAACCACGAGTACACCCGGTCCGGCGCGCAAGACTACGTCCGGATACCCTGGCAGATCTACCTGGTCCAATCGTGTGCCAAGCTGTTCCCTCTGACGAGATTCAACGGGTTCACGATCCAGCGGAAGATGCTGGATGTGGTTCAGCAGATCTGCGCTCCGACCGGGTTCAAGTACGAAGCGTCAGGTTGCTATCTCTCCACGCGCACCTATGCGTGCGTTTGGCAGGCGATGGAGGAGATCTTAGCCTTCAACTTCAGGCAGCCTATTCCACGCGTCGTCGTCCGCACGGTGACCGGGGCAACGCGTCTGCTGTCCAGTCGGCTCGTCGGGGTACTCACGTATCTGCTGCTCGTCACCGTTGCGGCCGGATCGCTGGTCGAGTGGCTCAACAGCCCTCACCGCTTCATCGGTGACCTGGCGCCCAATCTGCTGGCCGAGGTCATGCTCATCATCGCTGCGAGGCTCGAGCTCCAGGTGAGGCGGGCGAAGTATCGTCGCTAAGCCGTCGAGGGCACTCGTGAACAGCCCATGACAAGCCCTTGCCATCATCCGGTCACCTTGGCGTCCCAGTTGATCCGGTAGTCGAAGATCCAGGTCATCTTCTCGGGCTTCCCCAGCTTGCCGAAGATCCGGATCGCGTAGGCGTTGACGACGCGGCCGACCGGCCCCGCCGCCTTGCTGGCGTTCTTGCGGGTCGTCTCCTTGATGACCCGCTCGACCCGGGGACGGCGCTCGGCCTCATAGGCGGCGAACGCCTCGCCGTAGGGGAGGTCGCGTAGGCAGCGGGCGAGCTGGATCGCGCTCTCGATCGACAGGGACGCGCCCTGCCCCGAACTGGACGACGGCGCGTGCACCGCGTCGCCGACCAGCACGATTCGGCCCCGGCTCCACGTGACGGTTGTGGGTGGCATGTTCTCCATCGGGCCGACGATCACCACGTCCGATGGGTCGGTCCGTTCGATCAGGTCCCGTGCCGGGGTGCCGTCGGCGGCGAACTTCTCCGCCAAGATCGGCAGCCACTCGGCGGCCGGGGTCGCCTGGACCTCGGCGGCGGTCATCGGCTCGGGGTGCGGGAGGTTCACGAACCAGACGGCGTCGTCGGCGCCGAAGACCTGGTAACCGAAGAATGCCTTCTTGCCGAAGGTCATCGGCATCTTGCCCTCGGTCGAGGGGATCCCCGGGGCCCGGACGCGGGCGCCGAAGCTGATCAGACCCGCGTACTGCGGTCCTGGGGCCGCCGGGTCGATGAGGGAGCGGACGGTCGAGCGGATGCCGTCGCAGCCGATGAGGATGTCGGCGGTGGCCTGGGTGCCGTCCGCGAAGTGCGCGGTCACGCCGTCGGCGGTCTCCTCCGCCCGGACGAGGCGCTTGCCGTGCTCGGTTCTGACGCCGCGCCGCGCGGCCTCGTCGTGCAGCGCCCGGTAGAGCTCGTCGCGCCAGACGAACTGCATCGACCGGATCCCGGGCGGGTTCCCGAACTCGGCGAGCGGACGGCCCTTCCAGTCCTGGAGCACGATGCCGGTCATCGGCGCGCCGAGCGGCCGGATCAGGTCGGCGCAGTCGATCGCGTCCAGCGCGTCGACTCCGTTGGGGGCGATGCTCATACCACCGCCGACCCCGTCGGCGGTCTTCTCGTACGCCTCGTAGACGGCGGCGTCGATGCCCGCCTTCTGCAGGGCCATCGCGGTGACCGGCCCGGCGATCCCGCCGCCGATGACGAGTGCTGTCTTCACGGTGTTCTGCTGCATGATGGGATAGTTGCATTGCAACTAGTCTCTCGTCAACTAGTAGTTTTCGGAGTAGTGTCGGTGACATGAGTACTGCGTTCCGGGGTTCGCCGCTGGCCCTCACCGTCCTGGCGCTGCTGCACTACAAGCCCCTGCATCCGTACGGGATCCAGCGGCTGATCAAGGACTGGGGGAAGGATCTGGTCGTCAACGTCGAGCAGCGGACGAGCCTCTACCGGACGATCGACCGGCTCGCGGAGGCCGGCCTGGTGGCGGTGCTGGACACCGAGCGGGACCACGCCTACCCCGAGCGGACCGTCTACGAGGTCACCGACGCGGGCCGTGAGGCCGCCCGTGAATGGCTGGTGGACCTGCTCACGGTTCCGAAACGGGAGTTCCCGCAGTTTCCGGCGGCGCTGTCCCACCTGCTGCTGCTTTCGCCCGAGGAGATCCCCGACCTACTGGAGCACAGGCGGACGGCCGTCACGGCGTCGGTGGCGGAACTGCAGACCGCGCTGACCGGTCAGGCCGAGGGGGGTCTGCACCGGGCCAGCCTGCTCGAACTCGAATACCTGCACGCGGTGGCCGTCGCCGAGGAGCGCTGGCTGACCGGCCTGATCGACGACCTCCGCTCCGGCCGGCTGACCTGGTCCCCAGCCGACTTCGCCGACCCGCAAGCCGACTCGCAATAGGTACGGGCAGCAGACCGTACAGGTCGGTTGGGTGAGGCATGAGGGCCTTTCGATGAACGGCAGAACGGGTGCCCGGCACGGCCCGGGCACCTGTTTCGCAGGGCTGCTATCTGGCGCAGACACGCTGCACGGAGCCGGGTGCTGGGTCACCCTGGCCCGGTGAAATGGGCTTCGGCGTATTTGCGGAAGGCCGTGACGAGGCGGCTGCGGTCGTCGGCTCGGGTGGCCAGTACGACGTGGCTGGGCTCGATGCCCTCCAGGGGGATCGTGGTGAGGTCGGGGCGCAGGTCACCGATGCGGGCGGTGGCGGGGACGATGGCAACGGCCTGCCCGCCGGCGACGAGTTCGAGCTTGTCCTCGCCCGCCTCTATGAGGGGACCGTCGGGCGCCCGGGTTCCGTCGGGCCGGGGGTCGGCGCGCCAGAAGGCGTTCCAGACTGGGTCGAGCGCCCGGGGCAGGGGCTCGTCGGCGATGTCGTCGAGGGTGACTGATTCCTTGCCCGCCAGATGATGATCCACGGGCACCAGCAGCGCCCGGGGTTCGTCATAGAGCACCGTGACGTGCAGCCCGTCGGTGGGGAACGGCAGCCGGGCCACCGCCGCGTCCACCCGGTGGTCGAGGAGCGCGGCGCGTGGTTCGTCCCAGTCCAGGTGGATGATCCGTACCTGGGCGCCGGGATGCCGCTGGCGTAGCTCGCGTACGGCCGGGGTGACGACGAGGTTGCCGATGTAGCCGATCGCGATCCGGCTGGGCTGGGCGGCGGCCCGGGCGCGCGCGGCGGCGCGGGTGGCGGAGCGCAGCAGCGCGAGGGCGAGCGGGAGGAAGACCTCTCCGGCGTCCGTGAGCCGGTTGCCCTGCGGGGTGCGGTCCAGCAGGCGGGCGCCCACCTGCTGTTCGAGCCGGGCGATCTGCCGGCTCAGCGAGGACTGGGTGAGATGGAGGGCGGCGGCCGCGCGACCGAAGTGCCGGTGCTCGGCGACGGTGGTGAACGAGCGCACCAGCCGCAGGTCCAGGTCCACCGGAGGGAGTGGCGAGTCGGCCATGCGCCCAGCGTAGCTCTCACCTCTCTAGCTGCGGTGATGCGCGAATCGGGATGCGCCTTGCGAAACATTCATTGGACCCTGAATGGGCTGCGGTCCCAAGCTGATGACGCAAGTTGAGCAGCCCAAGGAGCATTCTCATGAGGACCACCACTGTGGTCGACGCGGCCCGCCAGGCGTTGGGGCCGGTCGGCTTGACGCTGCCGGTCTCGTTCACCAGCGCCCTGTCCATCGACCTGCAGCGCGAGGCCGTCGAGCGGCTGGAACGCGCCGGCTACCACGCCGTCTGGACCAACGAGGTCGTCGGCGGAAAGGACGCCCTCGTACAGCTGGCAGTGCTGCTGGCCGCCACGCGGCGGATGGTGTTCGGCACCGGCATCGCCAACGTCTGGGCCCGGTCACCGCAGACCATGCATGGTGCGGCGGCCGTGCTGGCCCAGGCGTATCCCGGTCGGTTCGTGCTCGGGCTGGGGGTCGGATATCCGCAGCAGGCAGCCGACACCGGTCGGGAGTTCGGCAGCCCGCTGACCACGATGCGCGACTACCGCGAGCGGATGGACAGCCCGACCTCGCCACCCGCACCCGACGTGACCTATCCGCGGATCATCGCCGCGAACGGCCCGAAGATGCTCGCGTTGGCCGGCGAGATCGCCGATGGGGCAATGCCCGCCGGAGGGCCTCCCGAGTTCACCGCGCAGGTGCGTCAGGTGCTTGGCCCGGACAAATTGCTGGTCATCGGGCTCTCCGTGGTCCCGGGCGGCGACCGCGACCGGGCGCGGGCGATCGCACGGGAGTGGGTGTCGGGCAGCCTCCGCCAGACCTGGTACGCGGCCGCCCTGGCCCGGTTCGGCTACTCGGACCAGGAGATCGCCGAGGTGAGTGACCGGGTGGTGGACGCGATCATCGCCCACGGCGACCCTGCCGACATCGCCGCCAAGGTACGCGAGCACCTGGCCGCCGGCGCGGATCACGTGACGCTCATGCAGCCGATCGGTACCGACTTCTCGGTCGGCGTGGACCAATTTGAGCGGCTCGCCCCGGCACTGCGTGACGTCACCGCCCACCTGGACCGGCGCGCCGGCGGCTGACCAACGCCGGTAGAACGACAGTGTGCCGGTGTCGGCGGATCAGTAGCGTGGATTTTTCCGGTAAATCATATTATCGGGGCTATCAGGTTCTATGGCGTGGTCAAGTTTGATTTTTGGTTGAGTGTCCTCATGTGGACACATGGCGGTGGGCAATTGCCGGGAGGACGTGCCCGGCTTACGCTTCAAAAGCCATCCTTTCTGCTGAATACCGTCCCCAATTCGGCGTGGATCCGGCAATTCGCCACCGCGTCTCTCCCGAAAGGGGCCCGCCATGATTCCCGCCCAACCGTCCCCCGACAGCGGCATGCGCGGAGACCGTTCCAAGACGAACCGCGACCCCGGCGCGGCCGCACCGGTCCCCTTCGAGCTGCTGCTGACGCGTCTGGAGGACCACGTCAAGGAGGCCGGCATCACGCAGGACATGGTGTGCAACGGCGCGGTCACGGATTTCCTCGCGGCGGTTCCGGATCCCCAGCTCGCCAATCTCGGCGCGCCCGCGCTGGGCATACTGAACAATCACATCGACGCGGCGATGCACGAGTGCTCGCTCATGGCCGCCAAGTCCTCGGTCGTGTCCTACGCGTCCATGGTCACCTTCAAGGCGGCCAACACCTACGCGTCGGCCAACAACGTCGCCGCCAACGAGCATGAGGTCGCGCGGGTGGGCGTGGCAGTACGCGCTCGCATCGACACGTACGTCGTCGCGTGCGAGCGGCAGCTCTACCTGAACCATGCGGACGTCCCCGCCGACCTGAAGCTCCTCATCCAGCACCACGCCGTTGGCTCGGTCAAGGACCCCTTGGTGGAGGCCGCCGACCAGATTCTCCAGGCGGTGCACACGCCCAACGATCCCACCCAGAACGAGAGCGCCGCGCTGGTTCAGGCCCTGGAGGCCCTCCCGGTGGTTCAGGCCATGTATACGGGCAAGCTCTCCGTCGGCTTCGGCGCCGAGAGCGGCACCCTGCCCAGCATCGTGGTCACCAACGCGTGCAAAGCCCAGAAGCACTTCAGCGGGTACGTCGAGCAGTTCTACAAGAACGCGCCGACAGGCATGATCATCTACGCCGCCCTGGTGCAGCCGTCGCGCAGGCCCCCCGCGAAGCACGTGTCGAACATCGAGGTCACCGAGGACACCGTCGAGCCTGGCATGTTCTGGCTCGGTAGCCGGGTGACGCAGTTCCGGTCAAACGCCGCACGGGTGGGTAACAAGGTGCGCCTTTCGGTGATGGACGACGTCTCGACGGTGGTGCACGAGATCGGGCACCAGGTCGAGTTCTACCTTCCCGCGGTCGAATGGCTGCGCCTGCACCTGATTATCAGAATGCGAATGAACGGCACGCAGCTCGTCAATATCTATCCCAATGCAAGTAAACCTGAACCCGCCTTCGACGTCAGCACCATGCCGGCGTTCGAGGCGTACTACACGAAGAAGGAACAGCAGAGAAGCGGAAAGTATTATGCCGCCAAGCTCTATACCTCGGGTGACACCGAACTGCTGTCCATGACCGTGCAGTTCTTCAGCCAGCCCGATACCGCCATCCTCATGATCCAGCGCGACCCGGTGCTCGCGTCGACCGTCCTGCGCGCCATCCGCCCCGACGACTTCACGAACTTCCCCGTCGCCCTGCTGGCCTTGCTGCCCACCTGAGCCCCTCCGCGCAGCAATTAAGAGGACGGGCCGAGTACGAGTGTGGGGGCGACGTAATGTTCCCCCGGGGTGCGGTCGTCGGCGAGGACGTTCGCGGCGGAGTCTCGTTTGAGATTTGGCAGATCGCTGGTTCTTGATGTTCGTCAGCACCCTGATCTCCGATCTCGTTGTTGGTCCGACGACCGTGGGCGTACACGGCCGTCGCTCCTATGACGGGCGCGGGCGCCAGAAGGTAACGAGTGGACCGAGCCCTGCGCGGCAGGGCGTCACGGGTATCCGCGCGGATCCGGTGGAGGAGAAACCGACCCCTGTTCGATGCGGTATGCCCGTTCACTCCGGGTCGAGCCCGGCGCCCCGCCCCTCCGCCATCGGGCGTCCGAGCAGCTTGTCGATGCTGCGGCGTTCGCGTTTGGTGGGACGGCCCGCGCCACGAGCCCGTACGGCCACCGTGACAACCTCCTCGCGCGGAGGGGGCGGAGGGCTCTTGTCGATGTAGCACTCGGCGGCCGCGGGGGCGCCGACGCGCTTGGTGATGATCCGGGAGACGACCACTATGCGTTCGTGGCCCTCGTGCCGCAGTCGGACCTCGTCGCCGACCCGGACGACGTGCGCGGGCTTGACTCGTACTCCGTTGATCCGGACGTGACCGCCCCGGCAGGCGTCGGACGCGATCGATCGGGTTCTGGTCAGCCGCACCGACCAGATCCAGCTGTCCACCCGAGCACTCAGCTGCTCACCTGCCACTCCCACACTGTACTGAGATCGTCGCGTCGCCTGCATCCAAGCTTCGCAGTTCTCATTCCCCGGCTCTTTGCCAGGGAATTGCCAGAAATGACTGTCACGCTGCCGCGCGTGATCGCATCGAAGCCGGCCACAGCCACCGTCCCCGTCACATCCGCACACTCTCCCGCCCCTGGTGCGACGCCGCCGATCACGCCCGAGTGTGCCTGCCGACGGAGCTATACATCGGGCTGACCATGCCCACCTGCGGTCGCCGCAGCGCCCGCACGGTGCCATCACTTCTGCTCACCAGGCTCAGGGAGCTTCGCTATCGCGAGAAGGGATCGAAGGCTTGTCACAGGAGAAAACGGAATTTATGGCCGAAATGCCGCGCGCGGCGGCGGAATGGTTGCGATACGGGGAAGGAGGGCGGGCTCCCTCGCGGAGCGGTGGTCAGGCCGCCTCGGCCCACGACGACGGAGACCGCTAAGTCGTGGCCTCGTCACTCGGTTTTCACATACTCGGCCCGCTTGAGGTCATCGCGAACAACGCCCGCTTCACCATCACCGGGCTCCGCCAGCGGACCGTCCTGGCCGTGCTGCTGCTCACACCCGACCGGGTTGTCTCGGTCGACCGGCTCGTCGAGGCCGTGTGGAGCGGTGCGCCGCCGACCACGTGCCGCAACCAGATCGCCATCTGCGTCGCCGGTCTCCGCAAGGTGTTCCAGGAGGCGGGCTGCCACGAGGACGTCATCGTGACCGCGGCTCCCGGCTACATGCTCGTGTCCGGGGACCACCGCATCGATGCGGTCGAGTTCGCGGCCCGGGTGGAGTCTGCTCGGCATCTCGCCCAGGACCAGCGGACGGCCGAGGCTGCCTCTCTGCTCAGGGAGGCGCTCAGTCTGTGGCGGGGGACTCCGTTCGCTGACACCTCCAGTTCGCGGCTTCAGGAGGAGGCGAGCCTGCTGGAGCAGCAGTGGCTCAACGCGTACGAGCAGTACGCCGAGCTCCAGCTGGAGCTGGAGAGGTACAGCGAGATCGTGTCCGAGCTGTCCGGGCTCGTGCAGGAGCAGCCGCTACGCGAGCATGCCCGAGCGATCCTGATGCTCGCCAACTACCGGCTGGGCCGCCGCTCCGAGGCCCTGGGACTGTTCCGCCAGGCTCGCCAGAACTCCGTCGACGAGCTGGGGCTGGAACCGGGCAAGGAGCTGCAGGAGCTGCACGCCGCCATGCTGCGCGAGGATCCCTCGCTCCTGCCGACCTCCACAGCGTCGACCTCCACGGCATCGGTCTCCCTTAACGCCGACCTTCCCGCCGGCTCCGGCGAGGCGCGGCTGCCTGCGGATGTGCCGTCCTTCGTCTCGCGGGAGGAGGAGCTTGCGAGCCTCGATGTTCTGCTGGAGGGCGGCCCCGACGTAGGGTCGGCCGCCGTCGGGCTCATCACCGGGGGAGCGGGGACAGGCAAGAGCGCTTTGGCGATTCGCTGGGCTTACCGAGTGGCGCAGTCGTTCCCCGACGGAAGGCTCTTCGCCGACCTCACCCGGACAGGAGACGGCGAGGAGTCTGTCTCGGCCGTGCTCGCCCGGTTCCTGCGCGCCCTGAAGACACCGGAGAACGAGATCCCGGCGGACCCGCGGGGGCGGGCCGAGCTGTTCCAGCGGTCGGTCGCCGGACGGCGGGTGCTGGTCGTGCTCAGGGGAGTGCGGGACCTGCGCCGCGTTCAACGGCTGATCCCCGCGTCCGGGACCTGCGGCGTGCTCGCGACCAGCTCGTACAACCAATCGAGCCCGGCCCGGGTACGCCTGCGGCTGGACGCGCTGGACACCCGCTCGGCCGTCGAACTCCTCGACGCGCTCGTCGCCGATCACCGCGTACGGTGGGAGCCCGCGGCCGCCAGGAAAGTGGTCAGGTACTGCGACAACCTGCCCCTGGCCGTGTCCGCGGCCGCGGCGCGGCTCACCGCGAAGGCGCACTGGAGCGTCTCCCATCTGCTGGCCAGGCTGCGCGACCCGCTGCACCGGCTCGACGAGCTGAGCCACGGTGGGCCGCCCGGGATCCGCGACAGCTTCGACCGCGGCTACAACGGCCTGGGCCCTGATGCCGCCGCCCTGTACCGCCGGCTCTCGCTCTGGGACACCCCGGAGCTGGACGTCTGGAGTGGCGCGGCGCTGATGAACATCGACCTGTCGAGCGCGGAGAACCTCATGGAGCAGCTCGCGGACGCCGCGCTGCTCGAGACGTGGGGACGGCGGCCGGACGGCCTGTTCCGCTATCGCCTGCCCAGTCTGCTCGCCCTGCACGCTCGGGAGTACGCCGATTTCCATGACCTGTCGGCGGCGGGGTTGAAGCTGCCCTATCCGTCCGCGATCTAGGCGCCCAACGTCACTTGTTTCTCGGATTATCGCCCGACTATTTCCCTGAGTTTCGCCGCGATAACGAGACGAAATGCCGTTCACCTAGGGTGGCTGTGCCGGGTCGGTTAATGCGACCGCGGCGGCGCCCATGGCCAGGGTGCGGCAGGAAGGAAATCTATTGATCGGATCGTCTGCCGAACTGTCAAAAGAGTTCGGCAGAGGCGGAAGCATGTCCGAATCTAACATCAAACAAATCCAAGAGATGAGGGATCACGATGGGTGAAATCCATATAACAGGCCGACGGCTCGCCGCGGGTCTGGCCTCCATGGCGATCATGGCAACCGGCCTCACCGCTGTCATGGCTGCCCCGGCCTTCGCGGTGAGCAGGTCCGCGATCGTCTCCGCCGCCCAGGACGAGCTGAACAACAGCAGCCGCGATCACGAGAGCCCCGCGGGCAGCGGATGCAACTACTACACCGGTGTCTTCCGTACGTGGAAGGACTCCGCCGGCTGCCCCAGCAGCGATGGCGTGCAGTGGCGCGACAGCAACTGGTGCGCGGACTTCGCCAAGTACGTCTGGCGCAAGGCCGGTGTGCCCCACGCCGACGTCCCCGAGTTGGAGGGTGGTGTGCTCACCGGGTGGGCCAGTTCGTTCAAGGACTACGGGACCAAGTACGGGACCTGGCACACCAGGAGCAGCGGCTACACCCCGCAGCCCGGCGACGCCGTCGTCTTCGACTGGGAGCAGAACGGTGACATCGACCACGTCGGCATCGTGAAGAGCGTCGACGGGAGCACGATCTACACGATCGAGGGCAACAGCGGCGACCGGACCAAGGCCAACTCGCACTCCCGGTCGAGCAGCGACATCGTCGGTTACAGCGCGCCGGTCGAGGCCAGCAACGGTCCTTCGAACCAAGACGGTGGTGATTTCAACGCCGATGGGGTGGGGGACATCTTCTCGGCCGCTACCGGGACGTTGACCGTCTGGAACGGTAAGGGCTCGAACAATTTCGGTTCGGCCACCGAGATCGGTCCTGGCTGGGGCGCTTTCAGTAAGCCCATCGCCGGTGACTTCAACGACGACGGTATTAGTGACCTGGCTGCGGTCAGGGATGGCAGCAAGCTGACCATCTGGAACGGCAAGGGCGATAACCACTTCTCCAGCGCGATCGAAATCGGTCCTGGCTGGGAGCCGTACGACAGCACTCTGGTCTCGCTGGGTGACGTGAACGGTGATGGTCATGCCGATATCGGCGCTGTCCGTGAAGGCACCGGCACGCTCTACGTCTGGAACGGCAAGGGGGCCAACAACTTCGGCTCTGCCACCGAGATCGGTCCTGGTTGGACTGCTTACAGCAAGCCGATCGGCGGTGACTTCAACGGTGATGGCATCGGTGACCTGGCCGCGGTCCGGGACGGTAGCAAGCTGACCATCTGGAACGGCAAGGGCAGCAACAACTTCTCCAGCGCCATTGAGATCGGCCCTGGCTGGGAGCCCTTCGACAGCACCCTGATGACGCTGGGCGACGTCAACAAGGACGGAAACACCGACATCGCTTCCGTCCGCGAAGGCACCGGCACTCTCTACCTCTGGAATGGCAAGGGCAGCAACAACTTCAGCTCCGCCATCGAGATGGGCCCCGGCTGGACCCCGTACTTCTAACCACCCCACCCCGCCGGGACGGCCCGGCGGGGGCATTCCCACGATTTGGAGCCTCAGACAGTGTCAAGAACATTCGCCCGCCACACGACGACGGCAGCGCTGGCCATCTTCGCGATCGTCGCCTTATCCCCCTCGGGGTACGCCCAGGATGATCCGGCCGGACCACCTACCGGCCGAGTGACCGCCTCCTACGCCACCGCCGCATGCGACTCCAACGGCACGACCAGCACGGACGCGGCCCTGGCCACACAGCTGAACGGCGTCTTGACCGCCACGATGAAGGGCTACATGACGGCGTACCGAGTTTCGTGCGCCCGCATGATCGTCAAGGCCGTCCACGATCGCGGCATGGATCCCAGAGCGGCGGTCATCGCAGTCACCACCGCGATCGTGGAGTCGACCATCCAGAACGTCAGCGAGACGGTCGACCACGACAGTCTCGGGCTGTTCCAGCAGCGTGCGTCGTGGGGCAGCGTCCAGGAGCGACTCAATCCGATCTGGGCCACCAATGCCTTTCTCGACAAAATGGTCAGGGAGTACCCGAACAACTCCTGGATGACAGCGCCGATCGGCGAGGTCTGCCAGGCGGTACAGGTCTCGGCCTACCCGTCCCGCTACCAGCCCCAGGCCGGAGACGCACAGAAGATCGTCGATGCTCTCTGGCAGCCGCGGAGTTCGTATGGTGGTGATTTCAACGCCGATGGGGTGGGGGACATCTTCTCGGCCGCTACCGGGACGTTGACCGTCTGGAGTGGTAAGGGGTCGAACAACTTCGGCTCGGCCACTGAGATCGGTCCCGGCTGGGGCGCTTTCAGCAAGCCCATTGCCGGTGACTTCAACGACGACGGTATCAGTGACCTGGCCGCGGTCCGGGATGGCAGCAAGCTGACCATCTGGAACGGCAAGGGCAGCAACAACTTCTCCAGCGCCATTGAGATCGGTCCCGGCTGGGAGCCTTACGACAGCACCCTGGTGTCGCTGGGCGACGTCAACGGCGATGGTCATGCCGACATCGGGGCCGTCCGTGAAGGCACCGGCACGCTCTACATCTGGAACGGCAAGGGCAGCAACAACTTCTCCAGTGCCATCGAGATCGGCCCTGGCTGGACTGCTTACAGCAAGCCCATCGGCGGTGACTTCAACGGCGATGGCATCGGTGACCTGGCGGCGGTCCGGGATGGTAGCAAGCTGACCATCTGGAATGGCAAGGGCGATAACCACTTCTCCAGCGCGATCGAGATCGGTCCTGGCTGGGAGCCCTTCGACAGCACCTTGATGGAGCAATGATCGAAACCTGTGGATCTGAGGGGAAGGGGTGTACCTTCCCGAATCATCTGATCAAGGTTTCGAGATAGGCCGACGTTGCCGCGT
>NZ_JBFANB010000051.1:0-61004 GCF_040659625.1 Nonomuraea sp. NPDC049750
GCCTGGACCCCACCCCCGGCCAGTGCATCGCGCTGGCGCGGGCGTTCGGGTGTGCGCGGGTGGTGTACAACGACGCGGTTGCGCTGCGCCGCCACACCCACGCCGAGGGGCTGCCGTTCATCACCGATGGCGAGCTGTCCAAGCAGGTCATCACCCAGGCCAAACAACATCCCGATCGGGCCTGGCTGGGCGAGGTGTCGGCGGTGGTGCTCCAGCAGGCCCTGGCCGACGCCTGCGTGGCCTACCGCAACTTCTTCGCCAGTGTGAGCGACACGCGCAAGGGGCCGAAGATGGCGCCGCCTCGGTTGCGGTCTCGACGGGACAGCCGGCAGGCGATCCGGTTCACCAGGAACGCCCGGTTCACGATCACGGCAGGCGGGAAACTGTCCCTGCCGAAAATCGGCGACCTCACGGTGCGCTGGTCCCGCCGTCTGCCGTCCGATCCGTCCAGCGTGACGGTGATCAAGGATGCGGCGGGCCGGTACTTCGCCTCGTTCGTGGTCGTCGTCGCCGAACGGCCGTTGCCCCGCATCGAGGCTGAGACCGGTATCGATCTGGGGTTGTCGCATTTCGCGGTGCTGGCCGATGGCCGGAAGATCGACTCGCCCCGGTTTCTGCGCCGGGCGGAGAAGAAACTCAAGCGCCTTCAAAAGGTGCTGTCGCGTAAGGAGAACGGGTCGGCGAACCGGGTCAAGGCCCGGATCAAGGTCGCCAAGCAGCATGCGAAGGTCGCCGATGCGCGCCGGGAGTTCCACCATCAGACCTCTATGCGGATAGTTCGCGAGAACCAAGCGATCTATGTGGAGGACCTGGCGGTCAACGGGCTGGCTCGCACGCGGCTGGCCAAGAGCGTGCACGATGCGGGCTGGTCGGCGTTCGTGGGCATGCTGGAGTACAAGGCGAAACTCTACGGTCGTACCTTCGCCCGGATTGACCGGTTCCATCCTTCCTCCAAGCTCTGCTCGGCGTGCGGAACCCTGGCGCAGGTGATGCCGCTGAGCGTGCGGGAGTGGGTGTGCGCCTGTGGCGTGATGCATGACCGGGATGTGAATGCCGCGATCAACATTCTGGCCGCCGGGAGGCGGCAGGTCGCCGCTGGACGGAAACCCGAACCTGAGATGGGCGGGAAGCGGAGACCCCAAACGCCTGTGGAGGCAGGTAAGACCCCACACTCAGCGCGCGAGCGCCGGGCACGGGGCACGGCCGAAGAAGCAGGAAGCCACCGAAATGCCGCATGACGTCATGCGGCACAGACGGAATCCCTGGGACGCATCCCGAGGAGCGCGTCAATTCCAGCATGTTCCGACTACTACTACTATCCGTCCCCGCAGGCGGTTAATGGTCACCGTAATTTCCTGACGCAACCCTGACCCGGACGTCGACAGGCGCTGCCGAACGCGTTCCTAGGCTGTGGCGCATGCGACTGCCGAGGATGACGATCATGCTGGGAGCGGTCGCCGTCGCCGCCGCTTCCTGCGGTTCGCCCCCCGCTCCCATGGTTGCGGACCACGCCGCCGCGCCACCGCCGAAGCCGCCATCGCTGAAGCGGCGGCCGCACCGGCACACGCCGGTAGCCGCACGCGTGACCGACGTCTACGCCCACGACCGGCCGGGGATGCTGAGCCCGCGGGTGGAGAAGATGACCCCGCGCGTGTATGTCCCCAACAGCGAGTCGGACACGGTGGACGTCATCGATCCGCGGACCTACCGGGTCGTGCGCCGCTTCCGGGTCGGCGCCCTGCCACAGCACGTCGTGCCCTCCTGGGACCTGAAGACGTTGTGGATCAACGAGAACCAGGGCAACCGGCTCGTCCCCATCAACCCGGTCACGGGCCGCCCCGGTAAGCCGGTGCCCGTGGACGATCCGTACAACCTGTACTTCACCCCCGACGGCTCGTACGCGCTGGTCATGGCCGAACGCAACAACCGCCTCGACTTCCGCGACCCGCACACGATGCGCCTGATCCGTTCCCTCGACATGCCCTGCAGGGGGATCAACCACGGCGACTTCACCGCCGACGGATCGGTCTTCCTGGCCAGCTGCGAGTTCTCCGGCCAGATCGTGGCCATCGACTGGGAGCGTCCCCGCGTGAAGAAGGTGATCGGTGTGGGGTCGGGGAACATGCCGCAGGACGTCAAGCTCTCCTCCGACGGCCGGCTCTTCTACGTCGCCGACATGATGGCGGGCGGCGTGTGGATCATCAACGCCACCACGTTCCGGCGGGTGGGCTTCCTGCGCACCGGCGCGGGGGCGCACGGCCTGTACGTCAGCAGGGACTCGCGGCGGCTCTACGTCTCCAACAGGGGCGAGGGAACGGTCTCCGTCATCTCGTTCGCCACCCGCGAGGTGGTCGAACGGTGGCGGATCCCAGGCGGCGGCTCGCCCGACATGGGCGGGGTGTCGGCGGACGGCAAGCAGCTCTGGCTGTCTGGAAGGTACGACGGCGTCGTCTACGTCCTGTCCACCAGGACCGGAAAGCTGCTCCACAAGATCAAGGTCGGCCGGGGCCCGCACGGGCTGTGCGTCTACCCCCAGCCCGGACGCCACTCCCTCGGCCACACCGGCGTGTTCCGATGATCGGCCCCCAGAGACACGGCGCAGGAAGATCTATAGGGGTTGCCGCGCGTCCGCACAGCCGCCCGCGCGATGATGCCGCATGACGAACAAGCAGGTCAGGACCTCTTTTCTGGTCGAAGTAGGACGCAACGGGCGGCTCGTCATGGCCGCCCGAGCGCTGCGGACCTTCGGGTACGGATGCACCAGTGTGCTCCTGGCCGAACTGCTCGCCCAGGACGGCGCCGAACCCTGGCAGACCGGCCTGCTCCTGGCCGTGGCCGCCGCCGGCTCGGTGCTCGCCAGCCTGGTGCTCGGCCTGTTCGCCGACCGCTGGGGGCGCCGGCGCACGCTGATCGCCTGCGGCTGCCTGATGGCCGTCGCCGGCCTGGCGTTCGCGGTGAGTGAGTCGTATCCCGTCCTGCTCGCCGCCGCCTTCATCGGCACGATCTCGCCGTCCACCAACGACAACACCCCGTTCTCCGGGGTGGAGCAGTCCATCCTCGCCCAGACCTGCGCCCCGGTCCGGCACACGCTCGTCTTCACCTGCTACAACGTCACCGCCATGGCGGCCGGCGCCCTGGGCGGGCTGGCCGCCGCCGCGCTGTCGTTCCAGCCGTGGGTGTCGGCCGCCGACGCCGCCTTCGCGGTGTACGCGCTGCTCGCGGCCGGCACCGTACTGCTGTTCTGGCACCTCACACCGGACGCCGAGGCCGCGTCCATCGAGAAGTGCCAGACCGGGCCCCGGGTACGGGTGCCCGGACCGGTTCGCCGCCTGGCCGCGCTGTTCGCCCTCGACGCCTTCTCCGGCGGGATGGCCGTCCAGGCCGTCCTGGCCTGGTGGTTCGCCCACCGCTACGGGGCCACCACCGCCCAGCTCGGCCTGGTGTGCTTCGCCGCCAACCTGCTCCCGGCACTCGCCCAGCTCACCGCGCCCCTGCTGGCCGCCCGGCGCGGGCTGCTGGCCGCCATGCTGCTCCCCCACCTGGCCGCCAACCTGCTGCTGGCCGGCATCCCGTTCGCCCCGACCCTGGGTGGCGCGGTCGCGCTGCTGCTGCTCCGGCAGACGGTCTCCAAGATCGACGTACCGGCCAGGCAGGCATTCACCGCCGCCGTCGTACCCCCTGCCTACCGGACGACCGCGGCCAGCATGACCAGCCTGGCACGGAGCATCGCCGTGTCCGTCAGCCCGCTCGCCGCCACGGCCCTGCTCACGGGCACCCTGGTGGCGCTGGGCGCGCCCCTCATCGTCGGCGCCGTGCTGGGCATCGGCTATGACATCACGCTCTGGTGCGCGTACCGGACCGATCCCGCGACGGAGGCCCTCTGAGCGCTCATCCGTCCTTCGTCGGCGTACGGGTGCCGCGCAGTTCGGGCATCCCCCGGACGAGGAGCAGGCAGGGCGGTATCACCAGCACCAGCGCCGCGGCGCCCAAGAGGACGACGTGCTCGCCCATGAGGTTCGTCAGTGGCCCGGTCAGCGCCTGGCCGAAGGGCATGAGGCCGAACGTGCTGAGCCAGGCCAGCGAGGTGATCCGCCCGATCAGATGGTCGGGCACCTCCCGGTACATCGCGACGTCCCAGGCGAGGGCGTACGTCTCGACACCGAAGCCGGCCACGAGGTAGCAGCAGAAGAGCACCCAGACAGAGGGGGCGAACAGGAGCGCCAGCGGGACCAGCGCGTACAGGGACATCGACCACATGGCCACCACGCCCGGCCGCCGCGGCTGCCAGGCCATCATCGTGATGCTGCTAATCAGACCGCCGGCGCCGTAGAACGCGAGCGCCGTGCCGTACGCCGCGTACGACCCGAACGTCTCCCGGCTCATCAGCGGCAGAAGCACCTGGCTCGGGGCGATCACGAACATCAGGCTGACGGGCGAGAACAGCAGCAGGGCCGACAACCACGGCCGGCGCCCCGCCTCGGCGAACCCCAGCAGCGCCTCACCCAGCAGCGAGCGGCGTGGCACCGGCGACCACGGTGGTTCCGGCACCCGGCGGAACACGGCCGCGCCGCCCGCGAAGACGATCCCGGCCAGCACGAACGGGAGCACCTCGCCACCGCTCGCCAGTTGGGTGCCGACCACGGGCCCGGCGATGACGCCCAGGCGCGTACAGATGTTGACGAGGGCCCGGCCGGACACGCGCTGGTCTTCCGTCAGCGTGCCCGCGAGCATCGCGTTGAAGGCGGGCCGGATGAACGACTCCGCCGCGCCGACGGCGAAGAGAACGGCGGCCAATAGCCAGGCGGAAGGACGCTGTCCGAGGACGAAGACCGGGACGAGCGCCGCGACGGCGTCCACGGCGAGCATGATCATCAGGATCCGCCGCCGGGGAAGGCGATCGGACCAGACGCCGCCCACCAGGAGCAGGCACAATGACGCGATGCCCTTGGCGGCGAGCACGGAACCGACCGCGGACGCGTCGCCCCCGGCATTGAGCACCGAGACGGTGACGGCGATCGCCAGAACCTGCTCGCCCAGCACGAAGCCGAGCTGCGCCGAGGCGAGCAGCCGGAAGGCGGGATTCCGAAGGACCGCCAGGTTGATGTTCGGCCGACGGGGGGCTTGAGCGGGCGTCATAGGTGGGCTTGACGAGGGTCTGGTGCGGGCGTCATCGGCGGGCTCAGGCGAGGGTCTCGTGCGGGCGTCATCAGCGGGCTCAGGCGAGGGTCTCGTGCGGGCGTCATCGGCGGGCCTATCGCTTGCGCGCCACCCCGCACAACGCGTCCACCCGCTCCGTGGAGTCCTGGAACGGGTCGGGGTCGGGACGCCACTGCGGCAACGACACCACGCCGGGCGCCACGAGGTCCATACCGTCGAAGAAGGCGGTGATCTGTCCCTCGTCGCGCAGGTTGTAGGGCACGCCGCCGCCCTCGTTGTAGTTCTCCTGGGCCTGGTCCAACGCCTGGCCGGTGACGAGATTGACGCCGTCCCACAACGCCAGGTAGCTGCCGGGGGCCAGGCGCTCCATCAGCCTCGTCACGATCTCCGTCGGTCCTTCGTCGTCACGCACATAACCCATGATGCCCATCAACATGAGCGCTACCGGCCGGCTGAAGTCCAGGGTCTTGGAGGCACCAGCCAAGATCGCGTCCGGGTCGCGTAAGTCCGCTTCGATGTAGTCGGTGGCGCCTTCGCGGGTGCCCACGAGCAGGGCCTGGGCGTGCACCAGCACGAGCGGATCGTTGTCCACATAAACCACTCGGCTGGTCGGGTCGGCCTGCTGCGCGAGTTCGTGGGTGTTATCCACGGTGGGCAGCCCGGTGCCGATATCGAGAAACTGACGTATCCCCTGCTCCCGGACCAGATAGCGGACGATGCGGGCCAGCAGATGCCGAGACAGTTGAGCGATCCTCACGATTTCCGGGAACTCTCTGCTGAACTCGTCACCGGCCTGGCGGTCGACCGGATAGTGGTCCTTGCCACCGAGCCAATAGTTCCACATCCGCGCAGCGTGCGGGACAGATGTGTCGATATGCCGGTGAATCGGCGAGCCCTCTACAGGCGATTCGTCCGCCACGAAACCCTCCTCTAATGTCGCCTCCGTGGTTACTGAAACCTAGTGGCCGCGCTTTACCCGCGCCATACCGCGAAGGACGATAAAGTTGGATATTTCCGCATGAAGTGGCGGGGCAGTTCCCCAAGTCCGGGCGAGATCGGCCGCCCTCAGCGATGATGAAACCGAACAAGTGCACGGTGAAGAAGGAGCGGCCGGATGGGACTGACAGGAAATATGGTGTCTCAGCTGCCTCATGTGACAAGATGGTGACGATCGCGGCGTGGCGATTTGCCGAATTGGGAGCATAAATGCCGACTCCTCGGGGCAGTGGCGACTCGACGGAAATCTCCGGCGCCGCAGGGCATCGTTCCGGGCCGACGGCCTTGCGGATGCTGGTCGGCGTACGTCTGCGTCGGCTGCGCGAGTCCCACGGAATCACCCGCGGTGAGGCGGCGGCCGCCATCGGCTGCTCAGCGTCCAAGATCACCAACTTGGAAGGCGGCCGGATCGGCCTCCCGCTCGGCGATGTGGCCGACCTGCTCAGCCTGTACGGCGTCGACGAGGACGAACGCCAGATCGTGCTGGCGCTGGCCGTCCAGGCCAATGCTCCTGGCCGGTGGCAGGACTACCGAGACGTGATCCCCGACGAGTTCGAGGCGTTTCTCGGGCTGGAGCAGGACGCCACGGTCATCCGCACCTACGAGGATCAGCACGTCCCGGCCCTGCTCCAGACCAAGGACTATGCCCGAGCCGTCATCGCGCAGAGCCACGAAGGCGGCGACGCCGAGCTGATCGAACGCCGGGTCGCCCTGCGGATGCACCGCCAGCGACTTCTGCTGCCACCCACGCCCCGTACGTTATGGGTGGTCATGGATGAGTCGGTGCTGCGCCGTCAGGTGGGCGACAGCGCGACGATGCGCGCCCAGATGGAGCATCTCCACGAGATGGTCAAGCTACCGCACGTCACCCTCCAGGTGCTGCCCTTCGTGCACGGCAAGGGCGTGGACCCCTTCACCGTCCTGCGCTTCGCCGAGGCGGACCTGCCTGACGTGGTCCATCTGGAACAGACCGCCGACGCCCAGTACCTCACCAGGGACGCCGACGTCCGGCCGTACCGCCATCTGCTGAACCAGCTGAGCGTCTACGCGCAGCCGGCCGGGGCGACTCAGGAGATCCTCCAGCAGATCATCGGCACGCTGTGGTCGGCGCCGTAGCCCCGGGGAGCTTCAGCAGGCTGTGGTCGGCGCCGCAGCCGCGCGCGGCGGTCAGGACTGACGCGGTCTACGCGCCTTGATACGGCGGGCCGGGGACGAAGCGTAGAGCCCGGCTTCGCGTGGCCGCCGTTCCTTCTCCGGCCGGAGCACGCGGCGGGTGTGACACGATCGACCTGACACCGGGCAGGCCAGGGCGTCGTGGTGGAAGTTATCGCGGTAGAAGCTGTCAGTGAGGGACATGAACCGGGCACCAGGCATGGTGGATGTGGCACGCGAAGCCGGCGTGTCGCACGTCACCGTGTCCCGCGTCCTGAACGATCACCCCTCGGTCCGGCCGGAGACCCGGGCCCGGGTCGAGGCCGCCATCGAGAAGCTCGGCTATCGCCGTAACAGCGTGGCCCGCGCGCTCAAGAGTCGCCGGTCCTCGACGATCGGCGTGGTCCTCGCCGGGGCCGAGCTGTACGAGCTGCCCCGCGTCCTGCGCGGCGTACAGAGCGCGGCGCAGCGGGCCGGATACTGGCTCAACCTGGCAGCCTGGCAGGGCGGCACCACCAAGGACCTGACCGAGACGCTGCAGCGGCTCACCGACCAGGCGGTGGAGGCCATCGCGGTCATCGCCGACCGGCCCATGGTGATGGACGCCCTGGCCGACATCGTCACCGGCGTGCCCATGTCGGTGATCATGTCCGGCAACGTGCCCAATCCGGATGTCGGCTTCGTCGAGCTCGACCAGGAGCTCGGCGCGCGGCTCGCCGTGCGGCACCTGCTGGAGCTCGGGCATCGCCACATCGTTCACCTGACCGGCGCGCTGCGCACCTTCGACGCCCGCGAACGCGTCGAGGGCTGGCGGGCCGCGCTGGCCGAGACGCCGGACGCCCACGGCGAGCTGTTCGAGGGCGACTTCACCGGCAACAGCGGCTACCGGCTGGCCCACTACCTCGTCACCCGCCGGACGGGCGAGCTACCGACGGCGATCTTCGCCGGCAACGACCAGGTGGCCATGGGGGTGCTGGCCGCCTTCGCCGAACTCGGCGTCAAGGTGCCCGACGACATCTCGCTCGTCGGGTTCGACGACATCGCCGGAGCGGCCTACCTGGTGCCCGCGCTCACCACGGTCCGTCAGGACTTCGTGGGTCTCGGCGAGCGGTCCATCCAGCAGGTCCTGCGCATGATGAAGGGCGAGCCGGCCTCCTCCGAGCGGATCGCCCCCGAGCTGGTGGTCCGGCGCAGCACGGCGGCGCCCCGACCGCCGCGCTGACTAACCAGCCGTCCGGGGCATGCTGGTCTGCTCGGCGTGGGGCCGGTAGTCGAACCAGTGGGCGTACGCCCGCCCGTCGGTGGAGCGGCCGTTGCTGGTCGCGTACAGGCCGAGGTAGACCCCCACGAACCCGCCCGCCCGCTCGGTGCTCAAGCAGGACCGCTCGACGTCACCCAGGCTGACCCATTGGCCGCTGTCAGGCTCCTTGAGGCGAAAGGCGTAGCGGGCCTCGTCTCCCTCGACCGCCAGCACCACCTCGCCCGTCGCCACCGGTACGGAGGCCAGGCGGGTGCTCGTACCGGCCTGGCGTACGGTCAGCACCACCTGAGACCGCCCGTCGTCGTCCACGGTGAGGGCGAGGGTGGCGTGGTGGTCCTGGTTCTGGAAGACGGCGAGCCCGGCCTCTTCCGCCGGATGCGCCGCGGAGAAGCTGATGTGCGTCCGCGCGTCGAAGCGGACATGCTGCTGGCGCCGCCCGAGGAAGGTGGGCACGCCGGTGGAGCCGAGCGACTCGGCGGCAAGAACGAGGCCGAGGCCGCCCCCGTCGGCCGAGGGGCTGACGCGGTCGTCGACGGGGCCTCGGAGGCTGTTCCACTCCAGGCCCGGCACCGGCGCATCGAAACGCACCCGACCCGCCAGCCCGGCGGCCCCATCGCCCAGCCCGACAGAGGCATCATCGCCCGACCCCGCGAACGTGCCATCCCCCCGCCCTGCGGTGGCGATCGACGGCAGCCGTTCCGACAACCGCACGCCGCCCGCCTCCGGGGCGAAGACCGGCCCATGAGCACCCCAGGCGACGGGCACCAGGAACACCTCGCGACCCAGCGTGTGCGTCCCCTCGATCGGCCGGACCCCGAGCGCCACGGCCCAGGTCTCGCCGTCGGGGGTGTCCACCAGGTCGACGTGGCCGACGTTCTGGACGGGCTCGGCCGAGCCGCGGTGCCGGTGGGTCAGCAGCGGGCTGCGCGGATCGGTGACGTACGGGCCGGCGACGGCACTTGAACGGGCCGCGGTGACGCTGTGGTTGCTCTCGGTCCCGCCTTCGGCGGCGATCAGGTAGTACACGCCGTCACGCTTGTACAGATGGGGCGCCTCCACCCACGCCCCGCGTACGGCGCCGTGCCACAGCACGTGGGTCGGGCCGACGAGCTTGAGCCGGTCGAGGTCGAGCTCGCGCATCCACAGCTCGCCGGGGCCGCCGCCGGTCGGCTGACGGGCGTCCCGGCAGGCGGTGAACCAGCATCGGCCGTCGTCGTCGAAGAACAGCGACGGATCGATGCCCTCGGCCTCCAGCGGCACCGGGTCCGACCACGGCCCGGCCGGGTCGTCGGCGGTGACGACGAAGGTGACGCTGCCCTGCCGGTTTCTGGCCAGGGTGGAGACCACGTAGAACCTGCCGTCGTGGTGGCGGATGGTCGGCGCCCAGATCCCGTCGGAGACGTCCAGTCCCTCCAGCGACAGCGGGCTCGGCCGGTCGAGTACGTGCGTGAGCTGCCGCCAGCTCACCAGGTCCCGGCTGTGAAACAGGGGGATGCCCGGGAAGTAGGCGAACGATGAGGTGACCAGATAGAAGTCCTCACCGGCCCGGCAGATCGACGGGTCCGGATAGCAGCCGGGCAGAACCGGGTTGCGGAAGGTGGGCACGGGGGTGGACTCCGAAGCTGTGTCGGCTCTGTTACGAGCAGGGGGCTTGACAGGATGACAACGTTAACATCAGGTTAGTTCCCAACGCACGACCCGGCATTCCGCCGTGGTGCACCACCCGTCCGAGGAGCCCGTGATGACCCCACCGACCCCCCGACCGCGCCGTCGCTGGACGATGGCCGCCGCGCTCGCGGTCGCCCTGACCGCGACCGTGGCCGCCTGCTCGTCCGCCGACACGCCCTCCTCGGGCGCCTCGGGCACCGAGGCCGCCAAGGGCCCGGTCACGCTCCAGGTCTGGACGTGGAACCTCAAGGGCAACGATCCGCGGGCCAAGGCGATCATCGACAAGTACCACCAGGAGAACCCGAACGTCACCGTCAAGCTGTCGGAGGTCGGCGGAACCGCCGACACCGCCTCCAAGCTGCTGGCCGCCGACCAGGCCGGCGACACCCCCGACGTGGTGCAGGTGGAGTATCGCGGCCTGCCCGCCCTGGTGGTGGCCGGAGCCGTCAAGGACGTCACCGCCGACGTGGCCGGCGTCAAGTCCGGCATCGAGCCCAACATCTGGGCCCTGACCACCTTCAACAACCAGGTCTACGGCGTGCCCCAGGACATCGGGCCGATGATGTTCACCTACCGCAAGGACCTGTTCGACAAGTACGGCGCCAAGGTCCCCACCACCTGGGCCGAGTACGCCAAGGCTGCCGAGCAGATCCACAAGAAGAACCCCGAGGCCTACATCGCCAGCTTCTCCGCCGCCCAGCTCGAGTTCTTCGCCGCGCAGGCCGCCCAGGCCGGCGCCCAATGGTGGAGCAACGACGGCAAGGCCTGGAAGGTCGGCATCGACAGCGAGCCGTCGCTGAAGACCGCCGACTTCTGGGAGGACCTCGTGAAGCGGGACCTGGTCAAGGTCGAGCCGCTGCTCACGCCGGAATGGAACGCTCAGGTCAACGACGGCAAGCTCCTGAGCTGGGCCGCCGCCGCCTGGGCCCCCAACGTGATCCACTCGGTGGCGCCCGACACCGCCGGCAAGTGGGAGTCGGCGCCGCTGCCGCAGTGGACGGCCGGCGACCCCGCCGTCCCGTTCCTGGGCGGCTCCGCCTTCCTGGTGCCGGCCAAGTCCAAGCACGCCAAGGAGGCCGCGGCCTTCGCCGCCTGGCTCGGCGCCTCCGACGAGGGCTCCAAGCTGCAGCTCTCCCTCGACATCTACCCCGGCGGCAACGCCGGCCGCCAGGCGACCCTGAGCCACGAGCCGCCCAAGCTGATGCCGCAGCAGAAGGACTTCTACCAGGTCGCCGACCAGGTGATCAAGAACACCACCATCCCGGTGACCTGGGGACCCAACGTGAACGTGTCGCAGACCGCCTTCGGAGACGCGCTCAACAAGGCCGCGCTCAACAAGAGCTCCTTCCGCGAGGTATACAAGGCCACGCAGCAGGCAGTCGTCGCTGACCTGGAGAAGTCCGGCTACACCGTCACCAAGTAAGACGCCGAGGGCCCGTCGGGGCCCTCGGTCCGACCCCATCCTGGATGTCTCATGCCCGCCAACCCCGCTGGCCGGCGCTCGCGCCTCCGCTTCCGCGGCGCCGCCACCCCGTGGCTGTTCGCCACGCCCGCGATCGTGTTGTTCACCCTGTTTCTGATCATCCCGATCGGTTACGCGATCTACCTGAGCTTCCGCGGCTTCCGCATCGACGGCGGCGGCGCGTTCGGGCGGCGGGTGCAGACTTTCGTCGGCTTCGACAACTATCTCGCCGCGCTCACCGATCCCGAATACGTCGCCGGGCTCGGCCGGGTGCTGCTCTACGGCCTCATCTCGATTCCCAGCGTGCTGGGCCTGGCGCTGCTGTTCGCGTTGCTGCTGGACACTCCCAGGGTGCGGGCGCGCGGCTTCACGCGTACTGCGATCTTCCTGCCGTACGCGGTGCCCGGCGTCATCGCCAGTCTCCTGTGGGGGTTCCTCTACCTGCCCAGCACCAGCCCGCTCAACTACCTCGCCAAGCAGTTGCACGCCGGGCCGCTGGACTTCTTCAGCTTTCCCACCCTGTACTTCTCGCTGGCCAACATCGCGCTGTGGTCCGGCGTCGGCTTCAACATGATCATCATCTTCACGTCGCTGCGCGCCATCCCCACCTCCATCTACGAGGCGGCCCGCATCGACGGGGCCGGCGAGCTGCAGATCGCCTGGCGCATCAAGATCCCCTTGGTGGCGCCCGCGCTCGTGCTCACCGGCCTGTTCTCCGTGATCGGCACCCTGCAGCTGTACAGCGAGCCGGCCACGCTGCGGCCGATGTCGACCACCATCAGCTTCACCTGGGTGCCGCTGATGAAGATCTATCAAGAGGCGTTCATGAACGACAATCTCGGCGGGGCTGCCGCCGCCTCCGTCGTCCTGGCCCTGGGCATCCTGGTCCTGTCCATGTTGCTGCTGCGCTTCTTCCAGCGCCGTACCTTCGGGGACAACGCATGACCGCCGCCCTCCAGAGCCGCACCGGCGATCGCCAGTTCCGCAGCCGTCGCCGCGCGGGCGCGGCGCGGCGGCCGCGGCTGGCGCTGATCGTGCTGCTGCTCGGCGCGCTCTACTGTCTGGCCCCCGTGGTCTGGGTGGTCGCCGCCGCCTCGAAGACCTCGCGCGAGTTGTTCACCACCTTCTCCTTCGTGCCCGGCAGCGGGTTCTTCGACAACCTCGCCAACCTGAGCGCGTACGGCGACGGCCAGTTCTGGCAGTGGGGGCTCAACTCCCTGCTGTACGCCGGGCTCGGCGCGGTCCTGTCCACGCTGGTGTCGGCCATGGCCGGTTATGCCCTGGCCAAGTTCCGCTTCCGGGGCAGCCAGGTCCTGTTCTCGGTGATCCTCGCCGGTGTGCTGGTGCCCGGCATCGTGCTGGCTGTCCCGCAGTATCTGCTCATGGCCGCCGTCGGCCTGGCCGGGACCTACTGGTCCGTACTCCTGCCGGTGATCATCAACCCGTTCGGCATCTTCCTGTGCCGGGTCTTCGCCAACGCCGCGGTCCCCCAGAGCACCCTGGAAGCGGCCCGCCTGGACGGCGCCGGTGAATTCCGCATCTTCGGCGGCATCGTGCTGCCCATGATGACGCAGGGGCTGGTGACGGTGTTCCTGCTGCAGTTCGTCGGCATCTGGAACAACTTCCTGCTGCCCTTCATCATGCTCTCCGACCAGGACAAATACCCCATCACCCTCGGCCTGTACACGTTCATGGGCAAGGGCGCGGGCGACGGCGACCTGTACTCGCTGGTCATCATGGGCTCGGCCGTGTCCGTCATCCCGCTGATCATTCTGGTCCTGGTCCTGCAGCGCTTCTGGCGCGCCGACCTGCTGGCCGGCGGATTGAAGGGATGATCCACCAATGAAGTTCACCGACGGTCTCTGGCAGTTGCGTCCCGGCGTCACCGCGCTGTACGCCGCCGAGGCCCACGACATCTGGGCGGAGGACGGGACGGTCACCGTGACCGCGCCCACCACCGTCATCCACCGCCGGGGCGACACGCTCAACCGGCCGGTGCTCTCGCTGACCCTGTCGTCACCGCTGCCGGACGTGATCCGCGTACGCGTCGACCACCACGTGGGAGGCGGCGAGGAACGCGGCTTCGACCTGCCCGGCGCCGAGGACGGCCACGGCGTCGTCAAAGCGGACGACACGAACGGGACGACGCTCACCAGCGGCGCGCTGAGCGCGACCATCGCGCCCGGAGCCCCGTGGAACCTGTCCTTCCACGGCGACGGACGCCCGCTGACCGCCAGCGGGCACAAGTCCATCGGCTACTTCCGGCTCACCGAGGACGCGCACGTCGATTCGGCGCCGGTCGGCGCCGCCCGCTCGTCCGTCCACCTCGCCCAGCAGCTCTCGCTCGGCGTGGGCGAGGTGGTCTACGGGCTTGGCGAACGCTTCGGGCCGCTGGTCAAGAACGGCCAGACCGTGGAGATCTGGAACGCCGACGGCGGGACCTCCTCCGAGCAGGCGTACAAGAACGTGCCGTTCTACCTGACCAGCCGCGGATACGGCGTCTTCGTCAACCATCCGGGGCATGTCTCGTACGAGATCGGGTCGGAGGCGGTGCAGCGCGCGCAGTTCTCGGTCGCGGGAGAGAGCCTCGAGTACTTCGTGATCTACGGGCCGACGCCCAAGCGGATCCTCGAACGCTACACCGCGCTCACCGGCCGTCCCGCCCGCCTGCCCGCGTGGTCCTACGGCCTGTGGCTGTCGACCTCGTTCACCACCGACTACGACGAGCGGACGGTGACGTCCTTCATCGACGGCATGGCCGAGCGCGACCTGCCGCTGTCGGTCTTCCACTTCGACTGCTTCTGGATGCGCGAGTTCAACTGGTGCGACTTCGCGTGGGACCCGCGCGTCTTCCCCGACCCCGAGGGCATGCTCGCCCGCCTGCGCGCGAAGGACCTGCGCGTCTGCGTGTGGATCAACCCCTACATCGCCCAGCGCTCGCCGCTGTTCGCCGAGGCGGCCGAGCGGGGCTTCCTGCTGAAGCGTCCCGACGGATCGGTCTGGCAGTGGGATCTGTGGCAGCCCGGCATGGGGCTGGTCGACTTCACCAACCCCGAGGCGACCCGGTGGTTCCAGTCCAAGCTGCGCGCGCTTCAGAATCAGGGAGTCGACGCTTTCAAAACCGACTTCGGGGAGCGCATCCCGCTCGACGTCGCCTATTTCGACGGGTCCACGCCCGAGCGGATGCACAACCTCTACACCCACCTCTACAACACGGCCGTGTTCGAGGTGCTGGAGGAACAGCGCGGCCGGGGCGAGGCGGTGCTGTTCGCGCGGTCGGCGACCGCGGGCGGCCAGCGGCTGCCGGTTCACTGGGGCGGCGACACGGGGTCGAGTTATGAGTCCATGGCGGAGACCCTGCGCGGCGGCCTGTCGCTCGCCTTCTCCGGCTTCTCCTTCTGGAGCCACGACATCGGCGGCTTCGAGGGCACCCCGGATCCCGGCGTCTTCAAGCGCTGGGTAGCCTTCGGACTCATGTCCTCCCACTCGCGGCTCCACGGCTCCTCGTCCTACCGTGTGCCCTGGGCCTTCGACGAGGAGGCGGTCGAGGTGACCCGGCTGTTCACGAAACTCAAGCTCCGCCTGATGCCGTACCTGTTCCAGGTGGGCCTCCAGGCCCACGAGAGCGGGACGCCCGTCATGCGGCCGATGGCGATGGAGTTTCCCGAGGATCGCAACGTCGCCCACCTCGACACCCAGTACATGCTGGGCCCCGACCTGCTCATCGCGCCGGTCTTCAGCCCAGACGGTACGGTCGAGGTCTACCTACCGGACGGCACGTGGACGAACCATCTGACAGGCGAGCGCGTCGAGGGCGGACGCTGGCGCACCGAGACGCACGGCTTCACCTCGATGCCGATCTACGTACGCGAGGGCGCCGTCCTGCCCATCGGGGCCAGGGCCGACCGGCCGGACTACGACTACCTCGACGGCCTGACCCTCCGCGTCTACCCGGGCCCGGACGGCGAGACCACTCTCACGGTCACCGACCAGGTGTTCACCATCACCCGCTCCGGTGGCCAGGCTTCCATCTCTTCTTCCCTCGCCTCCGGCTGGACCTACGAACTCGCCTGACGGCGCCACGAAACGAGGACCCTTCATGACGCCCAACGGCGACGACTACCGCGAATCCGGCCTGACCTTCCCCGCCGGTTTCCTCTTCGGCTCCGCCACCGCCGCGTACCAGATCGAAGGCGCGGCCACCGAGGACGGGCGCGGGCCGTCCATCTGGGACACCTTCTCGCACACACCCGGCAAGGTGTGGAACGGCGACACGGGAGACGTGGCCGACGACCACTACCACCGCCTCGAAGAGGATCTCGACCTCATGAGCGAGCTCGGGCTGGAGGCCTACCGCTTCTCGATCGCCTGGCCGCGCATCCAGCCCACCGGTCGCGGCCCGGCCAACCCGAAGGGGCTGGACTTCTACAGCCGCCTCGTCGACGGCCTCCTCGCCCGCGGGATCACCCCTGTCGCCACCCTCTACCACTGGGACCTGCCCCAGGCGCTCGAGGACGAGGGCGGCTGGACCGACCGCCGGACGGCGTACGCCTTCGCCGACTACGCCCGCATCGTCGGCGAGGCGCTGGGCGACCGCGTCGCCGTGTGGACGACCCTCAACGAGCCCTGGTGCTCGGCCTACCTCGGCTACGGCTCGGGCGCGCACGCCCCCGGCCGTACCGACGGCGCCGCGGCTCTCGCGGCCGTGCACCACCTCAACCTGGCGCACGGCCTGGCCGTCCAGGAGCTGCGGCAGGTGGTCACCAACGCGCCCCAATACGCGATCACCCTCAATTTCCACGTCCTGCGGGGCGAGGGTGACGGCGGCGAGGAGGCCGTGCGCCGCATCGACGCCCTGGCAAACCGCGCCTTCACCGGGCCGCTGCTGCGCGGTGAATACCCGGCCGACCTGCTCAAGGACACCGCCGGCGTCACCGACTGGTCCTTCGTCCACGAGGGTGACCTCGCGGTCATCCACCAGCCGCTCGACCTGCTCGGCGTCAACTACTACTCGACCACGACCGTACGTCTCTGGGACGGCGCGAGCCCGCGGCAGAGCAACGACGGCCACAAGGACATGGGCGGCTCGCCCTGGCCGGGGGCCGACCAGGTGGAGTTCGTCGCGCAAGCCGGACCGTACACCGACATGGGCTGGAACATCGATCCGGGCGGCCTGGAGGAGCTTCTTCTCCACCTGCACGCCGAATTCCCCGGCCAGCCCCTCATCATCACGGAGAACGGCGCCGCCTTCCCGGACGAGCTCACCGTCGAGGCCGACGGGACGCGGGCCGTGCACGACGCTCTGCGTACCGACTACCTCCGGCGCCACTTCGTGGCCGCCCACCGCGCGCTCCAGGGCGGCGTCGACCTGCGCGGGTACTTCGTGTGGTCCCTCATGGACAACTTCGAGTGGGGGTACGGCTACTCCAAGCGGTTCGGCATCGTGCACGTCGACTACGACACGCTGCGGCGTACCCCGAAGGACAGCGCGCACTGGTACCGCGCTCTCATCACCGACCGCACCATCCCGGCGCTGCCCTGACATCGCGGCCGTCCCCCCTCTCGACCGGTTCAATCGGTCGAGAGGGCTCGTGGGCGGGAATCCGTACGCTGCCTCCCCGCAACGACATCGCCATCTTCTATGCCGATGACGGTCAAACGGCCCCGTGACCCGGCTTGATCCGCCTGGACCGCATCGACACTGGTCTCCAGATCATCAGCAAGGAGACCCGATGCGTGGCGCCGTACTGCACGCTCCCCGTGACGTCCGGGTGGAAGAGCGCGAGGACCCGAAGATCCTCACCCCCACCGACGCGATCATCCGCCTGCCCGCGACCTGTGTCTGCGGGTCGGACCTGTGGCCGTATCGCGGGATCGACGCCGTCCAGGAACCGTCCCCGATGGGTCACGAGTACGTCGGCATCGTCGAGGAGGTCGGCAGCCAGGTCACGACGATCCGGCCGGGCCAGTTCGTGATCGGGTCCTTCTTCGCCTCCGACAACACCTGCGAGATCTGCCGGGCCGGCTATCAGAGCTCCTGCGTTCACCGGGAGCTGATGGGCGCGCTCGGCGCCCAGGCGGAGCTGCTGCGTGTACCGCTCGCCGACGGCACGCTCGTCGCCACCCCGGAGATCCCCTCACCGGATCTCATTCCCAGCTTCCTGGCCGCGTCCGACGTGCTGGGCACCGGCTGGTTCGGCGCGATCGCCGCGCAGGCCGCCCCCGGCAAGACGGTCGTGGTCGTCGGGGACGGCGCGGTCGGCCTGCTCGCGGTGCTGGCCGCCAAGCAGCTCGGCGCGGAGCGGATCATCGCGATGAGCCGCCACGAGTCCCGGCAGCGGCTCGCCCGCGACTTCGGCGCGACGGACATCGTCACCGAACGCGGCGACGAGGGGGTAGCGATGATCAAGGAACTCACCGGCGGCCTCGGCGCCCACTCGGTCATCGAGGCCGTCGGCACCCAGGAGTCGATGATGCAGGCCATCCGCTCCACCCGCCCCGGCGGCTACGTCGGCTACGTGGGCGTCGCCCACGACGTCGCGCTGCCCGGAGAGGAGCTGTTCTTCTCCCATGTGCACCTGCACGGCGGGCCGGCCCCGGTCCGTCAGTATCTGCCCCAGTTCGTCGACCTGATCTTGGATCGCCAGATCGACCCCGGCAAGGTCTTCGACCTCGAACTACCGCTGGAGCAGGCCGCCGAGGGCTACCGGGCCATGGACGAACGCCGCGCCATCAAGGTCCTCCTGCGCCCATAGAATCCCGCCCACGCGGCGGCGGCCCCCGATGACATGGGGACCTTTTGAGCCGCCGCTTGCTTTACTGCGCGACGTGGGCGAGGGTACGCATGAGCTCCGTGGCGAAGGCGGGGACGTCGGTGACGAATCCGATGTGCCCACCGGGTAGCTCGACCACGTCTCTGCCCAGGTGCCGGCCCAGCTCCACGGTCGCCTCGTAGCACGGGCGTCCCTGTGATCGGCGGCCGGCCGCGGGGATGACGCGGTCGGCGTGCGGGGCGAGCGCGGCGAGATTCACGGGGGCGGGCGGGTACTGGCGCAGCTCGTGCTCGAACCAGTAGGCGGCGTTGGCGTCGTTCCTGGGAGCTCGGGCCATGTGCTGCTGATCCGATGGCGCGAACGTCCGTTCTCTGAACGCCCGCATCGCGGGCTCGATCCCTTCTCGCAGGTACAGGGCGTACACCTCGGAGAAGACCTCCGCCCACTTGTCGCCGTCAGGGAGCAGCCGCAGGGCGGGCGGCTCGTACGGGATGAGCGCGCGCACCACGGACGGGCGGCGGGCCAGGAGTTCCAGGGCGACGGTCGCCCCGGAGCTGGCGCCGAAGACGATCGCCGGGTCGGCACTCAGATGCTCGATCAGGCGCCGTACGTCGTCGGCGTCGGTTTCCAGGCGGCGGTCGTAGTCCTGCGGACCGTCGAGATGACTCCGGGAGAAGCCGCGGCGGTCGTAGACGACGACGGTGTGCCGCGCGGCCAGCTGCGGGATGAGCGCCCGGTAGACGTCGGCCACTCCGGGCGCTCCCGTGATCAGGACCATCACGGAGCCGCTGCCATGGGTCTCGTAGTAGAGGCGGGCCCCTGGGACTTCGAGAGTGCTCATGCGATGTGGACTCCTCGTGGGCTCTGCGGTTTTGCGATACAAAGTGTATATACCAGATTCACCTTGTCCACTTGGAGAGACAGAGCAGTCGCCCACCAGGATCCGATCTCGAAAGGACGGCCATCCAAAGCGCCGAAGCTCACCTCACGCTCGGCCTCACCCTGGCCGCCGTCCTGGCCGTGGCGCCGCACGCGAGCCTGGCGGCCGGCGTGTTCGTACCGTCGGGCAAGAGACACACCGTCGTAGGGCGGCGATCCGCCACACGTCTGCGTGGTGACGATCCACGCGGCACATCACGTCTCCACGACGTCGCAACCGGCCGCTTCCATGGCGGCCCGCACCTCCAGCTCGTTCACGGGGCCGTCGGTCAGGATGCTCACCCGAGATTGCGCCGGATCGACGTCCACCCCCACAACTCCCGGCACCTGGATGAGCTCCGCCTTCACGGCGCCAAGGCAGTGGGCGCACGTCTCCGGCGACAGGGCGGCGACACGATAGGCGACAAGGCTGTACGCAACGGTGATCACTGGGATTCCTCCTCGTTCGCGGCGATGATGTTTCGCCTCACTCCCCGATCGTGCTGCAGGCCAGGGTGCTTGTGGAGGGTGCGAGAGATTCCGAAGTAGGACATGGCGGAAATCAGAACTCTTTGCCGACAAAGGGGCTTATATGCCAATGTGCAGGGTTGATCCAACATGAAGGGAGTCGGGTGGACAGCGGGGCATTTTCCGGGGACGACGGTGTTGCGCGCTCTCTGTACGTCCGCATGCGCCAGGGAGGCGAGTCGCTTTCCGAAGCCGCGGCGAAGCTGAGCCTGACAGCGGCGGACATCGACCGGGCCCGCGACGAGCTCACCCGGCTCCACCTGCTGAACCCGGAGACACAGGCCGCCGCCGACCTGACCGCCGCGCTCAATCGCAGCCTGCAAGGCAGCCATCGCATGCTCGACGACCTCGTCGAGCAGCACGTCAAGATCGCCAAACTGGCCAAGCACTACCTCGGCCTGCCCGAGCGGACGGACAACCACGCCGATATTGAGTATTTCCCCTGGCCCGGCCACCGCCGGCAACTCCACGATCGGCTCAGCGAGCTGTCCGAACTGGCCGAACACGAGGTGCTCGGCATGCACCCGATCGCGGTCTGGACGCGTGAATCTCTCGACGCGGGCTTGGCGCGCAGCGAGGCGAACATCCGCAACGGCGTACGGTTGCGGAGTCTGCACGCCCAGATCGCCATGTCGAACCCGCTGATCCGCGAGTACATGGTGCGGTGGCGGGAGCTGGGCATGGAGGTACGGGTCACCCCGGTGATCCCCGCACGCATGGTCATCTACGACCGTACGACCGCCGTCGTCCAGACCGACCCTGACAACCTGGAGGCCGGCACTGTCCTGATCCGAGGCGCCGGCGTGGTGAAATCCCTCGCGGCGATCTACGACTACTGCTGGACGACCGCCTCCGAGCCCGAGGACGTGCCCCGCTCCGCCGACGGCTCCTCACTCACCGAACAGCAGCGCGCGGTGCTGCGCATGCTGGCCGCCGGCATGAAGGACTCCGCCATCGCCCGCGGCATGGGCGTCTCCACCCGTACCGTCACCCGCGTGGTGGGCGAGCTGACGGTGCTGCTGGGAGCGGGCAGCCGCTTCCAAGCAGGCGTCCGGGCGGCCCGGCTCGGCTGGCTCGACACCGACTGACCGCGCGCCGACGACCTGCGCCACGTACGGGAGCGGCGAGGCACCGTCCTGGCCGCTCCTCACTCCGTCAGTCGCCCAGAATCTGGGCCGTGGGCTGGGGCTGCTGCCACATGTCACGGCCGTTGCTCCACAGCTCGGTGGCATGGTAGGCGAACCGGTCGAACAGGCCGTCGTCCTGGCACCGCCTCAGGTGCAACATGGGCGAGTCGTGCCCGACCAGCTTGGCCAGATGAGGCGTGACAAGCATGTCCGAGTCGAACTGGAACACACTCATGGCGATGTGCGCGTCCCCGTACCGCGCCTCGATCCCGGGAACGTCGCGCAGCTGCTTGATCTCCGACAGCGTGATCCGGATACGCGTGGAGACGGTCAACGGGACGTTCTCCACTGCCTCACGGCTGCGCGTGACATCGCTCTCCGGGTCGCCGACGAGAAACCGGATCTTGCAGCCCTGCTGAGCCTTCCGTTTGAGGACCTTTGCCAGGTTCGGGTGTTCCAGCCATAGGAAGTAGTTCGTGTAACCGGCGAACACGATCTCATTTCGCGCGGAGTTGATGAGGTTGCGCCAAATTGATGTCGGGCATGCCGAACGATACGGATAAGTGGTCAAGACTTCCTTGTCCGGCCCCATTTTCACCGCATTGCGAATTGCGTCTGGCCATAGCACGGCTGTCTCAACTCCTAGTGCCTCTGCGGCGGCCCACTGGTGCCGCAGGTGCGGGACACGAGTCTCGTCCTGCAGCCAGCGTTCCACCGTCTTGACGTCCACGCCACACCGGTCGGCCAAATCCTGGTTCGTGACCTGGGCGTTCAGCATGGCACTGCGTAGGGCGACGTTAGCCACGGGACACCTTGGGGTGGAGGACGCCAGGGACGTTTTGAGCGTAACGCCATAACGTCCTGGACGTCTAAATAACGCGGTTGGTTCGTCGCTCTTCAGTAAGCAGGCTGACCACATGTTCACGCCGGTAATTCTCGAAGACCTCCAGGAGACTTTTCCTGGTTGGCGCATTTGGCGCAGTTCCGCAGGACGCCTGTGGGCAACTCGAAACGGCCGACACCTATCGCCGCACGAGGTGGATCACGGTCTCTGCCAGACGGTCGACGCCGATGACATCGCCCAGCTCGCCGAGCAGTTGAGACAGCAGGACGCCGTAGAACGAGCACTGTGAACACTCTCTACGTCGAACACTCTCTACGTCGAACACTCTCTACGTCGAACACCCTCTACGTCGAACACCCTCTACGTCACGAGCGCCTCAACGGCGCGGCCCAGCGGCGTCCGCGACCGTACCCGCCAGGAATCGGACGAGTAGTCCCCGATGAGGCCCACCACTCCGTCCGCCCCCAGGGCCATGACCATCAACCCTCGGCCCCCTGCCGCACCTTGGCGTAGTGACGGGCAGCTCGCGCCCGGTTGCCGCAACCGGGTGAGCACCACTCGCGCCGTGCGGTGTCGCGGACGAAGTACAGCACGCAGCCCGGGCCATGGCAGGCGGACAACTGCTCACGTAGTGGCCCGGCGAACAGGTCGATGGCGTCTTCGGCCAGTGCGGCGAGGGCGGCGGCTACCGGGCGGCCCGCGGCGCGCACCGTCGTGTGCGGCTCAGGGGTGGTGCGCAACTCGCGCCAGCGCGGGGTCTGCCCCGCGTGACGATTGAGGGTCGCGACCACGTCCGCATCGGGTTCGCGGTCGTTGACGGCCGCGGCGGCGAGGGCTCGGACAGCGTCTCGGAGCTCCCTGGCCAGGCGCAGGTCACCGTCGGTCACGCCCTCGATGTCGGCATCGGTGAGTGCGACCGCGAGGCGTGGGCGCATGTCGCGCAGCCAGGCCGCCAGGTACTCGACGCTCCGCAAGCCATCCCTGCGGCGGCCCCTTACCGCGTACGTGGTGTTGCCGAGTTCGATGGACGGCGGTCCACCGAGGAACGGAGCGCCGCCATCCGCGAGGTGTGCCACTTCCACTCTTCTAACGCTATCTCCAGCTTGACACCGTTACAAACCACACGACATATTCTAATGGTCCACCGAGCGGTGAACCGTGAGAAATGACGCCTTCACACTGGAGATCCCGTATGAGCACACCGGCCCTGCAGACCGGGCACGTCGGCCTGAACGTGACCGATTTGCCGCGTTCCATTGCCTTCTACCGCCAGGTCTTCGACTTCGAGGTCATGAGCGAGCGGACCGACGGCGACCGCAGATACGCCTTGCTCGGCCGCGACGGCACCCTGCTGGTCACGTTGTGGCAGCAGAGCGGCGGTACGTTCGCCACCGACCAGCCCGGCCTGCACCACCTGTCGTTCCAGGCGCCCGACATCGAGGCGGTTCGTCGCGCCGAGGCCACCTTGCGGGAGCTCGGCGTACAGCCGGCCTATGACGGGATCGTCCCGCACGGCGAGGGCTCGTCGTCCGGAGGTGTCTTCTTCGCCGACCCGGACGGCATCCGCCTGGAGATCTATGCGCTGAGCGGCGCCGACACCGCGCCCGCGCCCACGCCGGGCGCACCGACCTGCGGCTTCTTCTAACAGAGGCGCCCGCGCCGGAAAGGGATCCCTCATGCTTCACCAAGGCGAACACGCAGTACAGCGCCGCGCCGGTCTGAGCACCGACGGCTTGGGATCAGCCGGCGTGCGGGCGACCATCCCGCCAGTGGCGGCGGAGTTCCTCAGCCGGCAGCGCCTGATGGTGCTCGCGGCCGCCGACGACACCGGCGCGGCCTGGGCCGGCGTGCTCACCGGCCCGCCCGGCTTCGCCACCGCCCCCGACGACCGTACCGTCATCGCCGACCGGCTTCCCGGCACCGGTGATCCGCTCGCGGACCTCTTCGACACCGAGCGGCCGGTGGGCATGCTCATGATCGAGCCGGCCACCCGGAGACGGATGCGGGTCAACGGCCGCGCCCGCCGTCACGGAGATCAGCTCCTGGTACGCACCGAACAGGTGTACTCCAACTGCCCGAAATACCTTCAAACTCGCGCCTACATCGACGACTCGCCCGCTGCGCGCAGGACCGCACTCGTCACCGGCGAACTCACCACCGGTCAACAGCAGTGGATCGCCGCGGCCGACACGTTCTTCATCGGCACCTATGCGGCTGGGCTCGGGGCCGACGCCTCACACCGCGGCGGCAACCCCGGCTTCGTCACAGTGCCCGGCAGCCGCCGGCTGACCTGGCCCGACTACGTGGGCAACTCGATGTACATGACGCTGGGCAACCTTGAGCTCGAGCCGCGCTGCGGGCTGCTGTTCCTGGACTGGGAGAACGGTCACACCCTGCACCTGACCGGCCGCGCCCGCGTCGACTGGGACCAGGACCGGGCGGCCGCGGTGCCCGGCGCGCAACGGCTGATCGACTTCGACGTCGAAAGAGTCATCCAGATCGCCGGTGGCCTCCCCCAGCGATGGTCCTTCGACAAGTACTCCAGGTTCAACCCCGCCTGAACACCCCGCAGCTGGGAGGCGGCCCGCGCCTGCCCCGTACAGGCCATCTACCTGGACGGGGACTGACCCAGGTGGCTGATCCGGGTAGAGCACTGGTACACCCACCTACCGTCACCTGCTGACCAAGGAGCACAAATGACCCGTCCACCTGTCCCGCCCTTCACCGCCGAGACCGCGCACGCCAAGGTGCAGGCCGCTGAGGACGCCTGGAACACCCGCGATCCGGAGCGCGTGGCACTCGCCTACACGCCGGACTCGATCTGGCGCAATCGCGACGAGTTCGTCACCGGCCGAGCGGAGATCATCGCGTTCCTGACCCGCAAGTGGGCCAAGGAACTCGATTACGCGCTCCGCAAGGACCTCTGGGCGTTCACCGGCGACCGGATCGCCGTCCGTTTCCAGTACGAATGCCACGACGCCGACGGACGATGGTGGCGCAGCTACGGCAACGAGCTCTGGGAGTTCGACGCCGATGGGCTGATGCGACGGCGCGAGGCGAGCATCAACGACCTCCAGATCACCGCCGAGGAGCGCCGCATCTTCGGCCCACGCCAGGCCGGCGATCAAGGCATGTCCATTCCGCTGGCATAGGCCCAGAACTGCCACAACGAGCCGACCCGGCGTCACTCGGCCGTGTGCAGAACTACCAGTCGCGCCAGATCCGTACGGGAGCCGATGCCCAGCTTCGGATAGATCTTGTACAGGTGATATTCGACCGTGCGCGGGCTCAGGAAGAGCTGGGCGGCGATCTGCTTGCTCGACAACCCGTCGGCGACCAGGCCCGCGATACGCAGCTCCTGCGGGGTCAGCGCGTCGAGCACGGCCGCGGGCGGGGCCTGCCCGCTCTCCCCCGCCGCCCGCAACTCCTCCTGCGCGCGCCGCGCCCACGGCCGGGCGCCCGCCCGTTCGAAGGTCTCCCACGCCGTCCGCAGACGCGTCCGTGCCTCACCCGGCCGCTGTGCCCTGCGCAGGCGCTCACCCAGCAGCAGGGCCGTCCTGGCCGCCTCGAACGGGTTGGTGTGCAGCCGCAGCGCCTCGCCGAAGGCGTCCTCGGACGACTCGACCAGGCCCCGGCAACGGGCCAACAGGGCGTGCGACTCGGCCGTAGCGGCGTGCGTCGACCACTGCTCGTACGCGGCCAGCACCGCCCGGGCGCCCGCCTCGTCGCCCGCGCCCACGGCGGCCTCGACGCGGTCCGGGGCCGTACGCCACACCACGGTCGGATGCCCGGCGCCCGGCCCTGCCGCGGTGATGGCCGTGAAACGGTCGTGCGCCGCCGCGAACCGGCCCAGGCACAGGTCGAGCAGCGCCAGCGCGTACGACGCGACGCCCGCGCGCAACCCGACCCGGTGCGGGACAGCGATGGCCAGCGCCTCGCGGGCCTGCCGCTCGCAGGGCTCCTCCTCGCCCCGCAGCGCCGCCACCACCGCCAGGTTGGCCAGGTGCGCGGCCACCGTGTTCTCATACCCGGCCTCACGAGCCAGCTCCAGGCCCTCCTCGGAGACGGCCTGGCTGCGCGCCAGCCGCCCCGCGATGCGCTCGGCCGTCGCCACGAACTCCAGCACGACCGGCAACTGGCCGCTCATCCCCGACACCCTGGCCACCTGCCCGGCCCGATCGGCCATCTCGGCGGCCAGGTCTCCCTCGCCCAAGTAGCTGGCCGCGGCCGCCGCCCACAGGTACTCCGCCGCGTCCTCCAGCTCACCGACCCGGGCCAGCGCCCGCCGCAGCAGGCCCGGCCCGGCGGCGTCGCCGTCCAGCGTCAGCCCGATCCCGGCCACCGTGTCCCGCAGGAAGCCCTCAGGATGCGCTGCGGCCCGCCGGCCGAGCTCGGCGATGGCCGCCGTGTCGCCGACGTACGAGGCCGCCTCCACGGCATCGGCCAGCATGTCCAGGCTCTCACCCGCCGCCAGGATCCGTACGGCTTCGGCGGCGTTGCCCGAGTTCAGCTCGAATCGGCCCCGGAGCTGGGCGATCTCCATGGCCAGCATGGCGTCCCCGCCGGCCCGTTCGCGCGCCTCGGCCAGCAGCGACTCCGCCTGTCCCGGGCGGCCGCCGAGCCAGGCCGCGACGGCGGCGTCCTTCAGGCGGACGGCACGGGCGCGCGGCTCGGGGGTCAACTCGGCGGCCCTGGCCAGGGCGGTGGCGGCGGCGCCGTACCCGCCACGGTCTCGCGCCCGCTCGGCGGCGGCCACCAGCGCGGCGGCGACCTGCTCGTCCTGGCCCAGGGCCGCTTCGGCCAGGTGCCAGGCGCGGCGGTCATCCGAGGCCAGCTCCGCGAGGACGGCGTGCACGCGGCGGACGTCGGCGGGGGCGGCCGCCTCGTGCACCGCGGATCGGATGAGCGGATGACGGAAACGCACGCTCGTGCCCGACACCCCGGCCAACCCGGACTCCTCCAGCTCAGCCAGCGCCACCCGCGTGCTCGTACCGGGCCGAACCGCTTGCTCGGCCAAGGCCGTCCGCGTGCTCGTACCGGGCTGAACCGTTTGCTCGGCGAACAGCCGGTCGGTGGCGCGCAGGATCAGGTCGAGGTCGGCCTCGACGGCGGCGGCCAGGGCGACCAGCCGAGCAGGGGCGGACAGCGCGGCCACCTGATCACCGAAGAGCCGGGCACCACCGGGCAGCGGGTCGGGCAGCGGTTCGCGCCCGGCGAGCTGCGCGCGCGTCAGGCGAGCGGCGACCTCGCCCAGGGCGAGCGGGTTCGCGCGGGTCAACGTGACAAGCTCGCGTGCCACCTGGGCGGGCAGCACACCGCAGCGGGACTCCAGCAACTCGGCCGCGGCGGACTCGGACAGGCCGCGCACGTCCATCGTCAGCGGCACACCCTTGACAGGGGCGTCCCCGCGCACGGCGAACAACATCGCGATCCGTTCCGTCCCCAACCGCCTGGCGGCGAACAGCAGCGCGTCGGCCGAAGCCCGGTCCACCCACTGGAAGTCGTCGACCACGCAGATCAGCCCGTCCGGCGCGGCGGCCTCGGCCAGCAGCGAGAGCACGCCGGCCCCCACCAGGAACCGATCGCCCACACTGCCCGCGGCAAGCCCCAAGGCCGCGCTCACAGCCACGCGCTGCGGCTCGGGCAGCGCGTCGAGCGAGCCGGTCACCGGCCACAGCACCTGGTGCAGCGCCGCGAACGCGAGGTCGGACTCCGACTCGACGCCAGTGGTCCGCAACACCCGCATCCCGCCACCGCGCGCGGCCGCCGCGTCAAGCAGGGCGGTCTTGCCCGTCCCCGCCTTGCCCCGCAACACCACCGCACTCCCGAGGCCATCACGGGCCCGCGTGATCACCTCGTCGAGTGCGCTGATCTCCACAGATCTTCCATAAAGCACAAACACCCACTGTAGGAGGCCTCGGATGATCGCCCCGCCGACCGCAGGCCCGGCCTCACCCGTTAGGCCGGTATCTGCGACCTACACGGTCTCTTCTGCCGGCTCCAAGCCCACCAGTAGGTTGAAAGCGCCGGTCAGGAGATTGAGGGCGACGACGCCCACGATCTCCGCCACGATCCGGTCGCTCTAGCCATGCGCCCGCACCTCCGCGACGTCCTCATCCGTGATCGCCGACGGCTCGGCCAGCACGCGTACGGCCAGGGCGATGAGCGCCGCCTCCCTGGCGTCGGTGGACGTGCCCTGCCGGGCCAGCGCGATGTCGCTCTCGCTGAGCCCCGCCGCGCGCCCGCCCTCGGCATGCGCCTGAAGGCAGTGGCCGCAGCCGATCCATTCCTGCACGGCGAGCGAGATCTTCTCGCTGAGCGCGCGGGGCAGCTTGACGCGCTTCATGGCGCGCGAGAGGTCCAGGTATCCCTGGAGCAGCGCGGGTGAGTGGGCCATGGTGGCGACCATGTCGCCCACGCCACCCCTCCTGCCGATGATGTCGTTCAGCAGCTCTCTGGATTTCTCCGGCGCCGCAGCGGGATCGAGGGGGGCCAACCGTCGCATATGTCCTCCTAAGGTTTCTCGGATACCCTACCCCCCTAATGTATGAAGGAGGAAGGCGATGGAGCGACGGCTCATGGAGCACCTGTCCTGCTGGCTTGGCGGCCGGCCTGCCACGAGCGGGCTGGACATCATCGGCACCCCCAAGCGCACCAGCCCAGGATGGGACGGCAAGATCCACCCGGCCCTGGGAGTCGCAAGCCCGGAGGGCGGCGTGTTGTCGGTCCCTGCCGAGCACGCCGCGACCGTGGCGGAGCAGTACGCCAAGGACGGCAAGGACCTCACCGCGTTGGGACCACGGATTCCCGGCCTGGTCGGCTTTCCCGAGCGCGGCTGGTTCACCGCCGTCTATCGGTGGACCACACACCCACCGCCTTTCCCTGACGCAGGCGTCTGGGTACCCGCCGATTCCCCGGAGACCCCCGAGTGGCTGCGACCTTTCGGCGGGGACGTCCTGGTCGCCACGGATCCGGCGACCGGCGAACACCTGGCGGGAGTGGGGATCAAACGACACGACGCCCACGGGCACGAACTCGCCGTCGTGACCGCCCCCCAAGCACGCGGCCGTGGCCTGGCACGGAGGCTCGTCGCCCAGGCGGCCCGGCGGGTGCTGGACGAGGGCGCGATCCCCATCTACATGCACGATCCCGCGAACCTCGCCTCCGCCGCGGTCGCCGAAGCGGCGGGCTTCAGCGACCTGGGGTGGCTCGCCTTCGGCGCGACCGAGGCTCGCTAGCGCCAGCGAGCGGTATGACTACGATCGCCGGTAGGATCAGTGCATGATACGAGGCCTGGGTGAGCTCGAATCCACGATCATGGATTGGTTGTGGGCGCGGCGCCGACCGGCTTCCGTACGCGACGTGCTGGAGGGTCTGCGTCAGGAGCGGGTGATCGCGTACACCACGGTGATGACCGTGATGGACAACCTGCACACCAAGGGCCTGCTCAAGCGCCGGCCCATCGGCCGGGCCTACGTCTACGAGACGGTCGCGTCGAAGGAGGCCTATACCGCCGGCCTGATGCGCAGCGCGCTGGCGGGCAGCGGCAACCAGGCCGCCACGCTCGTGCACTTCCTGGAGCAGCTCACTCCAGAAGAGGCCGCGGCGCTGGAGGCGGCGTTGCAGGTGTTCCCGCCCCGCGGAAGGCCGGCATGATCGCCGCCATCGTCCTGATGCTCTACACGATCGTCGCCGCCATCTGGCTGCCCGAGCTGGGCCGGCGGGCGGCGCGCTGGGCCGAGCGGGCGCCGCGGCTGGCGATCGTGTTGTGGCAGGCGGCCGGCGTGTCGGTGGTCGCCTCGGCGGTGCTGGCCGCGCTGGCCTTCGCCGTGCCCGCGGACGTCGTTGGGCACGGCTTGGCCGAACTGTTCGCGATCTGCGCCGACATGCTGAGCGACGGTTCCGGCCTGACGTGGACGAGTGCCGTGGCACTGTCGGCGGCTGCCCTGCTCCTGGCCAGGGCCGCCTACTGTGGCGCGGCGGTGCTGCTCAGAGCCCATGTCGAACGTCGCGAGCACGCGGCCATGCTCGACCTCCTGGGCCAGCATGACAACGACCTGGGCGCGGTGGTGATCGACTACGCCGAACGACTGGCCTACTGCGTGCCCGGCAGGCGCGCCAAGATGGTCATCACCACGGGTGCGCTGCACACCCTGGCGCCCGAGCAGGTCACCGCGGTCCTGGAGCACGAGCGTGCGCACCTCCGCGGCCGCCATCACCTCGCGCTGGCCGCCGCCGAAGCCCTGGCCAGGGCGTTTCCCGGCGTCCCGCTGTTCGAGCGGGCCAGGACGGAGATCACCCGGCTGATCGAACTGTTGGCCGACGACGTCGCCGCCCGCCGCCACCCCCGCGCGCAGATCGCCGCCGCGCTGGTCCGCCTGGCCACCGGCCGAGCGCCCGCCTTCACCCTCGGCGCGGGCGGCGAGACGGCGCTCACCCGGGTACGCCGCATGCTCAACCCTGAGGCGCCGCTCCGCCGCCGAGAACGCCTGGCCGGGCTGGCGGCGGTCGCCGTACTACTGGGCGGGCCCGCGATGGTCGCGCTGGTGCCCGGCGTCAGCTCCTTCCTCGCCCATCACTGCCATTCGCTCTTCATGCTTTGATCTACCGTCTGCCCTAGTAGACCAACCTCCCCACAGTGGTGCTGGCCGTGGCGTTGGCCTTCGTGTTGACGACGCCGGTGAACAAATGGCTGATCGGCCGGGGCAAGGGCCATGCGGTGATGCACCAGTACCACCACGGCCACTGAACGCTTGGCCCCTTTCATGCCGCTGGACCCTTTCTGCCGGGGATGAAGGTGATCGCGAGGGCGGCACACAGCGCCATCAGGACGGCGGACAAGACGAAGGCGAGGCCGTACCCGTCGGTGAGCGCCGCGCTCAGCGGCGTCCCCGCCTGGAGCCGATCATCGGTACGGGCGGCGGCCGAGGTCGCCAGGACCGCCAGCCCGAGCGCGCCACCGAGCTGGGCACTGACGTTGAGCACCGCGGCGGCCACACCGCTCTCGGACGACGGCACGCGGGACAGCGCGGCATCGGTGAGCGGCACGACCATGATCCCGTGTCCGACACCCACGACCACCATGGGCACGATCAGGCTCACGAGCAGCCCGGCGTCCGGCGAGATCCAGGCCAGCGGCAGCAGGCCGGCGGCGGCGACCAGCGCGCCGAACGCCAGGACCGGCCGCGCGCCCAGGCGGCCGACCAGCAACGGGCCGAGCCACGAGGCGCCGACCATGACGACGGTCATCGGCACGTACGCCAGACCCGTCACCAGCGCCGAAAAGCCGAGTACCTCCTGCATGAACAAGGTGGCCAGGTAGAACAGGCCGAACAACGCACTGGCCCGTACCACTTGGATCAGGTTGGCCCCCGCCACGGAGCGGATGCGGAACAGCCTGAAATCGACGACCGGCCGCCGCGCGACGGCGTTCTCGTGGACGGCGAAGTAGCCCAGCAACGCCGCCCCGACGAGCAGGAGCCCCCATTCCGCGCGCAGTACCGCGTAGATCAGTAGCCCGACCCCCAGCGTGACGGTCGCCGCCCCCACGACATCGAACCCCCGGCCCGATCGGGGCTCGCCACGCGCGGGCAGAACACGGCCGGCGGCCACCAGCAGCACGCCGATCGGCACGTTGATGAAGAAGATCCACCGCCAGCCCGGCCCGTCGGCGAGCAGCCCGCCCGCGACCAGTCCCAGCGCGCTGCTCACCGCCGTAGCCGTCCCCCACACGGCCAGCGCGCGGCTGCGCGGCCGCCCCTCGGGGAAGATCAAGGTGATCATGGCCAGGGTCATCGGCGCGACCAGCGCGGCCGCCAGCCCCTGCACGCCCCGAGCGCCGACCAGCGCACCGGCGCTCGGCGCCAGCCCCGCCACCAGCGACGCCCCGGTGAACAGCGCGATGCCGCCCATCAGGACCCGCCGATGGCCGAGCAGATCGCCCAGCCTCCCGCCGAGCAGCAGAAAACCCCCAAAAGGCACCATGTACGCGTTCACCACCCAGGACAGATCAGCCGCCGAGAAGGCCAGCTCGTCCTTGATCGCGGGTAACGCCACGTTCACCACCGTGCTGTCGACGGCGTCCAGCACTTGCGCCAGGCACAACGCGACCAAGGCCACCACATGCCCCCGCGTCCACACGAACTCCCGTGCCTTCATATCCCTCCTCAGAATGAACGCTCGCTCATACAGTATGAGCGAGCGTTCATTCTGGCAAGGCCGGTAAACTCCGGAGCCATGTCACCGCGCGGCGTCACCATCCCCGAAGTACGGCAGCAGCTCTTCGACGCCGCTGAGCAGGTCCTGCTGCGCGAGGGACCCTCCGGGCTGACCAGCCGGGCGATCACCCTGGAGGCCGGGGTCGCCGCCGGACTGCTCCACAACCACTTCGGCGACCTGGACAGCTTCCTGGCCGCGCTCTTCGTCGACCGGGCGCGGGCGGCGAACGGACGCCTCCGAGAGCTGGCCGCCCACGCCGGATCGGGGACCGTGGTGGACAACGTGATGGCGACCGTCGAGCCGCTGCTCGCCGGCAACCTGCTCGCGCTGGGCGGGCTCGCCCTGGCCAGGCCGTCCATGGTGAGCAAGCTGGGCACGCACGGCGAGGGGGCGCTGGAGCTGGATGCGAACGAGTGCGTGATCGCCGACTACCTGGAGGCCGAGCAACGGCTCGGCCGCATCCCCGCCGACGCCGACACCGCCTCAATCGCGCTCGCCCTGGTCGGGGCGGCGCATCAACTCCTGCTGACGCGCGGCCCGGACGCGCCGGACCTACGCGAGCGCATACGCCGCGTGGCGGACGCACTCCTCACCCGCTGACGCCCACGCGTGACAGACGCACTCCTCACCCGACGAAGCCCAGCGGCCCGTCGCGCTATCGGAGTCTCACGCTCCTCGCCCTGCTGCGACCCAGTGGCCCGTGGCGCTATTGGAGCCGCGCGAGGATCTTCTGCATCTGTTCCACTTCGGCCTGCTGCCCGGTCTCGATCGTGTCGGCGAGCCGCTTCGCCTCCTGGTTCTTCCCGCGTTCCCGCTCGGTGCGGGCCATGGTGATCGCGCCCTTGTGGTGAGCGATCATCATCTGGAGGAATGCCTTGTCGAAGGCGGAGCCCTTGGCGTCTTCCAGCTTCTTCATGTCCTCCGCGGACATCATCCCGGGCATGCCATGCCCCATACCCTGGTCCATGCCGCCGGACGGCAGCGGCTTGCCCCAGTCGGTGAGCCAGCCCTTCATGGTCTGGATCTCCGGGTCCTGAGCCGCCTTGATCTTCGCCGACAGCTCCTTGACCTCCTTGTCGGAGGCCCGCGTCTCGGCCAGCTCGGCCATCTCCACCGCCTGCTGGTGGTGCGGGATCATCATCTGCGCGAACATCACGTCCGCGTCGTTGAATCCGGCTCCCGGCTGTGCGCTCGTCGTCGGTGTCACGGCCGCCGGCACGACGTTGGGAAGGGCGGACGTGCTCCGGCCCGCCGTCATGCCGCCGCAGGCAGCGAGCAGGAGCGCTCCCGTCACCAAGGAAACGCCATTCGTGACCGCTGGTTTGGTGATCATCCCCGCTGAACCCCCCGATCGCAGGACATCAACCTGTGAGGAGGGGCTCCTACCCTGCCTAGAGGGGGCTCTCACCAGCGCGTTTCGCCCCGGCGACGAGCCTGGCCGGCTGCCCGGCGACCGGGCAGCCGGCACTGGCCGCCCTAGAGCCGGTCGAGGATCTTCTTCATCTGTTCCACTTCGGCCTGCTGGCCGGTCTCGATGGCCTTGGCCAGCTCCTTCGCCTGAGGGTTGGAACCCTGGGACTGCTCGGTGCGGGCCATGTCGATCGCGCCGTTGTGGTGGGCGATCATCAGCTCGGCGAACCGCTTGTCGAAGGCGGAGCCCTTGGCGTCTTCCAGCTTCTTCATGTCCTCCGCGGACATCATCCCGGGCATGCCATGCCCCATACCCTGGTCCATGCCGCCGGACGGCAGCGGCTTGCCCCAGTCGGTGAGCCAGCCCTTCATGGTCTGGATCTCCGGGTCCTGAGCCGCCTTGATCTTCGCCGACAGCTCCTTGACCTCCTTGTCGGAGGCCCGCGTCTCGGCCAGCTCGGCCATCTCGACCGCCTGCTGGTGGTGCGGGATCATCATCTGCGCGAACATCACGTCCGCGTCGTTGAACGTCGCCGCCGCCTGAGCAGTCTCCTGAGCACTCGCTTGAGCGCTCGCCGACGTGGCGGCCGGAGCGCTGGACATGGTGGACATGTCCTTTCCGTCCATCGAGGCGCTGTCCGTACCACCGCACGCGGCCAGCAGGATCAGCGCGGCACCCGAGGTGGCGACGACGGCGGAGAATTTCCCGATATTCATGAATATGGTGGTCTCTCTGAAGATTGACGTACATGGCTGATACCTCCCGGACGACCCTGGGGATCGTCCGCAGATGGATCGGCCTATGTACGCATCACCGAGAGCCCGGCGAGGGTAGGGGCCAGGCGACGTGGCGGCGACCTGGCCACTCCGCCCACCCATGGCTTCCTGGCGGCCATCGCTCCTGACCACGGCCGCATGCCGGCCCAGATCGCCGCGATCAACAACGCGACGATCAAGGGCAGCACGGCCAGGCACACATCGGTCGGATCCAGCCAGACCGAGCTCCCGGAGCCCAGCAAGGGCCCGCTGAGCACACCGACGAGCTCGGTCCCGCTCTCCGGCATCGCCTTCTCAGAAGTCTCCGTATGAGCCGGAGCGTACGAGCTGAAGGGCGAGGAGGTCTCACCGTGATGCGAGGCCAGATGCCCGATCGTGTGCATGCCCCAGACGCCCAGTACGAGCATCACCGGCAACAGCCATCGCGGGCAGAGAAGCAACGACCAGCGGGCCGATCCGCCCATGCGCCCCTCCTCCCCCGCACGCTGCTCAGTACTTGAGACCCGAGCGTGCGATCACACGCCGACTCGCTTCAACTATCACTCATAGTACTGCGCTCCCGGGCAGCGGAAGGCATATGCCTTGTTGTTCAGGCCGACAGCGCACCGCTCTTCACGTCGCCACCGCGGCTATGCGGCTATGCGGCTATGGCAGCACTCTTTCCAGGAAAGCCTCGGCTTCTTCCAGGAGAGCCTGTCCTGGGTCTTCAACGCCTACGTCGTCGCCGGCATCGCCCCCGAGGTGTGGGTCGAGCTGACCGGCCGCGCCGTCCAGGGAATCGGCGCGGCATTGATCGCCCCCTCCGCGCTCACCCTGCTCATGATGCTCTTCGGCCACGACCCCAAGGAGCTCACCAAGGCCCTGGCTCTGTACAGCGCCGCGGCCCCGGCGGGCGGCACCGCGGGAGTGTTCCTCGGCGGCCTCATCACCGAATATCCGAGCTGGCCCTGGGTCTTCTACATCAACATCCCCATCGCGCTCGTCGCACTGCTGGCCACCGGCCCACTGATGCCCGCCGCCCAAGCCCAGCGCGGCTCCATCGACGTGACCGGCGCGCTCACCGTCACCGCCGGTCTCGGCGCCGCGGTCTACGCCATCGTCCGGGCGCCCGAGATCGGCTGGGGTTCCGCGCAGACCTGGCTCGTGCCGGCCGGCGCCGTGGCTCTGCTGGCCGCCTCCGTCGCCATCCAGGCCCGCCGCCGCGAACCGCTCATGCGGCTGTCGATCTTCCGCACCCCTACCGCCGTACACGCCGAGCCCGCCACCACCCGCCGGTGACCTACCGCGGGCAAAGGAGAGTGACACCCAACACCGCGCCCGCCTCCTATGCTCTGGGAGCCGGGCGCGCCTTCTTGTCCCTGGACGGCACGCTTATCTCCCTATGAGATGACATCCGCTAGGCCAGATAGTATGTTCCGCCGACGAGAGCAATCACTGCGAACAGGCCAACCGGCCCTCCACCTTCTGTACTATTGCGCCCCAGGTTTGGAGTTTTACGAGGAGGCATCGTAGTGGCCGTGCCGACAAGGCTTGGGCAGACAGCTATGGCGGCGGCACTGGCCTCGGCCGTATTGCTTTCCAACCCCGGCGGTGCCGCCGCCGCGCCTCCGTCGCCCGCCAAGGCCAGGGCCAAGCTGGTGAAGCTGAACGAGCGGGCGGACGACCTGGTCGAGCGGCACAACCAGGCCACGGAGGCGTACAAGTCGGCCAAGAAGAAGTACGACGCTCTCAACGCCGAGATCGGCCGCAAGGATGATCGAGTCGCCACACTGCGCAGAGACCTCGTCACGGCGGCCGTCGGCGACTACCAGACCGGCCCGTTGACCTGGCAACGATTCGCTTTCCAGAACAGCCCGGAAACGACTCTGAGCAGCATGGCCTCTCTGGACCAGATCGCGCAGGACAGGGCCGCGAAGGTCCTCGCCTTCGAGGCGACCACCAAGGACCTGCGCGACAGCCGCGCCGCGGCCAAACGCGTCCTGGCGGATGCCGACACGGCGCGCGACAAAGTACGCGGCGAGAAGGAGCAGGTGGAAAAGCTCGTCAAGGAGCAGACCAAGCTGCTGCGCCGACTGGGCGCCTTCAAGACCGGCGACCCCAACAGCACGGGCATCCCGTACACCGGACCAGCCTCCGGCAACGCCCGCCTGGCGCTCCAGTTCGCCTTCGCCCAGATCGGCAAGCCCTACCAGTACGGCGCCGTAGGGCCGGGCTCCTACGACTGCTCCAGCCTCACCCAGGCCGCCTGGCGTAGCGCGGGAGTCGAGATCCCGCGCACCACGTACACCCAATGGAGCTGGGGCGCCAGCCGCCACGTCCCCCTCGACGCGTTGCAGCCCGGCGACTTGCTCTTCAGCAAGGGACTGGGGCACATGGGCATGTACGCGGGTAACGGGAAGATGGTCCACGCACCTCAGACGGGCGACGTCGTCAAGGTGGTCGATCTCGACGACTACTGGCGCAACCGCCTGCTCGGCGCCGTTCGCCCCTGACGGAGCTCAGCCCACGGGCTTGCGTGGCCTCAGCGCGTCGCGTAGTCGGCCAGGGAGGTTTCCAGCAGTCCGAACACCTGGTGGGCTGAGCGGGTCACTGTGGAGGCGACCTGGCGGTTGCTCCGCCCCTGCCTCGTGAGATCCATGATGTGCTCGAACAGGGTCCGGTGGGCGGCACCGAGCAGGGCTGCCGCCGCGCGGGCCGTGAGGTCGCCGGGGGCGGACGCGGTATCGGTGGCGAGGACTTGGGCAAGGGCGTCTTCGCGCTGGTCGTGCAGGTCACGCAGCCGGGCGGTAAGGGTGGGGCTGTCGCTGATCATGCGGGCGAAGCCCTGACTGGAGAAGCCGATGACGGCATCGTGCCGCTCCACCCCGGCAAGGAACTCGCGACGCAGGGCGGCCAGCGCGGACTCGCCCGCCGACCGGTCGGCGACGGTGCGGGCCAGACCGGCGGCGAACGTCTCGTGATAGTCGAGGGCCAGGTCTTCCTTGCGGGGGAAGTAGTTGGTGACGGTCATCTTGGCCACCTCGGCGGCGGCCGCGATCTCGGTGATGGTCACCGCCTCGAAGCCGCGCTCGATGAACAGTCTCGTCGCGGCATTGGAGATCACCTGCCGCGTCTGCTGCTTCTTGAGCTCGCGAAGTCCCGTGGCCATGACACCACATCCTCTCATAGGCCGATCATAAATCGATGCTTGACACATTTTTATGTCGATCCTAAGTTTATGTCTCACCCAAGCAACGCGGGAGAGAATCCTTGAACATCCCCGCAGGTTCCGACGAGACCGCAGCGGTCATGGCGCAGATGCGCGCGCTGGCAGCAGGGACGCCGGAGCCGCCCATGGACGCCGATTTCACTGCGGCGCTTCCGCGCATGCAGGAGGCCGCCGGGCAGTGGGTGAACACCTCTGGGCGTTCGGCGGCGGAGGCCGGTATCACGCTGTACATCCACGGCGGCGGCTTCGCGCACACCGAACCCCTGATGGAACGGCTCATGGCCGGCCACCTGTCCAAGGCGACAGGCCGGCCGGTCTTCGCGGTGGACTACCGGCTCGCCCCTGCCCACCCCTACCCGGCGGCGCTCGACGACGTGACGGCCGTCTACAGCAGGCTGCTCGATCAGGGCGTACCGGAGTCCCGGATCGTCCTGTTCGGTGAGTCGGCAGGCGGCACCCTCGCCCTGTCGGCGCTGCTGGCACTCAAGGAGAGCGCAGCCCCGATGCCGGCCGCGGTGATCGCGGTGTCCCCCTTGACCGATCTGACCCTGTCCAGCCCGTCGCTGGACACCAACGACGAACGAGACATGATCAATCGGGCGGTACTGAAGGGCGTCACCACCCAATACCTGGCAGGAGCGCGACCGGATCTGGCGCCTCAATCCCCCCTGTACGGCTACCTTCGTGGCCTGCCGGCCCTTCTGCTGATAGCCGGTTCCGCGGAGGTGCTGCTCGACGATGCCCGGCGCTTCGCGGCAGCCGCCTCGGCAGCGGGAACAGCGGTCACCCTCGATGTCTACGAGGGCATGCCCCATGTCTTCCACCTGGCGATGTTGCCGGGCGTACCCCTTCCCACCACGACCACGTTCCTCCGCCGCCTGGCGGAGTGGACCGAAGAAAGGCAGCGATGAGCCCAGAAGAGCCTCTTCGCCTGATGAGCGTGCACGCCCACCCTGACGACGAGTCGAGCAAGGGCGCGGCGACACTCGCCAAGTACGCCGCGGAGGGTGTGGACGTCCTGGTGGTCACCTGTACGGGCGGGGAGCGCGGCGACGTGCTGAACCCCGCGATGGACCGACCCGGCGTACGGGAGAACCTGACCGAGATCCGGCGGGCCGAGATGGCGGCGGCCAGGGAGATCCTGGGCGTCCGGCAGCACTTCCTGGGCTTCATCGATTCGGGCCTGCCCGCGGCCGGTGAGCCGCTGCCGGACGGCTGCTTCGCCCTCCAGCCGCTGGAGGAGGCGGCCGGGCGGCTGGTGGCGTTGATCCGCGAATTCCGCCCGCACGTGATCGTGACCTACGACGAGACCGGCGGATACCCACACCCCGACCACATCAAGACGCACCAGGTGACCGTGGCGGCCTTCGACGCTGGTCGCCACTCGGGAACGGGCGAACACTGGCAGCCGCTCAAGCTCTACTATCTGGGCACCCTGTCGCGAGCCTGGTTCCAAGCCATGCACGATGCCCTGACAGCGCGCGGGATCGACTCGGGAATGGAGGCCGTGCTGGCAGAGCTCCCGACCGACGCCCCCGCCCTGGAGATCACTACCCGCATTGCCTGCTCGGAGTACTTCGAGGCCCGGGACCGGGCGTTGCTCGCCCACGCCACGCAGATCGACCCCGCTGGCGGATTCATGCTCCACGATCGAGATGTGGAGCGGGAGGTATGGCCTGTCGAGGACTATCACCTCGCTCGGTCCCACGTCGACGGCACGCTTCCCGAAGACGACCTGTTCGCCGGCCTGCGGCCGGTCACGAGTGACACTCTGCTCGACCACATTCGATCCGGCCCGCGGTGACGACCACGTCCCGAACGCGGGCCCCTCCGGGCCGCGGCGTCTTCAGGCCCGAGACGAATTCCTCCAGCCTGGCCGGTCTGCCAGGCCCGCTTCAACAGGACGGTTCAGGCTTGGCCCACCACCGCCACCGGGCAAGGCGCGTGCTGGAGGAGGTAGCCGGCGGCGCCGTGACGCATGGCTCCTGTGCGTCCGATGACCACCAACGTGGCGTGGCCGGCGGCGTCGTACGGCTGAACGCGCACGCCGGGATGGCGCGCCGCCCACTGGGAGAGGTCGCCCGGGGAGGCGATCGGGAGCCGGCGCAGCGCGGCTTCGCCGAAGGCGAAGTCCAGCACGGCCGCCTCCGGATCCTTGCTGGTCACGACGACCGGGCCGGGCCGGGCCGACGCGGGCAGCGGACCCGGGCCGCGTACGACGATGACCGGACAGTCGGCGTGGGCGGCGACGTACCCGGCGACCGAACCGACCACCGCCCGGGGCAACGCGCTCAGGCCGCGGGAGCCGACCACGATGAGGGCGGCGGCGTCGGAGAGCTCGACGAGGCGCTGCGCGGCGGCCCCTTCGTGCAGATCGGTGTCGACGCGCACGCCCGAGCTGGTGGAGCGGGCGCACTCGGCACCGTGCCACAGAACGTGCTCGGCGGCCTTGCGCAGGTGGGCCTTGGCGTCCTCGTCCGCCTCACCGTAGGGCCACTGCCAGGCATGGGCGACGGTCAGCGGCAGCCGCCTGAGCTCTGCCTCGTCCAGCGCCCAGTCCAGGGCCTGCATGGAGAAGTCCGAGCCGTCGTAGCCGAGCACGATCTCGTTCATACCGCCAGCCTGACGCGTGCGCGGGCCGGCGGGTAGGGACCTTGGTCCCGCGGGCGGAGGCCGTACGGCACTGCCTGCCGCGCCGATCGCCCGACAGCCTCGAAGGTATGACCGACGGATATGACGTCTTGCTGCGCGACGGCGGGATCGCCCACGTGCGACCGCTGCGGACCGACGATCGCCAGGCGCTGCACAAGCTGGTGGACCGCTCGTCCGAACGCTCGGCCTACCTGCGCTTCTTCACCGGCGGCCGGAACACCGCGCACTCCTACATGGATCGCCTCACCAGCGACAAGTACGAGGGCCACGCCCTGGTGGCCGCCTTCCGGGGCCGGCTCGTGGCGGTCGCCGAGTACATCCCCATCCGCGACGGCAGCGCCGACCTGGCCATCCTCATCGACGACGCCGTGCACGGCCATGGGCTCGGCACGCTGCTGCTGGAGCACGTGGCCCTGGACGCCGCCACGCACGGCGTGCGCGAGCTGATCGCGGACGTACTGGCCGAGAACCAGCCGATGATCAAGGTGCTGCGCGACCTCGGCCTGGACCTGACACAGCGCTTCGACGGCGGCATGCTGCACCTGGCCATCGCCGCCGAGCCGACCGCGCGGCTGCGCGCGGGCATCGAGGCCCGCGACCACGAGGCGGAACGCGCCTCCCTGGCCCGGGTGCTGGCCCCCCGCTCCGTGGCGGTGATCGGCGCCGGCCGAGATGAGCGGGCCGTCGGTCACAAGGTGCTGCGCAACCTCATCGACGGGGGCTTCGAGGGCCCGATCCACCCGGTCAATCCGAACGCGACCGAGGTGGCCGGGCTGACCTGCCACGCCACGGTGCCCGACGGTGTGGACCTGGCGGTCGTGGCGGTGCCCGCCCGGCACGTGCTTCAGGTGGCCCGCGACTGCGCGAACGCCGGTGTGGCCGGACTGGTGGTGCTCACGTCGGGGTTCGCCGAGGCCGGGCAGCGCGAACTGGAGTCGCGGCTGGTGCGCGTCTGCCGTACAGCCGGGATGCGGCTGATCGGCCCGAACTGCCTGGGCGTGATCAACACCGCGGCCCACCTGAACGCCAGCTTCCTGCCGCACCATCCGACCCCGGGCCGGGTCGCGCTGGTCTCGCAATCCGGCGCGGTCGGAGCCGCGCTGCTGGAACGGCTGAACGTCTCCTCGTTCGTCTCGGTCGGCAACAAGGCCGACGTCAGCGGCAACGACCTGCTCGAATCCTGGGAGGACGACGACGGCACCGACGTGATCGCGCTGTATCTGGAGTCGTTCGGCAACCCGCGCAAGTTCGCCCGCATCGCCCGCCGGGTAGGCGCGCGCAAGCCGGTGTTGCTGGTCAAGAGCGGTCGCGGCGGCGCGGGAGATCGGGCGGTGCGCTCGCACACCGCCGCCGCGGCCACCCCCGACGTCGCCGTGGACGCCCTGGTCCGCGCCTCGGGGGTGATCCGGCTCGACAGCGTCCATGAGCTGATCGACACCGCCAAACTGCTGTCCGCCCAGCCCCTCCCCCAAGGCCGCCGGGTGGCGATCGTCGGCAACTCGGGCGGTCCTCAGGCGATGGCCGCCGACGCCTGCGAGCAGCAGGGACTGGTCGTTCCCGAACTGCCGCCCGGCCTGCTGCGGGCCCGTGCCGCCGCCGCGCTGGGCAACCCGGTGGACCTGACCGCGGACGCGAGCGCCGAGGAGATCGGCGCCGCCGTCGCGGCGCTGGCCGCCTCGCCGGAGGTGGACGTGGTCCTGGCCGTGTACACCCCACCGTTCGGCTCAGGGCTCGAGCAGACTCGGCAGGCTCTCTCCATCGCCGCGAAGGGGGCGGGCAAGACCGTGCTGGCCTGCGTCGTCGGCCATGACGCTCTGATCGACGGCCACCTGCCCAGCTACGCCTTCCCCGAGCAGGCCGTGCAAGCGCTCGCGCACGCCGTACGCTACGCCGAGTGGCGCGAGCGTCCCGCCGAGCCGGCACCCGCTTCCTTCCGCGTGCACGAGCGGACGGCGCGGCAGCTCGTACAACAGGAGCTGTCAGCCCACCCGGACGGCAGGTGGCTGTCCCCCGCGACCACCGCCCGGCTGCTCGACTGCTACGGCATCACGATGGTGGAATCGATCGAGGTGGACGGCCCCGAGGCCGCCGCGGCGGCGAGCGAGCGCATCGGGCCGCCCGTCGTCCTCAAGGCAGTCGGCCCGGTGCACAAGAGCGACATCGGCGGCGTCCGCCTCGGCCTCCGAACCGCGGAGGAGGTGCGACAGGCGTACCACGAAATGTCCGCGCGCATCGGCCCGCAGATGACCGGCGCGACCGTGCAGCGCATGCTGCCGGGCGGTGTCGAAATCATCATCGGCGGCGTCAACTACCCGGCCTTCGGCCCGCTGGCCATGGTCGGCATGGGCGGCGTCATGGCCGACCTGCTGGCCGATCGCGCGTTCCGGGTGCCGCCGGTCACCGACCCTCTCGGTATGATCGCCGAGCTGCGCTGCGCCCCGCTGCTGCACGGCTACCGTGGCTCGCCTCCGGTGGACGTGGAGGCCCTGGCCGACCAGCTCGTACGAGTGGGCAGGCTGCTGGAAGACCTGCCCCAGATCGCCGAGCTCGACCTCAACCCTCTCATCGTCGGCTCCGACGGCGCCACCACGGTCGACGCCCGCATCAGGGTGGCACCCTGCGAGCCACCGCCATCACTGCTCCTGCGGCGCCTGCGCTGACCGAACGACCGCCCTCAGCCGGGACTTCCGGCCCTACCCGCCGCGACCGCTACCACCCCCGTTTCCGTCACCCCGAAGGCCGGCCGGAAGGCCGAAGGCGGCACCCCCGCCGAGGCGCATACCGGCGGGCATGACGGGCCCTTCGCCTCCTGCCCGCACACATCCTGAAAGCGAAGCCGATCAGAAGGGAGAACAGCAGAGATGACCGTCACAAAGGAAGAGGTCAAGGTCCGCAGCACGGAGCTCGCCGACAAGATCAAGACGGTGATCCACGAAGGCAACGTCCGCCGGATCATCCTCAAGGACTCTTACGGCCACACCGTGATGGAGATCCCCGTGACCGTCGGCGTCGCGGCGCTCATCGTCGCCCCCGTCGTCTCGGCCGTCGCCGCGCTGACCGCCTTAGCCGCCGAATGGACCATCCAGATCCACCGCGATCCCGACCACGTACAGGACGAGCCGCCGCTTCCACCGGTGTGAACGCTGACAGGGAGGGCCGGGAAAGCGCGACGAGATCGCCCAGCATGGGCGAGTCCGGCCGGCTCGGCCACGGACTCCATGACTACCGGGACAGCACACCGTCACCCTGGCTGGGATGGTTCTGGCGGGGCGCGCACAACGCTGTTACCGTCGAAGACGGAGCGCCGGGAAGTCTGGTCGGCAACGTCATAACGGACCGGCTTCATGGAGGCGCCCATGCTCGGCATACCTGCCGTTCTGATCGTCGGGATTCTCAGCGTGACCGGGCTCGTGATGCTCGCCATCGCCGCCGATCACCTGGTGCTGGGCTCAGGGCGGCTGGCCGAGCGGCTCGGCATCCCCCGGTCATCGTCGGCGTCGTCGTCATCGGATTCGGCACCAGCGCGCCTGAACTGGTGGTGGCCGGTACGGCGACCGCACAAGGGCACGCCGAGCTGGCGGCGGCGAGCCTGGTCGGCTCCAACATCATCAACCTTACGGTGATCCTCGGCGCGGGGGCGCTCACCGCAGGTCTTGCCGTACGTTCCTCGGTGCTGCGGCGCGAGGCGCCACTGTCACTGGCCGCGGTCACGGTGTTCGCCATCGCCCTGCTGTACGGGCTGGGCCCGCCGGCAGGTCTCGCCTTGACCGTGGCACTGATCGGCGCGGCAATCTTGCTGGTACGGTTCGGCCGCTCCGCCTCCCGCGACATCCTGGCCGCCGAAACCGACAACTACCTCGAAGCAACCGTGCGCCCCCGCCTCTTACCGGAGACGGTCCGGACGATACTCGGACTGGGCGGAACGCTCCTGGGCGCGCAGTTACTTGTGGCCAACGCCTCGGAGCTGGCCATCCGGATGGGCCTCTCGGCGCAGATCGTGGGATTCACCCTGGTCGCGCTCGGCACCTCGCTGCCGGAGTTGGTCACCTCCATCCAAGCCCAGCGCCGGGGCGACAGCGACCTGCTGGTGGGGAATCTGCTCGGCAGCAATCTGATCAACAGCCTCGCCGGCGGGGCGATCATCGGCCTTACCATGGGCGGCCAGGCATTGACGATGGCAGCGCCCCTTGTCGCCGCGATGGTGAGCGTCAGCGGCATCGCCTGGGCACTGCTGGCCCGCGGCAAACGGCTTGATCGAGCGGAGGCGTACCTGTTGCTGGTCGTGTATCTCGCGCTGCTCCCGCTGATCTCATAGCGGAGGGGTACGTCGGCCTCGGTGCGCCGGCAGGTCGTGCAATCGCACCGGCGGCAGCCCGCTCGCACACACCAGCTTGTGGAAGCCACCTCCCCACGCCGCAGCCCGCGCAGGGCCACCAGCCACCACAGCACGAACAGCGAATCCTCCCGCGCGAAGCGCAGAAAGGCAGCCATCAGCAGCGCAGGCGGGCGATGTAGCCGGGGCCTGCCGGGTCGCGTTCCAGAGCTTCCAGGGTCCACGCCGACTCGGCGACGGCGGCTGCGAGTTCGTCCGGCGTCGCGAGCCAGTACTCGAACCACGGCGTCGTCGTCGCGCCGTCTCATACCCAGGATACGCAACTATCCGCGAGCCCGCCCGCGGCGAAGATTCCAGGTGTGGTAGTCGGCCTGGTCGGCGCCGCCGTCGCCGGGGTCCATGTCCCAGCCGATCAGCTGTGGCCCGGGCAGGCCACCGCAGCACGGCGCCGCCAGGACCTCCGGCGCCGGCGCCAAGCCGCCCAGCAGGCCAAAGTAGGCACGTAAGGAATGTTGGCTGGCCTGCAGACATATGCTCCGGAGGCGACATCGCGCCGACGATAACGATGGACCTCGGATGGCACCCGATCCCTGCCGAGAGGGGCAACTCGTTAGATGGGTGGCCGAGAAGACGATGGATGCACCTCTCACGGCGCACCCACACCGTGCCCATCGCGGTCAGGACCTTGTCGGCGACGCCCCGTACGAGGTCCGCCTGAGGCGGCGGGCGATGGGACCACCTTCTCCGAGGCCGCTCTGGACGACGATGATCCAATATGCGAACATACGTTCGACAAGCATCCTTAAGAATGGAGTGCATGTGCGCCTCTCAAGCTCTGGCCGTGCTCCTCTTTCCCACCGATTAGTCGCCCTGGCTGGGTCCCTGTTCCTGGCAGCGGTCCTGCTCGTCGCTCAGACACCCGCCGCCTCGGCCGCCGACACCGTCACCGACCTCGGCGTCGCCGCCGACAGGGGCGGCGACGTGGTGGCGCAGAGCGGCAAAATCTTCGTCGCCGCCGACGATCGGATCGTGGTCACCAAAAGCGACGGCGCGCTCATCGACACGATCAGCGGCCTGTCCGGTGCCGTGGCCCTGTCCGTGGCGGACAACGGCAGGAAGGTGTACGCGGCTCTGCGCGATTCGCATGAAGTGATCGAGATCGACATCGCAACGCTCGCCATCACCAAGCGGATCGACCTCACCGCCTACCCGTGCCCGTCCACGCTGGCCCAGTCGTACGAGCGGCTGTGGGTCGGATATGGGTGCGGCCAAGCGGGGGAAGGAGGCGTCGTCGCCCTCGAGCTGTGGAGGCCGACACCCACCCTCGTCCCGGTCGGGCCAGGCACGACGCAGCCTCCGCTGGTCGCCGTCGCCGGAAGCACTCTGGTGGCGGGAGAGCCGGGAGCCGACCCCGCCTCGATCAGGGTGTATGACGTCAGCATCACCCCGGCCACCCCGCGCGGCGAGATCCGCGCTGACACGTCCCTGCGGGACCTCGCCCTCGCCGACTACGGGTCAGCGGCGCTGTCGGCGCTGGCCGACACCCACCGGTTCGACGCCTGGGACACGACGACCAACGCCAAGGCACGCGCCTACGACAGCGGCGAGCTGAGCGAGCACGGCCTCCCCACCGCCGTCGCGGCCAGCCCGAACGGCGCCTACGTCGTGGGCGGCTGGAACTCCTCCGCAGGCGACGCGGCGGAGCTCGTGGTGTACGACCCGGCCACGGCGGAGGTGATCTACTCAGCCGACCACCAGGGCAAGGCGCTGGTGGCGGGCAGCATCGCCTTCTACGGCGTACTCACCTATGCGGTGCTGAAGGAGCCTGACACCGGGCGGATGCACCTCTGGCGGCTGCCGCATTCGCCTTACCACGCCTCCACCCTGACCATGACGGCTCCCTCCGAGGCGACCGCGCTCAAGCAGCTGACCTTCAGCGGGCGGCTCACGCTGAGTACCGGCGCGCTGCCCGGCGTGCAGACGCTTGAGCTGTACCGCTGGCTCCCCGACGGCACCTCCCGGCCCTTCCAGGAAGTCACCACGGAGGCGGACGGCACGTACCAGTTCACCGATACCGCACCGAAGTGGGGGTCGTACGAATATCGGTTGTACTGGCCGGGCAACTCATGGTTCAGGGGCAGCGGCGCCTCGGCCATCGTCGAGGTGGGCCTGTACCAGCCGGTGCTCACGGTGACCGGCCCGGCCACCGGCGTCGTCGGCGAGCGACTCGAATTCAACGGAACGTTCGCCGCCGACGGCATCACCTTCCCGCTCACCATTGTCACGGTCGTACGCAACGTCTCCAACCCCGATGGCACTACCTCGAAAGCCCTGGCCAAGATGACTGCCGCTGCCGACGGATCGTTCAGCTTCGCTGACACGCCGACGACGGCCGGCAAGCACACGTACGTCATCCAGCTGGTGGGGAACTCGACAATCGAGCCGGCGAAGACCACCCACGTGGTCGTCGTCTCCCAGCCCCCCGCGTAACCTTCCGGCGAGGTGACGGCGATCCGAATCGCCGTCACCCATGTCGTTGGGCACGCCGAACCACGGAACTCAGCCCGCTTGCCTGGGTCTTCCTGCCACGACGTGCACTTCGTAGTAGTCGCCGGGCGCGCGCTCCGGTCGGATGGTCAGTTCCCGGGGCTCGGACACCGGGGCGGATTCGGTGTGCGCGGGGTTGCGGGGCCTCGGCCTTTCCCCAGATGTTCTCACAAACATTTCCCAGAATCCTTCACCCCCCGTGCTGACGCTGATCGTCGCTCTGGCCTGGCGCCGACGGCAGGGCGTGCTCGCAGCGCCGGTTCGTGGTGGCAGGTCAGGTGCCGGTGACGATCAGGCCGACCATAGGGAAGCCGCCGCCGCCCATCGTGGTGAGTCGCAGCGGGAGCGGCTCCGACTGCCGCGAGGCGGATGCCGAGCTATAGTCACCAGGTCGCGAAAAACGATGTTCCGCGGGTCCTTCCGCAGGATATCGCTCGTACATCGATGCAGATGGTTCTGATCGGTGAGCGTCTCCTTGCCGATGCCGGGCATCCCGCCCGCTCCCGGCACTGCACATCGCCGGCGCGTGTCGGCGCAACAGAGGAGCGCAGCATGCAGAAGACCATCGCCATTGTCGGAGCAGGCATGGGCGGGCTGACGCTCGCCCGGGTGCTTCAGGCTCACGGCGTCGCCACGACGATCTACGAGGGTGAGGCTTCGGCGACGACCCGCGCGCAGGGCGGTCTGCTCGACATTCAGGTAGAGACCGGACAGGTCGCGCTTCGCGCAGCCGGTCTCTACGACGAGTTCCTCACTCTGGTCCGCCCGGGTGAGGACGCCAAGTGTGTGGTCGACTGCCACGGCACGATCCTGTTCGACATGCCTGCGGACCCCGGTTCTGCCCGCCCTGAGGTGGATCGTGGCGAACTCAGGCGCCTGCTCATCGACTCGCTGGCTCCCGGGACGATCAGGTGGGGTCACAAGCTCGCCTCGATCCGGCACCGCGTGGAGGGTGGCTACGACCTCGCTTTCGCGGAAGGTTCCGACACGCGCGCCGACATCGTCATCGGCGCGGACGGTGCCTGGTCGAAGGTGCGTCCGCTGCTCACCCCCGCCAAGCCTCTCTACAGCGGAACCTGCTTCATCGAGATCGCCCTCGCCTCGGGCGGCCAGGACTGTCGGACGAGCGTGGCCGCGATCGGCAGCGGCACGCTGATGGCGGTCGCGCCGGGCAAAGGCATCATCGCCCATCGCTACGCCGACGGGCACGTGCGCGGATACGTGGCGCTGAACAAGCCCGAGGAGTGGATGAGGTCGATCGACTTCGGCGACCCGTCCGCTGGCCTCCGTCAACTTGCCGACGAGTTCGATGGCTGGTCGCCGCTGCTCACCGCCTTCGTGACACAGAGCGACGCGGAACCGTGGCTCCGAGCCATCTATGCCCTGCCCGTCGGGCTTAGGTGGGACAGGGTGCCCGGCGTGACGCTCGTCGGCGACGCCGCGCATCTGATGTCGCCCTTCGCCGGCGAGGGTGCGAACCTCGCCATGTACGACGGCGCTGACCTGGCGAGCAAGCTGGTCGAGCAACCCGACATCGAGGTCGCGCTCACCGGCTACGAAGAGCGGCTGTTCCTACGTGGTAGCGACGCCGCCGGCCGCTCGGCGAAGAATCTGGAGATCTTCTTCGGCCCGGAAGCACCGCAGAGCGTAGTCACTCTGTTCGATCACTCCTGATACCTCAGTCCGGTTTCGCGATCTTGTCGCGGACCCGGCGGGGGCCGGGTACGGCCATCGCTGATCATCGGGGGTTGCGCGGACTCCTGAAGATCGTGCGGTGGCCGCAGGGCATAGCCCAGACCCTGCCCGTTGGTGGGCGGTGCGCGAGCGGCACTCCCGGACCGTGACGTCGATCTGCCGTCACCGGTCCAGGACCCGCCGGAATTCGATCACCTGGCGAGCCTAGCGGCCACGTCCGCCCGGGCCGAGCGACGGACGGGGACCACGTGACCACGCCGGTGTGCCAGCCACATGAACACGACGGTGGCCACCACGCCGAACACCACGGCGTACACACTGCCCTCCGGTCCGAAGTCGCCGCCCGTGACCAGCGCTGGACCCGACATCGTCGCGTCCAGCAGGCCCTGCGGGGTGTTGCTGCCGGACACCTTGGTGCTGAAGATGGCGCTCGCGGCAATGTTCCAGCCGAAGTGCAGACCGATCGGCACCCACAGCTTGCGGGTGGCGATGTACGCGGCGGTCAGCATCCCGCCTGCCTCGATGGCGATAGCGATGGCGCCCCACAGGGTGGCGTCCGCGTTGAGCAGGTGGATCAGGCCGAACAGCGAGCCGGTCAGCACGAGCGCGATCCAGGTTCCGGTCCAGTGCTCGACGTTCCGGAACAGGACACCGCGGAAGACCAGCTCCTCGGTCACGGCGGCACCCGCCATGATGCCGAGCAGGCCGACGGCACTCGCCGGCGTGCCCAGGCCGTTGATCGTGTAGTCGCCTAAGAAGGCGATGTTCGCGATGACTGCCCCGAACAGCGCGATGCCGAGCAGCGTGCCCCAGCTGATCCCCGCGCCTGCTCCCTTCAGCGACACCTCGACGGGGGCCCGGTGCTCGGTGCGCCGCACCACCCAGCCGTAGACCAGGACCGCGACGACGGCCGTCAGCAGGCCGGCGACGAGCGCCAGCCAGGGGTTGTCCTTCACCGCCGCGGTGCCCAGATTGCCGAGGATCCAGACCGCCACAACCGCCAAGAGCTGCCATATCAGACGCACGATGACTCCTTCGTGAGAATCCGCGGCGGGAGCGCCGCGGGCTACTAGCAGGGTGCGCTCAGCCGGGGAGGTCGACGCCGAGGGCGACGTCGAAGGTCCCCGCGCCGTTGCGGGCCAGGCCCATCAACAGCGGCCCGACCCCTTCCAGCCAGCGGGCACCTGGGCCGGATGCAAAATCGCGGCCTGGTGTCCCGCGAGCGGTGCCTCGCCGACCAACGGGGGGCGGTAGTCGCCATCACTCCCCGGGGCAGCGACCTGATCAAGATCGCGGCTCCGCAGCACGTGGCCGACGTCCGCGATGTGCTCATCGAGCATCTCACCGCGACAGAAACGGCGATGCTCATCACCATCGGCGACAAAGTAGCCGAACGGCTGGCGGCGCTGGAACACAAGCACTGATACCCGATCCCGGACCTCATCGCTCACGAACTGCGTGCGTGTCAGAATCCCGCTGGCGCCAGCACAACTGTTTGCTATGCACGACCCACAGCTACGACCCGCTCAACGCCTGACTTGATCAGCGACATGCCCTTGGAAGGCGCGGCTCACGGGTGCGGGGCGGCGCTGAAGGATGCTGACTTGCGGGGTGCGAACCTGAGCGGGGCGCAGCTGTATCACGACAGCGCCCGGGCCACCGCCCGGCTGGTCCTCAAAGCGGCTCGCAAGACCGCACGCAAGGTCAACAACGCCTGCCCCGGCGTGTGACTCACATGTGTCTCACCGTGACTCACGATGAGACGACTTGACTACAGAATCGGGAAAACCGCAGGTGGAGGTTGTAGGGCGCCCGGGGCTCGAACCCGGAACCACGGATCCTGAAAGGTGAATCTTTCCTTAGCCAAGCCGCCTCGGCCCGCACTGCGGTGTACCAGCTGGGATCATCCCCGCGCGGGATGGTCCCTATTTGAAGGTTGTCCGGCTCTTGGGTGGTCACAACCGGCCGGTGCGCGCGATCACCTGGCTGGCGAAGTCAAGCATCTGGTCAAGGCTGGGGAACAGTGCGAAGGCGTCCACGAACGCCTCGTCCGCACCGGATTCGGCCAAGCGCTTGAGCTTGTCGGCCAGCGAATCAACGGACGTGCCCGGTTCGAGGTTGATACGTATGGCCTTCTTCAGCGCGTCGGGATCGCGGCCGGCCTCCTGCGCCGCCTGGCGCGCGAGCGACCACAATCGGTCGGCGACCTCGTCCGGCAGAAACTCGATCCCGAGCCAGCCGGTGGCGCTGCGGCCGACCCGGCGCATCGCGGCCTCGCTCGCGCCGCCGATCCAGATGGGCGGCCCGCCCGCTTGCACCGGGCGCAGGTCGGCGTGTACTGGCGGCAGCGAGAAGAACTCGCTGTCCCAGGACACCGGGTTGGTCGTCCACCACTCGTGCAGGAACGCCAGCAAGTCATCGAGCATCCGCCCGCGCCGGTGCCAGTCCGCGCTGCGGGAGATATCGTGCTCGTCCTTCATCCACCCGAGTCCCACGCCGACCTCGAGACGGCCGTCGCTGAGCACGTCGAGCGTGGTCAGCATCCGGGCCAGGTGCGGCGGCTCGTAGTAGAAGGTGCTGAGCGTGCTGGCATTCAGCCGCACCCGGCTGGTCGCCGTCGCGGCGACGGTCCACAGCAGCACCGGGTCGAGGTAACGCTTCATCTGCGGCGGGTACGGCTGCTCTTTGCCCGGATAGATGCTATGCATGTCGACCGGCTGGACCAGGCGATCGCCGACCCACAGCGTGTCGTAGCCAAGGTCCTCGATCCCGCGGCAGAACGCGCTCAGGCCGGCGGCGCTGCTGATAGCGGGCCCGATTATGGGAAGTGTGAAACCAAGCTTCATTGGGGGGTCCTTTCGGTGATCCGCCTCCCGGAGCGGCTCAGACGGGAAGTTCGGTGATGCTGAGGGCGAAGTCCAGGTTTCCCACCCCGTGGTTGGCGAGGCCCACGGTGATCACGCCTGCTCCTTCCAGCCAGTGCGCCATTTTCAGGCCGCCGACGTCCAACGGGCGCAGCCCGAGGCTCTGGATGAAGGTCTCCACGCTTGCCTTGGCCTGCGCGCTGTCGCCGGCGATGAAGACGTCGGGTCGACCCTTCTCCAGGACATGACGGAAGATGGTGTTGAACGCCTTGACCACGCTGGCGCTCGCCGGAGCCGCCTTGGCGACTTCCTGCGCGATCGAGGTCTCCTCGCGGTGGGCCAGCCCGTCGAACGTGGAATTAAAGGGATTGCTGATGTCGACGACAACCTTGCCCGCGAGAGCGTCTCCGTACTGGGCGACGACCGGCACGACACCGTCGTACAACAGGGCCACGATGACGATGTCCCCGGCCGGGGCGGTGCCCCATTCTCCCGTCGTGGCGCCGCCGCCGAGAGCCTTGGCCAGGTCAGCGGCCTTGGACTGATCGCGGCCCATGACCTCGACGGTGTTGCCGCCCGCTACCGCCCGCGCGCCGATGGTGCGGGCCATGTTCCCGGTGCCGATGATGCTGATGCTGCTCATGAGATGTCCTGCCCTGGTTGTGTGTTGTTCGGTTCAGATGGCGGTGGTGCCGCCGTCGGCGACGAGCTCCATGCCGTTGACGTAGCTGGAGTCGTCGGAGGCGAGGAAGAGGGCGGCCGTGGCGATTTCGTCAGGGCCGCCCATCTGGCCGCGGGGGATGAGGGACTCGAACTGGCGCTTGGTGGCCTCGTCGAAGAGTTCTTCCTGCTTGGCGGTGGCGACCTGGCCGGGGGTCAGGACGTTGACGCGGATGCGGCGGTCCTTGAGCTCGTTGAGCCAGACGCGGGCCCAGGCCTGCTGGACGGCCTTGCTGCCGGCGTAGACGCTCCAGCCGGGGAAGGCGCCGAGGGAGGCGTTGGAGCCGGTCATGAGGATGGAGCCGCCGTCGTTGAAGAGCGGAAGGGCTTTCTGAACGGTGAACAGGGTGCCGCGGGCGTTGAGGCAGAACGCGGCGTGGAAGTGGGCCTCGGTGATCTCGCCGAGCGGGGCGGGCTCGCCCCCGCCTGCGCTGGCCCACAGCACGTCGAGGCTTCCCTTCTCCCGCTTGACGGTGTCGTACAGGCGGTCCAGGTCGTCCAGGTCGGCGGCATCGCCCTGGACACCGGTGACGTTGCGGCCGATCTGCTTCACGGCCTCGTCCGGGACGTCCTGGCGGCGGCCCGTGATGAAGACGTGCGCTCCTTCGTCGACGAACAGCTTCGCGCCGGCCAGCGCCATGCCGGTGGTGCCGCCCGTGATGACCGCTACCTTGCCGTCAAGCTTTCCCATGGTCGCCCCCTGGGGGTCGGTGGTGCCGTGTGCACCTCGGCGACGGCGTTATGTACACCGATCTGTTTGCTTACAGTACGGGTCGGGCGGCCGGGGCGCAACTATGTACACCGGTCGTTACCCGGCTGGGGTACCATGAACCCATGTCGGAGTTGGAGAAGGGCCCCACCGGCCGCCGCCGCGGCCGGGGCGCCCGCGAGCGCATCCTCACCGCGTCCCAGCAGCTGTTCCGCGAGCAGGGCATCAACCGCACCGGCATGGACCAGCTCTGCGCGGCGGCCGAGGTGTCCAAGCGCACGGCCTACCAACACTTCACCAGCAAGGACGAACTCGTCGCCGAGTACCTGCGCCGGTTCGACCCCTCCGTTCTGTCCGGCGTGTTCGACCGCACTGACCTCACACCCCGCCAACGGCTCCTCGCCGCCTTCGACATCCCCCCCACCACCCCCCTGTGCCCCTACATCGCCGCCGCCGTCGAACTCCACGACCCCCAGCACCCCGCATCCCAGTACGCACGCGACTACAAGAAAGCCGTCGCCGCGCGGCTCGCCGACACCGCCCGCGAAGCCGGCGCCGCCGACCCTGAACAGCTCGGCGAGCAACTCGCGCTGCTCATCGACGGCGCCGCGGCCCGCACCCGGGTCCTCAACGCTGACGCCTTCCCCGCCGCCGCCGCCATCGCCGCCATCCTCATCGACAACGCCATCCCCGCCACAGCCAGCGACGACCGGCGACGGGAGGAAGTGTCAAGTTGACCTGGCACTCCGCGGCCGGGCTGGACGCGCGGCTGCACCTACTGGTACGCGACACCAGCCGCCCGGCACCTGCCGGCTTTCACGGAACTGGCCGCCCTCCTGCTGAAGGCCGCGGCAGAAGCCGCCGGGGAGACCGGCGACCCCCGAGGACCCGCCGACGTGGTCGGCCTGGCAGCTGCTGGGGCCGCACGCTGCCGTAGTGCTGAACAGCCTCAGCGCTCTGCCGAGGCTGGCGAAAGTCCTCAGTGTCCCGGTCCCGCGGCTCCGCAAGCCAGGATCAGCCTGGACCGAACTATCCCGGTCTCTGGCCGCCAGGACCGAGACGGCAGGGCACGTCCGGATCAGGTACGCCCGCGCGTCAACCGTCCGTCAGTCGCTCGACGCCCAGACCGACGCGCTCAAAAGAGCTCACCGAAAAGGCCAACGTCGCCCCGTACAAGTTCGAGGACCTGAAAGGTCTTCTTCAGGGCGCGGTCCAGGCGTGGGGCGCGTGCGGCGAGCAGGTCGATGACCTCCAGCAGCCAGCGGCGGATGGTGGAGGCTGAGACGTTGTTGCCGCCGGCCATGTCGGCCAGGCGCTGGTCATGGCGCAGCACGGCGAGCACAATGAGGGCGATCTTGGCGGGCGGTAGCTTCCGTCACCGTGAGCCGATCACTTTTTGAGCGCTCTGGCTCACCCTCGATGATCGGTAACTCAGAGTGACTCGGCGGTGGTGTCTGACCATCCGGTTGATGCCGGAGATGCCGATAAGTTCTTGTCCTGATCAGGACGGTTCTCTGACCAATGGCGATATCTTCCAGCGATGAGCGAAGAGGAATCGAACCGGAAAGCCGTCATCATTCCGGGCGGGACGTACGGACCGCTGGCCGGACTGCTCGCCTACGCCGGGGTACTGGGACCATCCTGCCGGAATTGAACGTTAGCGAGCGTTTCCGCAGCTCAAAGCCTTAATCTCGTGACGCCCCCACCCCATATCCTGCTCGTCGGCCCGTGACCGCCTGGCCGACGACCACGCTCACGGTCGACGAGGTCGAGCAGCAACATTGACCTCGTCGCCGTTGGTCACCGCGCCGCGGAAGGTGAGGCTGGTCCTCTCCACCGGGACTGGGGCCAGACGGTTGCCGCTAGCGTCATAGCGTTCTATGCGGAAGTGCCCGGCTTCCAGTTCGGCGTCGGTGTTGCCGATCGACGGCTCGCGGCGCTGCTGAAAGTCACGGATAATGCCCCTGAACTGAGCGGTTCCGGTGGGCGCGGGGGCGAAGGGCCGCCGGGGAAGCCACCTCACCCAGAGGACGTGATCTGCCGGCTGCCGCCGGGGTCGCCGGCCAGAGCCCGCAGATCAGCGGCGACCTCATGCGTGCTGTCCGCATCCCACTGGCCCCGGACACTTCTGCTGTACGCGTGGGTTCTCCCGTCGAGGCGTCACGGGCGGTCGGCGCAGAGCGTGCGCGCTGGGTGGCGGTACACGATGGCGCGCGGCAGCACGTCAGGGGTCCTGGTCCAGCTGGGCACACCTTTGCCGCAGACCGAGGCGTCGGTGGTCCCGTCTGACACTTTGGTGATCCGGTAGGTGGCCGAGGAGCCGCAGGTCATCTTGGACGCCTTGCCGGTGGGGAAGCCGACCTCCTGGTAGAAGCAGTCGCCCTGCTTCGCGTTCAGCGTCAGGCACAGCCGAGTGCGCGACCGGCGGGTTCCGATCAGGACGTATCCGTTGGTGATGTCGTCGCAGCGGTCCGCCTTCTTGATCATCTTGTACGCGGCCTGCGGGGCGCTGCACGCGACGATACGGAAGTCGTCGGTCTTGCCGCCCTTCCCGCGTGCTTCGAGGCATGAGCCGATCCGCGCGTTGATCGGATCGTCCTCGGCGGCGCAGCCTGCGGCCATCGCGATCAGGAAGGCGCAGGCCAGTCCCATGGCGAGGCGGCGGGCGACAGGACGGTGGCGATCACTCGGGGTGCCGGTCATGACCCGGCAGCCTAACCGGAGAACCCATCACCTCGGCCGGGCGCGCGGCAGCGAACCCTGGCCGATGATCGCCGGTCAGGGTCTGCTGGAACCGATAGGGGTCAGGCCACCTGATCGGCTGGGGTGAGGGTGACCTTGTGGCCGAGTGCTTCGAGTTGGCGGATGAGTGGGTCGGTGCGGCGGCGGGTGTCGATCTGGCGGGTGTAGAAGTCGGTTCCCAGATCTTGGTAGCGGGCGGTGGGGTCGGACAGCAGCTCGAAGACGATGGTGAGGATGGTGCGGGCGAGCGCGGTCTTGGCCTTGCTCTTGGGCATGCGCTTGACCAGGCGGCAGTAGCGTTCACCGAGCCGGGTGTCGGTCTTGGCAGCGCTGGTGGCTGCCTGGCCGAGTGCGGATTTCAGGTAGGGGTTGCCCTTGCCGGTCTTGCCCCGGCCGCGTCGCTTGCCGGACTGCTTGGTCAAGGGGTGCGACCTTGGCCCAGGCCGCGAGCCGTCGGGTGGTGCCGAACATGCTCATGTCCAGCCCAAGCTCGGCGATGAGGGTGTGCGCGACGCCGATCACCCGCAAGGTGGACAAGCTGTCGTGCGTGCGGTTCGGCTCGGCCCGCTACTCGGTCCCCAATCGGCTCATCGGCGCGACGGTGGCCATCGTGGAGGCCGACGGCAGGCTGCTGATCACCGACCTGGCCACCGGCGAGATCATCGCCGACCACGCCCCGGTCGCCCCCCGGCGAGGCCGCGATCAGCGACGAGCATTACGGCGGCCCGCGGCCCGCGCCACGGCGCGCCGCCCGGCCCCGCACCCCGATCGAGAAGGCGTTCCTGGCACTCGGCCCGGCCGCCGAAACCTGGCTGACCGGCTCGGCCGCCTCCGGCAACACCCGCCTGGCCGCCGATCTGGTCGAGCTGACCGCGCTCGCCGCTGCCCACGGACAGCAGGCGCTGGTGGCCGCGTTGCAGCGCGCGGCACAGTTCCGCCGATGGCGAGCCGAGGACGTCCGCTCCATCCTCGCGGCCGGAGCCGGCACACCACAGCCGACCGCCGCCGGGGACGCGCTGGTGATGGCCCTGCCCACCGTCCCGACCCGGTCGCTGACCGACTACGCCCTCGACCGGATCGACAAATCAGAGAGACCGGATGACCGCGCCCACAACGCCCGCGCTGCCCGCCGGTCTGGACGCCGCCTTGCGCCTGAAGCTGGCCACCATGCGCCGCCTGGCGCCCGAGCTGCTAGTAACGGCCCGCACACAGCGCTGGAACCCCGAAGAGTTCCTGCGCACCCTGCTGGAGGCCGAGCTGACCGCGCGCGATGAGTCCAACGTCCGCACCCGGATGAAGGCCGCCGCCTTCCCGGTCATCAAGACCATCGAGGAATTCGACGTCGCAGCGTCGTCGATCCCACGGGCGACCTTCGACTACCTCGCCTCGCTGGAGTGGATCCGCGCCACCGAGAACTACTGCGCGGTCGGCCCGGCGGGCACGGGCAAGAGCCACAGCCTCATCGCCCTCGGCGTCGCCGCCGTCCACGCCAGCTACAAAGTGCGCTACTTCACCGCGGCCGAACTGGCCGAAACGCTCTACCGGGGAATGGCCGACAACTCCGTCGGCCGCGTGATCGACAACCTGCTCCGCAACGACCTGATCATCATCGACGAAGTCGGGTTCGCCCCGCTGGACGACACCGGCGCCCAACTGCTGTTCCGCCTCGTGGCCGCCGCCTACGAACGCCGCGCGCTCGGCATCGGCTCACACCGGCCCTTCGACCAATGGGGACGCTTCCTACCCGAGCACACCACCGCCGTCAGCCTGCTGGACCGGCTCCTGCACCACAGCGTCGTCGTGGTCACCGAGGGCGAGTCCTTCCGCATGAAACAGGCACGAACCCGGACAAGCGGCCGCCTCGCCAAGAAATAATCAACTACGAAGAAGTGGGGACCTCTACTTGGCCACCAGCGGCGACACGCACCCGACCATTGACACTACCTGGGCTTTCACCCAGGCCGACCGGCCTTGTATCACCGTCAGGACGACAGGATTTGAACCTGCGACCCCTTGACCCCCAGGCACGTCACCATGGGGCGGGATCACAGCCGATACCCGTCCCCACCTGGGGTTACAGTCCTTGCCGGTCCTTCAGCGTCCAAGGTCGTCCGACGCGATTGTCACTCAGTTCGTCACTCAGAATTCGTCGTACCCGGAGACCTGTCCGATGGAGAAGATGTGCCGGTTTGCGGCGCAGATCGTCTCAAGAACGTGGATGGGCGTGTCCTCGGTGGAATAGCTCGCGCGGAGCACCTGCACGATCCACTCTCCAGGCTCGAGTTCCAGCGTCTCGCGCTCGAAGGTGGTCGGCGACCGCGCCGTCAGGTTCTCCTCCGCGTGGCCGAAGGAATAGCCGAGGGCAATCAACGCGGACTGCAGCGACGGCTTCACGAACTCCGGCTCGGTGAGCCTGGTATCGCCGAACAGGTCAGCGCGGAAGTAGCTTGTCGCGATGCGCACCGGCACGTCGTTCGCGGTCATCATCTTGCGCCGGGCGACGATGTCCGTACCGGAATCGACGCGCAGGCAGGCCGCAACATGATCACTGACGGGTTCGAGCCCGACATAGAGCATCCGGCGATCAGCTTTGAGCCCTTGCCGTTCCGCTTCCGCCAGGAACAGGGACTTGGAACCCCTGATGGCGGGTTCGGTCGGCAAGGCCCCGCTGCAGCAATCGCCACGGCCCTCGACTACGGGAACCGAGGCCGGCGATCGTCAGGGCCTCACCGGTGACTGGTCGACCGACAGGTCATCCGTCGCCGATAACCTCTTCATGAACCTGGGCCAGGTGCTGGATTGAAACGTCCGTTGCCAGGCATCAGAGTGCGCCGGCGGCTGAATCATGGGGAGTTTGTGGCATGGACTCGGTAACGCTGCACACGGCGGCACGACGGTACCTGATGGAGCGGTACGACGAGCTGACCGATAAGTACGCCGCGCTGCCCAACGAGGGACGGTCCGCATTCGGGTACAACTACCGTCCCGAAGCCTGGCGCATCTTCCCCCACTACAACGTGATCGCAGCGATCCTGGAACACGTGGAGCGGCTCGATCCAGACCGGCTGCCCGAGTTCTCCGACCTCGTCGACGCCCTATCCGAGGCTGCCGACACGGCCCAGTCGCCGTTCACACAACCGGCATCGAACAAGACCGCGGCAAAGGCGATGGCTGAGGAACGCCGGCTGTTTCAGTCGACCTTGCAAGCCTGGGTAGCGCGGGCCGACTTTCCGGTGGAACCGCTGCCCTACCGGCGCGTGTTGATGCCCGCCGAGTCGTTCGAACGACAGAAACAGTTGGAGCAGCGGTGGGGGCTGGTGGGCAGGTCGTGGTACCCCATGCTCGCCGAGCCAACTCCACCCGACGTCCTCGTGCTGACGGAGGCATCGATGTGGGACGAGCAGGGACTCGCCCAGGTGCGCGCCGCAGTACGCGACATGAGCGGCGGCCGCGTGACAGAACTGCGCGAGTACGGCGCGGACTACCTCGTAGATGTAGAGATGTTCGAACCCCAGTACACCGGCGCTGAGGGCGTGTGGAGCGATGACACGCTTACCTGGATCGCGTTCGCCTCCCACGAGCGAACGGTCGCCTTCGGTGGCCAACTCGCCACCGCCCTCGAAGCAAAGTGGACCGAGCTCGACCGGTGGCGCTGGTCAGCCTAATTGAGTCATCGCACGATGGCCGAGGCCTCGATTGTGGTGCGCTTCTCGGTACGAGCCGTGCACGGCAGCCCAAACTGCAACCCCCGAAACACGCTCCTGAGAGCCGACGGTTTTACAGCGGGCCGGTGATTGAGACCTCGGGGCAGGTCTGAACTGGTGCTACAGCCTCAGCGCACTCACTGGCGCAAGGGATCATCCCGCGCATATCCCGGATCTTCTTCGAGTCGTGGCGGCGCTACAAGTGAGACCAAACCGCATTAGCAGCTCGGCTCATGGGCCGTCCCGATCAGTTTCACCTGGACCAACATGCGCGGCCGGGTCCATCTGGGACGGCCTTGGATAGCGCTGGATCGCAACTAGAACTGCAGCTAGGGAGCAGCCACCACGGTCTGGCATAACCTCGATGACGCATGTCGTCCCGCAGGGTGACCGCCGCGGGGTCATCCTCTCCTTGATCGCACATGGCCGAGAAACGCGCTTGTCGTATGATCGCCCAATGTCTGATGGAAAGTGCACCTACTGCGGCCACCAGGACCTGGAGCCGGGCTTCCTAGCCGACCATCAACAGCCCGGCTTCGGCGTCTGGGTGGAAGGTGAACTGGAACGGGGAATATTCGGCGGAGCCAAACTGGTGGGCCGTCCCAAATGGCTGGTGGACGCCCGTCGCTGCCCGCAGTGCTCCCACTTGGAACTCTTCGCCAGCCGCCAACTGTAAGCCGTAGCGGACACGGAAAATCGACTAGAAGCCTGGAAAGATCAAGCCAGGCAGGGAAGCGCTCCCGGCCTGGCCTTTCTTCGCTGGAGCAGGTGACGAAAGAACCTGCACTGTCAGCTTGGGAATTGCAGGGAACTTGCCTCGTAGAGGCACTGACCTGCGATTGAGACCGGTCGTGAGTGACCGTGGTTACCCCTCGTCACCCCGGTTAATGGCACGCTAATGGCACGACGATCACGACCGCGAACAGGGATTCGTTCTGTCGGTCCTCTGCCCTACGGTGTGCCATTACGACGTTGTCTGTGGTGATCGGAGTGGTGAGCATGGGGTTGACGACGCCCTCGGCGCCGTTCGATGTAGCAGCTGTCTTCCCTGAACTGGCAAGTCAACGCAAGACCACAGTTCGGCTGCATCCGCGTCGAGGAAGGCCGGCCACCACAGACAGCTCCATCGGTGGGCCGTTGCTGTGGCCTGCCGACGAACCGTGGCCAGTCTGCCCTGAGCCGCTGACTCATGATCCCTCGGAAGGGTGGGATCCGCTTCCGCTGGTCCCGGTCATGCAGCTCTTCGCTGGAGATGTTCCTGAACTGCCGTTCCCTGATGACACCGACACCCTCCAAGTGCTGTGGTGCCCGCTTGACCACGAGCCGTACTTCCAGCCTCACACGATCGTGCGCTGGCGGAAGACGGAAGCGGTCGGCAGTCTCCTCATCGAGGCCCCCGTGCCAGATCCTGACAGCGACGACTCGTATCTCCCTACGGCGTGCGTGAAGCTTTTTCAGCCCCTGGCGACGGGAATGCTGGTCACAGCATGATCGCGAGCTCGGTGTTCGCCTGACGACGCAAGAAACCCCTGGTAGATG
>NZ_JBFANB010000052.1:0-59127 GCF_040659625.1 Nonomuraea sp. NPDC049750
AACCCCACCACCCCCACTACCCACTCCACCCCCACCACCCCCACCACCCCCACCACCCCCACCACCCCCACCACCCAGGGATGGGCCCGCACATCTCGGATGGGCGTCAGGCGGGCTCCAGCTGATACGGACGGCGTGCCAGAATGGCTGGGAAACGTTTTCTCGGCCAGTTTCGGGAGCTTGGACACATGGCAGACGAATCGGCCGGACGGCTCACGTACCGCAACCCGGTGCTCAACGCCGACTGGCCCGATCCGGACGTCATCCGCGTCGGTGAGACCTACTACCTGGTCACGTCGAGCTTCAACCGCGCCCCTGGGCTGCCCGTTTTGCGCTCGCCCGACCTGTTGCGCTGGGAGCTGATCGGCCGCGCGCTGCCCGCTGTGCCACCGGCGCAGCACTTCACGGTGCCCCGGCACGGCGGCGGGGCGTGGGCGCCCTCCATCAGGCATCACGACGGCCTGTTCTGGATCTTCTACCCCGACCCCGACCATGGGGTTCATGTGCTGACGGCGACGGATCCGGCGGGGCCGTGGTCGGCGCCCCACCTCCTGCTCCCCGGGCCTGGCGTGATCGACCCCTGCCCGCTTTGGGACGACGACGGGCGCGCCTGGCTGGTGTTCGGGTGGGCGAAGAGCCGCAGTGGCATCAGCAACCGGCTGTCGCTGGTGGAGATGACGCCGGACGCCCGCGAGATCATCGGCACGCCCGTCACCGTCATCGACGGGGATGCCCTGCCCGGCTACTCGACGCTGGAGGGGCCCAAGGTCTACAAGCGCGACGGCTGGTACTGGATCTTCGCCCCGGCCGGGGGTGTCGCGACCGGCTGGCAGTCGGTGTTCCGGTCACGGTCGCTGGCGGGTCCGTACGAGGACCGCGTCGTCCTGGAGCAGGGCGACACGCCGGTCAACGGGCCGCACCAGGGGGCCTGGGTCACCACGCCGGAGGGTGAGGACTGGTTCCTGCACTTCCAGGACCGTGGCGTGTTCGGCCGGGTGGTCCACCTGCAGCCGATGCGCTGGGGGGACGACGGGTGGCCGGTGATGGGAGTGGACGGACAGCCCGTCCTGGAACACCCGGCCCCGGCGCGCGCCTCGGCGGCGGTCCTTCACTCGGCACCGGCGCAGGGACCGCACCCGGCTCCGGCCCGTGCTTCGGCGCTGGGACCGCACCCGGCCGGTTCCGGGCAGGCGGAGCCGGGGCGGGACGACGACTTCCGGGCGGGGGAGCTGGGGCCGCAGTGGTACTGGCAGGCGAATCCGGCTCCCGGCCTGCTGCGTCTGGACGGCGACGGTCACGCCAGAGTGCGCGCGCTGCCCAACGACCGGGGCAACCTGCGGAATCTGCCACAGGTGCTCGGCCAGCAGGTGCCCGGTGTGGCCGCGCGGTTCACCACCACACTCCGGCTGGCAGCGGATGAGCCGGGGACCAGGGCCGGAGTGGTCGTGCTCGGCGCCTCTTACGCGTACGTGGGATTGGCGCGCGACCGTGACGGGGTCAGCGTCGAGGTCCGGACGTATCAGGACGGTGATGAGGGCGAGGTGACACGGTTCAGCACACGGCTGCCGGACGAGGCCGCGACCGTCGGGCTGCGGATCGACTCCGACGACGCGGGGGTCTGCGCGCTGCGGTTCCGCCACCGCGCCGGCGACGGCACTGATACGGGCCTGGGCGCGGGTGCTGGCGACGGCGCTGGGAACAGCGGCGCTGATGAGGTCGGTGCTGGCAACCGTGGCGCTGGTGACGGCTGGGTCACCGGATTCGAGGGGTTTCAGGCGGAGCAGGGGCGCTGGATCTCGGCGGAACTCGGCCTGTTCGCGGCCGCCCCGCCCGGATCGCCCGGCGAGGGCATGGCCGTCTTCGGCCCAGTGACCATCCACCCCCGCTAGAACCAATGCGTGCACTGACTTCAAATTCTGGTTGAAGGCAGGGCGGGCTGCGTCAGGTTGTCAACATGTTGTTGTGCGCGAAGGTGGATCTGGCATCATCAATCTGACCTGCATTGACAGTGGATAGACCGCTTTGGTGTGTCAAAAATCTGTGCAACTCTTGCCAAGTTAGTCGCCCGTTTGCAACTCTGTGTTGAGAGCTCGGCGGCGTGTTCACGATCCGCGAACTGCCATTTCCTTGCCGCTCGACCACGGAGGTCTGTCATGAATCAGCCAGCCTCGCCCTTGTTCGAGCGCCGCTCCGCAGAGGTTGGCGCCGAGGCCGGAGAGTGTGCGAACCCTCTCGAGGAGTTCTCGCTCGAGCAGCTCCGTCAGCGCAGGAGCATGAAGTGGCGGGTATATCCGCCGGATGTCCTGCCCTTGTGGGTGGCGGAGATGGATGTCCCGCTCGCACCGGCGGTCGCCGACGCGCTGCGCGAAGCCATCGAGATCGGTGACACTGGGTACCCCACCGGAACCGAGTTCGCCGAGTCGCTGGCCGGCTTCGCCGCGCGCCGCTGGAAATGGGATGGGATGGTGGTCGACCGCGTCGCCTTGATCCCGGACGTGATGATGGGCGCGGTCCAGGTGCTGCGGCTGATCACCGACCCTGGCGACCCAGTCGTCGTCAACTCTCCCGTGTACGCGCCTTTCTACGCCTTCATCGCCCATGACGACCGCCGGGTCATCGAAGCGCCGCTCGGGCAGGACCTCCGGATCAGCCTGGAAACGCTGGAGGAGACGTTCCGGCGTACCAGGGAACAGAGCGGCAAGGGCAAGATCGCCTACCTCCTCAGTAATCCACACAACCCGACCGGCACGGTTCACACCTACGAGGAGCTCGCCGCCGTGGCGACGTTGGCTCGTCGGTACGGAGTCCGTGTCGTCGCCGACGAGATTCACGCCCCGCTCGTCCTGCCAGGCGCTGAGTTCACGCCCTATCTGAGCGTGCCCGGGACCGAAGACGCCTTCTCGCTCATGTCGGCGACCAAGGGCTGGAACCTCGCCGGCATCAAAGCGGCGCTCGCCATCGCGGGGGCTGAGGCGGCCGCTGATCTGCGCCGGATGCCCGAGGAGGTCCACCACGGTGCCAGCTATCTGGGCGTCATCGCCCACACAGCGGCCTTCCGGCACGGGGACGGGTGGCTCGACGCGCTGCTGGCGGGGCTCGACGCGAACCGAGACCTGCTGGGTCGGCTCGTCGCCGAACACCTGCCCGGGGTCGGATACGCCAGACCCGAGGGAACCTACCTGGCCTGGCTTGACTGCCGGTCCCTCGGCATCGCCCCGGAAGAAGACGCCACGGGGCTCGCGGTGGTCACTGACCTGGCCGGTCCCGCACGGCTGTTCTTGGAGCACGGCAGGGTGGCCCTGTCCTCCGGCCACATCTTCGGAACGGGAGGAGCCGGGCACGTCCGCCTGAACTTCGCCACTTCCCAGGCCGTCCTCACCGAGGCGATCACCCGAATGGGACGCAGCGCGGCTCTCCACGCGCGCTAGCCGAACGAACCCCGCCCCGACGCGTCGCGGACATCAACTGGTTGTGGAGGTCGCCCAGGAACTTCGCGGAAATTGTTGGTCCATCGAGGTCTGCGCCTCGATATTCTCACGATGGTGCAGCGAACCGGGTCTGGAGAGCTCGGCCGGTTTCCCGGCGCTGAACAGAGGACGGTGTCACGTATGGAACGGGCGTCAGACAGCTCGATGCTTCCGGCACCTGCGGCCCTGGAGGGGATGGACGCGGAGTGCATCAACCGCGTTCTCGAACTCCTTGTCGCTCCTCTCCAGGCGGCGATGACCCAGCCGACCGAAGTGGTGCTGCATGACCTCCGCCGCATTCCGAACACCGTTCGCGCGATCGCCGGGACGGTCACCGGCCGGCAGGTCGGACACCCTCCCACCGACAAGCTGCTCGAACGTGTCGCCGCGGGCGACCTGCGTCACGAGATCGGCTACCGATCCCAGCTGCCGGACGGACGCAACCTGCAGAGCACGACGATCGTGTACACCGACGACGAGGGCCGCCCCGCGGCAGCGCTCTGCCTGAACACCGATGTGTCTGCTTGGGTCTCACTCAGGTCCGCCATGGACCGGTTCGTGCTCGGGCACGACCTGACGTCCATGCCTCCAGCGCCGTCCATGCCTTCGGCCGACGCGGATCCCGCCAAGCCGGCAGCCGACCATCAAGGGGAGTCCTTCCCTCACAGCGTCGAGGAACTGTCCGCCCTGCTGCTGGAGGCAGCCATCACGGCGGTCGGGGTCCCGGTCGAGGAGATGCGGAAGGAACACAAGCTCCAGGTGATCGCCGAGTTGGAACGCCGCGGGTTCTTCCTGGTCAAGCAGGCACCCGAAACGGCGGCCGCCGCACTCGGAGTCAGCCGCTTCACCATCTACAACTACCTCAACGAGCTGAACGGCTCCGCTGAGCAATCCGCTTGACCTCGCCGCATGTCCGCCGGACACGCGCGTCAAGAGCCGGGGACGGGGCCTGTGCTGCCACGGACCTCGATCCGGGGACGGAAGCTGAGGTCGTGGTCCGGCTTGTCCCCGTTGAGCAGCGCGTGCAGCCGCTTCCACGCCTCCTCGCCCAGCTCGACGACCGGCACCGACGCCGTGGTCAGCGGCGGCGTCGTGTACTTCGCGAACGGGATGTCGTCGAACCCGGTCAGCGACAACTGCTCCGGCACGCGTACGCCCCGCTCGTTCAGCGCGCTGAGCAGCCCCATCGCCACCAGGTCGTTGAACCCGAGCACCCCGGTCGCCCCCGACGCGAGCACCGCGTCCGCCACGGCGTGCCCGCGCTCGAACGTGACCCCGCACGGAATGCCGAGCACATCGGCGTCGGGATGCTCGGCGCGGAACCGGGCGAGTCCGGTCCGCCGCCGGGTGTTGGAGACGCTGTCGGGATCGCCCTCCAGGTAGGCGATCCGGCGGTGCCCGAGCTGATAGAGGTGCCGGGCGAGCGGCTGGATGCCCGCCTCGTAGTCGGCGGTGAGGGTCGGCGCCGGGACGTACGGACTCTCGCGGTTGATCAGGACGACCGGCGCCAGCTCGGGCAGCAGGACCCTGAGCCTGTCCTCCGGCATCCTGGGCGCGCAGAGCACGATCGCGTCGCAGCAGCGGCGCGCCTCCAGCGCCAGGGTGCCCTCCTCGTCGGCCGTTTCGAGGGAGTCCGCCACCAGTACGTGGTAGTTGTCCCTGGCGGCGGCGCGGGTCAGGCCGCGCAGCACGCTCTGGAACGTCGGATTCTCCAGGTCCGGCACCAGGATGGCCACGCGCTGCGAGCGGCCCAGCACGAGCGATCGGGCCAGCGGGCTGGCCGAGTAGTGCAGCTCGCTCGCCACGGCGCGGACCCGCTCGGCGATCGCCGGGTCCACGTGGGCGTTGCCGTTCATCACCCGGGAGACCGTGGAGATGGAGACCTCGGCCTGCTTCGCGACCGCGGTGATGGTCGCCGGCCTGCCGCTCGCGCCCCTGGCCATGCGCCGTCCTTCGTGTGACTCGCTGGAGGTGGCTCGGGAATGCCGCCGAGAAAACCCTTTCAAGCGATGATAGCCGCAGCCGGGGAGGGGACTCCGTCGCCGCGTCCTGGTCACGTTTCACACGCGCATCCACGCCGCGGCCCATCTGACGACGGTCAGGCGATCGCCTCCAGCCCCGCGACAACACCTCCGCTCAGCAAGCCGACGACCAGGATCAGCGGGCTGCCCTTGAGGGCGGCCACGGCGTGGAAGCGCAGGTCCCGGTACTCCCGCATGCCCTCGGTGCCCGGTAGCACCATCAGGCGGGGGCGCAGTCCGGCGAAGACGATCCAGTCGAGCACCACCAGGTCGTACACCGACAGGGTGAGGAACATGAGCGCCCCCGCCACGGCGGCCGGGCCGAAGCCCAGGTCGGTGCCGAGGTCCGCGCGCAGGCGGAGCATCGCCGCGACCGTCAGGGGCACGCAGCACAGTCCCCAGAAGAGCACCCCCACCCAGGCCGCCACCCGGCGGCCGCGCGCGCTCTTGGGTTTGGCGTAACGCTCCTGGATGGCCGGCGGGTAGTCGTTCAGCAGGAAATCGCGGCTGACGAACGCCCCGGCGAAGATCGCCACGGTGAAGAGCGCGCTCATCACCAGCCCGAATCCCACTCCGTATTCGACGACCAGAGACCACCGCATGCCGTTTCCTCCTTGGTAAGGGTCGCCTAAGTGTGGAGGGGGATACGGCTTAAAGTCAACGGTGTGTGAAGTTCAACGGATCCGGCTAGCATGGCTCGGTGCCCGCCCGCCGCCGACGCCCCGAAGTCCGTATGGGCAGGCCCACTCTGACCAGGGAACGGATCGCCCGCGCGGCCCTGCGCGTGCTCGGCCGGGCCGGTCCGACGGAGCTGACCATGCGCAACGTCGCCGCCGAGCTCCAGGTCTCGCCGCGCGCCCTGTACAACTACGTGAGCGACCGCGATGACCTGCTGCGCGAGGTGCTGGCGATCTGCCACGCCGACCGTCCCGAACCGCGCCTGGATCCGGGGCGGTGGCGTGAGAGCCTGCGCGACTACTGCCTCGACCTGCGGTCCTGGTACCGGGCTCACCCCGGCCTGCTGGCGCTCGCCCACGCCGAGAACCTCACCCACCTGGCCACCCCCGGCCTGCTCGACGCCGACGACGCGTTGGTGGACTTCTTCCTCGCGCTCGGGCTGAGCCCGCAGAACGCCTACCGGGCCTGGACGATCACCGTGCTCCAGGTGGCCGGTTTCGCCGAGATCTGGGACACCTGGCACGACCGCCCGCCCGCTGGGCTGCTCTCCGTCGCGATGCCGTCGGCGCCGCCCGCCCAGGGTCGGCCGCATCTGGGGCGGATCGGCGAGGAGGCCATCGTGGAGCCGCCGGACGTGCTGTTCGAGTCGGTGGTGGTCATGCTGACCGCCGGTATCGAAGGGGCCCTTCTCCGCCCGGCCTCGGGAGGCGCCGACACTCCGGCCTGAGCGTCGGCCGATCCGTTCGGCTGTACGTCGTGTCAGTTGTACGTCGTGGCGCCGCCGGTGTGGCAGCTGATCTCCATGCCGTCCTCCACGGGGAAGGCGACGCTGACGTATCCGTTGGCCGGATCGCGTACGTAGTCCAGATAGTCGGCCATAGAGGCGAAGGTGACGTCGTCGGCCACCACCAGCGCGCCTGGCGCCAGCCGGGGCTCCAGTAGCCGGAGCACCGGCACGCTCAGCTCCTTCCACCCGTCCAGCAGCACCAGGCCGATCGGTCCCGGTACGTCGGCGAGGGTGTCCAGGGCGTTGCCGGGCAGGATCGTCACCACGCCGCCGAGACCGGCCTCGTCCAGGTTCGCGCGGGCGGTGGCGACCTTGGTCGCGCTCATCTCGGTGCCGTACACCCGGCCAGTGCCGTTGTCGGTGACCGCGGCGGCCAGGTACACCGTGGAGATCCCGAACGAGGTGCCGAACTCGACGACGGTCTCCGGGCGGGCGGCCCGTACCAGCGTGTAGAGGAGGTCGCCGCCCCGAGCGGAGATCGGCAGGTACAGGGCGGCCAGGGCGTCGGCGCGCTCCTGCGCGGTGGCGGTCTCCAGGGAACCGCCGGGGAGCGGTCCGCGGGGCGCGTCGTCGTCGAGTGCCGCGGCGGCGAACAGCCGGTCGAGCACGGTACGGACCAGCGGAGAGTGCAGGGTGTTTGTCATGACGCATAGATTAGACGCGCCGTTGCGTCTTGTCTATTGGGAAGTTGTGTGCCCGTACGATCGGGATTGTGGAGAAGCGTGAGCTGGGCAGGACGGGCAGGCAGGTCGGCGTGGTCGGCCTCGGGGCATGGCAGCTGGGCGCCGACTGGGGCGCGGTCGGAGAGGATGACGCGCTGGCGACGCTGCACGGCGCCGTCGACGCCGGGGTGACGTTCATCGACACCGCCGACGTGTACGGCGACGGGCGCAGCGAGCGGATCGTCGGGCAGTTGATCAAGGAACGCCCCGGCCTGACGGTGGCCACCAAGATGGGGCGCCGGGTGCCGCAGGAGGTGTCGGCCTACACCCTGGACAACTTCCGGGCCTGGAACGACCGGTCCCGGAAGAACCTCGGCGTGGACATCCTCGACCTGGTGCAGCTCCACTGCCCGCCGACTCCGGTCTATTCGGACCAGGCGGTCTACGACGCGCTCGACACCATGGTCGAGGAGGGCAGGATCGCGGCGTACGGCGTGAGCGTCGAGACCTGCGCGGAGGCGCTGACCGCGATCGCGCGGCCGAACGTCGCCACCGTGCAGATCATCCTCAACGCCTTCCGGCTGAAGCCGCTGGAGGAGGTGCTGCCGGCGGCGGCCGCGGCCGGGGTCGGGATCATCGCCCGGGTCCCGCTGGCCAGCGGGCTGCTGTCGGGCCGGTACGACGAGCACACCCGCTTCTCCGACGACGACCACCGCGCCTTCAACCGGCACGGGGAGGCGTTCGACGTCGGTGAGACGTTCTCGGGCGTCGACTACGACACCGGGCTGCGGGCCGTGGCGAGGCTCAAGCCGTTGGTGCCGGAGGGGATGACGACCGCCCAGTTCGCGCTGCGGTGGATCATCGACCAGCCCGGCGTCAGCGTGGTCATCCCCGGGGCCCGCGACGCACGGCAGGCCGGCGCCAACGCCGCCGCGGCCGGGCTCCCCGCGCTCACGGAGGAGACACAGGCGGCGATCACCGCCGTCTACGACGAGCTGATCCGACCCCAGGTCCACGACCGCTGGTAACCCCGATTGCTGCTGGCCAGAGCGGCGGGCCGGGGTCGGGGCGGGGCCGGCCGTGCCGTCCGTGAAGCGGCCCGGCGCCGTCTGCGGCACACGTGAAGCGTGCCCGGCGCCGAGGGCACCGGGCACGCGAGGGTGCGTGGAAGGGCTGTTCTCAGCCGGTACGGAGCGTCAGCCCGTACACGCTGAGGATCTCGTTGACCGGCTGGAAGTAGGTCGTCCCGCCGCTGCTGCAGTTTCCGGAGCCGCCGGAGGTGACGCCCTGGGCCTGGCTGCCGGAGATGAACGAGCCGCCGGAGTCGCCGGGCTCGGCGCACACGTTGGTGCGGGTGAGGCCGGTGACGGTGCCCTCCGCGTACCGCACGGTGGCGTTGAGCTGCTGGACGGTCCCGCAGTGCCAGCCGGTGGTCGAACCGGAGCGGCAGATGGAGGAGCCGACGCCGGCCGCGGTGGAGCCGCGGACGGTGACGTTCGCGCCGCCCGCGCCGCGTACGTACGGCGTAGCGGTGTTACCGGGGGCGGCGACCCAGGAGTAGTCGTTGCCCGGGAACGAGGCGCCCTGGAAGGTGCCTGTCGGGTTGGTGGTGTTGTTGGCTACCCGGCAGTGCCCGGCGGAGACGAAGCCGGGGGTGCTGCCCTTGGTGACGGCGAAGCCGATGCTGCACCGGGCGCCGCCGATGTAGTAGGGGGCGCCGCCGACGATGTTGATCAGGGTCCGCGGCTGCTCGCCGGAGACGGTTACGCGGATCGCGTTCTTGTCGACGCCGGCGGCCGTGGCGAGGGCGTCACCGGCCGCCTGCTGCCCGGCGACGATGACGACGCTGTTGGTGGTCACGTCGATGTACCACAGGGACGCGCCGGCCTTAGCCTGGTCCGACGCCCGGTCGATCTGGTCCTTGACCGCGGTGAGCTGGGCCAGCGTCCGCGAGACGAGCACGGGTTGCGCGCCCTTCGCCTCGATGGAGCCGGTGGTGGCCGGGTCCGTCGTCGCGACCATGAGCTTGGCGGCGTCGGCGGTCAGCCAGGATCCGCCGTAGGAGGCGCCGAGCGAGGACGTCAGTGCGGCCTCCGTGGCCGCCGCGCGCTGCTCGTTGGCCAGCCGGGTGATGACCTGCTGCTCGGACAGGCCGAGGTCGCGCTCGAGGGAGTCGATCACGGACGGCGGGGTCGACTCCGAAGGGACGGGAGACGGGGAGGCCGCCACGGCGGGGGTTAGGGGGGTGGTGGCCAGGCAGGCCGCCACGATGGTGGCGCCTAAGAGAGGCCAGCGCTTACTCCGCATGTGCACTCCTTTGTGGGGGTGCCTGTCAAGCTAGCGGTTGGTAGGGATTGGCATAGATGGCAAACGACCCCTATCACGGTGGTATGGCCCCGGCTCGCGGTGGTGGGACGGCCCTCCGGTGGTGGGACGGCCCTCCGGTGGCTGGTCAACCAGCCCCCCAGCGGTTGGTCGGCCAGGCCCCCAGCGGTGGGTCAGCCGCCCAGGCCGCGGACGATGAGGTCGACCGCCGCCTCGAAGGTGCGGTCGGCCTCCTCGGTGTCCTGGCCCTGGCCGATGTGCCCGGCCGTCTCGGCGAACACCAGGCCCGCCACGAACCCGTACAGCACGTCCGCCGTCCGCCGCAGCTCCCCCTGCGGCACGCCCGCCGCCTCCAGGATCGGGAACAGCACGCCCCACAGGCCGCTCCTCCGGTCGGCGGTGATCTCCGGGTGGGCGTACACATAGCGCCACATCTCCGGGTGGTCGGTGGTGAGCCGGCGATAGGCGCGCGCGAGGATGCGCAGCCGCTTCTGCCAGGGCAGCGACTCGTCCGGCGGGAGATCGAGGCGCTGGACGTTGGTGTCGCAGATCTGCGTGAGCAGCGCCATCTTGTTGTCCACGTGGTGATAGAGCGACATCGGATTGACGTCGAGCTCGGCGGCCAGCTTGCGCATCGACAGCCCTTCCACGCCCACCTCGTCCACCATGCGCAACGCCGTGGTGTAGATCTCCTCGAGGGTCAGCGGGGTTCCCCTGCGCGCGCTCACTGCCATACACCGTATGGTAGCGTGAGCCATACGGTGTATGGCTACCCGAAAGGAGTGCTGATGAAAGAGATCCCCGCCCCTCGGGGGCTGCCGATCGTCGGAAACGCGTTCCAGGTGCCCGCGCACTCGCCCATGACCTACTTCGAGGAGGTCGCGCGGGCGCACCCGGAGGGCATCTATCAGCTCGACCTGCTCGGTCGTCAGGTCGTGGTGATCCACGATCCGGACCTGGTGGCCGAGGCGTGCGACGAGACGCGGTTCCGCAAGGAGATCAACCCGCCCTTGTCGATCGTCCGTGACTTCGCCGGTGACGGGCTGTTCACGGCCAGGCCGGACGAGCCCGTCTGGGGCCACGCGCACCGGATCCTCATGCCGGCCTTCAGCCAGCGGTCGATGAAGGCGTACTACCCGCAGATGCTGGAGGTCGCCGACCGGCTCGTGGAGTCCTGGGCGGGGCGTCCGGGGCAGGATCTGCCGGTGGCCGACGACATGACCAGGCTCACCCTCGACACGATCTCGCTGACCGGGTTCGGCTACCGGTTCGACTCCTTCGACTCGCCTGAGCTGCACCCGTTCCTGACGGCGATGGGCGGCGCGCTGACCGAGGCGATGCTGCGCAACCAGCAGCTCCCGTTCGTCACCAAGCTCAGGCGCAAGCAGGAGGTCGCCTACCGGGCCGACATCGAGCTGATGCGCGAGCTGGTCGACGACGTGATCAGGCGGCGCCGCGCGGAGGACGGCGCCGCCGCCAAGGACCTGCTCGGCCTGATGCTGGAGGCATCCGACCCCAAGACCGGCGCCCGGCTCTCCGACGCGAACATCCGCGACCAGGTCCTCACCTTCCTGATCGCCGGACACGAGACCACCAGCGGCCTGCTCTCCTTCGCGCTGTACAACCTGCTGCGCGACCCCCACACCCTGGCCAGGGCCTACGACGAGGTCGACCGGCTACTGCCGGGCGACGAGCCGCCGGCCTACGAGACGGTCATGAAGCTGGACGTGATCTCCCGGATCCTGGAGGAGACGCTGCGGGTGTGGTCCCCGATCCCGGCCTTCTCCGTGAACGCCATCGCGGACACCACGCTCGGCGGTGAGTACGAGGTGGCGGCGGGGGCGCCGGTCATCGTCCTGCTGCCGTCGCTGCACCGCAACCCGAGGGCGTGGGAGCGGCCCGACGAGTTCGACATCGACCGCTGGCTGCCCGAGAACAAGCGTGACCATCACCCCGGCGCCTACAAGCCGTTCGGCAACGGCGAGCGGGCCTGCATCGGCCGCCAGTTCGCGCTCACCGAGGCCAGGCTGGCGCTGGCGATGATCCTGCGGCGCTTCGCCGTCTCCGACCCCACCGTTTACAAGATGAAGATCAAGCAGACGCTCACCCTGAAGCCCGACGGGTTCACCGTCCGGGTGCGCGAGCGCCGTCCCCACGAGCGCGTCACCGTGCTCGGGCAGCCGATCGAGGTGGAGGAGCAGCAGGACATCGCCGTCACCGGCGTCGCGCTGACCGTCGCCTACGGCTCCAACCTGGGCACCTGCGCCGACATCGCCGAGCGGCTGGCCGAGCGCGCCGGGCGGGCCGGTTTCGCCACCACGCTGACCACCCTCGACGAGCTGGTCCCGCCGAGCGAGGGGCTGCTCCTGGTGGTCGCCTCCTCCTACAACGGCAAGGCGCCCGACAACGCCCAGCGCTTCGACGCGCTGGAGGAGCTGCCCGACCTGTCGGGAGTACGGCTGGCGCTGCTGGGCTGCGGCAACACCCAGTGGCCCACGTACCAGGACTTCCCCCGCCGCGCCTTCGCCAAGCTGACGGCGGCCGGTGCCGTACCCCTGATCGAGCGGGGCGAGGCCGACGCCGACGGCGACTTCGACGGCGACGTGTCGGCGTGGACCGCCAAGCTGTGGGCGGCGACGGCCGAGGAGTACAGCGCCTCGGCCGCCGACGCGGGCCCCCGCTACCAGATGGAGGTGCTCAGCGAGGCGGAGGTACGGCCCGCGGTGGTGTCCGCGCGGGCGTTCCCGCTGACCGTGGTCTCCAACGAGGAGCTGACCGGCGACCCGGCCGGGCTGTGGGACTTCTCGCTGGAGGCGCCGCGGCCCGGTGTGCGCTCGATCGTGGCGCGGCTGCCCGAGGGCGTGACCTACTCGGCGGGCGACCACGTGGCCGCCTTCGCCAAGAACGACCCGGAGCTGGTGGAGTGGGCGCTGCGCTGCCTGCGCGTCCCGCGCGAGCAGGTCGTACGCCTGCGCACCGGCGGGGCCACCCACCTGCCCGTGGACACGCCGGTGACGGCCGGGCTGCTGCTGACCGAGTTCGCCGAGCTGCAGGAGGTGGCCACCAGGTCGGACCTGGCGGCCCTGGCCGCGCACACCTCGTGCCCGTGGACGCGCAGCCAGCTCGACGCGCTGACCGCCGACTACGCCGACGAGATCCTGGCCAAGCGGGTCTCCCCGCTGGCGCTGCTCGACCGCTTCCCGGCGATCGAGCTGCCGCTGCCGGTCTTCCTGGAGATGGCCGGGCCGATCCGGCCGCGCTATTACTCCGTCTCCTCCTCGCCGCTGGCCGACCCCGCCCTGGTCAGGATCACGGTCGGGCTGGTGGAGGGCCCCGCCTGGTCGGGCAGCGGCGAATACCGCGGGATGTGCTCGGCCTACCTGGCCGGGCTGGCTCCCGGGGAGAGCTTCTACGGCTACATCCGGGTGCCCGCGCCGCCGTTCCGGCTGCCCGAGGACCCCGCCACGCCGGTGATCCTCGTCGGTCCCGGCACCGGGTTCGCGCCGTTGCGGGGGTTCCTGGAGGAGCGGGCGCTGACCGGGGCCACCGGACGGGCCGAGGTGTTCGCCGGGTGCCGCCATCCTTCGCATGACTGGCTCTACCGGGACGAGGTGGAGGGCTGGGCGTCGGCTGACGGGGTGCACGTCACCGTGGCCTACTCGGCGGTGGCCGGGCATCCGTACCGGTTCGTGCAGGACGCGATCGCCGCGCGGGGCGAGGCGGTGTGGGAACTGCTGGAGGCTGGGGCGTACGTGTACGTTTGCGGCGACGGGCTGCGCATGGCGCCCGCCGTACGGCGGGCGTTGCTCGCCATCCACCGGGACAAGACCGGGACGGATGGAGAGGCGTGGCTGGCCGCGCTCGAAGAGCAGGGTCGTTACCAGCAGGACGTCTTCGCCTGATCTCCGCGTTCTTGGGCGCCACCTGCGGCTTTCCGCAGGTGGCGCTGGGCGAACCTTTATCCCGAAACCCGGATTAGCGGACCATCCTTGGATATAAGTGCAGCATGCGTGACATATCCGTGGAACATGCTGGAAACCTTCCACGGGCACTGTGAGAGCCTCTGGAAAGGGGGCGGGTCATGCTGCTCAGACTGAGGGTGTCGTTGCCGGACCGGCCCGGGGGGCTGGGCCAGGTCGCGCGGTCACTCGGTGCGTTGGGTGCCGACATTTTGCAGGTCACCGTGCTGGAACGGGAGACGGGCCGGGCGGTGGACGACTTCACGGTGTCCTGGCCGGGGAAGGTGACCCCGGACGAGGTGCGCGACCGGCTCTCGGCCGTCCCGGGCGTACGCGTCGAGGGGGTCTGGCCGACCAAGGACCTCCCGGGCTCGGCGCCCGACTACGACCTGCTCATGCACGTCGCGTCGGAGCCGTCGCGGGGGATCGCGACGCTGGTGGACGCGCTGCCGGGGCTGTGCGGCGCCGAATGGTCGATAGCGCTGGCGGGCGACGTCGTACGGCACGCCAGTCTGGGCGCGCCGGAGGTGTTCGAACTGCTGGAGCCGCCGCTCAGGGCCGCCACGCGCGCGGCCGACGACCTGCGGCTGATGCTGCTGCCGGTCGCCACGCACGGGCTGCACGTGGTCGTCGCTCGCGCGGCGGGACCGCACTTCCACCGCGCCGAACTCGACCGGGCCGCGCGCATCGTGGCCGTGGTCTCCAAACTGTCCTCGGTGCTGCCCGCCCCCAACTGACTTTCCTTCGCGGTGCCCTAATGTCGGTGCCGTGCCTCGACGATCATGGATTCTGTGGAGTGCGGCGTTAGCGGTCACGCTGATTCCCGATGTCTTCTTCTGGATTCGATCGTTTCTGGGCGGAGATGACGGCAGCCAGAGCTACATGTGGATGTCGGTGGGTTCGTGCCTGGGTAACCAGATCAACGACCTGATCGGGTATCCGGAACGCGTGATCAGAGACCTCCCCCTTTTCTGGTTCGGCGGGGCGCCGATGATCGTCGTGGCCTTCGCCTGCTGGTACCTGAGCGTGCGGACCGGGCGTGACCGGCTCGGCCGGATCATCGCCCGCTCAGGCGCCGTTACCTTGCTCTTCTTCCGCGTCCCGGAGCTGCTGCTGTTCACGCTCGACGGGGCGCTGGGCCCGCGATGCCTGGAGGCGTGGGGTCCATCCGAGATGCTGAGCTGGAACGCGGGCATGAACCTCTACTTCCTGGCGCCGCCGATCCTGGTTCTGCTCGCGGGGCGTCCAGCTCGCCGCGGGTTCGTCCGCAGAGGCCGCTTCTCCCGTACGACGGTCGCGATCCTGACGCTGATGACGACCCTCCTGGTCGTGGACCAGGCGGCCCCTCCCGGCAAAGTGAGCAGCGAAGGCGAGCTCGACTGCGCCGGTTTCGGGGGCGGCACCGTCCACGACCTGACCAAGGCGGAAAAGGACTTCCTGTGCCAGGTCCGCGGCTATGCCCCCTTCATCAACGACGGCATCGAGGGCTGGGCCGAAGCTCCTGATCGGGTGGTCCTGACTCAGGGCCGCGACCTGTGCCGTCTAGCCGAGCAGTACGGCGGCGAGCTCAACGCCCCTGCCGTGCGCGAAGCACCGCACGTGGCGCTGGCCGGCGCGCTGGGGTCGATGTGCCCCGCGGTGGCCCGGGCCCAGGAACTGGCCGGTCGGCGGCAACAGGAGGAAGAGGACGCGTACACCGCCAAGATGGAGAAGGCCTGCGCCGTGCATCCCGCGCACCGCCCGAAGATCAAACCGGTCCGGCGACACCGCGCCACCGTGTGGACCGAGTTCTGGACCATCAACGGCTGGGAGGACGGATACGAAGGCGCCGCTCCCGACCTGGTCAAGGAGCTGGTCGGCAGCGAACGGGGCGCGCTGAGCGTCTGGGCCGCCGACGAGTCCGGGTACGCCTGCGTGACCACCGAGTCCTACACCCGGCGGCCGCCGCTGGAGACCAAGGGGTGGAAGGAGGTGGTCGAGGTCGCCTACGAGAGCCCGACCGGCTCGCTGAGCCTAGGCGACGGCATGGGGGCCACGTCGCCCAAGCTGACGACCAGCGGCCCCGGGTCCTACCGGGTCCGGGTCCACCTGCGCGGCCGTGAGCGCGTCTACCAGGTCCCCTACCCTCCGGACGGCGCGGTCGAGCTGCTGATCATGGTGTTCCCCGGCAAGGGGAAGGAGCCGACCGTCTACCGGTGACGGTCTGTCCGAGGGGATGATCCTCCGACGCGCGTATCGTTGGCCCCGGCCGTGGTAACGCTTGAGGAGGAACCGGTGGATTTCGAGCTGAGCGACGAGCAGAGGGCCTTCCGGGAGACCCTGCGGGCCTTCGTCGACAAAGAGATCATGCCCGTCGCCATCGAGTGGGAGCACTCCGGGCGATACCCCACGGAGATCGTCGACAAGATGAAGGCGATGGGGCTCTTCGGCCTCAGCGTGCCCGAGGAGTACGGCGGGCTCGGGGCGGACATGGTGTCGTTCGCCCTGGTCTTCGAGGAGATCGCCCGGGGCTGGATGGGGGTCGCCGGCACCATCGGATCTCACTCGCTGGCCTGCTGGATGATCGCCCGGCACGGCACCGAGGAGCAGAGGTCGCGCCATCTCCCGGATCTGGCCACCGGAGCCCGCCGTACCGGGATCGCGCTCACCGAGCCCGGGGCCGGGACGGATCTGCAGGGCATTCAGACCAGGGCGGTACGCGACGGTGACCACTATGTCGTGACCGGCACCAAGACGTGGATCACCAACGCCCGCCACGCCGATCCGCTGCCCGTGCTGGTGAAGACGTCCGTCACCGAGCCCGCGCACAAGGGGATGTCGGTGCTGCTCGTCGATCCGGCGGCCGAGGGGTTCGGAGTCAGCCGGGACCTGCCCAAGCTCGGCTACAAGGGGACCGAGACGTGCGAAGTCGTGCTCGACGGCGTGCGCGTGCCCGTGGACGCGCTGCTCGGCGGGGTCGAGGGGCGCGGCATGCAGCAGGTGCTCGGCGGGCTGGAGATCGGGCGGATCAATATCGCCGCCCGCGCGGTCGGCGTCGCCCAGGCCGCCTACGACGCCGCGCTCGGCTACGCCCGCGAGCGCAACGCCTTCGGCCAGCCCATCGCCGACTTCCAGGCCGTACAGCTCAAGCTGGCCGACATGGCGACCGAGATCCAGGCGGCCCGGCTGCTGACCTACTGGGCGGCCTCTCAGGCCGACAGCGGGAAGCGGGTCGACATGGAGGCGGGGATGGCCAAGTACTTCGCCTCCGAGGTGGCGTTGAAGGCGTCGCTGGAGTCGATGCGCATTCACGGTGGATATGGCTATTCGCAGGAGTTCGTGGTCGAGCGGCTCTACCGGGACGCGCCGCTGATGGCCATCGGCGAGGGCACCAATGACGTCCAGCGGCTGGTGATCGCCCGATCGCTCGTCTCCGGCAAGAACCACGTCGGGTGGTGATGGCTCGGCGGGCGCGGTAGAGCACGCGACTTGTTGGGCAAGTGAGGTGCTATGACCGGTAAGCACGATTCCAGCTCTTCAGGGTCGCCAGCTTCGTCGGGCGCTTCGGGCGCTTCGGGCTCTTCGGGCGAACACGGGCACGGGCACGGTCATGAGCATGTGCATGGTCACGGGCATGAGGGCAAGCGTGGGCGCGGCGGGATCAGAGGGCTGCTAGCGAAGGCCGGGCATGCCCTCGCGCCGCACAGTCACGACAGCGCCGACAAGACCGACGCCGCCCTGGAAGGCAGCAGTCGCGGGCTGCGCGTGCTGGCCGTCTCGTTCGGTGTGCTGCTGGTCACCGCCGCCGTCCAGGCCGTGATCGTCGTCATGTCCGGCTCTGTCGCGCTGCTCGGCGACACGCTGCACAACGTCGCCGACGCGCTCACGGCCGTACCGCTCGCGATCGCCTTCTCGCTCGGCCGCCGGGCGGCCACCCGCCGCTTCACCTACGGGTACGGCCGAGCCGAGGACCTCGCCGGCATCGCCATCGTGCTGATCATCGCCGCCTCGGCCGTCCTGGCCGGGTACGAGGCGGTCACGCGGCTGTTCCACCCCCAGGACATGCGGGCCGTCGGGTGGGTGGCCGCGGCGGCCGTGGTCGGGTTCCTCGGCAACGAGTGGGTGGCCCGCTATCGGATCGGGGTCGGCAGGGAGATCGGCTCCGCCGCGCTGGTCGCCGACGGGCTGCACGCCAGGACCGACGGCTTCACCTCCCTCGCCGTGCTCATCGGCGCGGGCGGCGCCGCACTGGGCTTCCCCCTCGCCGACCCGATCGTCGGCCTGCTCATCACCGTCGCCATCTGCTTCGTGCTGCGCGACGCCGCCCGTGAGATCTATCACCGGCTCATGGACGCGGTCGACCCGGCCATCGTCGAGGAGGCCGAAGCCATCCTGGGCGGCGTCGAGGGAGTGGAACGCGTCGGCTCCGTACGGCTGCGCTGGATCGGCCACGCGCTGCACGCCGAGGTGGAGATCCTGGTGGGCCACGAACTCTCCCTCGTGGACGCGCACGCCGTGGCCGTGGCCGCCGAACACCGCCTCATCCACGGCCTGCCCAGACTGCGCGCCGCCACCGTACACACCGACCCGCACGGCCCGGCGGGCGCCGACCATCACGCCCCGCTGACCAGCCATCGCTGACGATGGGGCATCACTCGTCCGGGTCAGGGTAGGTTGATGCGGGTGTCGATCGCCCCCGCCACGACCACACCCACCACGGCCCCCGCCCCCGCGCGCCTCGCCTGGCTCGACGCCCTGCGCGGCATCGGGGCGCTCGCCGTGGTCGCCGAGCACCTGCTGCCCTGGTTCCTGCCGGCGCTCCGGCCCTTTTGGTTCAATCTCGGTGTCTACGGCATCCTGGTGTTCTTCCTGGTCAGCGGCTACATCATCCCGACGTCGCTGGAGCGGCACGGCGATGTGCGGACGTTCTGGGTCAGCCGCGCCTTCCGCCTCTACCCGCTCTACCTCGCCGTGGCCGCCCTGGTGCTGGCGGCGGCCTGGTGGGTGCCGGTACGCGCGGAGGTGCCCCGCGACGGCACGGCTGTGGCGGCGCACGCGACGATGCTGCTCGACGTGGTGGGCGTCGGGGGTGTGGCCGACACCATGTGGACGCTCTCGTACGAGATGGTGTTCTACCTGCTCGTCACCGCGCTGTTCGTGACCCGGCTGCATGAGCGGAGCGGGTTGTTCGCGGTGCTGTTCGCGGCCGGTTCGGTGGTGGTCGGGCTGCTGGTCGGCGGGGCGCTGCTGAAGGGCGGTTGGGTCGCGTACGCCTCCGGGGCCGCCTTCTTCGCCGGGCTGGCGTGCGTGATCTCGGGCAGATTCCGTACGGCGGCGGCGTGCGCCCTGGGCCTGATGGCGGTGGCGCTGCTGGTCCTCGGCAGCCGGGTGCCGTGGATGGGGGTGGCCGTGCTGGGCGTCATGTTCGCCGGGACCGCGATCCACCGCTGGGAACGCGGCACGGGCGGGCTGTGGCCGGTTGCGGTGACCGCCGGGCTGGTCGCGCTGGCCCCGATCTGGGCGATCGAGGCGGGATGGTGGTGGGTCGAGCCGGACGTGTGGATCACCACGATCGCGCTGGCGGCGGCCACCTTCGCGGGCGGGATGACGCTGCGGGGGCGGCGGGTGCCGCGGGTGCTGACCTGGCTCGGGCTGATCAGCTACTCGCTGTATTTGGTGCATCATCCGCTGCTGAAGTTCTTCGTGGAGGTGAGCGGGGATCTGCGGCGGTCGCCGCTGCCGCTGCAGATCGGCATGGCTACCTTGGCCATGGTGCTGGTCCTGCTGGCCAGCGCCCTGGCTTACCGCTTCGTCGAGAAGCCGATGCAGTCGTTAGGCCGTCGGGTGTCCCGTCGCGCCGCCTAGGGCGGTTCGTCACGCGACCGCCTCGATCCGTGTGACGGTCCGTCGTGGCTGGGGTCCTTTTGGCGGGATACCCCCTTCGGGGGAGCGGAAGGAGACGGTCCGTGTGGCTGGGGTTTCGTGGAGAGGCAACCTCGTCGAGGGCGGACGGACGACGACCGGCTGGCGCTCAGGGAGTCGTGACGCACCGCCGTGGCTGGTCCAGGGCTGTGACGATCTCCGGGTGATGGGCCAGTGCCTGCCGTACGACGGGATCCTCGGTTGTCAGGAACGCCAGGTGCCGGATGGCGTGGGCCACCACATTGGCCACCTCGACGCGGCCGGGCGCGGGCGTCGCGGGTGCGTCACCGGCGACGATCTCCAGCACGGGCAGGTCGATCGCGGGCAGCCAGGGCTCAGGGTCCGGGCAGACGGCGTACGTGAGCACGATCTCGCCCTCGGGGCGGCAGCGCCAGCTCGTGGAGTGCACGACGGTGGACGGCGCGTCGGCCGGGATCCCGCTGACCCGCCGCGCGGCCTGGTCGGGGGTCTCCCCGGGGGCGGGCACGGCGGTGGCGTGCCGGTACGCCCACTTACTGTCACTGCCCGCCCGTAGCATGAGCGTCTCGACCGAGACGACGTGTCTTCCCGTCACCTCCGACAATCTACTGCCAGTGATATGCAGAAGCGATCTATTCGCAGAAGGCCGTAGGTAGGGAGACGCGAAGAGAGAGGCGGACAGCCATGCCCGGGTTGCTGGTGCTCATGGGGTCGGGCGAGACGAGCCCGACCATGGTGGAGGTCCACCGCTCCGCCGCGCGGCGGCTGCGGCCGGGCGCGCGGGCCGTGCTGCTCGACACCCCCTACGCCTTCCAGGAGAACGCGGCCGACATCTCCGCCCGTGCCCGTCGCTACTTCGCCCGGAGTGTCGGCCTTGAGATCGAGGTGGCGACGGGAGCGGCCGGAGCCGACTGGGTGTTCTCCGGTCCCGGCAGCCCGACGTACGCCCTCGATCAGTGGACGGCCGCGCCCACGGCGGGCGACCTGCGGGCCCGTGTCCGCGCCCGTCAGGGCGTGACCGTGCTGGCCTCGGCCGCCGCCTGCACGGCCGGCCTCGCGACGGTGCCGGTCTATGAGATCTACAAGGTGGGCGCCGAGCCGCACTGGCGCGAGGGCCTCGACCTGCTGGCGGCGCTCGACCTGCGGGCGGTGCTGATCCCGCACTTCGACAACGCCGAAGGCGGCACCCACGACACCCGCTACTGCTACCTGGGGGAGCGGCGGCTGTCCCGGATGGAGCGGGAGCTGCCGCCGGGCACGGCCGTTCTCGGCATCGACGAGCACACCGCGGTCGTCATCGACCTCGACGCCGAGACCGTCGAAGTGGCGGGCCGCGGCGGGCTGACCGTACGTCGTCCCGGCTCGCAGGCGGTCCTGCCCGCCGGCACCCACATCGGTCTGGGGGAGGTCCGCCGCCTGGCCGAAGGCGGTTGCGTCACCGCCGCGCCGTCGCCCCGGCCCGCCGCCGTCACCGCGCCGGCCCAGATCACGCTGGAGGAGACCATCCGCTCCTGCGAGCGGCGCTTCCAGCTCGCGGCGGCGGCGCCCGACCTGGGCGCCGCGGCCCGCGCCGTCCTCGACCTGGAGGCCGAGCTGGTCAAGTGGGCGGCTGACACCGAGGAGGACGCGGGCGGCGTCGACGAGGCCCGGGAGCTCATGCGGTTGCTGATCGCCCGGCTGGCCGAGGTGGCCACCACCGCCGACCTGCGCGCCCTCGTCGAGGCTCTGCTGGCGCTCCGCAACGACCTGCGCAGGCAGGGCCGCTACGAGACCGCCGACGCGCTGCGGGCGGCGATGCTCAGCGGCGGCGTGCTCGTCGAGGACACACCTGACGGGCCGCGGTGGACCACCTCTCGGTAACCGGCCTACTGTCGGCGCAGCAGAGACACCACCATATGCCGATCCCCACCCAGGTGGCTCAGGCGATCGTCAGCCGGAGGAGCGGTGCCACGGTTGGGGCCTCGGGCAGGCCGCGGCCCGCTGTGACGAGGGCCGCTACGCGGTCGGGGTCGAGCGCCCGCCCGGCGTTCGTGCGGAACTTCACCGCGAGCTCCTCCGCCGTCAGCGGATGTTCCGGGCCGCCGCGTGAGGAGTCCACCCGGTGCTCCAGCACCGAGCCGTCGCGGCGCCGTACCCGCAGCACGGCCGCGAACGCGTGCGGGAAGATCTCCGTCGCCCGCTCGTCCGCCACGCAGCGCACCCGCTCGGCCAGCGCCAGCCGTTCGGGATCGAGGGCGGCGAAGTCGTCCAGTGCCAGCCCCAGCCCGCCGCCGCCGTGCAGCGCCGCCGCGACCGTGTACGGTCCCGAGAACTTCGCGTGGTACGGCGACTGCGGCCTGACCTTGTCGGCCCGGGGCTCGGCGATGGTACGCAGCACCGGAGCCGCGACCCCCAGCTCGACCTCCTCGATGTCGGCGGGGGACAGGCCGCCGGCGCGCAGGGCGAGGGCGCAGTCGATGGCCGGATGGGTGAAGTGGTTCGTCGGATACGGCTTGTAGACCGTGCGCAGGAGTTCCCACCGCTCGCCCAGACCCGACAGCAGCGCCTCGGCGTCGAACCGGCCGTCCAGCCACGCCTGGAAGAAGCCGAACCGGCCCTCCAGCACCGTGGGCGGCCCCGTCAGCCCCTCCAGCGCGAGCACGGCCGCCGTGACGCCCGAGTGGGCCGCCCAGCCGCAGTGCACCCGCTTGATCGTGCCGCCCGTGCGGTTGGCCTCGAGGACGCCGGCGCCCATGCTGGCCGCCACCCCGACGGCGTGGGCGATGCCGGCGGCGTCCAGGCCGTACAGCAGCCCGGCCGCGACCGCCGCGCCGAGCGTGCCGCAGATCGAGGTGGCGTGCTGGCCCTTCTCGAAGAACAGCGAGTTGCCGGCCTCCGGCAGGTAGGAGGCCATGCCGAGCCGGTTGCACACCTCGACGCCGGCCGCGACGGCCGCGATCAGCCGCTCGCCGGAGGCGCCCGTGGCCTCGGCGGCGGCCAGCGCGGCGGGCACCACGGGAGCGCTCGGATGCAGTACGGACGGCAGATGCGTGTCGTCATAGTCGAGCGCGTGCGCCAGCGTGCCGTTGACCAGCGCCGCCGAGGGCGCGGGCAGCCGGTCGCCGCTTCCGATCGCGATCGCCTCCCCGGCCCCCTGCCACCGTCGTACGGCCCGCAGCACGGCCGGGGCCGCGTCACCCGCCGGCTCCGCGTAGGCGGCCAGGCAGTTGCCGAGCACGTCGAGCACCCGGCCCGTCACGTCGTCGCGTACCTCGGCCGGGACGCCGCGATCACGGCAATCCACGGCGAATTCCGCGAGCCGCTGAACATGAGTGGTCATTTCCGCTCCCGATCAGGCGATGACGGCGAGCGGGCGGACCGGGGCGCCCGTGGCACCGACGATCGGCAGCGGGTTCAGCACCAGCAGGAACTCGCGGACTCCCGAGTCGAGCAGTTCGGCCAGCCGCATCGTCTCCACGATGTTGATGCCCGACTCCACCAGCATGATCCGGTGCACGGGGAGCGTGGCATGCCCGCGGCCCGCCGCGATGTGCTCGAAGGCGATGGTCTCGCCGCCCACGACACGTGGCCGCCGCGCGGCCAGCCAGCGGCCGGCATCGGCGCCCGGACCCGGAACGCCGTTCCGCTGACCGACGAAGTCGTCTCCCGACTCCCACAGCCGCGACCAGCCGGTCCCGACCAGTACGGCGTCGCCCGCGCGGATCTCCAGGTCTCCGGCGGCCCGCTCCAGATCGTCGGCGGTGACCTCATAGCCGGCGGGCAGCGTGGCCACCCCGTGCACGGCGGCCACGTCGAGCAGCAGGCACCGGCCCACGTACGGCTCGAACCCGTCGATGCCCATGACGCTGAACCCCTCGTGCGACATCACCTCGCCCGCGGGCTGCCCGCCGTACAGGAGGCCCTCCTGGGAGACGTGCGCCAGAGCGTCGACGTGCGTGCCGACGTGGCCGCCCGTGACGATGATCTCGTTGGCGGCCGAGCCGCCGTCGGCCCTGACCATGTCGCCGTGGCGGCGTTCCAGGGCCATCCGGAACGGCGGGTGGTTGGGGGACTGCGGCATGCCCTTGCGCATCGGCTGCGCCAGGTCCAGCACGCGCGAGCCCTCCAGGGCCTTCCACAACGACGACATATCCGGTGGCTCCTTGTGTTCCAATAGTAGGAATGCTGTTCCCGACAGTACACATGATTCACCGGGGAAGGCCCACCATGCCCAGCCAGACCGCCGTCACCGTCGAACGGGCCGCCGACGTCCTCGTCCGGTTCGCCGAGGCGGGCACGGACACGCTCGGCGTCACCGAGCTCGCCGAGAGCCTGGGCATGTCGAAGGCGGCGGTGCACCGGGTGCTGGCCTCGTTCAGGAGTCGGGGGCTGGTCGTGCTCGACGAGGAGAGCAGGCGCTACTCGCTCGGGCTGACGGCGATGCGGCTCGGCCTGGCCTACCTCGACCGCATCGACGTACGGCGGCTGGCCGCGCCCGAACTGCCCGCCCTGTCGAGGCTGACCGGCGAGACCGCCACCTTGTCGATCAGGACCGGCGACACCCGCGTCTACATCGACCAGGCGACACCCGAGCGGGAGGTGATCATGTCGGTCTCACTGGGCGTGCCGTATCCGCTGCACGCGGGCGGTTCGTCCAAGGCGTTCCTGGCGTTCCTCCCAGAAGCGGATATCGACCGCTATCTCGCCCGTTCCCTGGAGAGCCTGACGCCCGCCACCGTCACGGACCCCGGCCGCCTGCGCACCGACCTGACGCTCATCCGCCGCCGCGGCTACGCGATGTCGATCGCCGAACGGCAGAGCGGCGCGGCCTCCGTGGCGGCCCCCATCCTCGACCACCACGGCCGACCGGCGGCGGTCATCAGCGTGTGCGGCCCGGCCGACCGCTTCATGGCCGAAGCCGACGCCTGCGCCGCCGCCCTCCTCCAGACCACCGACCGCCTGTCCGCCCACCTGGGCCACCACTGACCGTCCTCAGCCCGGGACGCGCTCCTTGAGGAACGCGCGGTAGGTGCCGAGCAACGGGTCGCCGGTCTCGGTCATCCACGCGAGCAGGTCGCGCCGGGCGGCCGCCAGGTCCTTACCGTGTTCGGGGTCGCCGGACAGGTCGGTCAGGGAGTGCGGGTCGGCGTGGAGGTCGTAGAGCTCCTCGGGCGCGCGGTGCAGGTAGAAGCGGGTGCGCGGGGCGAGCCGCGCGTCGGCGAGCATCGCCGGCCAGGTTCTGCCGAACATGTTCTCCGCCCGGTACGCGCGAGCGCCGTCGGACCACTCATTCCAGATGTAGCCGAACCGCGCGTCCTGGCGGGAGCGCATCTCGTACCGGCCCTTGGCCGCGGTCTCGTGGAAGACCGTGAACACCGCGTCCCGGCCGTCCTGCGGCTCACCGCGCAAAAGCGGCAGCATGCCCTGCCCGTCCAGACCCGCCGGTTCCGGCAGGCCGGCGGCCGCGCAGAACGTCGGGAACAGGTCGAGCATCGACACGAACGCGGTGTCCTCGCGCGTCCCGGGGCGGGTCACGCCGGGCCAGCGGACGATCAGCGGCGTCCGGCTGCTCTGCAGGTAGCAGTTGGCCTTGGCGAAGGGCACGGCGATCCCGTTGTCGGACAGGAACACCACCAGCGTGTCGCCGGCCGCCCCGCTCTCCTCCAGCGCGCGCAGCACCTCGGCGGCCACGTCGTCGCAACGGCGCGACGAGCTGAGGTATTCGCGGTACTCCCGCGCCACCTCCGGCAGTTCGGGCAGGAAGCCCGGCACGGCGCCGACGTCGTCCGCCGGCCCGAACACCTTCGACGGGGCCGGGTAGGTGGCCCGCTCCTCGGCCGGGAACCGCTCCAGCTCGTCCTGGCCGCCGGAAAAGGGGCGGTGCGGGTCGTGCGCGTTGGCCATGAGGAACCAGGGGCGGCCTTGCTCGGCCGCCTCCGTCATGAACCGCCGGGCCGCCTCGCCGTAGGCCCGCGGATCGCGCCCCATGCCCAGCTCGCGCATGCCGCGGGTGAAGTCCCAGCCGAACGCCTCCACCGGCTGCAGGTGCTGCACCTTGCCGAGAATGCCGGACATGTACCCGGCCTCGCGCAGGAGCCGGGTGAGCACGGGCACCCCGTCGGCGATGGGCTCGAACCCCTGCGCGCCGTTGCGGTGCGGCCACCGACCGGTCATGATCGCGGACCGACTGGGCTGGCACACGGCGATGGCCACGTGCGCGCGCCCGAACGTCATCCCCTCGGCGGCGAGCCGGTCGAGAGCGGGGGTCACCTCCGCCGGCCCGCCGAAGCAGCCCGGGGTGTCGCCGCCCATGTCGTCGGCGGTGATCAGCAGGATGTTCGATGGCATGACGCTCCTCAGCGGCCGGTCAGTTGGAGGGTGGCGCGGACATGGCATGACGCTCCTCAGTGGCCGGTCAGTTCGAGGGTGGCGCGGATGTCGCCCAGGCCGCGGGCGAGCAGGATCCGGCCCCGCGCGGGCAGCGACTCCCAGGTCCCGCGCTCGTCGTCCCAGCGGCGCCACACGCGGGGGTCGGCGCTCACCTCGACCCGTGCGCTCTGGCCGGAGGGGACGGTCGCGGCCCGCCAGCCGATCAGCCGCACCGGCTGGCGGGGGTCGTCAGGACGGAAGTACGCCTGGACGACCTCGCGCCCGGTTCTGCCGCCGGTGTTGGTGACGGTCACGGCGACGTGCCGGCCCTGCTCGTCGAGGAGTTCGGCGTCGGAGTACGCCCACGTCGTGTAGCCGAGGCCGTGCCCGAACCAGAACGCGGGCTCGGGCGCGCGGCCGGCCTCGTGGCCGCGGTAGCCGACGAACGCGCCTTCGGTGTAGCCGAGCCTGCCCTCCACAGGGGTGACCGACCAGGCGGGGACGGCCCCGTCCGCGGCCGGGAAGGTGGTGACCAGGCGGCCGGCCGGTTCGATGTCGCCGAGCAGCGCGGCCGCCACGGCGTGACCGCCCTCCTGTCCGGGCAGGCCCGCCCAGAGTACGGCGTCCACCTGGTCGAGCCACGGCATGAGGATCGGGGTCGCCGCGTTGACCACGACCACCGTGCGGCGGGCCGCGGCGGCGACCGCGGTGACCAGGTCGTCCTGGGCGCCCGGGAGCCGCAGCGTGGTCTTGTCGACCGACTCGGTCTCCTGCTCCTCGGTGAGCCCGACGACGACCACGGCGACATCCGCGGCGCGGGCGGCGCTGACCGCGCGGGCCGTCACGGTCTCCACGTCGTCCGGTGCCGGGTGCGCGGCCAGCCCGTAGAGCCCCCTCTTGCCGCGGGGACCTGTGCTCGTCGGCAGGACCTCGGCCTCGACGACGTCACCCGGCGCGACCTCGGCGAGCGTCGTGGCGCCCGGTGGCCGCAGGACCGCCTCACCGACGTCTCCGCTGGAGAGCGCCAATTCGAACCGCTCCACGTGATCACCGGCACGCACCTGCCAGGAGCCCACGCCGATCCCGCCGACCCGCACCCGCCCACCCTCGGGCAGGCGGGCCCGCAGGCGTACGACATGCGGCGGCTCCGGCAGGTCGTCGTCGATCCCGATCATCGTGGCGCCCGAGACGGCGTGCCGCTCGTCGATCAGTGTTCCGTTCTCGGCGTACACCATCACCTGCACACCCGGGTCGCCGGTGACCGGGTGCACGGCGAAGCCCGGCGCGGCCGGTACGGGCCGGTCCCGGACCTCCACCCCGTCCACGACCGTCACGGCGTCGCCGAGCAGCGCGGTGAGCCCTTCGGCCACGCTGACCTGATACGGGGGATTGACCTGGGCCGATCCGCCACCCATGTCGATGGTGTCGACCGCGTGGCGGCCGATGAGCGCGACGGTGGCGCCACGCGCCAGGGGCAGGGTCGCGTGCTCGTTCTTGAGCACGGTCATGCCCTCGGCGGCCAGCCGGGTGAGCTGGGCCCGGCGGACCGGGCTGTCCGGGGCGGGCGACTCCCCGGGCGACTTCCCGGGCTGCTCGCCGGGCGACTCCCCGGGCCGCTCGCCGAGCGCGCCGACCCGTTCCGCGAGGAGCAGCAGGCGGCGTACGTGGTCGTCGATCACCGCCTCGTCGACCTCGCCCGCCTCGACGGCGTCCACGAGGTGCCGGCCCCACGGTCCGGCGGGGCCCGGCATCACCAGGTCGAGCCCGCCGTTGGCGGCGGGGGCGGCGCTCGTCGTGGCCCACCAGTCGGAGACGATCAGCCCGCGGTAGCCCCACTCGCCTTTGACGATCTCGTTGATCACGTGGTGCTGCTCGGTGGCGGGGACGCCGTTGACCCGGTTGTACGCGGCCATGATCGACCAGACGTCCGCGTCGGCGACGGCGATCTCGAACGGCAGCAGGTACACCTCACGCAGCGTGGCCTCGTCCACCACGCTGTCCACGGTGTGCCGGGCGGTCTCCGACTCGTTGGCCACCAGGTGCTTCAGACAGGCGCCGACGCCGTGGTCCTGCAGCCCGCGCACGTACGCGGCGGCGAGCACGCCCGACAGCAGCGGGTCCTCGGAGTAGGCCTCGAACAGCCGTCCGCCGAGGGGGCTGCGGTGCAGGTTGATCGTCGGCCCGAGCACGACGTGCACGCCCTGCGCCGCGGCCTCTTCGGCGAGCATCCTGCCCACCTCGTAGGCGCTGCCGGTGTTCCAGGACGAGGCCAGCAGGGTCGCGTTGGGGAACAGGGCGACCGTGCGGCCGCCGGTGAACGTCATGCCGCGCACGCCGGTCGGCCCGTCGGACATGCGCAGCTCACCGAGCCCGATGGACGGCTCGGGCCGAAGCGTGAACATGCTCGCGCCGGTGAGCAGGGCCACCTTCCCGGGAAGGTCCAGGGAAGCGGGGTGTGAGGTGGTCATCGCGGTCACTTTCCGGTCAGGCGGGCTTGGCCGCGGCCATCCGGCGTTCCAGCTCGGCGTGCCGCTCGGGCGTCCACGGGATCTCCGGGGCGTGCCACGAGACCGGCGTGGCGCCGGTCGCGGTGGACAGCCGCTCCGCCAGGTCGTCGGCGAGGTGGGCGCGGCCGGTGGCGCGCAGGTGCTCCATGTAGCGGGCCGGGTCGTTGTAGTAGGTGGGCCCGACCTGCAGCGTCGTCTGCATGGGGTCGGGCAGCGCGCCGGGCCGGCCGGCGTAGGTGTGCCACCACTCCGACAGGTGCGTCCGCATTTGCGCCGCGAGCTCCGGCTCCTTGTCGATGAGGTCGGTGGTGAGGTGCGGGTCGGACTCGACGTGGAAGAGCTGCTCCCACTCGGCGCGGCAGCTGCCCGGGTGATAGGTGCGCATGTAGAGGTGCTCGCGGGTGCGCACCGCCCGCTGGTAGGTGTGGGCGCCGTGGCCGAGCACCAGGTACGGCCGCGACGCGATGGCGGAGCCGCGTACCGCCTCGGCGAACGAGGCGCCCTGCCAGCCGCCCGGGATCGGGATGTCGAGCAGGTCGCACAGCGTGGGGGCGAGGTCGATGTTGTACAGCAGGGCGTCGCAGCGGCGCGCGTCCTCGGGCAGGTCGTCGGTCACCCCGGGCCAGTAGACGATCATCGGCACGCGGTGGACCGGCTCGTTGGCGTGGCCGTGCTCGGCGTAGGAGCCGTTCTCGCCGAAGGACTCGCCGTGGTCGGCGCTCACGATGATCGCGGTCTCTTCGGCGATGCCGAGCTCGTCCAGCGTGGCGAGCAGCTCGCCGAACAGGCTGTCCCAGTACATGATCGTGCCGTCGAAGCCGTTGATGAGGTGCTCGTAGTCGGCGCGGGTGCGGATGGCGTCCGGCATGTTGTGCGGGACCGGCGAGGGGCGCGGCACGACCGAGTAGTGCAGGTCCAGCGCGCTGCGGGGCCCGTAGACCTCGGCGTGCCCGTCGATGGCCTCCTGGTCCGGCCAGGCCGGTGGCGGGCCGGATTCGGCCGCCTTCTCGGTCCAGCCCGGCTCGGTCAGGTACGGGGTGTGCGGCTCCCAGTAGGTCAGGTGCAGATACCAGTCGTCCTCGTGGGCGTGGCGGCGGATCCAGTCGAGGCCGACCCGGTTGATGTCGCGCCCGTCCTCGTCGTTGATCTCGTTGCTGGCCCGGATGGACTCGCGGAAGTTGCCGAGGAAGAAGTAGGCCCGGTGCCGCTCGGCGAACATCGACACGGCGGCCGTGTAGTAGCCGTGCTGGCCCAGCCGCTGGCCGAGCAGCGGGCGCTCCGGATGCGGGCTGTGGCCGGAGTCGAGCCGGTAGCGGGCGGCCTCGCCGAAGTGCCCGACGACCCCGTTCGTGATGCCGAACTGGCCGCTGGTCAGCGCGGTGCGCGAGGGCAGGCAGGGGGAGTCGGAGCAGTAGTAGCGCTCGAAGGTGACGCCCTTGTCGGCGAGCGCCTGCAGGTTGGGGGTGGTGGGGCGCTGGTAGCCGTAGGGCTGCGTGTGGTCGGCCCGGAGTGTGTCGACATCAATGTAGATGACGCGCATGGAAACCCTTCATGTTGTCGATCAGTTGAAGTCGCGGACGCGCTCGGTCAGCTGGACTCCCGGACGTGGTCGATCAGTTGGAGTCGCGGACGCAGCGGAAGCCCGTGTTGCCGCCGGAGCTGTCCGGCGTGTTGTGCGAGCGGGCGGCGGCCCGGTAGCGGTTGCAGTAGGAGGCGTGGCAGAGGTACGAGCCGCCGCGCATCACCCGGTCGGTGCCCGAGCGCGGGCCCGACGGGTCCTTGGTGTTCGGGGCGTGGTCGGTGGCCCACCAGTCGGCGCACCACTCCCAGACGTTGCCGGCCATGTTGTGCAGGCCGTAGTCGTTGGGCGGGAACGCGTGCACCGGCGCGGTCCCCGCGTACCCGTCCTCGGCGGTGTTCGTGACCGGGAAGCGGCCCTGCCAGATGTTGGCCAGGTGCCGGCCGCCGGGGGTGAGCTCGTCGCCCCAGGGGTAGCGGCGCTGGTCGTGGCCGCCGCGTGCGGCGTACTCCCATTCCGCCTCGGTCGGCAGGCGTCCGCCGGCCCAGCGGGCGTAGGCGTCGGCGTCGTGCCAGGACACATGGACGACCGGGTGGTCGCCGCGGTCCTCCAGGAGGCTGCCAGGGCCTTCGGGATGGCGCCAGTCCGACCCGCGGACGGCCGCCCACCACGGGGTGATCTCGGGGCGCGGCGAGATCCGGCGCAACTCTCGGTTCAGGAACCGGACGAAGACATAGGACCAGCCGATCCGCTCCGCTTCCGTGACGTACCCCGTATCCGCGACGAACGCCGCGAATTCCTCGTTCGTCACCGCGTAGCGGTCGATGAGGAACGGCGACAGCTCCACCGTGCGGACGGGGCCCTCGCCGTCGGAAGGGAAACCTTCGGCGTCGTCGGTGCCCATCCGGAAGGGTCCGCCCGCGAGCCGTACCATCCCTTCGTCGGATCCGTGCCCCTCTCGCCCGCGCCGAGCGGCTACCGGCGTACGGGAGGACGGGCGGTCGAGGGACAGGCCGCCGGTGGACGGGCCGCCGGTGGACGGGCCGTCGGGGGACAGGCTGCCGGGGGAGGGGCGGCCGGGGGCGCAGCAGCCGCTCATGCGGGCACCCCGGTCCCGGTCAGTTCGCCGGCGAAATGGCACGCGGCGAGCTGGCCCGCACCGGTGGGGGTGAGCGTGGGCGCCTGTTCGGCGCAGACCGTACGGTCCGGGCGGTGCAGCGGCCCGATCGGGCAGCGGGTGCGGAAGCGGCATCCGGTCGGCGGGTTCATGGGGCTGGGCAGGTCGCCGCCAAGCACGATCCGCTCGCGATCGCGCCCGGTGGTGTCCGGGATCGGGGACGAGGCGAGCAACGCCGCCGTGTATGGGTGCTGCGGCGCGGTGTAGACAGACTCGGCGTCACCGATCTCGACGAACTGGCCCAGGTACATCACGGCGACCCGATCGCTGAGATGCCGCACCACCGCCAGGTCGTGGGCGATGAACAGGTAACCGAGGCCGAGTTCGTCGCGCAGCGACTCCAGCAGGTTGATGATCTGCGCCTGGATCGACACGTCCAGCGCGGAGACCGGCTCGTCGAGCACCAGCAGCTTCGGCCGGGCCGCGAGGGCGCGGGCGATCCCGATGCGCTGGCGCTGCCCTCCGGAGAAGGCGTGCGGGTAGCGGTCGATCTGGCCCTCGTTGAGCCCGACGCGCTCGGCCAGCGTCGTCACCTCGGCGGCCCGCTCGGCCACCGGCAGGCCGCGCACGGCGAGCGCCTCGTCGAGGGACTGGCGGACGGTGCGGCGCGGGTTCAACGACGCGTAGGGGTCCTGGAACACGTACTGGACCGTCTCGCGCAGCTCCCGGGCGCCGGCCGGGTCCTTGCCGCCGACGGTGTGCGCGCCGACGCGGATCGATCCCGCGGCGGCCACGTTGATGCCGACGATGGCCCTGGCCAGGGTGGACTTGCCGCAGCCCGACTCGCCCACCAGCCCGAGGGTCTCGCCGCCGGAGACGGTGAGGCCGACCCCGTCGACGGCGTACACCGGGCGGTGCCTGCGGATCAGGCCGGCTCGGCCGGCGTTGACGTCCACCCTGAGGCCGTCGATCTCCAGCAGCGGCGCCGGGTCCTGCTCGCGGCGCGCGGACGTGGCGGCGGCGGTGCGCATCGGCGGGATCGCCGCGCCGCCCTGCGTGACGTGGCAGGCGGCCAGATGCCCGTCGCCCGCCCGTGGTGACAGCGCGGGCACCTCCTGGGCGCAGACGTCCTCGCTCAGCCGGCAGCGCGGGTGGAAGGGGCAGCCCGGCGGCAGGTTCGCGGGGTCGGGCGGGGCGCCGGGGATGGAGGGCAGGCGCCGCCCGGCGGAGTGCTCGTCGATGCGGGGCATGGCGGCGAGCAGGTCGGCGGTGTAGGGGAGTTCGGGGCGGGCGAAGATGACGTCCACGGGCCCGCGCTCCATGACGCGGCCGCCGTACATCACGACGACCTCGTCGCACATCTCGGCGACCACCCCCATGTCATGGGTGATCATCAGTACGGCGATGCCCAGCTCGTCGCGGAGCCTGCCGAGCAGCCGCAGGATCTGCGCCTGCACGGTCACGTCCAGCGCGGTGGTCGGCTCGTCGGCGATCAGCAGGGACGGCGAGCCGGCCAGCGCCACCGCGATCACCACCCGCTGCCGCATGCCGCCGGAGAACTGGTGCGGATAGTCGTCGATCCGGCGGCCGGCGTCGGGGATGCCGACCTGGTTGAGCAGCTCCCCGGCCCGCTTACGCGCTTCGCGCTTGGTGGTTCCGTGCACGATCAGCGCTTCGGCGATCTGGTCGCCGACGGTCATCGCGGGGTTGAGCGCGGACTGCGGGTCCTGGAACACCATCGCGATCTCACGGCCGCGCAGCTCCCGCATCCGCTTGTCCGGCAGGGTCAGCAGGTCGGTGCCCCGGTAGCGCACCTCACCGGCGGTGATCCGGCCGGGCGGGCGTACCATGCGCAGGATCGAGCGGGCGGCCACGGACTTGCCGGATCCCGACTCGCCGACGATGCCGACGATCTGGCCGGGCCGGATCGAGAAGGTCACGTCGTTGACCGCGTGCACCACGCCGTCCGCCGTGTCGAACCGGGTGCGCAGGCCCCGCACCTCCAGCAGCGCCATGTCCTCAAGTGCTTGGTTCATCGTCGGGTCGCCGCCTGGTTGAGAGCGTCGGACAGGAAGGTGAAGGCCAGCGCGAGCAGCAGCAGCACGAGGCCGGGGCCGATCACGTAGGAGGGCAGGCCGTCGATGTAGCGGGCGCCGATGTTGAGCATCGCGCCCAGCGAGGGGTTCGGCGGGTCGATGCCGAGCCCGACGATGCTCAGCCCGGCCTCGATGAAGATCGCCACCACCATGAACACCGTGGTCTGCACGAGGATCGGGTCGATCACGTTGGGCAGGATGTGGCGGACCATGACGGTCGAGCGCGGCACGCCGAGCACCCGGGCGGCCAGCACGTACTCCCGCTGCTGCTGGGCGAGCAGGCCCGCGCGGGCCAGCCGCCCGAAGCCGGGCAGGCCGGCGATGACGATCGCCGCGAACAGGGCCTTCCAGCCCGCGCCGATCATCATGACGATCATGATGCCGAGGATCAGGCCCGGGAAGCCGAGGATGATGTCCAGCACGCGCTGGGCCAGCGAGCCGAGCATCCGCGACAGGTAGCCGGACAGGCCGAGCAGCGTGCCGATCACCATGCTCACCGGGACCGCGGTGAGGATCAGGCTTAGGTCGGTACGCAGCGCGTACAGCGTGCGCACCAGGATGTCGCGGCCGAACTCGTCGGTGCCCAGCACGTGCGCCGCCGACGGCCCGGTGAGCGCGTCCCTGGTCTGCTGGTCGTAGCCGCCGGGCGCGAGGACCGGTGCCAGCAGGGCCAGCGCGACCAGCAGCGTCAGCAGGACGGCGGCCGCGATGCCCTTCGGGGTACGGAAGGCCCGCGCGTACCGGGCCCACGCACCTGCGCGGTCGGGCCGTCGCCGGACCGGCCCGGCGAGTGCCGGAGCCGCGATCGTCTTCGGGATGGTCATCTTCACTTCCCCAATCGGATGCGGGGGTCGAGGGCGGCCAGGCTGATCTCGGTCAGCAGTTGCGCGATGACCGCGACGAACACCGTGCCGACGATGAGGACCTGCACGACCGCGTAGTCGGCGGTCTGCGCGGCCGTCACGGCGAGCTGTCCCAGCCCGTTCCTGGCGAAGATGGCCTCGATGACCACGGCGCCGGCCAGCAGGTCGCCGAAGCGGATCCCGATCGCCACCACCCCCGGGCCGAGGCTGTTGCGCAGCACGTGCCGTACGCTGATCCGCCGGGACGGCACGCCCTTGGCCACCGCCAGGTCGACGAAGTCCTCCTCGCGCACCGCCACCATCGAGGTCTGCACCAGCCGTGCCACACCGGCCGACATCGGCAGGGCCAGCGCCAGGGCGGGCAGCAGCAGATACTGGATCCCGATCTCCGGGTTCTCCATGATCGACATCTCGCCGCTGATGGGCAGGACGCGGATCGCGACCCCGAACACCAGGATCAGCAGCAGCCCGACCAGGAACGGGGGCGCGGCCAGCAGGCCGGTGTTCGCCGTGTCGACCAGTACCCGCGCCCACCGGGAGCGGGCGGAGCCGGCGAGTACGCCCAGTCCGATCCCGGCCAGCGCCAGGAACAGCCCGGCCAGCACCGCCAGCTGCACGGTGCTGCCCAGCCGGTTGGCGATCAGCTCGGCCACCGGGCGGCCGTACTGGAAGGAGCGCCCGAGGTCGCCGGTGAACAGGCCGCCCATCCAGCTCGCGTACTGCGACAGCAGCGGCCGGTCGAGGCCGAGCTGGGTGCGGATCGCGGCGATGGTCTCCGGTGTGGCGTCGGGGCCGGCGATCACGGCGGCCGGGTCGCCCGGCGTCAGCCGGGGGAGGAGGAAGGCGATCACACTGGTGGCCAGCAGTACCAGCATGATCGAGGGGATGCGCCCGACCAGGTAGCGGATCATCGGACCAGGCACGTTTCGCGCGACAGGAGCCCGCCGGAGGTCATGGCGACCCCCTGCACGGCCGTGGACTTGACCATGATGGACGGCGTCGTCACCAGGACGTGCTGGACGGCCTGGTCGAGCATGTACGTGGTGAGCTCGCGCACCGCCCCGGCCGCGGCCGGGGCGCTGCCCGCCTTGATCACCGCGCCGACAAGGGTGGTGTACTCCTTGCTGGTGAACTGGCGGTGGGCACCCTGCAGCCGTACGTCCGGGTTCGTCTGCGCGAGCAGCGACGGAGTGCCGGCCTGCCCGCGGAAGGACAGATAGCTGCCGGCCTTACCGGCGGCCAGCCGGGCCTGGTAGTCGGGCGCGGCGAGGGCGACGAGTTTCGGCCGGAGCCCGGCGTCGGTGAGGTTGTTGGCGATGATCTGGTACTCGGCCTGCAACTGGGGGTTGTTGATGATGGTGATCGGCACCTCCACCCCGGTCGCGCCGGCCTCCTTGACCAGCTGCTTGGCCTTGGCGGGGTCGTAGCGGTAGGTGTTCGCCAGGTCCTTGGGGTATTCGGCGCCGGCCGGCCACACCAGGCCGCCGGTGTCGCCGAGGCCGCCGAAGACCTGCTGCTTGATCCGGTCGCGGTCGATGGCGTACCCGATGGCCTGGCGGGCCGTCTTGTCGGCGAACACCCCGTTCGCGGTGTCCAGGACGAGGGAGTACACCGCCGGCAGGTTCCGGCTGAGCTGGAACTGGCCGCCCTTCTGGGCTACCGTGGCGGCGTCCTGAGTCGTCAGGCCGGAGGCGAGGTGGGTGCGCCCGGACCGCAGCGCGGCCAGCTGCGCGGTCGAGTCGGAGATGACCACGTTCTCGACCCGGTCGAGGTGGGGCAGCCCCTTCTCCCAGTAGCGGTCGTTGCGGACCAGCACGATCTGGGCGCCCGGCTGGTAGCGCTCCACGCGGAACGGCCCGGTTCCGATGATCTTGGAGCCGTCGGTGAGGTCGCGATAGGTCTGCGAGTCCACGATGGGTGTGTCGTCGAGGACGCTGGCGAGCACGGGCGTCAGAGGCGTCTTGGACTCGATCGTTACCTCGTGCTCGCCCGTCGCCTTGATCTGCCAGCCGCCGATGATCTGCTTGTCGTTCGACGGGCTCGCCGGATCGAGCGCCTGCTTGAAAGAGAACAGCACGTCGGCCGAGGTGAACGGGCGGCCGGAATGGAACGTGACACCCTGGCGCAGGGTGAGCACGGCGCTGCGGTCGTCGGCGCCGATCTTCCACGCGGTCGCCAGCAACGGCACGGGCTTGGCGACGTCACCGCCCTTGACGCTGATCAGCGGTTCGAAGACCCCGCGCGCCCAGAGCATGTTCGCGGCGCTCTGGGCCAGGACGCGGCCGGGAAGCGGCGGTTGCGCGCTCGCGACGACCAGCGCGCCGCCCTGCCGGCAACTCGCGGCGGACACGCCGGCGGCCTGCTGCTGCTCCAGCTTGACCGCCGACTGGCAGGCCGTCGCCAGCGCGGACGACAGGGTCAGCGCCAGGGCGATTCGAAGAGGTGAACGGGAGTTTCGAGGGTTTTGTAGGCCTCTGCGCATTTGGTGCTCCTCGTTAAGCCGGGGACGGCGCCGCCCGCGCGCATGCTGCGGCCCACGTCGTCACGCCGGCTGGTGCGCCGGTCCGCGCGGGACCGGTACAAGGGGGGTGTTACTGAGAGGTCAGGCTTCGCCTGTGAACTCTGTGAAGCCTGCGAAAAGGGAGGTCGGGCCTTCGCCTAAGAAGGCGGTGCCGATGGTGGGGCGGCGCTCGGGGGTGTTCCGAGGCGCAGCAGAGCGGTCTCGAAGAGCCCGCACATGTCGATCGCCGGGTCGCGGAGCCACTGCAGTTGCAGGCCGTTCATCAGCGCGACCAACTCGGTGGCGGTGGCGGCCGGGTCGAGGGCGGCGGACAGTTCGCCCTTCTCCTGGTCGGAGGTGATGAGCTGGGTGATCCGGTTTCGTACGCGCTGGTTGCGCTGGAAGAAGAAGTCGTGGGCCGGGTGCGCCGGGTCGAGGCTCTCGGCCGCCTGGACGGTGAACAGCCGGACGAGACCGGGTTGTGTCTCGTTGCGGCGGCAGAAGGCCATGAGCCATTCCCTGGTGGAGGGCCGGCCGCCCTGGAACTGCGCCTCGACGAACTGCTCGTCCTGAAGGTCGCGCTGCTGGAGCACCGCGAGGATGAGGGCCTCCTTGCCGGAGAAGTGGTGCAGCAGGCCGGGCTGAGAGACCCCGACCTTAGCGGCCACCTCGGCCAGGCTCGTGCCCCGGAAGCCCGCGATGGCGAACGCGTCCGCGGCGACGGCGAGGATCTGCTCCCGCCGCGCGGCCGCCGGGCGGCGAACCCGGCCTGCCTCTGCCTGCGCCATGCGTGACTCCTTTCCGCTCCGGCCACCGTACGACGGCGGAAGGTCTCCCGTCCCTCGTCGCCCGGCCGGTGTGGCCCGGCTCAAGGCCGGGTTACTACTGTGTTAATTACCCGTAACCTACCGAGTACTCGGTAGGTAAGGAAGACCCTACCCGCTGGTAACTTTCGCTGGATTCTCACGATCTTCGCAGGTCCGCGCCAATGCGTCGGCGATCAGCGCCAGCCTGGCCCGGGGCAGCAGCCCGAGGGCGGTGGCCGCGATCTCCACGAGGCTGAGCCCGCCGGCCATGGCCGCGAGCGGGCCCGAAAGCAGACCCGGGACATGCTCGTCCAGAAGCACCCGCGCGGCCGGATCGGCCAGCAATTCCCGCAAGGGGGTGTGCGCGCTCAGCGGCCCGTCCGGGTAGTCCTCGCGCCGCACCGGCTCGCGTGCCGCCACGACCTGGGCCCACTGGCGGCGCACCTGCAGATGCCGCTCGCCGGGCTCGCCGTCCTGGGGCAGGCCGAGGCGCTCGTACTGCTCGGGCGGCGCGTCGGTGTCCCGCAGCAGGCCGACCAGGAGCCGGATCATCCGGGCCTCCAGCGCGTCGTCGACGAGCGGGTGGCGCTGCTCCGGGTCCTCCTGGAGGTCGAACAGCAGGGTGCCGAAGGCGTACGGGTTGGACATCGCCTGGCCCGTGGTCCGCAGCACCGGCACGCCCTTGGAGAAGGCGAACGGCGCGGCCAGTTCGGCGTCGCGCAGTTCCTCGGGACGGAAGCGGGCCATCATGTGCGTGGGCATCAGCGTGTACTCGGCCAGCGGCGCGTTCGCGGCGGTCGCCGGGGCGCGCATGTAGACGTGGCGTCCGTCGGTCACGCTCACGTGCCCGCCGAAGGCACCGAAGAGCGCGGCCTCGCGCACCTGGCGATCCGCGGCGACCGTCTCCGCCAGCGGCCTGCCCTGCATGTCGGGGGGACGCGGGAGACCGAACCAGTCGAGCAGCGTCGGCCCGAAGTCGATCGTCTGCACCAGGGCGGAGCGGCGTTCGCCCGCCGCCTGCGCGGCGCGGGGATCCCAGACGAACAGCGGGGTGTGGATCGTCTCGTCGTACCACGGCGGCACGTTCTTGCCCCACCAGCCGTGCTCGCCCAGCAGGAAGCCGTGGTCGGTGACGACCATGAGCAGGGTGTCGCGCCACAGGTCCAGCTCGTCCATGCGATCGAGCACCCGGCCCAGCGAGCGGTCGCACATCGACAGCAGCGCCGAGTAGCGGTTGCGTACGTGCGCCACCTGCTCGGGGGTCTCCAGCACCTGCGCGTAGTCGGGCCAGTCCAGGTGCGGACCGTCGTAGTCCTCGGGGTAGAGGTCGTGATAGCGCTGGTAGCTGAAGAACGGCTCGTGCGGGTCGAACGTCTCGATCTGCAGGAACCAGCCGTCCTCGGCGTGGTTGACGTCCAGGAAGTGCAGGCCCGCGTCGAAGGTCAGCGTCTGCGGGTGGTCGGCCTCGTCGGCGAGGTATTGCCGGTTCACCCAGTCCTGGCGGTAGGCGGGCCGCCGGACGCGCTTGAGATCCTGCGGCATCTCCGGGTCGGCGACCTGGCCCTTCCAGAAGTCGCCCTCCTGGCCGCGGAAGAACTCGTAGGTGCGGAACCGGTTGTGGTAGGTCGCTCCTCCGTCCTCCCAGTAGTGGGCGTGGTCGGTGGCCAGGTGCGTGTGCACGCCCGCGTCGGTGAGCAACTGCGGCACCGAGTCGTCGAACGGCTCCAGCGGCCCCCATCCCCGGTGCAGGAAGTTGTGGCGCCCGGTGTGCATCTCCCGGCGCGCCGGCATGCACGGCATGCTCCCCGCGTAACAGTTGTCGAAGACGGCCGTGCGCTCGGCGAGCCGGGCGAAGTTCGGCGCGTGCGTATCCCGCGCCCCATAGGCCGGCAGATGACGGCGGTTGAGGCTGTCGAACATGACGACGATGGCCTTCACGGGGTCTCACTTTCCGGCGAGGTCCTTTACCTACCGAGTATTAGGTAGGTAACGTCACGGACATACAACAGCCGCACCGGCGTCATGGCAACCCCTCCGGAGGACTCGTGGCCCGCTCACCCAACGTCGTCGTGATCGTCGCCGACCAGCTCAGGGCCGACGCGGTGGGCGCGTTCGGCGCCGAGCGCGCCCGTACCCCGCACCTCGACGCGCTCGCCGCCGACGGGATGACGTTCACGAACGCGTTCGTCCAGCACCCGGTGTGCTCGCCGAGCCGGGCGTCGTTCCTCACCAGCTGGTACCCGCACACGGCCGGTCACCGGACCCTCGACGCGCTCCTGCGGCCGGAGGAACCGAACTTCCTGCGCACGTTTCGCGACCAGGGCTACCGGGTGGTCTGGGCGGGCGACCGGGGCGACACGTTCGCGCCGGGCGCGACCGAGCTCAGCGCGGACGAGCACGGCTTCACGCGGCCGCCCGCCGGGTCACATTGGGGAGGCGAGCCGTACGAGCGCGGGCGCCGCCGCCCCGAGATCACCGGGGTCGGGGCCGACGACCCGCTCTGGGACCGGCTCTTCTACGGCGGCGAGGTCCTGGACGACGCGGTCGGCTTCGACGAGGCGGCCGTGCGGACCGCGGAGTCGTGGCTGAGCGACGCCCACGAACAACCGTGGCTGCTGTTCGTGCCCCTGCTGGCACCGCACTGCCCCTTCGAGGTGCCGCAGCCGTGGTTCTCCCTGTACGACCGCGCCGCACAGCCCGCGCCGGTCCCGCCTCCGTCCGGGAACGCGCCGGCTTACCTCTCGGCGATCCGGGACAAGCACGGACTCGCCCGCGCCACTCCCGAGATCTGGCAGGAGGTCGCCGCCGTCTACCACGGCATGGTCTCCCGGCTGGACGATCACGTCGGGCGCGTGCGCGCCGCCGTCGCCGCGACGGGCGCGGCCGAGGACACCGTGTTCGCCTTCTTCTCCGACCACGGGGAGTACCTGGGCGACTTCGGCGTCATCGAGAAGTGGCCGTCGGCCATGCACGCCTGCGTCACCCGCGACCCCCTGATCCTCAGCGGCGGCCCGGTGCCCGCGGGCCGCACCAGCGACGCCCTCGTCGAACTCGTCGACGTCTTCCCCACCCTGCTCGACCTCGCCGGGATCCGCGCCACCCACAGCCACTACGGGCGCAGCCTGCGGCCGCTGTTCGACGATCCGGACGCCGAGCACCGGGCGTACGCCTTCACCGAGGGCGGGTTCCTGGCCGAGGAGGAGCCGCGGATGGAGCGCGGGGCCTTCCCGTACGACCTCAAGGGCGAGCTCCAGCACGAGAACCCGCGCCTGGCCGGCAAGGCGTTCGCCGCCCGTGACCGCGACTGGACCTACGTGTGGCGGCTCTACGAAGGACCTGAACTGTACGACCGCCGCGCCGACCCGGACGAGACCCGGAACCTCAGCGGCTCCCCGCGCCACGCGGCCGTGGAGGACAGGATGCGCACCGCCATCCTGTCCTGGCTCGCCGCCACCACGGACGTCCTGCCCCCGAACCGCGACCCCCGCCGGCCGGCGGTCAACCTACCGGCGCCCGGCCAGGCGGGAAGCCCGCGATCGGCCCCAAGGACCTCCGCGTCGCTCCGGACGTCCTCCCAGGCGGGCTGACGCCCGCCCCCTCTAGGGCCTCGCTGCGCTCGGGCTGACTTCCCGAACACGCTTCGCCGGGTCGGCTGATTGGAGTGGGCTTGCCCGTAGTGGCAACACCATCGAGACCAGCACCGACTCCAACCGCTAGTCCCAGACCCAAGCGCGCCACCGACCCCCACCGCGCAAGCAGCGGAGCCGAACCGCCTGATCTCAGTGGTCTTCTAGCCGGTGACCCCTGGTTGGGCCGAGTCGGCCAGGGTTGCGACCAGTATGAGGCCTTCGTCGGCGAAGAGGGATCCTCCCTGTGCTCCCTCGGCTCGCGTCTCTAGCAGGACCAGGTGGGAGGAACCATCGGGCTGGGGGACGACGCGGACCTGCCGTATCTCGCTGGAACCGACCTCCTGCAGGTCGGGGTGGATCGCCGTTGGGGTCCAGTGAATTTTCCACGCGCGGTCGAAATCGATGACTTCGAGGTGCCCGTCGTAGGAGTAGGGGACCGGCCCGTCGAGAGTGACGGAGAACGTGGCGTCATAGGCGGCGGCCTGTCCGAAATTCCGGTTGGACTCGGGACGGACGCGGGTCTGCCGGATGGTGATCTTCTTGGCCTGGGAGCCCCTGGTGAAGGCGTCATAGATGCCGTCGAAGTCGCGAGGCGGTTCCAGTACCTGGGCTTTCATGGCGCGCAGGTCGCCGCGTTGCCAGGCCGTCAGGAACGCGGTCACCGTCTGCTGGGGCGAGCCTTCGGTGCGCATCGACAGGTAGACGGCGGCGCCTAGACCGAGGACGGTAGCCAGGGCTAGAGCGATGGTGATCCTTGGCCGGCGCCAATATCGAGAAAATGCGGACATTGTTGGTCAACTGTACTGGCGAGATACGGCTGTGGCCGCCCGAGTCGCAGCATGTGCACGAGACCCGCACTTATCGCCAGACGGCTTCAAGGCTCCTGGCCAGATGCCGCGCGGAGTGACGCCGGTTTCGCGGCGGAAGGCGCGCGGCAGCTGGAGTCGGGGAAGGCCCGCCACGCTGTTAGCCACGGTGAGCCTGCGGCCCAGCTCCGCTGCCGTCCATCATGAGGGTGTCGTTGCCAGTGCCCTGCTGGCAGGTGATGACAACCCCGTGGAGGTCTTCGCCGACGCGGCCTACTCCACGGGTTCCTGCCGCCCTTAGGCCGTAACAACAGCGGATTCGCTAGAAGCGCCTGGCGACCTCGCGGGCCCGCTCGTCGGCCTGCTTCCGCTCATCCTCATAAGACCCGGTCAACGTCGGATGGTGGCGGATCTCCTGGACGTCGTCGATCCCGGCCCAGCGCAACCACCCGTCGAAGAACGTCGACTGGAAGTCACTCCCGAACTCGGCCCCGATCCCCGGTCCCCAGACCGAGCTGGTGTAGACGACAGCGGCCCGCTTCCTGCTCAGCAGGTGCTGGTAGCCGGTCTCCGGATCCACCCCGAACACCATGCCCGGCTGGCTGACCACGTCGATGAACTGTTTGAGCTTGTACGGCACGCCCATGTTCCACATGGGCACGCTGAACAGATACCGATCATAGGCATCGAACCGCTCGAACGTCCGCACAGCCGCCTCCCAGGCCACCGCCTCCTCTCCTACCGGCACACCCCCTCCGAACACGGTCATCTTGGCCTTCGCCGCAGGGGGCCCGAACTCCGGCAAACTCCCGTCCCACAGATCGAAGTGGTCGACCCGCCCTCCGGGATGTGTGGCGAGGTACTCCTCGGCGAAGGTCGAGGCGATGGCGAGCGAGATCGACTCCGCTCCTCTGGGGGAGGCGGAAATGTGCAGCAAACGGCTCATGGTTGTCCCCTTCCGGACTGTGGTCCGCTTATGGGAAGACAATACGGACCACGGTCCGGTTGGTCAACTGCGGGCGCTCGGTCCGTGTGGGCTAGGGCGGCCTCCCTGGAACCGTAGATCTTGGAGGGGCCCCCATGGGGTCGGCTCGGAAACGATTCGGCAACCACCGTCGGCTTTCCCGGCCATCGCGTGGCGGAATGAGCCCGGCGCGCTGGGCATTTCAATTAAGTGATAAGTGGAATGGCAAGAGTGGATCATCTCCGTTTGCAGTTCTGATGGCGAGGAAATCAAGGCGATGCCGCGCATTGGCAATGGGTGGCCGGAGTGGGCGTTTCCGATCGAAGTGGACAATCCGGAAACCAGCGCGATGCTGAGTACCAATGAACGCGACAACGGCGGGGGTTGCACATGTCCCGAGCGCGTACACAGCGGTGCTCATTCGCGCCTGATCCGCCGCACTTTCGGAACCCGCACTCCTCTCTTGCCGCCCCTTCGTGGCATTTCCTGATCGGCGCGTACGCAGCGCGCCCTCTGCAGCGTCCATAGCCCTACCGGCCCGCCTGAGGAGTTCTCATGAAGCGACTCTCGATCCTCGTTTCTACGCCGCTGGCCCTGCTTGTCGCGGCGGCACTGCCCGCGCAGGCTGTAAGCCCGCACTTCGTTTCAGCCGTCGCCCAGCTGGGCGGTACGAACTTGATCGTCTCGTTCAAGGAAGCCGGACTCGGCACCAACGAGAGCATCGACTATGCCGCGAGGGCGAGCGCGGCGGCCACGTACGTCTGCGTCAACCGGGGCGCGAGGAATCCCAGCGCCCAGAACAAGCAAGTCAATTCCGGCGAGGTGACCGCGACCGGCACATTCAGCTCTGGCAGGAACGGCCAGGTGACGGCCTCGCTCGCGATCCTCCCGCCGTCGCCGGAGGGCTTCTCCTGTCCGCCTGGACAGAGCCTGGAGATCGCGCGGGTGACCTATAAGGAGGTGGAGATCGCCGATGACACGAATGGTGTCACGGCGTCGATCCCAGGCACGTTCGGCGCTGGGTGCCTGTTGCCTGAAGTGAAGGGTGCCTGCTAGGGAGCCAAGGGTTCGAACGCGGAGGACCGGCCTGTGGGCCGGTCCTCCGCTGCTTGATAGCGGACAACTATCCGAGATAGGTGTCGAGCCCCGCGACCCTTGCGTAGTCGCTCACGTCGAGCGGGTTCAGGCCTAGGCGTACCAGCCGGGATAGAGGGCGGCGCAGTGGACGCGCCGGTTATATAGGACAATATGGCTTACATTATTATATTTAGCGGCGCAGAGAGTATATTAGTGGCCGAAGTAGGGCGGCTGGGTGAGCATTTCAATTAAATGACAAGCGGAGTGGCAAGTGTGCATCATCTCCGTTTGCAGTCCTGGTGGCGAGGAAATCAAGGCGATGTCGAACGTCCGCAATGGGTGACCGGAACGAGCGTTTCTGATCGAAGTGGACAATTTCCAACACGTCGGAATTGATACCCCCGAAAGGAAACTGAACTTGCTCAGGTCGAACGACATTGTTGGCGTTTCGGTCTGATCGGCACGCAATTCGCGCTTCTGCCGAACAGCGACTCTTCCCTGCACCTCATGTCAGCAAATGCCAAAATCCCGAATTCAGTGTAGAGCAACGCCTGAGGAGTTCTCATGAAGCGACTCTCGATCCTCGTTTCTACGCCGCTGGCCCTGCTTGTCGCGGCGGCACTGCCCGCGCAGGCTGTAAGCCCGCACTTCGTTTCAGCCAGCGCCCAGCTGGGCGGTACGAACTTGATCGTCTCGTTCAAGGAAGCCGGACTCGGCACCAACCAGAGCATCGACTACGTCGCGAGTGCGACCTCGACGGCCACGTACGTCTGCGTCAACCGGGGCGGGAAGAATCCCAGCGCCCAGAACAAGCAAGTCAATTCCGGCGAGGTGACCGCGACCGGCACGTTCAGCTCTGGCAGGAACGGTCAGGTGACGGCCTCGCTCGCGATCCTCCCGCCGTCGGCGGGGACCTTCTCCTGTCCGCCTGGACAGAGCCTGGAGATCGCGCAGGTGACCTACACGAGCGTTAAGATCACCGATGACACGAATGGCGTCACGGCGTCGATCCCGGGCACGTTCGACACCGGGTGCCTGTTGCCTGACGTGAAGGGCGCCTGCTAGGAAGCCAAGGGCTCGAACACGGAGGGCCGGCCCATGGGTCGGCCCTCCGCTGTTTGCTCCTCCCGATCAGGCGGCCACGACCTGGACGATCTCGCGAGGCCGTGTCTCACGCTGGTCATAGGCCAGATCGAGTGCCACCTCCTGTATCGCGGCCAGCGACGCGGCGAACGCCTCGTCCGACTCCCACTGCACGATCGAGATCACCGCGTCGCCTGCCGCCGGCCGTGCTCGAACGTTCGGTGGCGATGGTCCGCGACAGCCTCGCCGAGGTGTCAGGGGAGGGGGAGACGAGATTCGATAGCAGGGGCTGCCGGCGCCCGAGCAGGCGCCGGCCGCGCTCCGCGTGCTGGTGGCCGGGATCCTGCCGACCGTGGACGATCTCCACCGCACGGAGGAGGGCGCCGCCCCTCCTCGGGGTCACCAAGTTGGGTAAGCCAGGCTTGGGCGTCGTGTTCGATCCCCCGACGGTCTGGTGCGGTGCTGGAACCCGAAAGCGGTGATCACGATGAAGGCGGCCCAGATGGCGCAGTAGCCGCCGAAGATCGCGCCGCCGCGGTCAACGGCGGGGTGGGTCGATGCGGGCGCCGTCCGGGGTGAAGATCATGAGGCGGTTCTGGTCGATGGCCACCTTGGCGGGCTCGCCGGCGCGCCAGACCGGGCGGCCGCCCAGCCGGACGATGATGTCGGAGCGGCGGTGGATGCCGCTGCCGGCGTTCTGTCCGACTTTTTCCTGTTCCTCCCGCTCCTCGGGTTGGGAGAACATCCGGCGGACCAGCCCGCCGAGTCCGGCGGAGCGGTCCTTGCGACCGTTGACCTGGACACGCCGGTCCGGCGGCTCGGGCACCGGTACGGCAGGGACGCCGCACTCGATGTAGGCCAGCCACTCGTGGCCGTGGTACTCCAGCGCCCGCACCCGGCCGAAGAACGACGGCCCCTCGTACGACTCGGGCACCGGCGCCAGCCCGTCGGGGCGCAGGCCGACCAGCACCTGGCCGCCGGTGTGCTGGGAGATGGCGTAGGCGCGGGGATCGCTCCACGGGAGCGTCAGCCGGTGCGGGCCGAAGTCGAGCATGACGTACTGGTTCTGCGGCGTGCGCACGGTCGCGGCCAGGAGGTTCAGCTGCTGGGAGTTGAGGAAGGCCGCCACGAACGCCGTCGCCGGGTCGTTGTAGATCTGCGCCGGAGTGCCGACATCCTGCAGGACGCCACGGTTGAGTATGGCGATCCGGTCGGCCAGCGTGAGCGCCTCGACCTGGTCGTGCGTCACGTAGATGGTGGTGACGTTCAGCGATCTGACCAGGGCGGAGATCTCCATGCGCAGCTCGGTGCGCATGCCGGCGTCGAGGTTGGACAGCGGCTCGTCCATGAGGAACAGCTTGGGCTGGCGGACGATCGCCCGTCCCATCGCGACGCGCTGGCGCTGGCCGCCGGATAGGGTGCCAGGGCGGCGCTCCAGCGTGTCGTCGATGTGCAGCGCCTTGCTCAGCTCGGTGACGCGCTCGCGTACCTGTGCCGGGTCCGACTTGGCGATCTCCAGGGGGAAGGCGATGTTGCCGCGTACGGTCCTGTGCGGGTAGAGGGCGCCGTTCTGGAACACCATGGCGACATCGCGATCACGTGGCGCCAGGTGGTTGGCCAGCTGGCCGTCCAGCCAGAGGTCCCCCTCGGTGATCTCCTCGAGGCCCGCGATCATCCGCAGCAGCGTGGACTTGCCACAGCCGGAGGGGCCGAGCAGAACGAGGAACTCGCCATTTTCGGCCTTCAGGCTCAGTCGGTCTACCGCCAGGTAGCCACCCGGGTACACCTTGGTCACTTTGTCGAGAACGACCGAGCTCATGGGCCCAACACCTTGCGCACGTGTCACCTGTGACGGGGCTGATTGAAGGGGTAGTACATCGCGCCTTAACGCTACATGTCCACCCTTGTCATAAAAGATCTCTGCCCAATCGGGTTTCGGCTAGGGGTTTTGGGCATCCGATGGCGGAATCATCCGGAAAAATCGTGACTTGGAAGGGCTTGCGGGAAATTGCGGCAAGAGCTTTCATTGTCGGGACCGTCTTAGGGGCTGCGGAGCATGATCAGGGGTGGCGCGAGGCTGTGACGTACTCCGTGTACAGGCGCGGCTTCGCCGCCTCCTACGCCCCGCGCGCGTCACATCCGGCGGCCCGGGGGAAAGTACAGTGGCGCGCATGACCGGTCACGCGCGCCTCGCCGACATCGCCGCCCAGGCCGGGGTGAGCGAGGCCACGGTCAGCCGGGTGCTCAACGGCAAGCCCGGCGTCTCCGCCGCCACCCGCCAGGCCGTGATGACCGCGCTCGACCTCATGGGCTACGAACGGCCGCCCCGGCTGCGGCAGCGCAGCAACGGGCTCGTCGGCCTGGTCACCCCCGAGCTGGACAATCCGATCTTCCCGGCGTTCGCCCAGTCCATCGAGAAGGCGCTGACCCAGCACGGCTACACGCCCGTGCTCTGCACGCAACTGCCGGGCGGCGCGCCCGAGGACGAGTTCACCGAACTGCTGGTCGACCGTGGGGTGAGCGGCATCGTGTTCGTGTCGGGTCTGCACGCCGACACCACCGCGCGGATGGACCGTTACACCAGGCTCACCGACCGCGGGCTGCCGATCGTGCTGGTCGACGGCTACAGCGAGCACATCGACGCGCCGTTCATCTCGCCCGACGACCGGCTCGCCGCGCGGCTGGCCGTACAGCATCTCGTGGACCTCGGACACGAGCGGATCGGGCTGGCGCTGGGGCCGCGCAGGTTCGTACCCGTGATCAGGAAGATCGAGGGCTACCGGCAGGCCATGGCCCAGCTCCTCGGCACCAGCGCCGTCGACGAGCTGATCGCGCACTCGCTGTTCTCCGTCGAGGGCGGGCAGGCGGCGGCCATGCAGCTCCTGTCGCGCGGCTGCACCGGCATCGTGTGCGCCAGCGACCTGATGGCGCTGGGCGCGATCCGCGCCTGCCGCGAGAAGGGGCTGGCCGTGCCGGGCGAGGTGTCGGTGGTCGGCTTCGACGACTCGCCGCTGATCGCGTTCACGGATCCGCCACTGACCACCGTACGCAAGCCGATCGGCGCGATGGCCACGGCCGCGGTACAGACTTTGCTCGAAGAGGTCAACGGGGCGCCCGCCAAGCACGTGGAGCTCGTCTTCCAGCCCGAGCTGGTGGTCCGCGGCTCCACGGGCTCCGGCCCGCTGGTGAACCGATGACACCGTCCGTGCCCATACGCGATGTCCTGGTTTTCGGCGGCGCCGGGGTCGACACCACCGTGTACGTGCCCGCGCTGCCCCTCCCGTACGAGGACACCTACTCCGTACCGCCCGTCCTCGACCGGATCGGCAACACCGGCGCCGGTGTCGCGCTCGGCTGCGCGGCGCTCGGGCTCGACGTCACGTTCGCCGACCTGATCGGCGACGACCCGCAGGGCGCGCTGATCCGCCACGCGCTGCGCGGCCTCGACTTCATCTGGGCGCCGGCGCGGGCGGGCACCCGGCGCAGCGTCCTGCTGGTCGATCCGGACGGCCGCCGCACCTCGCTGTTCGACCCCAGGGCCACGCCCGGCGAGCGGCTCCCGAGCCACCTCTACAAGGGCGTCCGCGCGCGGCACGCGCACGTGTCGATCACCGACTTCTGCCGCCATGTGTTCCCGGACCTGGACATGCCCGTCTCCACGGACCTGCACGACTGGAACGGCGTCGACGACTACCACGAGGACTTCGCCTACCGCTCCGACCTCGTCTTCCTCTCGGCGGCCGCGCTCGCCGACCCGGCCGCCACCATGGCCGCCATCATCGAACGCGGCCGTGCCCACACGGTCGTCTGCACGCGCGGCGCCGACGGCTGCCTGGTCCTCACCCGCGACGCGCCGCTGCGCGCCTTCCCGGCCGCGCCTCTGCCCGGTCCGGTCGCCGACAGCAACGGCGCGGGCGACGCGTTCGTCTCTGGCTTCCTGTACGGCACTCTGCGCGGACTACCCCTGGAGCAGCGCGTACGGCTCGGCGCCACCGCCGGAGCCCACGCCTGCACCGTCCTCGGCACCCACGAGTCCCCGATCACCGAGCCCACCCTGCTGAGCCGGGTGATCAGCCAGGACGGGGTCACCGAGCCCACTCCACCGAGCCGCGCGAAGGAGCCGAGCCCTAGCGATACTCCGTGATCGCGTCCTGGCCGATCGCCCACAGCGGCTTCCCGCCGGGGAGCGCGGTCATCGCGGTCACCGGGGCGGGAGGCGTGACCCGCGACCACCGTCCGCCCGCTTCGGCCAGCAGTCGGTACGCGTCCTTCGCATCCTCGGCGACGGACCTCCGGGAGGCGACCCACACCACGCCACCGCTGTCGCGGGCGATCCCGGTCAACTGCCCGCCGTCGATGGCGACCGCCCGCCAGGCCGTGCCGTTCCACCGGTAGGACAGAGGCCGGAACGCGCCGTCCGACGTCTCGTAGCCGCCCACGGCCCACACGTCATCGGCGGCCACGGCCAGCACCGCCGAGACCCGCGAGTCGACCGAGCCGGACGGCGACGGCGAGGGCTCCGACGGTGAGGGCAGTGGTACGCGTCGCCAGGCGCGCCCGTCGAAGCGCGCGACGGCCGGCTCCGACTGCACGTAGCCGTCGTCCGGCAGCGGGTCCACCTCGCCGACCGCCCAGATGTCCTGCGGCGACACGGCGACGGCCGCGTACGTCGTGATGGGGATCGCCTGGCTGGTCCAGCGCTGCCCGTCGAAGTGCCGCGCCCACCCGTCACCGAGCGCCCACACCTGCCCCCCACCCAGCGCGACCACCTCGGACGGGCTCGCGGTATCCCCCTCAGAGGTGATCACCGGATCGGGGATGAACGACCAGCGCCGCCCGTCGAAGTGCAGCAGCCCGGACTCACCGCCCTCCTTGTCCTCGGCGATCACCCACACGTTGCCGGGGTCTGAGGCGTCTACCTTGGTGAGCGTGACGTATCGGGCTGCCTTCGGCAGTTCCTTCGTCAGCCGTCGCCAGCGCTCGCCATCCCAGCGGACCAGCAACGCCTCGTGGCCGTCGGTGCCGAACGTCCGCTCACCGACCGCCCACGCGTCGGCCGCGCCCGTGGCCGCGATGTCCAGGAAGTCGGCACCGTAGTCCAGCCCCTTCTGCCGGTAGACCACCCGCCAGCGACCCTCGGGGCGCGTCGCAACCGGGGTACTGCCGCTGGAGCCGGGGCTGGATGTGACGCGATCACTCGGGCTGGGTTTGGAGGCAACGCGATCCGTCGGGCCGGGGTCGCGGCCGTTAGCCGAAACGACCGAACATCCGGCCAATGCCACCATCGCCAGGGTGACAGCTGCCAGTCGCAGACCCACCATGCCTCCTGTGCGCGTCCGTCCTGGGTGATCTCCGTGGGCACGGGCCAAAAGGAGCGGCGCTCACACTACCGTCGCAGTGGTACACCCGCACGCCGCGGTCTCCTTCTCCAACTCGGGGCGCTTCAGGCTTCCGCGTGGCGGTCGATGCCGAGCGTGGCGATGAGGTCTTCATGGAGCTCGAACCAGACACGATGGCAGGAGTCGACATCGGTGCGGTCGACCCAGGCGCCCTGCCCGGCTCGGGCGCGCGCCAGGGCCGCGCCGAATCGCGTGTCGTATCCGCGGAACCGGGTGAGTACGCCCCGGAGCCGGTCCGCGAGTGGCAGGAGCGCGCGGTCGATGCCGGTGAGCTCGTCGAGGATCCGGGCGTCCCAGACGGGATCGGAGTGGTCGTTGACGGCGAGCCGATCGCCGGCGGTGGGCCGGAGCTGCCAGTCGGTACAGGCTCGTAGCAGGAGGGCGTTCAGTGGGAGGAACTCGCGGTAGGCGCCACGGACCTCGTCGGCACCGCCGACGCGGGCGAGCTCGGCCGCGAGCAGGCGCTCGTTCTCGGCTCGGCCCGTTTCGGTCAACGACCAACCCCCGCTTCCGGCGAAGGCGGTGTGCTCGACCCACCCACGTGCCTCGGCGTCGTGCAGCACCTCTTTCGTCTCGGCCGCGTCGAGCCCGTACCGATAAGCGATCACCGGGGTGTCCGCGAACCCGGTGATGCGTACGGAGTGCAGGACCAGGAGGTCGGTCGCGGAGTCCCGTGTCATGAGTCGGCGTCCGATCGTCCTGCCAGGCGGGTGTAATGCTGCTGGCACGCCTGCGGCGAGTTGAACCCCATCGCCTGCGCCATCTGTGCCCAGGTCAGTCCCGCGCTCCGGGCCGTGAACAGCAGCCCGGCTTCGAGTCCTTCCACCTCGGCGCGTGCGGCGGGCAGGAGGGCGAGCGCGCTCAGGATGTCCTCCGGGCCCAAATCGGCGTTGCGCCAGACGGCGAACTGCACGAGGTCGACCGCCGACAGCGGGGCGGGCGAGGGTCGCCATGGACGGGCGTCGAGCTCATCCGCGCCCAGGTCCAGGAGACGCTCACGCGCGTCCGCCTCGCGGCGGGCCTGTACGTGATCGGTCTGCGTGTTGTGAGCGATGTCCTGCTTGCGTGGCATGCACTTATCCTGCACAATCAACAAAACGTTGTCAATCATTTGTTGAAGGGTAAGGATGGATGATCGTACCCCTCATGGAGGCTGCCGCCGATACCTGCGGAGGTAAGGCCGGCGCACTCGGCACGTTGCTCCGCGCGGGTCTGCCGGTTCCTGACGGCTTCGTCGTCTCCTACGCCGCGTACCACGCCGCCATCCGCGACCTGGACCTCGGGCGGCTCGCCGGCGAGCCGGACGTGGCGCGGCAGATGCTTGAGTCCCGCCCGGTCCACGCCACCGTGGTCGATGCGCTGCGCCGCGCGCTCGACGAGCTCGGCGACCCGCCCGTGGCGGTCAGATCGTCGGCGGCGAATGAGGACACCGGCCAGGCATCGGCGGCCGGTCAGTACGAGAGCTTTCTCGCCGTGCGTGGAGCCGGTGAGGTCGCCGATGCCGTACGCGCCTGCTGGGCCTCGTTGTTCTCTCCCCGGGCCATCGACTACCGGCGCGACGACCAGCCGTCCGACGATCTTGTGATGGCCGTCCTCGTCCAACGCCATGTGGATGCCGAGGTCTCCGGGGTCATGTTCACGCCCGCGGGCCCGGACGACGCGACCCAGATCGAGGCGTCCTGGGGGCTCGGCCCCAGCGTCGTCGGAGGCACGGTCACCCCTGACGCCTACCGCGTCGCCGAGGACGCGTCGGTCACCCGTACCGTCGCGGACAAACGGACCCGCCTTGACCGGTACGGCACACGGCTCGTCATGAGCGACGTGCCTGCTGGTACCCGGAACCAGCCGACGATCGACGACGCGACCGCCACGCAACTGGCCAAGCTGGGCGAAGACATCGCCGCCGTACGGGGTGGGCCACAGGACATCGAGTGGGCGATCGTCGACGGCCGCGTCTGGATCCTGCAAGCACGCCCGGTCACGGCCGCACCCCCACCGCCGACCTCGCCTTCCAGCGCCTCGCACACCCCAGCCACCGCACTCACCGGAACCCCAACGACCGCACTCACCGGAGCCCCAGCCGCCACGCCCCCCGGAGCCCCCGGCGGCCACGGGACCGTATCTGGCACGCTCACCGGAACACCGGGCAGCCACGGGATCGTAACCGGCGCCGCGAGAATCGTTCGCGGCCCCGGCGACTTCGCCCGCGTGCGCCCGGGCGACATCCTCGTCTGCCCCTTCACCGACCCCGCTTGGACACCGCTGCTGCGCGTCGCCGCCGGTGTCATCACCGAGACCGGAGGCGTGCTCTCCCACGCCGCGATCGTCGCTCGTGAGCACGCCATCCCCGCCGTCCTCGGCATCCCGAACGCGACGAGCACGCTCCACGACGACACCGTCATCACCCTCGATGGCACCAACGGCACCGTCACGGCGGCACCCGCGTGACTGATCACGCCGGTCTCTGTCAGACCAAGAGCCGACCCCACCCAGGCATCCCGTCACCGAACCCACACCTACGGATCGAAATCGAAGGAGATGGGAAGCGGGCCCGCACGGGCACCGCGCCCCTGACTACTGATGGCAACGCGACACCTCTACCTGGCGCGCCACGGCGCGGCCAACGCGTTCGGGGAGCTCACCGGCATCGGGAACCAGCAGGCGGGCCTGCTGGGCGAGCGGCTCGCCGGCGTACCGGTCGACGCCGTGTGGCACTCTCCGCTGCCACGCGCCGTGGCGAGCGCCCACGAACTCGCCCGGCATCTACCGAACGTGCCCGTGGCCGAGGCCGCCGAACTCATCGACCACGTGCCCTACGTCCCCAGTCCGGCCGAAACGCCTCCGTCCTGGGTCGGCTTCTTCGACGGCTACGACGAAGCAGAGGCAGCCTCGGGCCAGAGGCTGGCCGAGGCCCTGGTCGCCCGGTTCGCGAAGGTCCCCGAGAGGGCCACTGAGACGACCGCCAAAGCCACTGAGACGACCGCCAAAGGCACTGAGACGACCCCCGAAGGGACCCAGCGCGACACACACGAGGTCCTGGTGACGCACGCCTATCCGATCGCGTGGCTGGTGCGACACGCGCTGGACGCGCCGCCATCCCGGTGGCTCGGACTGAACAGCGCCAACACCGCGCTGACGGTCATCGAGTACCGCGACCGCCTGCCGCCCACGCTCGTGATGTTCAACGACATGAGTCACCTCCCGACCGGCCTGCGCTGGACCGGGTTCCCCGAAAGCATCAGGCCGTGAGGTAGCTCCTGCTGTCCGTACGGCCGAGGCGCTCTAGGGTCGAGAACGTGAACCTCATCGGTGCGGTGGTCCAGTTGTGTGCGCTGGTGGTGGCGTTCAGGCCGCGCGTCCCTCCCGCGTACTCGGCCGTGGGCGGGGGAGCGGTCTCCCTGGCGATCACCGCCTACCATCCGCTGACCGGTACCCGTGGAGACGGCACGTTCTGGCTGCTGATCGAGGTGCCGGCACTGCTCGTGCTGACGATGCTCGCGGCCCGCCGCGCGCCTCTCGCAGCCCTCGTACCCGGTCTCGCGGTTTCGACCATCTTGCTGAGAATGGTCTGGCCCGGCCCGCCCTCGCTGATCCTGGCCGGTTGCGCGGGCTGGTCGCTGGGGGCGGTCGGGGTCGCCACGGCCGGGCTCTACCTGCGTTCGCTCGACGGCAACCGGCGTCGGGCGGTGGCGCAGGCCGTACGGGATCAGCGGCTCGCTCTGGCGCGTGACCTGCACGATTTCGTGGCGCACGATGTCAGCGGCATGCTCGTACAGGCCCAGGCCGCCCGGCTCGCTCCAGAGCTGCCGCCGCGGATCGAGGACGCCCTGCGGCGCATCGAGGAGGGCGGCCAGCAGGCCCTGACGTGTTAGAAACCTGACGCCGGTCATGTGCCGGATCACTCCCTGAGGCGACACTTCCCAGGGCACACCGGCACCGGGTCAGTCGAGATCGCCGAGAACGCGCTGGTGGACGACCCGATCCCGCGCAGAGGTGCGGTACACGTGAGCGTGCCACGGGTGGAAGGGTGAGATGACACATGACGAGGGTGGAAGCTTGGGATGACGTACGGCCAGCCGGTAGCTGGGGTGACGTGCGTCCGGCTGGAAGGTGGGGGGACATGCGCGTGATGGGTGGGCGGTCTGAGGGCGCTCGGCTGGTGGGGGCGGTGGCGTGACGACTCGGGTTCTCGTCGCGGACGATCAAGATGACGTACGGATCGGGTTCCGGCTCATTCTCGACTCCCAGCCCGATATGACGGTCGTGGGGGAGGCGGCTGACGGGCAGGCGGCGGTGGGGCTCGCCCGGCATCTCAAGCCCGACGTCGTGCTGGCCGACATCCGCATGCCCAAGCTCGACGGGCTTGAGGTCACCAGGGTGCTCGCGCGGGAGACGCGGGTGATCGTGGCGACCACGTTCGACCTCGATGACTACGTGCACACCGCACTACGCAACGGCGCTTGCGGGTTTCTGCTGAAACGGTCGGGACCGACGCTGCTCGTCGAGGCGATACGTGCCGCCATGGCCGGGGACACGCTCATCAGCCCCCAGGTCACCGTGCGGCTGTTGCGCCACCTCCGCGCCGCCCGGCCGGAGCCGCCGGGGGAGCCGCTCACGGAGCGCGAGGTGGAGGTCGCGCGCCTGGTCGCGCATGGGCGTACGAATGGTGAGATCGCCGCCGAGTTGTCCATCAGCGCCGGCACGGCGAAGACGCATGTGGCCAACATCCAGCGCAAGGTGGGAGCGGCCAACCGGGTCGGGATCGCGGCCTGGGCTTGGAACTCGGGGATCGCCTGAGGCTCGGCCGTTGGCCCACAGCAGGGTCTCCCAGGCCCCGGCTCGCTCCCGGAGCCCACGGGCGTACCGCGAGGTCCATGGTGCTCAGTTCCCGCGCTCCGGCGGCCAGGTCCGTGGCGTACCACAGGAGCGTGTCGGCCATGTGCGCCACGGTCCACCCCATGCCGGGGATCGAGCGGGACCAGTCCATTCCAGGTACGCGTGGCACTCGGTCGTCGCCGCCATGAGGGTCTGGAGCGGCGGCGACGAGACCGTAACAGACGGCGTCCGACTTCAGAAAGACACCATTTGTCGCTAACGATCTGACAAATCCAGTGTTCGCCCCCCGCAAGCCGGGTACGCATGGCGCAAACCGGGTGACGTGTGAGCCGGATCACACTGGGAGTCCCGGTCCGGGCTGAGGAGGCGCGGGTGACGCACGATCACGGGTTACCAGCGGCGGAGCACCAATCCCAGGTGAGAAGAGCGGCGACGGCGAGCGTCGTCGGTACGGCCATCGAGTGGTATGACTTCTTTCTCTATGGCACGGCCGCGGCGACCGTGTTCGCCGACGTCTTCTTCCCCAAGTCCACCCCCTATGCGGGTGTTCTGGCGTCCTTCGCCACGTACGCGGTCGGGTTCGCCGCCCGGCCGGTCGGCGCGGCGATCTTCGGGCACTGGGGCGACCGCATCGGGCGTAAGGCCACGCTCATCATCACCCTTGTCATGATGGGCGTCTCCAGCGCGCTCATCGGCGTGCTGCCCGGCACCGCCACGATCGGCGTGATCGCGCCGATCCTGCTCGTCACCCTGCGCATCCTGCAAGGGATCGCGGTCGGCGGCGAGTGGAGTGGCTCGGTGCTGCTGTCGATGGAGTGGGGCAATCAGCGCAGGCGCGGCCTGATGGCCAGCTGGCCGCAGGTCGGCGTGCCCATCGGCCTCATACTCGGCACCGGCGCGATGTCGCTGGTGGCTCTCGCGGCCGGCGACTCGTTCAAGGACTGGGGCTGGCGGATTCCGTTCCTGGCGAGCCTGGTGCTGGTCGCCATCGGCCTCTGGGTGCGGTTGCGGGTCATGGAGACGCCGCTGTTCGCCAAGCTCCTCGAGACCAGGCAGGTGGCCAAGCTGCCGGTGGTCGAGGTGCTCAAGAGGCACCCGAAGGAGGTCGTGCTCAGCGCGCTCCTGCGCATCCCGGAGCAGATGCCGTTCTACCTCTATACGACATTCGTGATCACCTACATCACGTCCCCGACCATCGGGATGTCGCGAACGTTCGCCTTCGCCGCCGTCAGCGCCGCGGCGGCCGTCGAGCTCTTCGCGATCCCGTACTTCGGACATCTCAGCGATCGAATAGGCCGCCGCAGGCTCTACCTCATCGGGGCCGCGCTGCTGGCGGTGATCGCCTTCCCCTACTACGCGCTGCTCAACACCGGCATCGCCGTCGTCATCCTGGTCACGATGATGGTCACGCAGCTCCAGCACTCGATGGAGTACGGTCCGCAGGCGGCGCTCATCGCGGAGAGCTTCCCGACCAGTCTGCGGTACGGGGGCGCCGGGCTGGGATACCAGCTGGCCTCCGTCATCGCGGGTGGACCGGCACCGCTGATCGCCACCTGGCTGCTGCACGACTACGGCTGGCAGGCCATCTCCGTGTTCATGATCATCGGTGCGGTGATCGGCTTGATCGCGACGTACGCGCTGCCCGATCGGTCAAAGGTCGATATCTCCGATCCCGCCTCGTACAGCACTAATCGAGCGTCTTGAATTCTCTGTGGTTCCCTGAAGGAATCAGGCAACTCGGACGGGCGTGGCCTGGCCTGGGCTGTTCCCGTGCTCGATGAGCGTGAGCACGGGGGTGGCTTTGGCGTGGTGGAAGCCGGTCCGATGGTGAGAATTCCTGGCATGCCCTGTCCGGTACGGCTGGTGCCGTCCCGGCTGGGGTGCATGGCCCGCCGGACGCTGTCCACCGCCGGTGGGCGGTGGGGCGGGCACCGTGCGCCGGTCGGGCACACGGCTGGAGGTCATCGGGTTGTTGCGTGGGCTGGCCTGGGTGCGGGTGGGCCGTTTCGGGGTGGGACGGTTTTTGGCTCTGTCGCGTGCTGCCGGGCGGGGGTGCAGGTCTGTTCGGGTGCGGCGGGCGCGGCGGGCCGCCCGGGTGGGCCTGCGTGTTGATCGGGCGCGGGCGACGTTGCCTTCCACGATGGCGTGGATGGTGCGCGCCCCGGCGGAACGGTGGGTGCGGGTGGTGTGTTGGCCGAGCAGGCCGCGGGAGACGATCCGCTCGGCCGCTGCCCAGTCCCGATCACAGGACAGGCCGCAGGCCGGGCAGTAGGCCCACCTCCAGCCCCGCTCGCCGAGCCGATCCGGGGCCGGGCAATGCTGGAGCACCGACGTGCCATCCCCGCACCGGGGGCAGTACCGGGAAGTCCCACGCGCCGCGACCGTGACCACCGCGATGGCGTCCTTGGCCGCCAGATGTCGGATCGCCTGCACGATCCGGCCGCGCACCTGCCCCGACAGGCGCGCGTTCGCCCTGGCCCGGCGTCCGCGCGCCTCCAGGGTGGCCAGGTCCTCCAGATAGATGACCGTCGCCCCTGCGGCGGTGGCCTGGTCGACCGCCCACCGCGCCGCCGACCAGGTCAGTGCCTTGTTCAGGTTGCGGATACGGGCGCACAGCCGCTCATGCTCGACCCCGAGAGCCCGGCAGGCCGCGCTCAACGTGGCGCGGCGGGGATCGGCGACGGTCATCCAGGCCAGGAGTCGTTGTTGATGCTTTATCTTGGCGGCCAGGTGTTCACGCTCGGCCCGCAGCCGGTGCAGCTTGGCCGACACACCGCTCGCGTCGTAGACGAACGGCCGCCCATCACTGATCACCCGGTCATCGGCCAACTCCGCTGCCACGCCGGTCAGTAGCCCGTTGAGGCCCCAGTCGAACCCGCACCCGACCCGATGGCCGGTAGCGGGCGCGAAGCCGACCGGGATCTGGAACGGCAGATCGACGCGCACCCGCCCCTTGACCACCCGCACGGTAGGGGCGCACAACGCCGCCTCAGCCGGCACCGTCGGCGGCAGCGCGACTGGCAGCACATGCCACGCCCAGTCCCTGGCGGACGCGGGGAATTCGACCAGGGGAAGCCGCACCCGCAGCCGGGCACTGTGGTGGCCGGTGCGCTCCAGGGTGAGCAGTTGCCGGTCGGCCGCCGCCAGCACGACCTGCGCCGCAACGTTCGGCGGCTCCTCCAGTTCGGTCAGATCGGCCGGGAACGCGCCATGCGCGTCGAGGTAGGCGCGAACCTGCCGGGTGCGGTTGCGGATGTCGGCCGCCGTCACCCCGTCCGGCAGCAGCGCACGCAGCGCCTCCCACTCGGCGCCGGTGCGTGCACCCGTATCCTGCGGCCAGGTGGCCACGATCGCCGCCACCAGACGGCGCCGGTGCAAGGCCAGCCGCAACAGGCGGGCGGCCTGCTCCTGGGCGCACCGCAGCACCCGATCACAGACGTACACGCCCGAGGGCGGGCTCACACCCCAGCCGAGCCTGCGCAGCGCCATCCAGCCCTTCGACGGCAACACCCGCCCGTCCAACCCAACCCCGCCGGTCAGCCCATCCAGATCAGCCAGATTCCACCGGGCCACCACCAAACGGGCGGTCACATCGCGCGCCAGGCCGCTCAGCCAGGCCACCCGCCGCACCAGCAGCGCCTGCGCGACGACCTCACCAGTCGCCTCCACCACCGCCGCGTAAGCGGTGCAGGAGGCCGTCGCGGTGAGCTTACTCACCCACCGCCCCCCTCAGCTCACGGGTGACCAGGCGGCATCGACGCGTGCACCGCACGACCTGGAGCCCAACCTGCACCCGCC